>JAHDDK010000026.1:5414-49789 GCA_020629375.1 Acidimicrobiales bacterium
CTTCGTCGGGCCGAACACCGAGACCCGTGTACATCGGTGTTCCATCGGCTCGAAGTGCCGACGTGTGGAGTAAGGATCAGGTCAGTTCTTCGTCACCGCCCATCGATGCAGGAAAGAGTCGACGATCCGTGCGAGGTCGTCGTCGTTGGGTCGGCTTCGGCTCATCAGTCGCCGGTGCGTGACCGGGCCGAACAGCTCGCTTGCACCGTGGATCGGGTCAAGATCGGCCTCGAGCTCGCCGCGTGCGACGGCATCGGCGAGCACTCCCCGGACGACACCTTCACCACGCGCCACGCCAGCATCGTGAATCTCTCGTGCTTCTGGGGAGTGCTCGACAAGGCTGAGGATCGTCGCCAGGGTGACGCCGCCGCCCTTGTCGAACAGCACGTCGCGATACGAGGCGAGGTCGGCGAGCACGTCGGTGCGCACATCTCCGGTCAGGTCGGGAGCGTGCGAGTCGAGCTCGGCACGGTTCGTCAGCTCACGGAGGAGGTCGATCCGTTCGGGCCAGTTCCGGTAGATCGTCGACCGGGCGTAGCCGCTCTTCTCCGCGATGTTCTGGTGGGTCACGGCCTCCCAGCCACCCTCCTGGATGAGTTCACGGATGGCCGTCAGCGCGGCTTGGCGGGTGCGAACAATGCGGGGATCTTCTCGGGTGTCGTGAGTCACAAGCAAGAAACTTATCGGACAGGTTGTCCCACAAACCCAGTTCGGTCCATAATGAGACAGTCAGTTGCAAAGAAGTCATTCTGTCTCATAAGGAGAACCCCATGTCCGTCGTCACTCGCTTCGCTGTCACCAGCGCCCGAAACGCCAAACGCACGCTCGCTGCTCTGGCGCTCCTCGCCGTTGCCGGGCTCGTCGCCCTCACCGCCGGCCTCGACCGCGAGGGCTTTCCCCCGATCAACACACCAATCTCGATCGTCTCCGGCACCTGGTTCGTCGACGATGCCCAGGCCATCGACGAAGAGATCGTCACCGAAATCGAACCCGCGATCGCGGGCGTCGCCGACGTCATCGAGGTACAGACCAAATCACTCCCCAACGCCTTCGTCGCCGTAGTCGAATTCGAACCATCGGTTCCGTCACCCGTTGGAACTGCGGCGATCGAGGCCCTCGGCCTCGCCTTCCCTGATGGCGCAGAGGTCAGCTACACCGCGGTCGACGCCGCTCGGTTCGTCGGCGAATTCGATCTGTTCGTGTCCGTGGTCGCGACCGGCAGTCCACTCGAACGTCAGACCGAAGCCGATGCCCTGGCCGCATGGCTCGAGGCCGACGCCGAAATCGAACGGGCCGCCCTCCAGGCACTCGTCACCGACGCCGAGTCACCGGTCGACGGCTCGATCGAGCAGCGCCAGACCGCCTTCTCTCGGGTTGCACTCGACTCGACCGGATACGCCGAGTCGGTCTCGATCGGCATCGTCCGAGATCCCGGCAGCGATCTTGATGTACTCGCCTTCAGCAACCACGTGACCGAACTGCTCGCCTCGGCACCCACGGCCGACAGCACCATCACGGCAATCACGGCCGACTTCGCTACCGGCGTGCAAGCCCAACTCGACTCGCTCACGGCCAACCTGATCGGCGGCCTGCTGGCGGTCGTGTTTGTCGGCCTCGTCCTCATCGGATGGCGCGCCGCGTTGCTCAAAGCGGGCTTCATGCTCCTCGTCATGCTTGGCGTGCTCGTCGGCCTGTGGGCGATCGGCTACACGCTCAACACGATCACCCTGTTCGGCCTGATCCTCACGCTCGGACTCCTGGTCGACAACGCCGTTGTGGTCACCGAAGCGATCGATGCCTCGGCAGACGCACCCGACCCTGCCGAAGACGACCGATCGATCGGAGTCATCCGAACCGCGATCAACCGTGTCGGCTCGGCGACCCTCGCTGGCACCCTCACGACGATCGTCGTGTTCTCCCCGATGCTGCTGATCGGCGGGAATCTCGGCGAATTCGTTCGCCCGATCCCAACCACGGTCATCATCACACTCGGACTCTCGTTCGTGCTCGCCATGGTCGCCATTCCCCTCGCCGGTCGACGCCTCCTTGCCCAGGGTGCTGGACGCGCTGTTGGCGCCCCGGTCGTCGATGCCGGAGCACGTGCCCTCTCCGCCCTGGCTCGCTTCTCGACCGGTCGTGGACTCGTGCGGCGCCTCACTGGGCTGGGGCTCGTCGGCCTCTCGTTGGCATCGATTGGTGCAGGTGTCGTTCTGGCCGGTCGCCTCGACTTCAGCATCTTCCCCGCAGGCAAGGACGCCAACGGCCTCACGGTGAAGGCGGAGTTCGATCCCGGCACCACCGTCGACGAAGCCGATCGCCTCGCAGCCCGCATCGACCAGGCCGTGATCGACATCGTCGGCGACGAACTCGTCCGGTCGCAGTACATCGTGGGTAACGAGCGTGAGCTCGAAGTGACCGTCGATCTGACCCCGCTCGGAGATCGAGACACGACCGCCCCCGAGTTCGTGGCCGCGATCGAGGCCGAACTCGCTGGACTCGACAACGCCCGGGTCGCCGTCGGCCAGATCGAGAACGGTCCCCCGATCGCCGACTACCCCTTCGCCGTGCAGGTCAGCGTGGACGACACGACCGTCGATGCCGGGAATGCCCTCGCTGCAGACATTCGTGCCGAACTCCTTGGGAGCGAGATCATGGCGGGTGGCGAGCCGATCGAGATCGTCGATGCCATTATCTCCACCGACGGGCTGATCGCCCGCCTGAACGGTGAGCGTTTCGTCGAGGTCCGTGCGAAGTACGCCGATGCCACGGCACTGACTGCGCTGCTGTCGACAACCGAAGACCAGGTCCGAGCCTTCGTCGGAGACAACAGCCAGACGGGCCTCGGCACCGATGCCCTCGCCTTTGACTTCGGCGAAGAGTCCGACAACCAGGACGACTTCGCGGCACTCAACGTCGCCGGCATCGTGGCTCTCGTGGCCGTACTCGCCCTGATCACGATTCAGTTCCGCTCGATCGTTCAGTCGCTCTTGGTCTTCCTCGCCATCCCCTTCTCGTTCCTCGGGGTGACGGGAATCTTGACACTCACCGACAACCCGCTCAGCTTCCTCGCTGCCATCGGGTTCATCGCCCTGATCGGCGTGTCGGTCAACAACACGATCCTGCTGGTCGACGCGGCGAACCGTGCTCGTCGGCTCGGTGCCACGGCTCAGGACGCCATCGCCGAGGCCATCGCTCAGCGATTCCGTCCGCTGATCACGACGACGCTCACGACGCTCGCTGGTCTCGCTCCGCTGGCAGTCGCCGATCCGTTCTGGGAGTCGCTCGGTTTCACCCTCATGGGCGGTTTGGTCACCTCGACGATCCTCGTCCTCGTGGCCTTCCCGGTGTACTTCGTGGCGATCGAGGCGATGCGTGACACGGCCAAGGCGGTCGCTCGCCGTGTGTTTGCCAATGGCAACACCGACCACGCTGAGGCCTACGTGAAGGCCGCCTGATTCCGCCCGCAACTGACAGCGGACAGCGCAACCCGGCTCGTGCCACACGAGCCGGGTTGTGTGCTCTTCGGAACAAGCCCAGTTCGGCGCACCAAGAACCAGCGCCGATCCGGCCGGCGCGGACAGGGGCCTCCGGCACTGTGCGCATGAGCGCCCGAAGGGCGCGAACTCGCAGCGAGAAACAGCGCCGATCCGGCCGAGCCGGGCGGCGCGGACAGGGGCCTCCGGCACTCTGCGCATGAGCGCCCGAAGGGCGCGAACTCGCAGCGAGATACAGTCAGAGGCGATGGCCTATCAGTCGCTCTACCGCCGGTATCGGCCGGGCACCTTCTCGGAGATGCGAGGCCAGGAGCACGTCGTGATGGCGTTGCGCAATGCGGTGCGAGAGGACCGGGTCGGCCACGCGTATCTGCTGAGCGGCCCGCGTGGCACCGGCAAGACCACGGCGGCCCGCGTGCTCGCCAAGGTGCTCAACTGCGAGAACCCGGTCGATGGCGAGCCGTGCGGCACCTGCGATTCGTGCATGGCGATCGATGCGGGGACGAGTTTCGATCTGCACGAACTCGATGCCGCCTCCAACAACAAGGTCGACGACATCCGCGACCTGTTGTCGAAGGTTGCGCTCGGCACGCCGGGCCGCACGAAGGTGTACCTCCTCGACGAGGTCCACATGCTCACGTCGGGAGCAGAAAATGCGCTGCTCAAGACGCTCGAAGAGCCGCCCGATCACGTGGTGTTCGTGCTGGCCACGACCGAGCCGCACAAGGTCGTCCCGACGATTCGGAGCCGGACGCAGCATCTGCAGCTCAACCTGATTCCGGCCGAACAGATGACGGCCCTGGTGCGCGAGATCGCGGCCGACGCCGGTCTCGAAGTCGACGACGAGGCGGTCGGTCACGTTGTGAAGGTCGGCGGCGGTTCGGCACGCGACACGTTGTCTGCGCTCGACCAAGTCGTCGCGGCAGGCGGCGTGACCGACATCGACACCTCGACGGGTGACCTCATCGAAGCCGTCGCGTCCAATGATGCGGCGACGGCATTGGCCGCGATCGAAGCGGCGACGACACGCGGCGTCGACCCACGGCGAATCGGTGAGCGATTCATCGATGCTCTGCGCATCGTCTTCTTGGTGAAGATGGGCGCTCCCCCCGCTCGTATGGCCGAACCCGACGCGGAGATGGCGGCGCGATTCGTCGAGCGCCTGTCCCCGGCGCGCATCACGAAGAGTCTCGAGATGATTGGCACGTCTCTCGTCGAAATGCGCCAGGCACCGGATCCGCGCATCGATCTCGAAGTCGCCTTCGTGAAGATTTGTGAGCCCGCGACCGGCGGCGACGCGGCCCTCGCTGCCCGGGTCGATGCCCTCGAGGCACAACTCGCACAGCTGGCTTCGGGCGGGACCGTTTCGGCCCCCGCAGTGACGTCGGCTCCCACTGCCGCTCCCGCGCCTGCGTCCGCGCAGACCCAGGCTCCCGTCGAGGAGTCGGCCCCTGCGCCGACGGAGACCACGAACCGAGCCCCAGCACCAATACCCACAGCGACTCCCCCGACCGACGATGACGGTGGACCCAAGCGCTCCAAGCCCGCCGATATGGCTCGCGCTGCGCTGCGACCGCGCTCTGGTGGCGACGGAGCTCCGAGCCGACCGTCCAGACCCAGCCGACCAGCGTCCGAACGTCGGGGAAGCGCACCTCCCCCGCCATCGATGCGCAACCACGAACCCGAACCCGCCGACGCACCGGAGCCGTTCGATACCAATGGTGCCGCCGAGACACAGGCCGAACAGGCGCCCGCCGCCAATCCCATTGTAGGCGGTGAGCCGACCTCGGCCGAAGTATCGGAACCCGCCGAACCGATCGGCCGAGACGAAGAACCACCCCTCGAAGAACCGCCACCCGACGTCCCTGCGGACGACCCAGTGGATGAGGAGCCGGCATCCACCGCCCCTCCGTCGGGCGTCACCGCCGACGGGGTCCAGGCGAAGTGGGCCGGCATGCTCGACGGCTGCAGTACGCCGGCCCGGGCTCGCTTCCTCGCCGGCAGCGTCGTCGGCCTCGATGGTCCGACCGTGCAGGTCGCGTTGCCCAGCGAAGCGCAGCGACGTCGTTGCGAGAAGTACGTCGCGGAGGTTCAGCAAGCGCTGTCCGACACGTTCTCGCAGCCGCTCACGCTGGCGTTGATCGTCGGCGACGCACCGGCGCCAGCGCCGAGTGCGGGCGGTCCAGCGCCCACAGCGACCGCACCCGAACCTGCTGCCGAAGAAGACGTCGACCTGAATGATCTCACCGACGCCGACGTCGGAAGCAGTACGGTCGTCGACCGCATCACCGAAGCGTTCCCCGGTGCCGAAGTACTCGATCAAGGAGACCCGTGAGCATGTCTGACCAGAACCCAAACGATCCGTCCGCTGGCATGCCCGACCTCGGCGCCTTGCTGGGCGGCGGAGGCGGGGGCGGCATGCCGGACCTCGGCTCGCTGATGGAGCAGGCCCAACAGATGATGGCCAGTGCGCAAGAGGCGGCCGCACAGGTCGTCGAGGGATCCGCCGGCGGCGGCGTCGTCCGCGTGGAGGTGGATGGCAACTTCACGTTCCATTCGGTGACGATCGACCCGTCGGTGGTCGATCCCTCCGACGTCGAGCTGCTCAACGACCTCGTTCTGGCTGCGCTTCGTGACGCCGCGTCGCAGCTCCAAGACAATCAATCGGACGCCATGGGCGGGCTCGACATGGACGGCCTCGGCGGCATGCTCGGCGGCGGCCAATAGGTGGCGGTGTTCGCCGGTCCGGTCCAGGACCTCATCGACGAGCTCGGTCGCCTTCCCGGGGTTGGCCCCAAGTCGGCGCAACGCATCGCCTATCACCTGCTGAAGATCCCGAAGGTCGACGCCATTCGGCTGGCGACAGCGATCACCGAGGTCAAGGATCGCATCGCGTTCTGTGAGCGGTGCTTCAACATCGCCGAGGGCACCGAGTGCGGAATCTGCCGTGACCCCGCCCGGGACACGAAGATCGTCTGCGTGGTCGAGGAGTCGCGAGACATTGTCGCCATGGAACGGACCCGCGAGTACAAGGGCCGCTACCACGTGCTTCAGGGCGCGATCAGCCCGATCGAGGGCATCGGGCCCGAGCAACTCCGCATCGCCGAACTACTTCGTCGGATCACCGAAGAATCGATCGATGAGGTGATCCTCGCCACCAACCCGAACATCGAGGGCGAAGCGACAGCGATGTATCTCGCCCGTCTACTCGAACCCCTGGGCATCACCGTGTCGAAAATTGCGTCGGGTCTGCCGGTCGGCGGCGACCTCGAGTACGCCGACGAGTTGACGCTTGGCCGCGCCCTCGAAGGGCGAACGCAGCTCAATCAATCGTGAGCGACGGGATCACGACGTCGTCGATCCACTCCCAGATCTGCACATCCCGCGGAATGAAGGGCGGCATCTCGGCGTCGGCAGGCCCGCCAGTGGCGATGCCCTGAGACGCGAGCACGACGATCGAGTCGTCGAGGTCCAGCCGGTAGAGCCTCGTGGCGATCCCGTCATTGAGTTGGAACGACGCCTCGAACTCGCCAACTCCATCGAACGCGAACATCGAGATGGCTCCCCCGCCGGGGTTGAGCTCGGACAGCCGGGCGCCGTCGCCAACGAACTCCCACCATCTCGCCTCGACTCCGCCGATCGTGGTCTCGCCCTCGGCGGCGATCGACCCCCCAATCGAGTCGATCCACGCGGCGAGGTCCTCAGGCCAGTCGATCGAGGAGTCGACGCGCATCGACTCGAGTGGCCCTGTGGGATCGACGAAGATCGGCGCGACGGAAATCTCCGCCCAGTAGTCGTCACCGAGTTCGGGGTCGGCCGATTCGATTGCGACGAGAACATCGCTCTTCTGAATCAGGCCAACCGGCCCCGACGCCGTGACCGTACGATCGCCGAGCATGATCGTGGTCTCGACGACCTCGACGGGAGCATCGCTCACCCGCAGGCAATCGACCGCAACGCCGAGCATGACCGCCGCCCCTTCCCCGAACTCGAGACACGCGTCCTCATACGCCGTCTGTGCGTCGTTGACGGGGGTTTGGATCGCTTCGACCTGGTCGTCTGCTTCAGGTGACCCCCAAATCGGTGCGAGCTCGGCTTCGGCTGCGTAGAGATCATCGGCCGCCTGCTGCGCCGTAGCTGACCATTCGGTGAGCGCCGAGCGAAGACCGTCGACCGACGGCGCCCCGTCCACGTCAGAGGGGAGACCACTGGCGGCGGCTGCCGCTGCCGGCGCGAGCGCCGCGTTCCAGTCGGCGTCTTGCGCGATGCGTCCGGGACCGTCGGTGATGTTCTGAAGGAAGACCGCGGCCCGTGCATCGAGCTCCGCGTTGAGTCCGTCGATCTGCCCGGCGACCTCCTCGGCAAACGCCACCGGATCCACCGGTACCGGGGCTGCCGCGTCGTCTTCGACGGCGGCGACCGCCGCGGTCGTCGTCGTGTCGCTCGCCGAAGACCCCACCTCCGCGACCGTCGAGGAGTCGGAGCCACAGCTCGCAAACACCACGGCCGCAGCCACCCACATCGACCGCACTCGCATCGTGTTGTTCCTCTGTCGTGTCGTCATCGTTCATTCGCCCTTCAATCGAGACACCCGGTTCATCGACGACCGCATCGCAAATGTGTCGCCGCCGCGACGAATTTCGCGTCCGCCAAACGATGAAGCAGGTGTATGGGCGGTGCAGACACGATCCCCGGGGGCTTCGAGGCCTTCTACGACGCTTCGATCGATCGCGTGTATTCCTACGCCCGCGCCCGCCTCGGACCGTCCGAAGCCGAGGATCTCGCTGCGGAGGTCTTCGAAGCCGCGCTCGTCGCACTGCGAAACGGCCAAGGCGAAGCCGTGACCGAGGCGTGGCTGATGGCGGTGACGCGCAACAAGGTCATCGACCGGTGGCGGGCGAGCGAGAGGCGGATGGCGAAGGCACATCTGCTCCTGAGCCGATCACGCGATGACGGGCCCGAGCCGCCGTCCGTCGACGCAACGGATCGACTCCTCTTGGCGCTCGATCAACTCAGCACCTTTCATCGCGCCCTGCTCGTATTGCACTACCAGGACGGCTACCCGATGACGGAGGTCGCCACGCAACTCGGAACGACTGTCCAGTCGGCCCGCTCGGGCATCGCCCGGGCACGACGGGCCTTGAAGGTGGCCTATGAAGGAGTGACGGTCCATGCCTGATGACCTGCACGACACCTTTGCTGGACTCGATGAGGTTCGGCCGACTCCACCGAAGGTCCGAGATCGCATCTACCGGCGAGTAGTCGATGAAGCCGGGCCACGCGGCACCGTGCATGGCATAGAGACACCACCTGAGTTCGATCCCGACACGCCGGTGTTCGAGATCGGCGCAGCCACCACCCTGGTGGCCCCAGCTCCGGGTCGGGGCACGGCATGGATCGCTGCAGCAGCCGTACTCGTGCTGTTGGCGGGCTTGGCTGTCGCGATTCAGCTCGCCCCAAGTACCGATGCCGTTGCGTCGAGCGAGTTCTCCTCGGCGCCAGCTGAGTCCGCATGTGACGAGCTGCAGGCCGCGACAGCAGACTTCGAACTGCTTGCACTCGATGGCCCCATGGACTTGAGCCCGATGGAGCTGATCGGTGCGGCAGACGCATTGCAGGCCTGGATCGATCACAGCGACATCCGCGCGGCAGTCGATGCCGATGACCCGTGGCGAGCAGCGGTCCGATATCTGCGTCAGGCCGGGATCGATGCGGCGACGAGCGGTTCCCCTCCAGAGCGCACGCTCGAGCAATCTCGAACAGCAGTCGATGATGCCCGTCGGCGATCGCCGTCAGTGGATGTCGCGGCGTGTTTCGATCGGTGGCCGACCGCGCCGTTCTCTGCGAATCCGGCCTCCTGACCAGAAAGTCAAACATTACGGGTTGACATCTATTCGTTACGGTTGTAACGTAATCGCAACGTCGAGTTCGAACGGGTGATCAGGGTCTCCTCGAGAACACGACAGGGATGGTGTTGTCCCGGTCGGTCGGACCACAACGACCGCCCGCGCCTGGCCGATCGGGCAGCGCCATCTCAAAAAGTGCTTTCAACCGCCACCGCCAACGACGCCGGTGACGAGCCCGCCGATCAGGATCGGCCGGGTACCTCGACACGCAGCTTGTCCTTCATGAACGAGGCGAGCGAATCGTCGAGAACGATCGTCGGTCCGTCATCGGCGGGCCCGGCGATCGCGGTTCCGACCGTTTCCGGATCGAGCAGCGACACCTCGGATCGCAGCGCCCGCACCCGGTCCTGAAGGGCACGTTCCTCATCGAGCAAGGCGTCAAGGCGCGTCTGTGCGTCACCGAGCACGGCGTCGGCCCGCGCTCGAGCCTGTTCCTCGCCCGCGGTCACGATCTGTTCGGCTTCGGTGCGAGCCTCCGCAACGATCACGTCGGCCTCGCCCTGAGCATCGGCGACGATCGACTCGGCGTCCACACGAGCCGCAGCGTCGGCATCGGGGGCGTCGGTCGAGACGATCTGTTCGGCCTGTTTGTGGGCGTCCTCGATGATCGCTTTCGCCTCGCGTTCAGCGAGAACCCGAGGATCACCATCTCGAGCCAGATCGTCACGGACCTGCTGGCGATCGCGCATCTCTTCGGCGATCTCGCGCAGGAACCCACGCACCTGGACGATGTCGTACCCCCGGCGGCGCATGCGGAACGGCTGACGATCGATCTGCTCGGGGGTCAAGTGCACGGTGCGTCCTTTCGAAGCCACGGTCGCACGCCCGGTTGTCCAGACGCTCGACGACCTCCGCTGGGCCATTGTGACATGCGTGCACCAAGATCAGTCCATGCGCATCCACCTCGTCGATGGGACATACGAACTGTTCCGCTACTACTTCGCTGCTCCATCGCATCTCAACGCTGCCGGCGAAGAGGTCGGCGCCGTCCGTGCGGTGCTCGGGTCGATGATTCAGATGCTCGAAGACGGCGCCACCCACATCGGGATCGCCACCGACCACGTGATCGAGTCGTTCCGCAACGAACTGTGGGACGACTACAAGGACGGATCCGGGATCGAAGAGGGCATCGCTTCGCAGTTCGGACTCCTCGAGGACGTGCTCCGAGCCGCCGGGTTCGTCGTCTGGCCAATGATCGAGCACGAAGCCGATGACGCCCTCGGTGCCGCTGCCGTCCGCTACGCAGCCGACCCGACTGTCGACGAGGTCTGGATCTGCACGCCCGACAAGGACCTCGCCCAGATCGTCGATGACGACGCCGGCATCTGTCAGTTCGACCGGCGGAAGGGCGTGCGATACGACGAGACCGCAGTCATCGAGAAGTTCGGCGTTCCACCGGCCTCGATCCCCGACTATCTCGGGCTCGTTGGGGACTCGGCCGATGGTTTCCCTGGCCTTCCCGGATGGGGGGCCAAGTCGACCGCAGCCGTGCTTTCCCGATACGGGCACATCGAGCACATTCCCCCTGCCGCAGGCCAATGGGACATCACCGTGCGAGGCGGCGCAAAGCTCGCACACACCCTTGCGGAGAATCGCGACCTGGCGCTGCTCTTTCGCCGAATCGCCACCATCGAACTCGACGCAGCCGTCAGCCCGACCGCGTCCGACCTCCACTGGACGGGACCAGCCGACGATTTCGACGACCTCATCGCCCGAATCGACGGAGATCGACAAGCGGCCCGACTGCGGAGACTGTCCTGATCCTGCCCTGCCGCCATGGGCCAACCGGTCCAATCGTTTGGCCCGACAGCTCATGTTCCGCACCGCCCCACCATCCACTCTCGTGTCATGCACACGACACGAAACCTCACCGATGCACACACCTGGGGTCTCCGCTTCACCGACGCCGAGTCGATCGACCACGTCGCCGATGCTCTCCTCGAAGGTTTCCGGGGCAAGCCGAACCAGCTTCCGCTGGTCGTCACCCCCAACGTCGACATCCTCGTGACCCTCGAGGACGCCGATTCGTCGATCGTCGACACCGTGGAGCGGGCGGCAGTGGTTCTGGCCGACGGCCAGCCGCTCGTCTCGTTCAGCCACCTGGCGGGTGACCGACTGGCCGCCAAGCTCGCCGGCTCGGACCTCACTGCCGTGATGTGGCCGCAGCTCGCTCTCTCGAACCGCTCGACCTTTGCCGTCTGCGCACGCGGACACGTCGGCAAGATCCTCGAAGAGGGTCACCGGAACTTCAGCTGGATGCAGGCACCGATGCTCCCAGCCGATGCGGGTTCGGTCATCGACGCCTTCGCCTGGGACTGCATCCAGCAGATGTGGCGTATGGACGAGATTCCCGAGTTCGTGTTTCTCGGCCTCGGCTTTCCGAAGGACATCCTCGTTGCCCGCTCCATCCTCGAGCAGTGGCCAGACTGGGCCGGTGAGCCGCCCGTCATCCTCGCCGTTGGCGCCTCGCTCGAGTTCATCGCTGGCGTCAAGAAGCGGGCCCCGAAGGTGTTCCAGCAGCTCGGCATCGAGTTCGTCCACCGGATCCTCAGCGAGCCCCGCCGGATGGCGCACCGCTACTTGGTCAAGGACAGCCGTTTCCTCGTGATTCTTGGACGCCACGTCCTCAGCTGACGCTCGTTCCCGCCGATAAGAGCGGGGTATGAGCACGTCCGGCAGCGACACGCCCAGACGAATCGACGGAACCGCAGCCGATTCGGCTGCGGTTTCTGTCGTGATGCCCGTCGGATCGGTCGACGACCGGCTCGAACAGGCCCTGCAACATCTGGTCGATCAAGAGACGACATTCACCTGGGACTTCGTCATCTCGCTCAACACGCCGGATACGTCGGCGGCACGCGAGCTGGAAGACATGTTGGACCGATGCGCCCTGGAGGCCGACATCGTCGACTCGAGCCAGATTCGAAGCGCCTCGTACGCTCGCAACAGCGGAGGACGCCGAGCACAGGGCAACGTTCTCGTCTTCTGCGACGGCGATGACGAAGCGGCCCCAGGCTGGCTCCAAGCGATCGTGGGCGCCCTCGAGCCCGGTACCGCGGTCGGCGGCCACCTCGCCGAGGACCGATTGATGATCGCGGGCCAGGAGTCCTGGCGACCTCCGGCGACACCGGGAGGCCTTCCGTCGTTTCTCGGCGCCGACTACCTCGTGTCCGCCAACATGGCGGTGTGGGCGAGCGACTTCGAGGCAGTCGGCGGATTCGACGAAACGCTGCTCCGAGGTGAAGACATCGACTTCGGCTGGAAACTGCTCGAGCGCGGCATCGAACTTCGCTACGCCGGCGACGCTGTCGTCGACTATCGACATCGCGCTGGTCTCCGTTCGCTACTCGAACAGCACTACCTCTACGGCCGCGGCATGGCGCAAGTGCTGGCCCGACGAAACCCCCCAGGATCCGATGGCGGATCAAAGCTCCTGAAAGCCAATGGCCAAAAGGTCCACAAGCGCTCCGTGATCAACGTGGCTCGCCGTGGTGCGATCGCCGTTGGCCGCCTGCACGGCCTCCTCGATGCACGGCGCATCGAGAAGGCTCCGCCCGTCCCCGCCTGGGAACCCGGGTCGGCCACCGACGGCGAGTCGAAAGCCGCCTGAGAAGCTCCTATGTGGCGAAGCCCTATGCGGCCTTCGCTGCCGGCGTCACGGCCGCCTCGAAGAGCTTCACGAGCCGTGCAGCTTCGATGTCCACGTCGTGGTCGGCGGCCACTCGTGCCGCTCCGGCCCGACCCATCTCATCGAGGGTCGCTGGCGCCGCGTCGAGAACGTCCTTCATCGCGGTGGCGAGGCGATCCGAGTCGCCTGCCGGCACGAGCCAACCGCAGACGTCCGGCTTCACGAGCTCCGGGATACCCGCCACGAAGGTGCTGACCACCGGCCTCTGGAGCGCGAGTGCCTCCATGATCACCACCGGCAGACCTTCGGCGAAGCTCGGGAGTACAAGGGCCCGAGCATCGAGAAGTGCCTCGCGAACCTCGGCCTCTGATGCCCATCCGGTGATGTGCACGACATCGTCGAGATCGTTGTCGCGAATCGCCGCTTCGACCTCCGGTCTCAACTCGCCGTCGCCAACAAGTACCAGGGAGAAGTCGACACCACGATCCCGCAGCTGACGGGCGGCATCGATCAGGACCCAGTGGCCTTTCTGTTCCGACAGGCGCCCGACCGTGACGAAGGTCGGCGAGTCGGCGATGGGCCGCGTCGGAGCGTCGAGGAATGTCGGGTCGAGTCCGCAGTGGATGACGTGAATGTCGTCGCGACGACCGGGAGGGGCGAGGCGCAGGAGCTGGGATCGTCCGAACGAGCTGATGCCGACGACGAATGCGGCGTGCGCGATCTTCTCGCCGAGCGTGAGACCGACCTGTCGGTCGAACTCTTCGGGACCGTGCACGGTGAAGCTGTACGAGGGGCCACCGAGCTGACGGCACAGCATCGCCACCGCTGCAGGGTTGGTCCCGAAGTGCGCATGCACGTGATCGACGGGACGGGCCTCGAACGCTTGGCGCAACCGGGCTGCTTCGGCGACGTAGGCGGACCAGTGGGCGGCCGACTTCTCCGAGCCACGCGCGCAGCGCATCGCAAACGACGTCGTTGCCCGGAGCCGTCGGGCGTTTCCGCGTGCCTCTGCGGCCATCGCCGCGGCGAGGTCGCTCTCGGTGTCGTACAGGACGGTGGTCCGGTCGGCGTGACTCTTGTCGGCCGGGTCGGCGAGGTCCGTCGACCACGGTCGGATCGAGTAGATGTCAACCTCGACGCCGAGGCGTTCGACCGCGTCGATCTCGCGTCGAACGAAGCTGTGGCTGACCTTGGGATACTCGTTGATGAGATAGGCGATGCGCATGGGTTGGTTCTCCGTCCTTCGAATGCTCAGGCGGCCTGCTCGGATTCTGCGGAGGCAGCCTGTTGCGACCCCGCAGCACACGACTCTGCGGAGGGAGCCTGTTGCGACCCCGCAGCACACGACTCTGCGGAGGGAGCCTTTTGCGACCCCGCAGCGAGTGACAACACGTCGACTAGAGATGCTGCAGCGGCGGCGTCGGTGCAATGTTCCTCGGCGAACCGGCCAGCTTCGGTGTCGAGGCGTGTTCTGAGCGCATCGTCGGTGCACATGGCTTCGATGCGTTCGGCGAGGCCGTCGACGTCGCCGGGTTGGGCGAGCAGCGAGTTGCGATCGTCGAGCAGGTAGTCGTCGACGCCGGGTCGATCGGTGCCGACCATTGCTCGGCCGTGGCAGAAGCACTCGACGATCGTCACGAGACCAGCGGTGAGACCGTCGGTGTTCATGGGGATGACGTTCGCGTCGGCATGGAGGACGTGACGGTGGATCTCGTCCTTGGCCATCTTGTCGATGATCTCGACGTTCTTCGGCACGTCGAGACCCTCGAGGGCGCGAGGCCCAGCAAGCACGAGCGTGCGTCGACCAAGCTTCTCGACGGCGGCGAACATCGTTCCGTAGTCGCGGAAACCCGATCCGGTGGCGAACAGGTAGGGCTCACCGTCGGGACGGCTGGCCTCGGAGATCGCTCCTCCGTATTGCATCGGCACGTATCGAAAGCGCTCCTGTGGCAAACGGAGGATCTCGGCGTAGGCCTCGATCTCGATCCGCGAATGAACGACGAACCGATCGACTCGACCCAGCGATGCTCGTGCCGATGTCGTACGGAGGCCGCCGCGCAGGGTGGTGTTGAAGAACCAGCTGACCAACGGTCGGTCATCGCGACGGAAGCGCATCCGCGCCGCCATGGCAGCCGTGAGTTGCGGAAACACCGCGATCAACCCGGCGCTCGGCTCGGCGAGCGTGTCGTTCGCGTGGCGGCGATAGTCCCGCCAGTCGGCGAGCGAGGACGTCGCCCGGTTGCGTTCATGCCAGTTCTGTTCCCCGCCGGGTCGCCGGACGAGCTCGAACCGGAAGTCGTCACGGTCGACGGCGTCGCTGATCCAGTTCGCCTTGTCTGCGGTGAAGAAGGGCGCTGCCACGCGCCAGAGAGAGGAGACGTCGCTTGCCATCCGTTCCTTGTCGACCGCAAGGGGTGCCGACATGAGGTTCGATCGGCACTCAAGACGGTCACTCAGATGCCGACCTGTTTCGGGTACCGACACCGAACTCGTGGAGTAGTCGTGGAACTCGATGTCATCCTTGTTGCCGTCCGCCGACGGTGGCCGATCATTGTTGCCGCGCTTGTCGCGGGCGTGTTGCTGGCCATGCTGTTTCCGTCGAACTCAACCGATCGGTTCGAGTCGACGGCGCTTGTGCTCGCTCGTCCGTCGACGAATCTGACGAGCCCGGCGCTCGACGCTCAACCGGATCGCTATGTCCAGGGCGAGATTGCCGTGATCGGTGGTTCGTCGGTGCGGGCTGCCGTCGAACAGCGAGTCGACGGCAACATCCCCGACGACGTGTCGTTCACCCAGATCGACAGCTCCGACATCATCTCCATTGCGGTGGTGACGGGCGACGCCGAACGATCGCAGCAGGTCGCCCAGGCGTTCGCCGAGGAGTACGTCGCTCAGGCGCAGGGACTGGTCGACGATGCGTTCCGTCCCGAACTGGATCGCCTCGAAGGCGAAGTCACTCGGATCGAAGGCGAGCTGACGACGGTCAACGAAACGCTCGCGGCCGCCGCCCGGCCGTACCTCGCCGCTGCGACGAACGCCGAGAACCCGCAACCGATCCCGGACGTGACCGTTCTCGACCCGTCGGCCGCCGCCGAACAGGGCATCCTGATCGGCGACCTCCAGCGGGCACAGACCGAACTCTCGACCACACGGAACGAGGCACGATCGGCATTCCGGACCGAGTTGATCGAGCCCGCCAACATGCCGGCTGAGCCGCTCGCCGACAGCTCCGGCCTCGTCCGGATCGGCCTCGTCGTCATGTTCGGCTTGTTGGGCCTTGCGGCCGCCATCATGGCAACCCGCTTCTCGGGGGTCGCGCTCGACCGCCGAACGATCGAGGAGACCATGGGCCGTCGGACCGACATCGAACTCGAGCGTTCGCCGTCGATGTCGGAGAGTCGCTCGAGTGACCTCTCCGCTCGTCCGCTCAGCGTGCAGAGCGAACTCGATCGTCTGGCGGCATTGGTCGAACTCAGCCGATCGCAGAATCGCACGACCCAGCCGACGCTCGTTGCGATCGGCGGCGCAACCGTCGACTCCGGGTCGACCACTACCGCTATTCAGTTGGCTGCGACGCTCGCTCGCCGCGGCGCGTCCACGTTGCTCATCGATGGAGACCTCGAACGCAACGATGTCACCGTTCGTCTCAATGCGAAGACGAACTGGGGTGAGAAATCGAAGCCGGTGCAGTTCGCGTCATCGCTCGACGATCTCCTGGTCGCCGGCAACGACGGGTCCGAAGCTGCTCCCGACATCATCGAGATCGTCGCCTCCGTGAACGATCACAAGAGCCTGATCGATGTCGTCGTCGTCGATGTCGGCAACGTGCTCAGGTCGGCGGTTGCCGCGCAGCTCGCCCCGGGTGCGGACCGTCTCGTTCTGTGTGTCCCCGAGCATGGTCAGTCGAAACGTGCCCTCGAGCAGGCCGCCCAGATGTACACCGACACGGACAACGTGCTGCTCGCAGTGACCGGCGCTCGCGGCCCGATGATCGCCCGCTCGACCGACTCCAGCTCGAAGAAGACGAAGACGTCGAGCGCCACGGACAGCTCGGACACGCGGAGGCTCGAGGAGGCCGCATGAGCGGTTCGACCGTCGGCCTCGTCGTCATCGGCAGAAACGAGGGGGACCGCTTGCGCGTCTGTCTCGACGCGCTGGCGAAAACCGGCCATGTCCTCTGCTACGTCGACAGTGGATCGACCGACGATTCGATCGCCGTCGCCGCCAAACGCGCCACGATCGTCGACGAGCTCGACGCATCGAGGCCATTCACCGCGGCGCGGGGCCGCAATCGAGGCTTTGCGCTACTGATCGACGCACATCCCGACCTCGACTACGTGCACGTGTTCGACGGTGACACGGAGATCTCCGACGGATGGCTCGAGACCGCGATCGCGCATCTCGACGAGCATCCCGACGTCGGTGCCGTTTGTGGGAGACGCCGCGAGCGTTTCCCCGAGGCCAGCCGGTACAACCAGCTCTGCGACATGGAATGGGACACCCCCATCGGCGAGGCCGGAGCGTTCGGCGGCGACGCACTTATTCGTGCCAGTGCGTGGACAGCCGTCGGCGGCTACGACGAAACGCTGATCGCCGGTGAGGATCCCGAGTTCAGCCACCGCATTCGACAGGCCGGATGGGGCATCCAACGCCTCGACGCCGACATGACGATCCACGATGCGAACATCACGACGTTCCGCCAGTGGTTCACGCGGGCTCGCCGAGCTGGCCATGCGTATGCCGAAGGCGCCTCGATGCACGGCGAGCACGGCCACTACACGCGCGAGGTTCGCTCGATCGGCTTTTGGGCTGGCGCGGTGCCAGCCGCCGCCGCGATCTCCGGCATAGCCGCCCTCAAACAACCAGTTGCGGCGGTCGGTGTCGGCGTGCTCGCCGGCTACCCCGTTCTGTGGTCGCGCGTCCGAGGACATCGAGTCGCAAGCGGCGATTCGACAGACAAGGCATCGCTCTACGCCTCGTCGGTCGTTGTCGGCAAGTTTGCCGAAATGTCCGGAATGATGCTCTGGGCAAAGAACCGGATCACCAAGACCGACTCGACCCTGGTCGAGTACAAGCAGGCGGAATCGCCAGCGTCCGAACTCGATCGCGCCGCCTGAGATGGAACTTCAGCAGCTTTGGTGGAGCGCCCGACGGCGGTGGTGGATGATCGCGGCCGTCGTGGCTGCGTGTGTCGGCGCATCAGCCATGGGCATCGGTGCAGAAGCGGCAACCAACGAGGCTGTCGCGCAGGTCCGCGTCCGAAACGACCTGAACTTCTTCGGTTCGAACGTGAAACTCGAACGACAGGCGACCAACGCGATCGAGGAGCTGAACGCCAGATCCGCGCGCGCTGCCGTCGTGGAGGACGTGCTCGGCGAAGCCGACCCCGCAACGGTCGATTCGATGCGTGCCGCCCGCCGAATCGACGGTGACATCGTCACAGTCCGTGTCCGTCACCGCGATCCCGCTGTCGCCGCACAAATCGCTAACGCGTGGGCGATGGCCTACGTGGCCGACCGTGCTGATCGTGCCACGACACTCGAAACGACCCTGGCCCAGATCGCCGAGCAGCGCAGTGAGTCCTTCGCCCGCATTGGCGAAGTCGAAGCGGCCCTCAACGCCGAGCGCAACGCGATCGGCGTCGCAGTCGGTGCCGAACGTGTCGGCTGGTCCATCGCCGCAGCGATCGCGTCACCTGAACTCGCCACCGAACGGCGAAGCCTGCAGACCGAGATCCGTGTGCTCGACGCCGAGATTGCCCAGGTCCGACGCGACATCAACTGGTTGAACGAATCCGACATCGTGAGACTCGGTGCGCCGGACGGCTCGGATACCACCATTCCTCCCGCCGGCTTCGCGTTGCCGCAATGGCTGATCACCGGCCTTGGCCTCGGGCTGATCGTTGCCACGATCGCCCCCAATCGTCTGCTCACCTCCGAGATCGCCACTCGAATGGCTCCGACGAGCCAGACGATCGCCCGACGCCGTCGACCGGTCCGACGCGGGGCGGTCGACCCGTCGACGATCGGTGCCGCCATTCTTCGAGAACATGGACGGGGCCAGCGAATCTTTGGTCTCAAGGCCCGGCACGTCGACACCGGCGCACTCGCCGACTGGCTCGCATATCACGGCCATGAAGTCGGCATCGTCGGCCTGTCCGCAACAGCCGACGTGCACCACGCCACGGGCGATGGGGTGGTCGTTCCGCTGAGCCGTAGTCAGTTCGAACGACTCGTTCGGCGCGGCGTCGCCAACGACACGAACTCGATCGTCCTCGCCGATCTCGACGACATTCGGTCGCGAACCGCAAACACCGAGCGCGAGATCGACGTCCTCGCCATCGTCGACGTGGACGCCGGACGGACCAGCGAAGCCGATGCCGCCCGCGACCTCGAGCTCGCACACCGGGTCGCCGATCGCACGATTGCGTTCGTCGCATGATGCGGCGTCCGAGCGGGGCGCCACGAATACGGTCCCGGGTTCTTGCCACCTTCCTTGCGGGCGCGTGCATCGCGAGCGCGTGCACAACGACTCCGGCGGAGCCCTCAGCCAGCGAAGTCATCGGGCCGGGTGCCGTCCCGACCGACACGACGACCACGTCGCTGCCTGAAGAGCTGCCGCTCGTCGACCGCTCTGGCCCCTACACCCTTACGGTCGGCAACGCGGCCGTCGCCGAGTCCGTCGACTTCGCACTCGACGCCCCAGAGTTCGCGTTCGAGGTCCAAGTTGCGACCGACCCCTCATTCGTCAACGCCGAGTGGCTCCCCATCGAAACCCTCACCCTCAACACGCCATCGACCGGCGTGCAAGAGCTCTTCGTCCGGTATCGCAACTCGCGCAACGAACCGGTCGGCGACGTGTTCGTATCGGCATTCACGCTCCTCGGACCCCTCACTCCGCTGACCGGCGACGACATCGATCCAAGCCGATTCCGGGTCACCCGGGTCGCGCCAGACGTCGTGCAGATCGACGTCGAGATCGGTGAGGTCGAATCGACCGAAAACGGCCCCACGTTCATCCCCGGACCCGACCTGCGACCCGATCGCTGGACCCTCGGCGACATCGAGCTCCGAATCGATGACGACACGATCCCCGTCGACGAACTCGCCGTGATCAGCGAACCGACCGGACATGTCGACACCGATCACTTCTCGATGGCGTACCGCCTCCATCTCCGCACCGCCGAGCCGCTGCCCGTTGGCATCGCCCACCTCACCCTTGCCGACATCGACGGTGTCCGAGGCGAGATCGACGACCGATCGTGGAGCCCCGCCGTGCGAGTCAACCAACTCGGCTGGGGAACCACCGACCCCAAAAAGGCGCACGTGTCCGTCTGGACCACGCTGTCCGAACCGATCGCCGTCGATGACCTCCGAGCCGAAGTGGTCGACGACGACGACACCACCGTGCTCACCGTCGGTGGGGTGGCCTTCGAGCCGGACGATCGCGCCGAGCTCTGGAGAGGCGACCTCACCGGAGGACCCACCAGCACCTTCGATCTGAGTGCCGTCCGCCAACCCGGCGCCTACCGGATCTGCGTCGACGGGATCGGGTGCTCCCACCGATTCGAGATCACCGACGCCGGTCCATGGGCCCCGACCATGGCCACCGTTTCTCGTGCCCTGTTCCACCAGAGAAGCGGGATCGAACTCGGCCTGCCACACACCGCCTTCGAACGGCCCCGCTCACACCACCCCGACGACGGATGGGTCGCCATCGACTCGACCCAAACGCTCTACGCCGACGCCAACGGTCGAGGCGAAGGACCGGCGTTCGTCGACCTCATCGACGGCTCTACCGGTCAACCCGTCCCCGACGCCTGGGGCGGGCACTTCGACGCCGGTGACTGGGATCGGCGCATTCAGCACCTGTGGATGGCCCGTCGACTCATCGACCTCGTCGACGAGTTCGACAACCTCGCGGCTCTCGACCTCCAGATCCCCGAATCTGGCGACGCCGTTCCCGACCTCCTCGATGAAGCACTCTGGACCATCGACGCCTACCGACGAATGCAACGCGACGACGGCGCCGTCCGCGGCGGCCTCGAATCCGCCGAACATCCCCTCGACGACACCACATCGTGGACCGACCCCCTCGATCTCTTCGCCTATGCCCCCGACGCCTGGTCGAGCTGGACCTACGCAGCCGTCGCCGCAGACGCCGCAGTCGTCCTCGACGACTACGACCCCGACCGGGCACAGGACCTCGCCCAATCGGCCATCGCCGCCGGAACCTGGGCCGAGGACGAACTCGCCGCCGGACGCGTCGATCGCTCGAGCGACGAAGACCTCGACGTCCAGCGAGCCACTGCCGGCATCAGCCTCTACCGACTCACCGAGGACGAACGCTGGCACGATGTGTTCGAGCAGAGCTCCGAACTGCCGGGCAACACGACACCATTGGCCTGCGTCCTCTCGTCGTCGTGCGAGAGCGCGTGGCGCTACGCGACCCTCCCCGACCACCTCGGCGACGCCAGCACTCGCCAGAACGCCGTCGATTCGATCGTCTCCGGAGCCGACCGCCTCCTCATGGGAGCCGAAACGACAGCCTTCGGTTGGGTCATGGAATCGCTCGACGTCGGCATCTTCTATGGACTCGGACCGAGCAACCCACACGGCGTGACGCTCATGCGGGCCTACCTCCTCACCGACGATGACCGATACCGCGATCAAGTCGTCTCGAACGCGTCCTTCTCCCTCGGCGCAAACCCCACCGGCGCCACCTGGCTCACCGGCGTGGGATTCGACAACCCCGACCGCATCCAAGGCGCCGACCAGATCAACGGCGGCATTCCCGTCTGGCCCGGCACCCCGCTGTACGGCGCCTTCACCCCATGGCAACTCCCCGACTGGTACCTCACCTGGTACCTACGCGAAAGCGAAATGACCCCCGACCCGCTCGCCTGGCCCACCCTCCACAGCTTCGTCGATCTCGGCCTCTTCGCCGGCCAATCCGAATTCACCATCCACCAATCCCACGGCGAAGCAATCTGGACCTACGGCGCCCTCGCCGGCACCGCGTCATCATGACTCCGCCGGCTCGAGAGCCGGCCCCACATTGCTTCGTTTGAGACCTTTCTTCTGGGGTGCTTCGCGCCGATGAGAAACCCATGGTGAATGCCCGAATCCTCGACGAGCCGATCGCCGGTCCCCTCGGGCGGACCGCGGTGTTCGCGTTCCTCGTCGCCGGCACCCTCGCCAACTTCTCGGCATTCCCGCATACCCCGGCGTTCGACTTCCTCATCTCGCTCGCCCCGATCGGTCTGCTCTTTCTCGTCCCCGGCGCCACACTTCGCCACGCCATGATCTCGGTGCCCGCTCTGCTGATGGCCGTATGGACCGCCCTCTCGATCAGTTGGACCGCCGACCTCGACCGCACAACGTTTCTCGTCCGAGTCGAACTTCCCTACCTCATCGGCTTCATGATCTGCGGCGCGCTGCTCTCCGAAGTCGTCGCCATGCGCGGACTGCTGTGGATGAGCCGCATCGGCGTGGCGATCAGCGTTCTTGCGACGATCGCCATCCCCTCCACCCGGAGCCAGATCCAAGCAACCGGCGACTTGTTCGAGGGCTGGCATGCGTTCTTCGGACACAAGAACGACTTCGGCCCGTACCTCGCGTTCGTGTTCGCGATCGTCCTCGTCGTCGACCTGAAACCCGTCACGAAGTACCCGACTCTGCTCGCGATTGCGATTCTCTCGGTCGGCAGCCAGTCGGTCACCGCCATGACCACCATCTTCGTGATCCTGGCCGTCTATGCCTGGCTTGGCGTCAACAAACGAGCCGACGATCGCATGCTCGTCGCCGCCGTCGTGGCCAGCCTCGCCCTCGCCATCGCCGGCGCCCTCGGCGTGCGCGCCGGCCTACCGATCTTCCTCGAAGCGACCGGCAAAGACCCCACGTTCTCCGGACGAACCGACATCTGGTCCGCGGTCGTCGGCGCCATCCGAGAACAACCGACCCTCGGCTACGGCCGCGGCGGGCTCTTCTTCCAACCCGCCAACGACCGGACCGTGTTGCTCTGGCGCGACATCGGCTTCCGTCCGCCCCACGCCCACAACGGCATCATCGACTTGTGGAGCCAACTCGGACTCGTCGGCGTGACCCTCTACTTCTGGCTATTCGTCTCCGCGACTCGGCTCCTGATCGCGAGCTATCGACGCGGCGAACGCTTCGGATCGTTGGGACTCCTCATCGTCACGTCGATCGCGGTCGCCTCGCTCTCGGAGAACATGTTCGTCGGCCCGTATCTGTCGATCCTGATCTTCTTGCAGGTCATCGGCCTCCGACTCGACCGCCAAGCCGAACTCTCGGCCATCCGTGAGTCGACGACGCACGACACCACCGAAAACGGAGCCCCGGCGGGCCGCGGAACCGACGCAGCTGACGCGGGACCGATGGGCACGCTCGTGGAGCTCCGCACATGAGCCGACGCAGCCGCACCCTCTCCTTCGCCAACGACGTTGCATGGTCGCTCGCCTTCGACGGCACGGCGATGATCGCCAACATCATCACCTTCATCCTTCTCGGAAAGAACCTCGGCGATGACGGCTACGGCGCGTACGTCGGCTTGTTCGGCATCACCGGCCCGCTGAGCGGCCTCGCCTGGGCCGGCGTCGGCCTCGCCGCCCTGCAGCGCATCCTTCGAGACGAGCACGACCCGGTCGAGGTCGCTCGACGCATGCTCGGCCAGGGGCTCGCGACCGCGGTCGCCGTGCTTCCGATCGCGCTCGGCCTCGCCGCCCTCACGATCCGCAGCCTGAGCTTCACCGACATCCTCTTCATCGTGCTCGCCGAACTCCTCGCGGTGAACGTCGTCATGATCTCGGCGTTCGTGCTCCAAGGCACCGAAGGCATCCCCGCAGCGAGCCGACTTCGGATGATGGTCGTCGGACTCCGGCTCTTCGGTGTCCTCGCCTTGTTCTCGATGGACTCGTTGACGATCGGCTGGCTCGGCATCACGAACACGGCTCTGCTCAGCATGCTCACGTTCTGGGTGATCGTCGTCCGCCTCCCCCGCGCCGGGATCTCCACCCGCCCGGGCAAGCCGACACGCGACGACACATCGATGGCGCTGAGCTTCTCGATCCCGATGATCGGCTCGAACATCCAGCTCGACGGCGACAAGACCATCCTCAACGCGTATGGCATGGCGGCCGAAGCCGGCGTCTATGGCGCGGCGTTCCGCGTGGTGAACATGGCCTTCACCCCGATCCGAGCACTCCAATCCGCTGCGCACAACCGGCTGCTCCCCAAGGGCGACGATGTCGAAGGGCTCCAGCTACGTCGGACACGGACGTTCGCCCTCATCAATCTTGCGGCGGTGCTCCCCATCTGCGGCGTGTTGTGGTTCGGCGTGGGCCTGTTCGAACCCCTGATGGGCGAAGACTTCGAAGAATCGGCGCCCATCGCCCGCTGGCTTCTGCTCTTCTTGCCACTGAAGGCCATGAGCACGGTCCCGACGACCGGACTCCTCGGGCTCGGGCGCACCACGACTCGTGCCAAGGTCAACCTGACCGCTGCTGCACTGAGCGTCGTGCTCTACATCATCCTCATCCCCCAGTTCGGCTGGGCCGGCGCCGTCGCCGGCACCATCGTCGGCGAATTCGTCCTGCTGCTGCTCGGTGTGCAGCGACTCATCGTTTGGCAGCGCCGAACCGATGAGGAGTTTCGAGCGAAACGCGATCTCGAGGCCGAACCCGCCTCGACGTGATGGAAAGACCTCCCGTGACCAGATTCCCCGACTTTGTCATCATCGGCGCCATGAAGTGTGCGACGAGCACCCTTCATGACCAGCTCGCGGCCCAACCCGGATTCGTCATGTCCGACCCGAAAGAGCCGTACTTCTTCTCCGACGACCCGGTCTGGGCGAAGGGCCTCGACTGGTACACCTCGCTCTTCGCCGATGCCGGTCCCGACGATCTCTGTGGCGAGTCGACGACCCACTACACGAAGCTCCCCACGTACCCGAAGACCATCGAGCGCATGGTCGAACACGTCCCGAACGCTCGCTTGATCTACGTGATGCGTCACCCGATCGATCGCCTCGTGTCGCAGTACATCCATCAGTGGACCGAACGCGAGATCACCGTGCCCATCGATGAAGCGATCGACGCGCACGAAGAGTTGATTGCGTACAGCCGGTACGCCATGCAACTCGAGCCGTTCTTCGCGCATTGGGATCCGTCGATGATCCTGCCGGTGTTCTTCGATCGGCTTCGGACACATTCGCAAGCGGAGCTCGATCGTGTGTGCGCGTTTCTCGACTACGACGGAAATCCCGAATGGGCCGACCTCGCGTCGAGCAACGTCTCTGCCCAACGCCTACGCAAGAGCCCCCTGCGCGACGCCATCATCGATGCTCCTGGCCTGTCTCACCTTCGCCGCCTTCTCGTACCCCAAGCGGTCCGTGATCGGGTGAAGAAGGGTTGGCAGATGACCGAACGGCCCGAGCTGTCCGCCGCGAGCGTCGAGCGGCTCACGGAGCTGTTCGATGACGAACTCCGCACGCTTAGCGCATGGCTCGGCACCGAGTTGACGTGTGCGAACTGGGCCGAGGTGACTCGCGACGAGGCACTCGAATGGGCGGAGGATGGCTGGTCGAGTCGTGCCGCATGAATCTGACGCGATTCTCTATCTGGCTGGCACATTGCCGGCGCGGAGTGAGACCTTCATCGCTCGCGAAATTCGCGCACTTCGCGCTGCCGGACGCACGATTCGGTGCGCCACATTGCATGCCTCCACGTCGGTTCCCGACGACGCCGACGACCTCCTCGACGGCCTGATCACGGTGTACGCCCCCGGTTGGTGGCGTACATCAATCGTCGCCGCCATGGCATCGCCGATTCGCACGGCTCGCACCTTGCTCGTCGCCCTCGCCGACATGCTGGCGCCAGGCGAAACCACGTCGATGTCGACCCGTGCTCGCCTCCTTCCACAGGCGCTCGCGGGCATCGCGCTCAGCCGGCGCCTCCCCGATGATGTCGAGCACATCCACGCACACTTTGCGCACGCCCCGACCACCGTCGCGATGTATGCCGCCGAACACCGCGGCGTTCGTTTCAGCTTCACGGGTCATGCCAACGACATCTTCGAACGTCGGTCCCTGCTGAAGAAGAAGCTTCGTCGCGCCGCCTTCGTGAGCAGCATCAGCGAATGGCATCGAGAGATGTATCTGCGTGCCGCACCCGCCACCCGACGAACCCCCGTCATTCGCTGTGGCGTGGACACCGACGAGTGGTCGCCGAACGAATCGAGTACGAGCGCCACGGACGGCGAGTTCGTCGTGTTGACCGTCTGTCGCCTGGTCGAGAAGAAGGGCATCCACGTTCTCGTCGCCGCGATCGCGACGGTGCCCGACGCTTGTCTCGTCATCGCTGGCGACGGTCCCGAACGCGAACGCCTCGAGGCACTGGCCGCGTCGCACGGCATCGCCGACCGCGTCACGTTTCTGGGAGCGGTCGAGAACCACGAGGTTCGATCGCTGCTCACCACTGCGGACTGTTTCGCCCTGCCCTGCCAGGAAGACCGAAACGGTGATCGCGACGGCATCCCCGTTGTCCTCATGGAAGCCATGGCTGCCGGTGTGCCGGTGATCGCCGGCGACCTGCCTGCCATCCGCGAACTCGTCGTCGACGGCGAAACCGGCTGGCTGATCCCCGGCATCGACATCGGGGCGTGGGGCTCACGTCTCGCCGCGCTCGCATCCGCACCAGCGCCCCGTGTGGCCGCAGCCGGCCGGCAACGGGTGATCGACGAGTTCAGCATGTCGGTGAACCGCGACCGCCTGTCCGAGCAGTTCGAACAGTTGGGAATCGCCGCATGAGTGCCGTCGCTCCCCTGCCGCTCCCCGAACCCGACGTGTCGGTCGTGATTCCGAGCTACGAAGCCGGCGACCATCTCCGCGCCACGCTCAACGCCCTCCTCGCCCAGACCGTTGTCGATCGTATGGAGATCATGGTCGTCGACTGCTCGACGACCGACACCGTCGAAGAGATCTGCGTCGACCTCGATGTCGTGTGTCTCCGGCGGACCGAACGGTTCAATCCGGGGATCGGCCGGAACATTGGCGTCGCCAACACCACTGCGCCGATCGTCGTGTTCGTCGACGCCGACGTCATCCTGGAGTCCAGCGCCATTGAGCGGGCGATCGGTCACCATCGACGTGGCCGACGGGTCTTCGGCGGATCGCTCGAGCTCAACACCGATCACGTCGTCGGCCGGTCGTCGTGGCTCGAACACTGGTTCTTCAACCACGAGTCGCAACGCCTGCGACAGGCCACCGACCGCCGGAACCTCAGCTCGGCGTTCATGGTCGTCGACCGAGAGGTCTTCGAGTCTTCAGGAGGCTTTCGGGACATTCCGCGAATGCAGGACACCGAGCTGACCGAGCGGCTCGCCGATCGCGGCATCGCGCTCACCTTCCAGCCCGATGTCGCCGGTCTTCAGATCCAGGACTCGTCGATGGAATCGGTGATGCGAAAGATCGAGATCAACGGCCGCAACCTCTACGTGATTCGCTACAAGGAGCGTGGTGAGCGAACCCGCAAACTGCTCTTCGCCGCGCTCCCCGCGATGACTGCCGCGAAGTTCGTCCGCATCGTCGGCCGCCACCTTCGCTATCAGGACCGAGCCGGACGGATCCGGACGCTCCAGCTCATCCCCGACCTCGCTCGTGCGCACGGCAAGTGGATGAGCGGCTTCTACGAATCGCTTCGTGCGGGAGACGCCACCCTCGACGATCGTCGGTAGCGTCTCGCGGGTGCTCAGCGCCGGAGATGACCACGATTCTCTCCGTGCGGGACGAGCCGTTCTGGCGGTGGCCATCGCCACCGCGGCGCTCACCGGCCCTGGCCAGACCATCGGCGTCTCGGTCTTCATCGACCACCTGATCGACGACCTCAACCTCAGTCGGTCGGCGGTCAGCACCACGTACATGGTCGGCACCCTGACGGGCGCAATCGTGCTCCCGTTCGTCGGACGATTCGTCGATCGGCGAGGTGTCCGACTCGCCCAGCTGCTCGTGGGAGGGCTGTTTGCGCTGGCCCTGGTCAACATGTCGTTCGTCCAGGGCATCATCACGCTGACGATCGGCTTCTTGGGCATTCGGATGCTCGGGCAGGGGTCGTTGTCACTCGTGTCGTCGGTGACGGTGTCGCTGCGTTTCGAGCGGAATCGCGGCACCGCGCTCGGGATCTACAGCGTCGGAGCTCAAGGGCTGATGGCGATCGTCCCGGTGGTTCTCGCCGCATCGATCGCCGCGTTCGGATGGCGGACAACCTGGGTAGTCGCGGCCGGCGTGGTCGTCGGACTGGTTGTCCCGATGGCGTGGTTCGGGTTGCGCACACTGCCGATCGGGCGCAACGCATCGTCCGCTGGCGCCGTCGACCCCTCGGACCGAGACTCCGAGGGGTCGGTGCCTCGAAGCACGGCGATGCGAACTCGGGGCTTCTGGATCCTGGTCGCCATCAGCGGCGCCACGGGAATGCTGACGACAGCACTCAACTTCCACCAGATCGATCTGTTGGGCGATGCCGGCCTGAGCGATGCGCAGGCGGCGGCGATGTTTCTTCCTCAGGTGGTCGGATCGACGGTGTCGGGGCTGGTCTTCGGCCGGGTGATCGATCGAGTCGGCAGTCGGTGGTTGCCGGCGGCGAGCATGGTGATCCTCGCGTCGGCGCACGTGCTCGCCTCCGTCGTCGGTGGGGGCCCCAGCGTTCTGCTGTACGCCGTCGCCCTGGGCGCAACCGGCGGTTCGGTGAACGTTGTCTCGAAGTGTCTCTTGCCCGCATGGTTCGGGACTCGATGGCTCGGCGAGATCCAGGGAACCCTGACGGTGTTCAACGTCGGCGCCTCGGCGCTCGGTCCGGTTGCGTTGGCGATCGCGAGAGCGGGCTTCGGTTCGTATCCTCCGGCCGTTCTGCTCCTCGGCACGATTCCGGTCGCGTGTGCCGTGTTCGCATTGACGTCCCCGGGTGTCTCCGCAAGGCGTTGAGCTGTGACGTCAGCGCACCGGGGTTGGTGGCCGAAGGGCGTCCATCACGGCGTTGAGCTGCGGTTCGCGTACCCGAAACCACGCCCACTTCCCTCGTTGTTCGCGTTCGAGGAGTCCGGCGTCGACCAGGATTCGGAGGTGATGGCTGATCGTCGGCTGGCTCCGACCGAGGGCGGCGGGGAAGTCGCATGCACAGCCCTCTCCCGACGCGGCGATGACGTTGAGGAGACGGAGTCGGATCGGATCAGCGAGAGCTTTGAACATCGCGGCGAGCTGTTCGGCTTCCTCGGCGAGCAACGTGCCATCGAGAAGCGGTTCGCAACAGACGACCTCGGTCGTGCTGTGGTTGATTGCCTCGACCATGACTCAAGCGTATCTCAGCATCGGAGAAACATATTGACGTTTATCTATACGTTCTCTATGCTGAATCTCAGATCGACGTCTGTCGATATGATACTCCTCCGCGACAACCCCGGAAGGCCCCACCATGCGCGTTCAGCTCGCTCTCAACGTCAGCGACCTCGATGAGTCCATCGAGTTCTACGAGAAGATGTTCGACACCAAACCCTTCAAAGTTCGCCCGGGATATGCGAACTTCGCAATCGAAAACCCCCCGCTCAAACTCGTCCTCTTCGAAGCCCCCGATCACGGCGGCTCCCTCAACCACCTCGGCGTCGAGGTCGAGACCGGCGATCAAGTCGAAGCCGCCGAGGCGCGAATCACCGACTCGGGGCTCGACACGACCGGGGTCGACGACACGATGTGCTGCTACGCCGCCAAGACCGAGACGTGGGTCGAGGGCCCCGACAACAAGTGGGAGTGGTACGTTCGCACGGGCGACTCCGAGACGCTCGAGAACATCGTCGTGACCGATGAGGGCACGACGTGCTGCCCCACCGACAGCGCCGAGCCGGAGCAGACCACCTGCTGCTGAGGTCCACATGTCGTACCAGACCCTGCTCTTCGACCTCGACCACACACTCATCGACAGCGACCTCGCCGAAGCACGATCGCTCAGCCAGGTGCTGTCGATCGCCGGCCTCGATGACACCGCCATCGATCGATACCGAGCGATCAACACTCAGCTGTGGTCCGAGGTCGAAGCGGGGACCCGCCGACCCGACGAGGTCAAGGTCGAGCGTTTTCGACGTCTACTCGAGCAAACCGAGCATCCAGATAGGGAGTCGGACATGCCCAAACGCCTGGCCGATCGATTCGCGTCCGGACTCGTCGAACACGCCGAGTTCTACCCTGGCGCATCGGCCGTGCTCGATGCCGTCACCGGTGGGCGTCGGGTCGGCCTTGTCACGAACGGAATCGGGGCGGTCCAGCGGGGACGGATCGCCCGGCTCGGCCTCGACCAATGGTTCGGAGCCTTCGCCATCTCCGGCGAGCTCGGTGTGTCCAAACCCGACCCGGAGATCATCGATCGCTGCCTCGCCGACCTGAACATCTCGGAGCGGCACTCGGTCGTCATGATCGGCGACAGCCTGACGTCCGACATCGCCGGTGGCCGTGCGGCAGGCGTCGACACCTGCTGGGTGGATCGGTCAGGTGGAGTTGTCGAGCACGGTGCCACGCACCGGGTCACCGCGCTCGAGCAACTCGTCGAGTTGGTCGGCTGAAGAAACTCGGTTCAGCCGAGCGTGGCCGACGTGATGATGCCGTCGTCGATCTCGAAGTTGAGGCGGCCAGGGTTGTAGTCGTCCGTGCCGGCGAAGAACTCGTCGTCGACCCGGGTGATCCGATACTCGATCAGTTGCGGCTCGACGATCGCGAGCGCGTCGGCTTCGGTGAGGCCAACGAAGTCGTCGGTCGTGAGGTCGGGCGTGACCATCTGTGGCGCGTCATCGGTTGCGGGTTGCGACCAGCTGATCTGCTTGTCGCCCACAGGCTCATTCATCGGGACCACGACTCGCAGCGGAAACTCTCCGGCCATGCAGCTGCGGCTGAGCGCATCCTTCGTGAGTCCGACAGCGAGCTCGACGCCAATCTTGTCGGGCGTCTCGACGAGGACGTCGACGCGGGCCGCCGTGCAGTTGGGATCGCCGCCGATGAAGTCGACCCACAGCTCCTGATCGTTGTCCGGGTTCGGGGTCACCGCCGACGGTGCGGCAATCGACTCGCTCACCGGGGCAGGGGTGTTGGGGATGATCGTCACATCTCCGAAAGCGATCGGCTGTTCGCCATCCACCGGAAGGTCGACGCTGTCGTCGACGGGCAGCGGCTCGGCGCCGTCGCCAATGCCGCCATCCGCATCGACGGGAATTGGTTCGTCACCGGGTTCGGCCGTACTCACCTCCCCACGATCGCTACCGCAGGCCGCGAGGGCAAGCATCGCCGAACAAAGGAGGAACAAGAGTGTGCGTTTCATGTACGTGGTACGTCGGTCGGGCCGGTCGAGTTCCCGAGATTCGACGAGAATCCCCAGACATCGATCGACGGTGGTCAGCCAAGCGATACGCCGGTCACGAGACCGTCGTCGAGTTCGAAGTTCAGACGATTCGGCCGGAGATCGAAGGTCACCGCGAAGATCTCCTCATCGACGCGGACGACCCGCCACGGCAGCCCGTTGGATTCGGCGAGCTCGACGGCTTCGGCCTCGGTCAAGCCCGAGAAATCGACGGTGCGCAGGGTGGAGCCCGGAACGGCTTCGCCCTCGTCGCTCATCGCGAGCGACCCTTCCGCGCCCTCGGCGTCGTCGGACGCCACCGCCTCGTCAGACTGATCTTCGGACATGGTGCTCGTTTCGTTAGCCGGAACCTCGCCAGCAGACTGATCGACCGGGGCGGTCTCCGCGCCGGTCACGACATCAGAGTCGGACCCGCACGCCGACACGGCAAGGACAAGGGCAAGCAGAAAGATGGCCGTTGTTCGATTTCTCATATGGGTTCTACGTCGGCGCCATCGCCCTGGTTCCAAAGTGACCGCCACAACGAACGGCACCGCGCTCGGATCACGATCATGGTCCGAACTCGTCGATGATCTCGGCGAAGGCTTCGATGCTTCCGGGTTGATCGACGTCCGCGAGGCTCACGATGACCGTCTCGACGCCAGCGTCGGCGAGCCGACCGAATCGATCGATGTGTTCGGCGACGGTGCCCGCATTGGTTCGTTCGACGAGGTCTTCGGGCGTTGCGCCTGCTGGTGCCGCGGCCACCTGCTGGCCGAGACGCTCACGGAGATCTGCATGATCAGCGCCGACGAGAATCGAAGACAGCTGGGTCACCTCGACCTCTGCGGGGTCACGATTGGCTTCGACACAGTGCTGGCGCAGGACCTCGACAAGCTCGGCGACCGTGTCCGGTTCACCGAAGAGGTTGCATGCATCGCCATACTTCGCGGCGAGTCGCAACGTGCGACGGGGGCCCGATCCGCCAACCAGGATCGGGATCGACTCCTGGATTGGACGCGGGTAGCCGATCGCCTCGGGAGTCGAGAATCGCCGACCCTCGAACGACGGGGCACCCGGCCCCCAGAGGAGCGGCAGAAACTCGAGCGCGTCCTCGAGCAGCGCATAGCGGTCGTCGAGCGCGGGAAGGTCCATGCCGATCGCCCGGTGTTCGCGCGCAAACCACCCGACGCCAAGTCCACACCTGGCACGGCCTCCTGACAGGACGTCAAGGGTGGCGAGGGCGTGGCCCAGCACGCCGATGTTGCGATGGGTGATCCCCGACACCAGGGCGCCCACGCCGACACGTTGGGTGTGTGCGGCGAGCCAGCCAAGCGTCGTCGTCGACTCGAGCATCGAATCCCACTCTCGGCCGACCTGCGGGATCTGGATGAAGTGATCCATCACCCACAGGTGTCCGAAACCTGCGGTCTCGGCTTCGCGCGCGATTTCGGCCAGGCGTCCGGCGATGTCGGGTCCGTCGAAACGAGACACGAGGAGCCCGAATCCGAGCTGGTGATCGGCGCCGGTGCCGGTTGTACCGAGCAGGGATCGCCCGACGACGTGCACCTCAGCAGGTGCGTGAACGGCGTCGAACCGCGCGGCGACCTCGTCACCGACTTCTTCCCACTTCGAGAGTTGGGCGCTCAGAACCTTGGCCGGAACGCTTGGGGTCCGAGCAGCGTTCCGTTTCCGACACGTCGCCGGCTTCTCATCGAATCGAACGAGATGAATCGGCCGGTCGGACGCTCCGGCGAGTGAACGCCAACGATCGATCAGATCGAGGTTCATCCCGAGGGTGTCGATGACGGTCAACAAGCCACGTTCGATGCGACGACTCACGATCTCATCGAGCACGGCGAACGCGTCATCGCTGGCGCGCAGGTCCCCGGTGTGGGTCCCGACGACAGCTCGGAGGTCGTCGCTCGCCACGATCTGTTCGGGGCGAAACCATCGGGCGGCCCACGTCGACTTCCCCGAGGCGGAGGGGCCGGCCAGCACGACCACGGCGTCGGTCGAGAGCCGGATCGGTCCCATTTCATCGGTGGTCACCTCGGTGATTCTGCCAGACTGCCGCCATGACCAAATGGGACGCCGAGTACGTACCGAGCACGTGGGGTTGGGTGGCCGACCAGGTCCAGACCTACGAAGCCTCGGGTGGCACCGAAGCCAACACGCTTCGAGAGACCGGCATCCCAATCATTGTCATGTGGACCATCGGCGCGTCGAGCGGGCTGCTCCGTAAGGTTCCACTGATGCGGGTCGAAAGCCACGGCGAGTACGCAATCATCGCCTCGAAGGGGGGCGCCCCCGAACATCCGGCGTGGTACCACAACCTGGTCGCCGACCCGGACGTCCGCATCCAGGACGGTCCCGCGCCGTCGGACTTCCGTGTCGAACTCGTCGACGGCGATGAGCGTCAACGGTGGTGGGACCTCGGCGTGTCCGTCTACCCGCCGTATGCGGAGTATCACGAGAAAGCCGCGGCGGCCGATCGAACGATCCCGCTCTTCGTCGCTCGCCCACACTGAGCCACCGCCCGGCAGTAAACCTCAGTTGAAGGCGGCTGCCGGGATGGCGATCTCGTAGACCTCGGCAGCCTCGGTGCAGGACCCCGCGTCGGAGTTGAACCACGCCCGCGAGAAGTCCCGGTTGACGACCGCCTCGGGCTCGGCGAACGTCGACGATGCGCAACTGTACGTGTGTGCAAGGTTGATGATTCGGCCGTCGTCGATGTTGAGGGCGAACAGTCGATCACAGGTCCAGGCGACGTCTTGCTTGCAGTCATGGGTTGACGCGAGCACCCAGCCTGGACGGTCGTGTGCAAGGCCCGCTACATCGATCGCCGTGTTGGCGCCGTCGAACAGGTCGTAGAGCCGCGTCGGCACACCACTCTCGAGGTCGTAGACCACGAGCCACCCGGCATCATCGGTGGCCGAATCGAAGTTGGCCGTGACCACGACGTCCGCCCCCGAGCCGTTGCGGGCCACGCCCGGCCGTTCGGTCTGTTGGCCGAGTCGACGTTGCTCGACCATGTCTGCGCCGAAGACGATCATGTCGTTCAGGAATCCGACGACGACGCGCTCACCCGTCGGGGTGATCGAGACGAACACCAGTGATCCGAGTTCACCGGTCGGAAGCCCACGATGGACTCCGAGTATCTCGTCCGTCGCGAGGTCATACGCCACGAACCCGACGATCTGTTCGGCATCGTCGTAGAGGGCCCAAGCAACTCGATTTCCGTCCGCGGAGAGACCGCCGGAGTCGCGGCCGTGCATGTAGATCGCCTCTGGCGCCTCGGCCTGAATGCGATCGGTCAGATCGGCGACGCCGAGCGCCTCACCATCGAGGTTTATCGTGGCCACGGTCAGCGATCCGTCGTTCGAGTTCGATCCGCTCAGATGACGGATCACGTTCGAGTCGGGCGCCCACATCGGCTCAACGTCTCGTGGGAGGGGAAGCTCGATATCGGCGTCGTTATCGAGGTCGACCGCCACCCACGACTCGCTGCGACGCGTGAGCAACCAGCGACCATCCGAACTCTGGGGCGATCGACCCGGCGACTGCAAACGATGAAAGCGCTCGCCGGTCGTGTCGGTCACCCGACGGACGGGAGTTCCCCAAACCGGATCGGCGGTCCATTCGCCGGTCGCGAAGCGTTCTCTGTCGACGACGGGGGTGGAGTCATCTTGGCCTTCGATCGGCGTCCAGTCACCGAGGAGCTCGGTGAGGCCAACGTCGACGGCCTGAGTGGTCGACGGCTCACCGTCGGGAAGGGTCGTTGTCGGGTCTTCGTCGAGCACGGGATTGTCGGGCACGTTGACCGAGTCGACCTCGGCCTCCGAACCGCGTATGCCCAACCAAGCTCCGGCACCGGCGAGGACCGCGAACACGACGACGACGGTGCGCTGCACGACGTGGTTGGACTCTCGGAACTCCGGGATCGGCTGGGTCGACACCTGTGTGCGCAGCTCATCGCGCGCACCACCGAGGAGATCGTCGAGACGATCAGGATCACTCATCGGCGAGCCCTTCGGACAGCGGTGCGTGTGACTCCAGAAGGTCACCGAGCCGAGCACGGCCACGGGCGAGGTGGGTCTTCACCGTTTCGGTTCCGCAATCGAGCACGTTGGCGATCTGGGCGAGCGACATGTCGTCCCAGTAGTACAGCGCGATCGCCTGTGCTTGTCGTGGCGGCAGCTGCCGAACGGCATTCCAGATCTCATCGGTTCGCTCCGACGGGGAGATCGTCGGCTCGCGAAGGGCTCGGAGCTTGACGAGGGTCTTCGACTCGGTCTTGAGCTTTCGGAACCGCGACGTCGACCGATTGACCATCACTCGGCGCACCCACGCATCAGGTCGGTCGTAACCCGACACGGTGTCCCACTTGCGGTGAGCCGTCGTCAGCGCATCCTGCACGAGATCTTCGGCTGCCCACTGACTACCGGTGAGGACGAATGCCAGACCGACAAGCGACCGATAGTCGCGCTGGTAGTAGTCCTCGAACGATTCCACGCGGGTGACTTCGAGGTCGATGGACGTCACGACGTCGTCGTGGTCATGGGGCGCGGCGCGACCAAAGATGGGCCCAGATTCGCACGTTGGCGGCAGCAGGATTGGGATCGCGGGTGACGTCATCGAACGTCACACGCATGACCACCCACCCTCGGGGGACAGCCCGTTCGCGACGGCCTGAAGGATCAGAGATCGATCAACTGATTCATCATTCGGGCAGGCACGTCGAGCTCCGCGCGCACATTGCGCTGCTCGAAGTAGTCGTACCAGCCGAGGGTCTCGAGGGTCCGTTCGAGCATGACCAGCGCGGACCGGTCGGTGGCGCGCCAGATGCCGATGAGCGCACCGGCGGCTCGGTGTGGGGTGTCCTCGTCGTTGCGGCCCCATCCGAGGCTCGAGATGCCCGCGTCGGCGAGGTCGGTGGTCGCGGCGATCACGCTGTCCATGACAATCCGGCGGTCCGTGCGCGACAGATCAAGCCATCGCTGGGTCGGAGTCCACAGGTTCACGAGGACATACACGATCGCCAACGTACGTTTTGGATCAATCCGCCGTCTATGACGGATTTCCCCTAGCTTCGCATTTGTGGTTTCCCGCTCCATTCCGGAGGGGGGCCCGGCGAAGCTCCTCTCGACATCACTGACGAGGGCCGTTCGGTCGGCGCCGAACGTCCCCACACTGTCCACACTCCGACTTCGGTTACTCGACCCCAGACGCGGGTCGTCAACCTCGCAACGTCGTCGTCGCGATCGTGTGGCACACATGCTCTGGATGATCGATGACCCGGCGGCGGTCCTTCGCCTCGGTGTCGATTACCTGGCCGAAGAAACATCTTCTGCTCGAGGCGACGGTGCGCTGATGACCCGCGCGGATCCGGCGTACATGCCCCAGATCGTTGTTGGCGATTGCGAGGACGAGGCAACGATTCGCTCGACTCGACTCGAGACCTCATCGATCGGTTGTTTGTGGGAGAACCGCGAGCCCCAGTGTTTCGATCGCGTTCGGAACAATCGTCGACTGTCGAGGTTCGGGTCGACCTTCGACCGCATCGGCAGCACCTCGATGATGGCAACGTCGATCCGGTCGGACGACATCGATCTCGGTGTGCTGTGTCTGAACGAGACCGATGGCCAGCGGTCCTATCAGCGCCATGAACGTCGTGTCGTCCGCGAGTTCGTGGAGCTGGATCTCGCGCCGATTCTGATCACTTCCGTTCGTCGAACGTCGACCGATCTTTCGCTTCTGTCGGACGCCGAACGTCGTGTGGTCGAGCTGTTTTCGATGGGCGCATCGCACATGGAGATCGCTCTGATTCTCGACCGGTCCCCACGAACGATCGAAAATCAGCTCCGGTCGGCACGTCGCAAGGTGGGTGCACGAAATGGCATCGATCTCGTTCGGTGGTGGACAGAGCACGCCGCTCTCGTCTGAACGCCACCAGGCTCAATAGATCTCGACTTGTAATTAACGATAGGGTTAATTAACCTAGTGGTTGATGAATCGTCTTGCCGATGCACCGGCCAGCCCACCGAACGGCGTCGATCTCGACGCCGTCTTCGGGGCCCTCTCGAATCACACCCGTCGCACCATGCTCCACCTTCTCGGCGACGGTCCAGCCACCGTCAACGAACTCGCCGCCCCGTTCGACATGTCGCTCCCCGCCATCTCGAAACACATCGGAGTCCTCGAACGGGCAGGCCTCGTCTCCCGGACCCGAGAGGGGCAGTCCCGTCCGGTTCGCCTCGAACGTGATGCGCTCCTCCACGCCATGAGCTGGGTGGACCAGCAACGCCAGATCTGGGACGACAGCCTCGACCGCCTCAACGACCGACTCGCCGAAACCACAAACCCGAAAGACAGGAATCAACCATGAGCACCGATCAACCCGCCGTCGTCATCGAGCGAACCTTCGACGCCCCGATCGACGCGGTCTGGAACCTCTGGGCGACACCCGAAGGGTTCGCCTCGTGGTACGGGCCACAAGGTGCCACGATCCCGACCATCGACATAGATGTGACCGTCGGCGGCAAACGCCACCTGTGCATGGCGATGGACACCCCGAATGGCCCCATACAGATGTGGTTCGTTGGCGAATACCTCGAGATCGACGAACCGCACCGACTCGTCTACACCGAAGCCATGTCGAACGAGGCTGGCGACGTGCTCGCCCCGTCCGACATGGGTATGCCAGCAGACTCCCCGACCTCAACCACGGTCACCGCCGAGTTCACGACAACCGGCGACGGCACGCACCTCCGGTTGACCCATGTTGGCGTGCCACCAGATTCCCCCGGAGCCATGGGTTGGCAGATGGCGATCGACAAGCTGGCCGCACAGCTCGCCGGCTGAACCGGCCTGCGTTTCGCCGACGACCCGAGGCATCCGCGTGCTGTCATGCTGGATGCATGGGCTTCGACGAATCGGCGGGCTGGGGTCTCATCCGCGACCTCCTCGACGAACGACAGATCGTCGAAATCCTGTTCGGATGCGACGAACTACTGCAGTTGCCCGAGGCGGACCGAATGGCTCGGGACCGGCCGCACAATGGCACGCGCCATCTCGTCGACCTGCACCTGCGGCTCGACGGTGTCGCCGATGCCGTGCAGCAGCCGGAGTTGTTGGAGGCGCTCGAAACGATGTTCGGTGGTCCACCGCAGCTGAGCCAGTGTGACTTTCGGTCGCCTCAACCCGGGTTCGGGGATCAGAAGCTACACATGGACGCACTTCCGAGGCTCGACCCGACCGGCGGCCACCAGGTGGCGACGATGATCCTGGCGTTGTGCGATTTCACCGGCGACAACGGTTCGACCCGGCTCGTGCCCGGCAGCCACCTCCGACCCGACCTCCAGCAACTCGGTGGCAACGTCGACCGACTCGACGGCGAACAGACCGTCGTGTGCTCGGCGGGCGACGGAATTCTCTTCAGCGGCCACCTGCTGCACTCGGGCACCCACAACTCCACGACCGCCGAACGGCCGGCACTGCAGATCGTCTGGCACCCGCCCCAGACTTGACCGTTCGGTGCACACAGGGCACGGTGCTTCGATGTCTTATGACGAAGAGCTCGCTGATCGCATCCGTGAGGAGCTCGCCGACGAACCCGATCTGGTCGAACGGAAGATGTTCGGCGGGGTGGCGTTCCTGCTCGGCGGACACATGACGGTGGTCGCCAGCAGTGAGGGCGGCATGATGGCCCGGGTCGGGGTCGAGGTGGCCGACGACCTCATCGAAGAGACCGACGCCGAGCAGGTAGTCATGAAGGATCGACCCATGTCGGGCTGGCTTCGAATCCCGACAGCGTCGCTCGATGGTTCCGAACTCCAAACGTGGATCGATCGGGCGGTCGCCTTCACCTCACAGCTTCCGCCGAAGACATGATCGTCGACGCCTGGGCGCAACATCCGACGCTGCGCCACATGTCCGACCCCATCTTTGACTCTCTACGTCGATGGAGTCGAGATGCGATCCCCACCGACGAGTTACCGGTATCAACAACCATCACCATGATGGACGAGGCGAACGTCGACCTCAGCCTGATCAGCGCCTGGGAGGCGCCGTACCGGACGATGATCTCCAACGACGAGGTGGCGGGATTCGTTGCCGAAGCGCCTGACCGGTTGCGAGGCGTTGCGTCGGTTGATCTGGCGAAGCCGATGGCGGCCGTTCGGGAGATCCGGCGATGCGTCGAAGAGCTCGGCTTTGTCGGCGTGCGGGTGCTGCCCTGGCTGTGGGAGACACCGCCGACGGATCGACGCTTCTATCCCGTGTACGTCGCCTGCTGTGAGCTCGACGTGCCGTTCTGCACCCAGATCGGCCACACCGGCCCCCTGATGCCATCCGAGCCCGGCCGACCGATTCATCTCGACCAGGTGGCGATCGACTTTCCAGAACTGAAGATCGTCGGCGGCCACATCGGGTACCCCTGGACCGAAGAAGCGATCGCCGTGGCCACCAAACACGAGAACGTCTACATCGACACGTCGGCCTACACCGCCAAGCGGTACCCGCCGCGGCTGGTCGAGTTCATGAAGACGAATGGGCGGCACAAGGTCCTGTTTGGCACCAACTGGCCGATGATCCCACCGGCCAAATGCCTAGCCGACCTCGACGCGCTCGGTCTCGACGACGACACGAGCGAGGCGTTCCTCTCGGGCAACGCTCTGCGCATCTACCGAATGGGGTCAAGTCTGACATAGCAAGAGGTCGCTGACGGCACACATTTCTCAACCTCTTGCTATGTCAGACTTGACCCCATGATCGACGCCGAGAGGTTTCTCGACGACCTTCGGACGCTTCGAACATTCGGCGCGACCGGAACGGGTGTCGTGCGACCATCGTTCTCCGACGTCGACATGGCCGCACGCCGCTGGCTGCATGGTCGGTACGCAGACGCGGGTCTCGATGCGTCGATCGACGGCATCGGCAACGTCTTCGGCCGGTCACCAAACCCCGGCCCGGCCTTGCTCATCGGCTCACACTCCGACACGCAACCCACTGGCGGGTGGCTCGACGGCGCGTACGGCGTGATCGTGGGACTCGAAGTGGCCCGGGCAATCCGAGAGAACCCCGACACCGCCGATCTTGCGGTCGATGCAGTTGCCTGGGTCGACGAAGAGTCCACGTATGTCAGTTGCCTTGGCAGTCGCAGTTTCTGCGGGCTCGTGGACCCCGTCGAGCTCGAGGGCGCAGCGAGTCCCGATGGCCATTCGCTCGCCGACGCCCTCGCTGGCGCGGATCTGTCGGGAGAACCCGACCGGTGGTCCGACCGCGAATACGCTGGCTTTCTCGAGGCGCACATCGAACAAGGCCCGGCGCTCGAGGCGAGCGGCGACCTGCTCGGCGTGGTCACCGCCATCGTCGGGGCCCGCACACTCATCCTTCGATTCGCCGGACAACAGAACCATGCGGGCACCACCCCGATGCGACTTCGCCGCGACGCTGGACGTGCCGCCATCCACTTCGGACACGCCATCGATCAACGGTTTGGCGAGCTCACGGGCGACCGCACGGTGTGGACGATCGGCGACATCCGGTTCGAGCCGGGCGCATCGAGCATCATCCCTGGACGGGCCGAACTCACACTGCAGTTCCGTGACCCCGATGGCGACCTGCTCGAACGCTTCGAACAGGAGGTTCGCCGGATCGCCACCGACATCGCCGATGCAACAGCGGTCGACATCACGATCGAGCCAGACGGCCGGGCGATCGAGCCCGCGGCGATGGACCAGCGGTTACACGATGCGCTGGCTGCGGCAGCCGAGGCCGAAGCACCCGGGCACTGGACATCGATGCCGAGCGCCGCCGTGCACGATGCCATGTTCCTCGCCGACCGTATGCCCGCAGGCATGTTGTTCGTGCCGAGCATCGGCGGCATCAGTCACGACTTCGCCGAAGACACCACCGACGACGATCTGGTCCGAGGCGTCCGGACGATGGCTGCCGCAGCAGTCGAACTGGCGCAGCGCTCAATGGGGTCAGGTCTGACATAGCAAGAGGATGGCCGCTGCCGGCCGAACTGAACCTCTTGCTATGTCAGACCTGACCCCATTCTCAGGCGGCCGCTGCCACCGGATCCGACATCGTCGGGAGCAACGGCGGCATCGCCATCCGGACCGAATCCGCGACGACCCGCACCAGCGCGGCTTCGTCGGCCGAGATCGCGCCGTCGAGTTCGGCTGCGGCGATTGCGCCTGTGACAAATCGGAACCGGTTGTCGTGATTCATCTCGGCCAGGGCGTCGAGAGCCACATCGAGTCGCGCAACGGTGAGATGCGATGGATGCGGCATCGCCTCCGGCCGCTCGAGACCGGCGGCTTCGTGAGCGGCGAGGTACGCCCGACCGACCTGGGCGTCTCCCGCGCTGTTGTACGCCGCGAGGGCGGCGTAGACCAGGCTCGCCTCGTCGGGCAGTTCGACCAAGAGACGATGGTGCTCGATCGTTCCCTGCGCTTCGCTGTCCTCGAGGTGACGAAGTACCGATCGACGGAGCATCCAGCGGAAAAGGTCCGCGTCGGGGCTCGATGCGGTGAAGTCGGAGATGGTTTCGCGGAGTAGGTCCTGGACATCGTCCGGAGCACGACGCACGCTCGCCAGGGCGATGTCAATCGCGGGGAGTCGGAGGCGTCGGTCGAGTGACCCGATGATCGTGCTCCCCGCCACCAACACCTCAGCGGGGAAGCCAGTCAGCTCGACAGCCCGACCCAGTTCGCGCTCGCGATGCTCGGGAAGCGGCGAGATCAGCAGGCCCAAAACCGCCGCTACGGCGCCTTCGGGCGTGTGGAGCTGTGTCCGGGTCTCGGACGGAATCTCGTCGAGGATTCGGCGGGCGTGATGGAGGTGGGCATCCGACGGTTGACCGTCCGACGACGCACCGAAGGCCCCGGCGACCACTGCGGTCTCCACGATGTTGTCGAGAGGGCCAGCGATGGCTTCGCCCACGCCATTCGTTGCCTCGGCCAACGGACCGGTCACGGGAGCGGCAACTCCGCCAACAAGGTCGGGCAGGGCGTGACCGAGATGGGTGATCGACACATACTTGCCAGCGCGATCCTCGAGCTCGGCAAGGTCGGGAAGCGAACCGTCCCAGGCCGGCGACAGGGCGGCAATTCGCTGATGAAGAGGAGGATGCGTCTTCGACGCGCGAGAGAACGGCGTCTCGAAGAAAAGGTGCGCAGCTTCGGACGCGTGCGCTGCCTGGATCTCATTCTTCGAACCGAGGGCGGCGATCTTCTTCAACGCGTTCGCGAGGCTCTCGGAGTCGCGGGTGTACTGCACGGCCGACGCGTCAGCCAAGTGCTCTCTCTCGCGGTTGACTGCGGCTTGCATGAGTGACGCGAACCAGCCGCCTATCGCGCCCAGAACCATGAGCACGACCGCTCCACCGAACATCGCCAACGCCGCACCGTTCGCTCCGCTACGTGGGATGAACCGAAGCAGGCCTCGCCCCATCGTGGAGAGCGAACCGATGCCGTACACCCACGCAATGATCCGCGTCTTGACCTTCATGTCACCGTTGGCCACATGGCTGAACTCGTGGGCGATCACCGCTTGGAGCTCGTCCCGAGTGAGATACACGAGCGCACCTCGAGTCACGCCGATCACCGCATTGTCGGCGTTCCAGCCCGCGGCGAAGGCATTAATCCCCATCTCGTCATGCAGGATGAACAACGTCGGCACCGGGAGGCCGGAGGCGACGGCGATCTCCTCGACGATGTTGACGAGCTGTCGTTCGGACGGCCCCTTCGTCGTGAGGTCGATCGGGTAGCCGCCCATCGAGGCGGCCAAGTACTCGCCGCCACCGTGGCGGATCTGTGCGCCCTTGCTGATCGACGACAAGATGATGGCGCCGAGTGTCAGCATCGCCGCGACGAGCGCTGCATTTCGGCCCGCCGTCGTACTCACCCGTGCGTAGAACCACATGCTCGCCGCGACGCTCGTCGTGAACACCACGCCGATCGTGCCGACGGCGAGGTAGAAGAGCAGCTGCGCCGTCTGCGACTTCGCAAGCTCCTGATGGTCTTCGTAGTTCACGCGAACGTCGCCCTGAGCGGATCAGGCAGCCCGAGCGTCGCCGAAGTCCACTTCGACGGCATCTCGCTTGGAGACCTTGCCGTCCTCCTCGAGATCGAGATAGGCATCGTCTTCGAAGCCGAGCGCTCCAGCGAAGACGACGGGCGGGAACGTCTTCTTGTACTCCTGGTACATCCGGACTCGCTCGTTGTAGTGCTGTCGGGCGAACGAGATCTTGTTCTCGGTCGTGCGAAGTTCTTCCATGAGCTCGCTCATGTGGCGATCGGCCTTGAGCTCCGGGTACGCCTCGGCGGTCGCCAACAGGCGGCCAAGCGCTCCGCCGAGATTCGCTTCGGACTTTCCGAGGCGATCCATGGCGTCGAGGTTCGTCGGGTCACCGTCGACCTCGACACGGATCTGTGTTGCCGATGCGCGGGCGGCGATGACCGCTTCGAGCGTCTCACGTTCATGGCCCATGAAGCCCTTCGCCGACGCCACGAGATTCGGGATGAGATCGTGGCGCCGTTCGAGCTGGACGTCGATCTGAGAGAAGCTGCCGGCGGCGGCTTCGCGGAGCTTGACGAGGCGGTTGTACACACCGATGCCGTAGAAGACGATCAGCGCCACGACGGCGAGCACGATGAGTAGAGGCAACATGAACAGGGTGTCCTTTCGTTACCTCTGACATCGGCAGATCACGATTCGCCGTTGAGCAGATTCGCCCGGCTCCGGGAACCTCCTCGGATCAAAACTTGCCGGAGTTGACCCAGGTGTCTTCTGGGCCGATCTCTTCCATCACGTCCCAGTGCTCGACGATGAGGCCGTCTTCGAGCCGGAAGATGTCCATCGCCGCCATCGGCGTACCGTCGAAATCGAGCTCGGAGAGCGTCGCCACGAAGTTGCCGGAGCCGACGATCTTGTGGATCTTCGAATAGGTC
>JAHDDK010000101.1 GCA_020629375.1 Acidimicrobiales bacterium
TCATTCTCAAGGAGACCCACCCAATCCAGAACAACGTCTCTGGGATCTACAGCTAACCCGCTACGGACGAACCCCTGGGGTATGTAGCTACGCGTCTATCACCACGAACGGAAGGCCTTTGCGGTGGCTGTCCGAGCGTCGTCTCCAGCCTGGAGCCGCACGTGGGTGGCGCGAGTCGTGTAGCCGCAGTTGAGTCGGATGCTCCGCAGGATCGTGCGGTGTGCCCCGTCGCGGAGCGCCAGCAGTTCGCGTCGCGAGTGGGGCGTTCGGGTCACCAGCCCGACACGTTGGATATGGCCCATCGCTGGCCGGAACACGCCTTCGTCGTCGAAGTTGAATGCGACTCCTTCGATCAAGACCCGATCGAGAAAGCCCTTCAGTCGTGCGGGCACGGTGGCAGCGACCATCGGCGCAACGAAGACGAGCGCGTCGCTCGTCCGAACATGTTCGGCGGCCGTGACCGTCTCGTCGGCCATGAGGTTGCGTGGCGGGTCGTGGTAAGCGCGCCGTTCTTCGGTCGACATTGCGAGCCGAAAATCGGTCGCTTCGAGATCGAGGTGTTCGATGTCGTGGCGGGCGAGTGCGTCGAGGGTCGGGGTGACGAGGTCGTCGTCGGCTTGGGTAGCAGAGACAAGGAAGATCTTCATCGTCATCGGGCCGCCACAACTGCGATTTCCATGAGCCACTCCGGTCGGGCGAGTTCGGGGACGACGACGAGCGTCGACGCGGCGAGATGGCCGTCGAGTGCCTTGTCCCGTTCGGCCATCACGGGCGCGAGATCGTGGCCTGGGGTCACATATGTCGTGACGGAAACGACGTCCGCCGAGGTCATCTCGGCGTCGGCGAGCATGGCGCCGATGTTGGCCCACACGACCGCAGCCTGATCGCTGATCGCAGCGGGGACCGTCCCGTCGGGGGCAATCGGGACGACGCCCGATGTGTGAAGCCAGTGGCTCGCCTGGCTCGTGAGTCGGGCGTGGGCGTAGTTGGCTGCGGGTGGTGCTACGCGGTCGGGGGAGATGATCTGGTGCGTGGTCATGCGCGGTCCGGAAAGTCGAAGGCCAATATCTCGTCGATCTGTTCGGTGAGGTTGTGGACGGCGCCGTCGAAGAGACGTTTGCCCTCCTCAGCAGTCGCCGCGGTCGGGTCGCCGATGTGGCCGTACTCGCCGAAGTCGTTGCTCAGCCAGCCGAACGGGACCGACCCGCCGAACCGAACGTGGCGGTTGTCGAGCAACCACTCCGGAACGTTTCGAACGGCGGCGCTCATGTCGACCTGTTCGGGGGCGAGGTGCAACATCACCGAGGTCTCATCGTGGCCGCCATGGATTCCCATGCCGTGCTCGTCAACGATCGGTTCTCCATCGTTGCCAGCGCTCGCCACGTAGGCCGGGGGAGGGAAGGCGTGGAGCACGAACGTGAGGAGGCCGTGGCGTAGCCGAATCTCGCGGCACGCCGTCATCAACATCGTCGTATTGCCGCCGTGCCCGTTCAGGAAGGCGATGCGCCGAATGCCCGCCGACGCCACGTTCGCGGCGAGATCGTTGAGCACCGCAGACATCGTTCCTTCGGTCAACCACATTGTCAGCGGCGACCACGCATGCTCGTTGGATTTCGAGAATGGAAGTGTCGGCAGAAACCAGACAGGCGAATCCTCGGGGAGCGCTTCGGCGGTTGCCGTTGCGAGCGAGTCGGCGATGAGCCGGTCGACCGACAGGGGCAGGTGCGGGCCGTGCTGTTCGATGGCGCCGATCGGGAGGACGACCAGCGCTTCAGGCGGGACGTCTGCCGCGGCTTTCCCGGTCAGGTTCTCGATGAATCCGGCCATGGCGCAGTTCTAGCCCGATCGACGCGGGTGGCAGTGGCCGGGCATCGCAGTTTCACAGACGAGAAATGTGCAACCCGAGGGTCAGACCCTCTCCTGACCTGACGTCGGACAGGCGCGCCGCCGGTCAGGTGGCGGCAACGTGCTGATCCCGGGTACCCGCCGTGGCCAGATCGATGACGGGACGGGGCCGACGCGTTCGGAACCATTCGGCGATGGCGATACCCAGCGGAGCCGAGGCCCAGATGCAGATCAGGATCGCGGCCGACTCCACATTTCGCAGAAGTGGATCGAGCACGAAAAGCATCACCCGGAACAACCAGAACGCCCCCCACATTGCCCCCAAGTATCGGAACATCCAGATTCGGTGCGATCCAATGTCTCCTGAGCGTGCGGTCGTCACCGTCTTGACGGCGGTTCCGTAGACGAAGAAGGACATCGAGAAGAACCCGAGCATTGCCCAGACGCCTCCGTATTCGGTCACGGTCGTGTGTTGGGTGGACAGCCACACGGCGCAGAGCGTTCCGAACGTGACCGCGCCGAACCCGATGCGGCCGAACAGTCGATGGCGGCGAGCATTGGCTGCGCCGCCGGTCCCGGGTTTGGCGAGCTGCAGGTGTGCGAGGACGAACGCCAAGCTGTTGAACCCGATGTGTCCGTACAGCAAAGCGTTTCGTGATGACGGGCCGTTCGCAAAACGATCGTGGAAGGCCACGCCCCAGGAGGTGTGGGCTTCGTAGCGGTCGCCCCAAACCGTGCACGCGTTGTCCGGGCACGTCGCCATGCCGCCGGGAAGCTCGCCGTTGCCCGAAACCCCAAGGTTGTCGAGGACGTCGTAGATGCTGATGAAGAACGCAATCGACTCTGCCTGACCGCGTACGAAGTACCCGATGTTCAACACGACCATGAGTGCAACGCCGAACCAGAGGAAGGTTCGATATTTCGCGGTTCGCAACGCGAACGCGAGCATCGCTGCCCAGACAACCAGTGCTCCGTAGAACACGATCACCATGGATTCCATGGATTTCCCCCTTCAGTTTTCCCCGTCGCGACGGTAGCAGTGGCCCGTGGGCGGGTCGACAGGTGAGGTGTTCGCTGCTCGTCAGCGGCGGTGTTCAGGGCTCGCGAAATCGGTGTGGCAACCGGCCTTCCACACATCGGGCTGGTTGCCGTGGGCGGGGATGCCGCCGGCATCCTTGAGCATCCGGGCGAGGTGCAGACAGTTCCACACGAGGAAGGTCGTGTTTCGGTTGGTGAAGTCGTTCTCCGGGCCGCCAGACCCTTCGTCCATGTACGACGGTCCGGGTCCGGCTTCGCCCATCCAGCCTGCGTCGGCCTGCGGCGGCACCGTGTACCCGATGTGTGACAGGGAGAACAGGATATTCATCGCACAGTGCTTCACGCCGTCCTCGTTGCCGGTGATGAGCGTGGCGCCGACCTTGCCGTAGTCGCGGTACTGGCCTTTGTCGTTGAGGTCGTGGGTGTAGCCATACATCCGCTCGAGGACGCGGTTACACACCGAGCTCTTCTCACCCAGCCAGACCGATGTTCCGATGATGACGATGTCGGCGGCGTCGATCTTGGCCTGGATCGAGGGCCAATCGTCGACCTCGTAGCCATCTCGCCCGGCGTAGTCGTGCTTGAGCCCGGCGGGGATCTCGTAGTCGACGGGACGAATGATCTCGGTTGCGACGCCGTTCGCCTCGAAGATGCGCCCCGCAACCTTCATCAGTCCTTCGGTGTGGGACAGATTGGGTGAGCGCGTCAGGGTGCAGTTCAGCATCAGGACGCTGAGGTCGTCATACGTCGCAGGCGCAGTGCTGCACTGCTCGTCGGTCACACGGGTGAGTTGCTCTGTCATGACCCATGACTAGCGGACATCCGATGGTCGGTACCCGACATCGCCAAGTCGAGATTCGACAGCGTTGGAGACTAGAGGCGCTTCACGATGACGTTGCCCACCGAGTAGCCAGCGCCGAACGAGCAGATGATCGCCAGATCGCCCGGTTCGAGGTCGTCATGATTTTGGGCAAACGCGATGATCGACCCTGCGGAGCTCGTGTTCGCGTACTCCTGGAGGATGTTTGGCTGCTCGGTCGGCTCCGGCGTGCGGCCAAGGACTTTCTTCCCGATGAAATCGTTCATCGCCTTGTTGGCCTGGTGAAGCCACAGCCGTTTGAGCGCAGTCGGGTCGACGCCTTCGTCTTCGCAGTGGACGATCACCATCTCGGCCACCATCGGGACGACCTGTTTGAACACCTGCCGGCCGTTCTGCATGAACTGCATGTCGCGTCGATCGTCGAGCCCATCGGGACGGGTGCGGCGCAAGAAGCCGTTGTTGTTGCGGATGTTGTTCGAGAACTGGGTGAGCAACTTGGTGGACAGAATCTCGAACTGGTCGTCGGACGTCGCAAGCTCCTTGGCCTGCAGGATCACGGCGGTGGCAACGTCGCCGAAGATGAAGTGGCAGTCGCGATCTCGCCACTCGAGATGGCCCGAACAGATCTCGGGGTTGACCATCAGCACCGTGTCGACCGATCCGCACCGGATCATGTCGACCGCGTTTTGCATCCCGAACGTCGCCGACGAGCAGGCGACGTTCATGTCGTAGCCGAACCCGTCGATGCCGAGCGCTTCTTGGACTTCGATGGCGATTGCGGGGTAGGCCCGCTCGTGGTTGGAGGCTGCGCAGATGACGGCATCGATCTGGGTTGGGTCCACGCTGGCGTTGGTCATTGCTTGGCGAGCGGCGTCGACCGCCATCTCCGTCATGATCCCGGGCTCGTCATCGCTGCGCTGTCGCAACCTCGGGTGCATCACGTCAGGATCGAGCACGCCGGCCTTGTCCATCACGTGACGGCGTTCGATACCCGATGCCTTGAAGATGAAGTCGACATCCGAGTACGGGATCGCCTCCACTTCGCCAGCCGCGATTGCGTCGGCATGGAGAGCGTTCTGCTTGTCGGCATACGCGTTGAACACCTCGACGAGCTCGTCGTTGGTGATCACTTCGGGCGGGGTGAACACGCCCGATCCGCTGATGACCACGTCCCGCAAGGTGTTGACCATTCGGCGAACCCTAGACCCGTCGCTCGCCGGCGTCCCATCCCATCCTCGGCGGCCGAAGAGCTGGCCCTTCGCTAGTGTCCCGGCATGTCCTCGCTGCCCACCATCGTTCTTGTCCATGGTGCGTGGCATGGCAGCTGGTGTTGGGCGGACGTGAGTGAATCGCTACGCGAGCGCGGGTTCGACGTCATCGCAGTGGATCTTCCGGGTCACGACGCTCCGGGGTCGTCGAAGCGCATCTGGAATCGGATGGGCTCCTACGTCAGACACGTCACCGATGTTGTCGACGGCGTTGCTGGCCCGGTGGTTGTCGTCGGCCATTCGATGGGTGGGCTCGTCGTCCAACGCGTGGTCGAGTCTCGGGCGGTAGACGGGATCGTGCTCGTCGCCTCGGTGCCCACGACAGGAGCGATTGGCGCTGCGCTCCGGACGGCTCGTCGTGACCCGATTCGATTCGTCCGGATGAACCTGTCGTTGAGCTTGTGGCAACTGGTCGAAGACGACGACGTCGTGCGGCAACAGTTCTTTTGCGATTCGACACCACAGGATGTGGTCAGCACTGCAGGCGCAAAGATGCAGAACGAGTCGTTCGTCGCGTATCTCTCGATGATCGTTCGGCCGCCGCGGCCCCGTGCGGCCATGACCGAGAACGTCTTGGTGATCTCTGCCGAGCACGATCATATTTTCACGATGGCCGAGCAGGAGCGATTGGCCACCGCCTACGGCGTGCGGCCCGTCGTGATCGACGCCGCCCACGACCTGATGCTCGAACCCGAATGGCCCGAGTTGGTCGACCACATCGCCGACTTCGGCCTGGATGCGGCCGCCGAGGACATCAGCGCCTGAACGTGGCCAGGTGGACGGCGGCCAAGGCTGCGGCGCCGTAGACCGTGATCGTTTCGACGGGCGCTTCGAAGTTGTACTCGGCGGTCCTGCGGAGGACTGCGTGCGCAAGGGCATGTCCGATCACGAAGACCTCGACAGCGACGCTGGTCATTCGTTGGATGTATGGCCGAGGCGACATCACGCCCATGACGATCATGGTGAACAACGGGACGTGGACCAGGTTGAACACGTCTGCGGCCGGACCAGCATCGAGTGATCCGAACCCAGGAAGCAGTCTCCACTCCTCGCGAATCATGGCGTCGAGTTCATGGCTGATCAACAGCGCGAAGGTCAGCGCAAATAGCCATCGCGTCTCGTCGTAGAGCGAACGGTCGTCGTTGATGGGTTGGGTCACGTACCGATTGTCGACGGGGATAGGGGGACCCGCACCTACCTGTGGAGGTAGCGCTGCATCGCACGATGAGGTCTACGATTCCGCGATGACCGATCCGGCGAAGGTCGTCCGAACATTCTTCGAGATGATGCAGGCCCGACGATGGGGCGATGCGGGTTCGTTCGTTGCGTCAGACGCCAGGATTCGATTCACCGAGACGGGCGAAGTGTTCGACGGCACGGGATTCCTGGCGATGAACCGCGCCTACCCCGAGGGGTGGACGATCGATGTCGTCGAGGTCCTCTGCGGTGGCCAGCGTGTCGCCGCGCAGGTGCGGGTCGACCTTCCGCCCGAGGTGTTCTGGTGTGCAGGCTTCTACACGGTTCGAGACGACGTGATCGTCGAAGGCGTCGAGCATTGGGTGACGGAAGGGTCGGCGGACCCTCCCGATTGGCGCGAGCCCTTTCACGCGAGTTGACGCTCAGCGACACGTCGGCGGCGCCTCGCTCGCATCTTCTTTTTGGCCGGGCCAGGACGATTGGTTACCGGTGACCGCTGATCTCCCGACGATCGACGTGGTGATTCCGGCAACCCGATGGGATCACATTGGCGCCACGTTGGACGCCGTCACCGCCCAGGAAGGCGTGAACGCCCGCCCGATCGTCGTCAACGACAGCGGGAAGCCCGCACCCGTCGATGTCGCTGAGCGAGCATTCGTCGTCGACACCCCCGGATGGAGCGGTGAGGGGTTGGCCCGAGCTGCGGGTCTGGCGGCGGTCGAGGCCGAACATGTGGCCTTCTGTGACGACAACGATCGGTGGCTGCCGGAGAAGTTGCAGACCCAAATCGGTGCACTGGCTGGACGACCGGGTTGGTGCCTGGTGGGTGCGGTTCGGGTCGACGAGAACGACCGCGTCATCGCCCCTTGGAGCCTCGACGCGTTGGTCGACCTGCATCCGCCGCCTTCTCTGCCACAATCCGGTACCCGCCGGACCGTCCTCGATCCTCGTCACGACAGAACTCCTTCGATCGGTGGGCGGCTGGCGAGACCTGACCTACTTCGCCGACTGGGACTGCTGGATCCGGTTGATGCGTGTGAGCGAGCCCGTGCTCGTCGATGAGCCGCTCGTGCGCTATCGCATGTGGCCCGGGCAAATGACGAGCGATCGCAGCCCCGGCTGGGCGGCGCTTGATCGGTTTCGTGACGAGAACGCAGACCTCCGTCGAGAGCTCGGCGTCGGGCCATTGGACGATCGAGTGATCGCCTGGATTCTGCGCGGCGAACTGTCGAGGCCCGGCCGACGTATCGCCGGGCTGTGAGAAGCGGCTGCTCGAGCCCGACCCACCCGCCTCGGTGACCTCTCCGCGTTCGGGCGATACGCCAGTGAGGCGATTCGGTCCAGGCGCTCACGAGCAAGCTGAGATCAGGAACTCGTGTGGGCTCGCATTAACCGGTAGTGGCTCGGGGGTCGATCGCTGGAGGCGTCGGGTGATCGGCTCCGCTGACGATTTCGACCAGACTGCACACATGAGCGACTCGACGTACGGCCCTCTTCCGGCCCACAAGCGGCCTGTCGATTCGACGCCTGTCCACACGGCCGACCTGCCGCCGTTGCCGATCGCCACCTACAACATCCCCGCGGTCGCCTGGATCGAGGCGCCGCCAGCCTTGCTCGATGCTGGAGCCGACATTGGCCAGCCCGACATCATGTACAAGCGGCGTATTGGGTCGTGGTTGCTGTGGCGCGCCGGACCCGCTCGGAAGGCCGATTCGCGTTACGTCGCCATTCATGCCGACGACCTGACACGGATTCATACGTTTCGCCTTCGTCCCGACGGTACGGGCGGCGGTGCTGGGCCTTCCGGCGCGGAGCATGAGCGTTTCCGGACCTGGAAAGAAGAACTCAACGAGACCGACTGAGCGGTCAACGACACGCATCTGGTTGATGCGCTCGGCTATCCGACCCCCGCCGGCATTCAGATGCCGAGAGCGCCTTGCGTTGGCGTCGCTGATTGGACCGAACGGCTGCGGTTCTGGCGGTTGGGGCGATTCTGGTTGTGTCGACCGGGTGCTCTGGGGGAAGTTGGTCGTTGTGAAGCGATTTCGTCTTCGGTGGCGGGCCGGGTGTGCCATGTCATGGACGGCCGGCCGGCATCATCGGGATCTGGTGGGCCGGTTGTGTAGTAGAGGGTGAGGCGTTGGTCGTGGAGTCGTTGGTGGCAGCCGTGTTCGCAGACCAATGCGAGGTTGTCGATGTCGGTGGGTCCGCGTTTCGCCGAGTTGTAGGGGATGACGTGATGGGCCTGACAGAACTCGGGTGAAGCGCCGCACAGGACACAGCCTTGGTCGCGTGCGATGAGCGCTGCGAATTGTGCGGGGGTGGCGTTGCGTTTGGTTTGACCGTGCCAGAGCGTGTTGCCCTGCTGGTTGAACACGGTGAGGGCGAGGATGCTGTTGCAGAGGTATCGGTCGAGCACGGATTGCGGGAGGTAGCCGTCACCGTCGACCATCGCGGCGCGTATGCCGGTTTCTGCGGTGTCGTCGACGGTGACGGTGATGTGGATCATCGAGCGGACCGATGTCGGTCCGTTGTCGCCGTTGACGATCAGCTGATGGTAGGCGTCGTACAAGCGTTGGTTGAAGGTACGCGGGTGGTTGAGGGGGTCGATGTCGCGTCCGCCATCGGCTGCGTACAGCTTGTGCGCGAGTGCTCGGGCTTTCTTGCGCATTTCGGCGATCGATTCGGTATCGCCGACCAATGTGATGGTTTCGCAGCCGGTGGCGTCGTCGCGACCGGTTTTGACTTGGCGGTTGTTGCGTTGCCGGTCGTGGCGGGATTGGGTGTTGTTCGGGTCGTCGCGCCGTTCCATCCACCGAGTCACGGTCTTCTTCGCCTGGTCGGGTGGCGTGTTCTTGAGGTCTTCGAGCAACTCTTCGTCGTTGGCGGCGTCGCCGCCGGTTTTCTCGGATGCCTCGGCGAGGGCGTCCAACGATTCTTCGGGCAAGTCACCGTTCTTCACGTCCTCGGCCAAATCGGGGTTTGCGGTGACGGTGGCGGCACGTTTCTTGGCCCGGTTCGCTGAGGCTTTGGTGCGGGTGCCGCCTGCGGTGGAGGTGTTGCGAATGTCGTGGTCCGACGCGCCCGACTTTTTGAGTTGGGCGGTGAGTTCGAGTTCGATGCCGGCGAAGTGCCGTTGGGCTTTCTGTGCCCAGGCGATTCCGGCACGCGTCAACAGGCCGGAGATCACCGCTCCGAATCCGGTGAGGAGCTCGTCGAGCTCGGCGTCAGACAAGGCCTGTTGCTGGTCCCCGGTTGGGGTGCCGTGGTGGGGTGGTGCCCCTACTCCGACCATGAACGCCAACCTACTTAGGGGGTATGACAGTCACCGGAGGCCTTCAGCTTCCAACGCCAGTTTCGCGTTCCGAGTCATCTGAAGGCGACCGACTCGGACATCACCCGACGGCCGTTCGACCGGTCTCGCTGGCTACTGTCTTTTCCATGATGACTGTGGCGATCGTGCGGTTTCCGGCTCGGGAAGAGGCGCTCTCGGTGCACGAGGCACGCGAGATGTTCTCAGGCAGTGCCCCGTCGTACCTCGAAGTCGACGGCTTGCTCTGGAAGGCCTACCTGCGTTCTGACGACGGGCTGACGGTGGGCGGGACGTACTGGTTTCGGGATCGGGCCAGCGCCGAAGCGAAGTTCAATGACGGTTGGCTCGAGGGCGTCACCGCCAAGTACGGAAAGGCGCCCACAGTCGAGTTCTTCGACACCCCAGTCGTCGTCGACAAAGCCACCCAGAGCGTGCTGTTCGAGTCGCCGGTCGTGTGAGGGCGGACGGCTTCTCGTCTTCTCGTCGCCTTCGCCTCATCCGGCTCGCTAGTTGTAGATCCCAGAGACGTTGTTCTGGATTGGGTGGGTCTCCTTGAGAATGAGGGT
>JAHDDK010000027.1 GCA_020629375.1 Acidimicrobiales bacterium
GGCCGTCCGGCCGGTGACCTGCTGACAGGCGCGATTGATCGTGCGCTCCGACCACGCGAGGTCTCGCATGAAGTCCCGTGCGTCGCGGCTCCGAGCGAGGTCCGCTTCGACCGCGTGGCGGAAAGCGACGTAGGCCTCCGGGAGATTTGTCGTGGCTTTCGGCGTGGCCGCCCGTTCGAAGACTCCGAGCATCGCCGAGACGAGATCGGACACAAGCCGGACGGTCGTCGAATCGGTTCGGAAGTCCTTCTGGGTCCGCTGAAGGGTGGCGGTGAGTGCGCTCATCGATGCAGCCCCGTCGTGGTCGAGATCGCGGTATGCCACGTCGCCCGGGAACCAGGCTGCCGTCCGGCACAGTTCGGGTTGGGCGAGGACCGCAATCGCCTCGACGGTGCGGCTGGGCTGCCACCGCTGAACTTGGCCCGGTCGCACAAACACAACTCGGTCTCGCCGCAACTCGATCTCGTCGAAGTCGACGGTATGCGTTCCGACCCCGTTGTGGATCAGGAGAAGCACGCCGAACGTGGGGCGCTGAGCTGCAGCCAGGTGCGTAGGACCCATTCGGTCCCGAAGTTCGTGGAGGAGCACGACTTCTGCGGGGAGCGACTGGTGCAACGGACTCGCATAGGCCACGTCCACGAGTTCCACGTAGGGAGTCTGACAGGTCGACAACCTCGATCCACGGGGGATCCCGTCCCTGTCGTGTCAGAATTGGGCGTTGTGCGCGCGGAACGAATCGGTCGCCGGCTGAGAGATGAGGCAGGCTATCGATGTGAAGTTCTCTGTCTGGCCTGCTCCGAGTCGATCCGTGGGTGAGGTTCTCGATCTCGCTCGTTGGGCCGACACCCGGGGCTGGTTCGGGTTCTGGTTTGCCGATCACTACATGCCCAACACCGGCGATGAGTCGTTCTCGGAAGGTGACGTCCACGAGGTTTGGTCGATTCTCCCTGCCGTCGCGGCCGTGACGTCGACGATCCGGGTCGGACCGCTCGTGTCGCCCACGTCGGTGCATCATCCAGCCGTGCTCGCCAACCGCGCCGTCACCCTCGACCACGTCTCTGACGGCCGGATGGTGCTCGGGCTCGGTGCCGGTTGGCAGGTCAACGAACACCGGGCGTACGGCATCGAGCTCGAGCCGCCGAAGGTGCGGGTCGACCGGTTCGAGGAGGCGATTCAGATCATCCGGTCGCTGCTCGACGACGACCGCACCACGTTCGACGGAACCCACTACACGATCACCGACGCTCCCTCCGATCCGAGCCCGATCCAAGACGTCTTGCCTATCGTGGTGGGGACGAAAGGGCCGCGCATGTGTCGCATCACGGCGACCCATGCCCAGGAGTGGAACACGTGGGGCGAGCCCACAATCGCCGCAGAACGACGGGCGATCTTCACGACGGCGTGCGAACGGGTTGGGGTCGATCCTTCGACGAAGCATCAGTCCGTCCAGGCAATGATCACACTCACCTCCGACCAGGCAGTGATCGAGGAGATCGACGGTGGCCCACGGGCGGAGATGTCGCTCGCTGGATCGCCCGAGAAGGTGATCGACGCGATTGGGCAATGGGGCGCTGCGGGATTCGACGAGGTGATCGTGCCGGACTTCAGCTTTGGCGAGACCGCTGCGGAACGTGCGGAGAACTTCGCGCGCTTCGACGAGGAGATCGTGTCGAGGGTCTGACCCCGGACCGACTCCCCAGACCTACTTGAGTCGCTCCGACGTCGGGTCGAAGAGCGGGCCGGTCACGATCGAGGCGGGCATGCGTCGGCCGGTGCGCTGCACTTCGACCACGGTGCCTTCGGTGGCGTGTTCGGCATGCACAAACGCGTGGGCGATGAAGGCTCCGACGTTGTGGCCGTACTCGCCGCCGGCGACGTAGCCCACCACCTCATCGCCGATCAGCAGTGGCTCCCACCCGTAGACCACCGCATCGGCGTCATCGAAGCGCAGGGTCGACACCTTGCGACGCACCGGCGCCGCGAGCGCGGCGGCCTTGCCGTGGAAATCCTTGGTCTTGCTCATCGCCCAGGTGACGCCGCTTTCGGCCGGGGTGTACTCGGGCGTGAGGTCGCTCCCCCACAGTCGGTAGCCCTTCTCGATGCGCGCGGAGAACACCGTCTGCGCGCCGACGGCCGGCATGTCGAAGGCCCGGCCCGTCTCCCACAGCGTGTCCCAAACGTGGAGAGCAAACGATTGGGGCACATACAGCTCCCAGCCGAGCTCGCCGACGTACGACAACCGAAGGGCGGTGACGGGCGCCATGCCGACCCCGATGTCTCGCATCGTGTACCAGCCGAAGGCGTCGTTGGAGACGTCGTCGTGCGTGACCGATTCGAGCACGGCTCGACTGTTGGGACCCCACAATCCGATGGCGACCAGTTCTTCACTGCGGTCGCGGTAGGTGACGGTGCCATCGTCGGGTGCGTGAGAGGAGAACATCGCCATCTCGGCAGGAAGGTTGCCTTTGCCGGTGAGGATCCACCAGGTGTCGGCACTGCGGCGGGCCACCGTCACGTCCCGCGCGATCCTGCCCGATGGGGTGAGCACGAGCGAATAGGCGACGCCGCCGACGGGCAGATCGATGTCGGCCGAGCACAGCCACTGGAGGTGTTCGAGTGCACCGGGTCCCGACACCTCGATCGGCCCGATTGCTGCCGACCAGTCGACGAGGCCGACGTTGTCGCGCATCTCGAGATGCTCGGCCGCCATCGTCGGCGTCCAGCCAATGGCGTCGTAGCCGGTCCGCTCCACGATCTGGTCGGCATGCTTGGCGACCAGTCCGTCGTTTGACGAATACCAGAGCGGCGTCTCCTGCCCGGCGATCGGCACGAACTCGGCTCCGAGGGCCTCGAGGCGATGGTGATACGGAGCGTGGCGCAGGCCCCGGACCGACGACGCGACGGCCGACGGGTGGAGGTCTTCGAATCCGATCTCGTAGAAGTAGCCGGCCTGACGCCAGAGGAACTCGCGGTTGGACTGGTGGCGGTGGAAGCGATCGATGTGCGCGGGCGTAACGTCCATGCCGGGGTCGCCGGTGGTCATCCATCGGGTCATGACCGCGCCGACCTCGCTGGCGAATGAGAGCCACGCGCCAACTGCCGCCCACAGGCCTTTGACGGTCGTCTCGCCCATGATCGGATGGTCGTCGACGGTGAAGGAGAACATGCCGTTGAAGCCGTGATCGATCTCGACGTCGGCGAGGGGCGGCATGTGGTGCTGCATCTTCGACCACGCCGCCGTGAAGTCGTCGGCGGTGAATGGCATCTTGGCCGTCTTCGGGAGGTCCTTCGGGTCGACGAGCATCGCCGGATGGTCGTAGCTACCGATGCCGAGGTGATCGAGGTGCTGGCGGAAATAGATCGACAGGTCGTCGAAGGTCGCGATCGGCATCTCGACGTCGGTCTTGGCGTCGGCGAGCATCGGCAGCGGGGTCGTGTGGATGTACTGGTGCTGACCGGGGAACAGCGGCATGACGGTGCCGGTCTTCTCGGCCAACAACGGCGACCAGATGTTGGTGCATACGATCGCCTGGTCGCAGGTGATCCGGCCGGCGTCGCCCGAGCAGACGACGGCGACGATCCTGCCGTCGACGACCTCGATGTCGATCACCTCGTTGTGGGGGTGCATCGTGACCCGGCCGGTCGCCTCGGCGATCTGTTGCATCGAGTGGGCGATTCGGCTGGTCTTCACGCTTCCCGATGACGGAATCCATACGCCGCCTTCGATCGTCGCGGCGTCGACCATCGGAAGCTTGTCGGCGATCTCGGCGGGCGAGACCATGTGCGCCTCCATGCCCTCGGACATCCCCATCTCGGCGAGGCGTTTGTGGGAGTCGAGGCGCTCTGGCGTGTTGGCGACCTGGATGAGCCCCGTTCGCCAGAACTGCTCCTTGCCGGGCTCGGCGAGCGGAAGCTGGTCGTACACCTCTCGAGACTTGCGGCCGAGCGTGGTGAAGAAGTGCGAGCCGGTCAGCGTGCGCAGGCCGCCCGGCGCGTGCGAGGTGGACCCGTCGTTCTCGTCGAGCGCTCCCTTGTCGACCAGCGCCACACCGTCGACCCCCGCTTGCGCGAGGTGGTACGCCACGCTCGACCCGATGACCCCGCCCCCGATGACCACGATGTTCGCGTGCATGGCGGGAGATTAGGCCACAGGGATCGAAAACCACTTGACATCGATGTCTACGTTGTAGATTCTATAGTTCTACAACGTAGACATCCATGAAGGCGGGTCATGCTCTCACTCACGAACCTCCACAAATCCTTCGGCGACCACCACGTCCTCGACGGTGTCAACCTTGACATCGCCGCCGGCGAGATCACCGCCCTGCTCGGGTCGAATGGCGCCGGCAAGACCACTCTCGTTTCTGTCGCCACGGGCATCAGCCCGCTCGACGACGGCCACGTGAAAGTTGACGGCCGAGATCCGATCGCCAACCGATCGGCACGATCAGCGATCGGTGTTGCGCCACAAACCCTCGGGATCTATCCGACGGTCACCGTCGCCCAGAACCTGCACTTCTACGGACGCCTCGCCGGCCTCGGCCGCCGCTCCCGACACGCTGCGATCGACGATCTCGCCAACCGCATGGACCTCCAGGAGTTGCTGTCCACCCGAGCCGGCCTCTTGTCGGGAGGACAGCAACGGCGACTCCACACCGCCATGGCGATGATCGGCCAACCCCGGGTGCTGTTCCTCGACGAACCGACCGTAGGCGCAGACGTCACGAGCCGATCCCAAATTCTGGCCGCAGTACGCCGCGTGGCCGACGAAGGGTGCGCTGTCTGTTACACGACCCACTACCTGCCCGAGATCGTCGAACTCAACGCGACGGTCGCCGTCCTTACCGGTGGGGTGATCCGCCACCGCGGCACGATCAATGAACTCGCCGCTGCCACCAACACACCGCGCCACGATCTCGACACGCTCTTCGAAGCACTCGTCGCCGACCACGACAGCACTGAGGTTGCTCATGTCGCGTGAACGAATGGTGGCGATCGTCGGCCACAACCTCCGGCTCGCGGCGGCCGATCCCGGCCCCGCGGTCGCCATGACCATCATGCCGCTGTTCATGATCACGTTTCTTCAGGGCATGGGCCGGGCTGCACTCGAGGCCGATGGCCGTACGGACGTCTCGGGAGCCGAACAGGTGGTCCCCGGGATGGCGGTCTTGTTCAGCCTCTTCGGTGTCGTGTACCTCGGGATCGCCTTCTACCAAGAACACGGCTGGGGGACCTGGGAACGACTCCGCATGAGCCCTGCGTCGACGACGGAGATCCTCATCGGCAAGCTCCTCCCGCCGGCGACGGTGATCTTCACCCAAACGGCGGTGCTCTTCGGGCTCGGGGCGCTGCTGTTCGGTTTGGACATCGAAGGCTCGCTCGTCGCACTCCTGGCCGTGATGGTCGCCTCCACCGTGATGCTCGTCGCCGTCTCGATGGCTGCCATCGCCATGTTCCGCTCGATCAATCAACTGTCGGCGGGGACGAACGTCGGCGCGATGCTCTTCGGCGGCCTCGGCGGCACCCTCGCACCCGTCGACACCCTCCCCGGTTGGGCACAGACACTCGCCCCGATCAGCCCCGCACATTGGGCGATGCAGGGATACACCGCGGTGATCCTCGACGGTGGAGGCCTCGCCGACGTGGCCGGGCCCATCGCTGTGCTCCTCTGCGTCTCACTGACCGCCGCAGTACTGTCGGCGTGGCGCTTCCGCCTCGCCGAACCCAAGGACTGGACCTGAGCCCACGCACACTCACCCGCGAGCGAATCATCTCGGCGGCGCTAGCCATCGTCGACCGCGACGGGGTACGCGCGCTCACCATGCGGGCTCTCGGTAGCGAGCTCGGCGTCGACCCGATGGCGGCGTACAACCACGTTCCGAACAAGGCCGCATTGCTCGACGGCGTGGTCGAAGCGGTGTGGGCCGACCTCGCCCTCCCCGAGCCTGACCCTCAGGCGTCCCCCGAAGATGTTCTGGTTGCCCTCGGACAAGCGATGCGAGCGGCGTTGCTACGCCACCCAAACACCGTTCCCTTGGTTGGCACGAGACCGAACCGCGGTGAGGCAGGTCTGCGCGTCGCCGACCGAGCCGTCGGTGTGCTTTCACGTTCGGGCGTGTCGACCAGCGATGCGATCGCGTTCGTCAATGCCGCGGCAAGCTTCGTAATCGGGCACACAATGTGTGCGGTAGCAGCAGCCGAGATGTCGACGACAGAGATGGTCGACTCGGTGCGTGACGCAATCGACCCGGCCGCCCATCCGGCCCTTGCGCAGGCGTGGGACGACCTCGATGCTGACGTGTTCGGCGATGATCGGTCGTTCGAGATCGGACTCCGATCGATGGTCGCGGGAGTCATGCACTCGCGACGCTAGGCCAGCATCGAGGGCACAGGCGCATGTCCGGACAAGACAGACCGACCGATTCGGCGGCCCCTGAGCGATACACCCAGTGATGCACGAGATCCTCTCGACGGTCGGGCGGAGAAGGGAAGCCATCATGTTGAAGAAAATCGTTGCCGTTGGCATGGCCATGTTCCTGTGGGCGACTGCCCTCAGCAGTACCGCTGCTGCACAGCCGGTCGAGCCGTTCGAGGTCGAATTCAGTTTCGAGGACATCAACCCGTGCACTGGCGAGCTCCACGTGATCAGCTTCAGCCTCGTGATCCGCGAACGGATCCAGAAGAACGGGAACCTCGTGGCGCAGGTGAAGCGCAGTGGGACAACCAGCGACGGCTACACGCTGGTCAACGGCACCGAGGCGGTTGTTGGAAACAAGAACAACTTCAACACTCGCTTCATGGATCGTTGGGCCGGCGCGGATGGATCGAAGATCCAGGCACGCGGGTCGTTCGGATTCAACGAGCGAACGGGCGAAGTCCGGCGCGACACCTTCGTCCTCCGCTGCATCGACAAGAAGCGGTGACCCTCACGACCCGCTGACGAAGTTGGCCTGGATCCGCTGCTGAAGGAAGTCGTGCGCGGTGACCGGGTCGTGCGTCTTGGCCGGGCCCTGGATGACGGCGTCTCGATCAGCTTGCGCGAAGAAGGCGATCGAATAGCGGGAATCTGTGGGCTCGGTCGGGGCGACGACCCGATGCAGCGTCGAGGGCAAGCGGTCGTCGCTCCAGCGCATGAGCATGTCGCCGATGTTGCAGGTGACGACCCCGGCGCTCGGTTCGATCGGGGTCCATCCAAGCGGAACCTTCGGGTCGGCTGCGTCGGCTCCTGGGCACACCTGTAGCCCGTGCTGCCCGGGTCGCTGATGGAGCAAGGTGAGGCAGTCGTAGTCGGTGTGTGCTCCTGCCCGCCAGACATCGACGCCGAGGTCGTGCTCAGTGAGCGGGAAGTAGTGGAGCAGACGAAGCGTGCTCTGGTAGTCCGGCGAGGCCGGGTCGTGGCGCTCGGCGAAGAAGCTCTCATCGAATCCGAGCATCCGGGCGATGCTCGACAAGATCCGCATCGCGAGCTCCCAGTTGGCTTGCTCGAAGGCGAGCATCACCTCGACGAATCCGGCGAGCTCGTCATCGGTGGGCCACAAGTCGTGCTCGTCCATCCGGGTCCGGGTGATCTGGAACGACTCTTTCTGGTCGAGCACCCCGGTCGAGGGCCGCTTCTGAGACTTCGACTCCCACCCGGCGTTCGAGCCCTTCGGCATGGTCCGCTGAGCTTTCGTGTCGGAGGGCAGAGCGAAGAACCGTTCGCCAAGAGCGAAGGCCTCGTCGATCTGGGTGGCGGGGATGCCATGACCGGTCACCTGGAAGAACCCGTTTTCGGCGGCAGCTTCCCAAATCTGCTCATCGATCTCGCTCTGTCGATCGTCGGCGCTGGCGAGGTCGATGACCTGGATGTCTCGATCGACGACGACTCCCACACCGCCGAAGCTACGTTCACGATCCAACTCGAGTTGGGCGGACCCACGATCCGGACGATTGGTCATGTCCGAAGTCTCGCGGATCCGCCCGCACTCGAGCGGCGATCGAAACGCAGCGTTCACTCGGGAGCAGAGAAGGCAACGTGCTCACTCGGGAGCAGAGAAGGCAACGTGCTCACTCGGGAGCAGCGAAGGCAACGTGCTGTTGCATGTCGTCGATGACGACGAGTCCGAGCGGGTCGGTCGTGACCATCGACCAGAACGTTCCGTCGGGGGCGCTCACGATCCAGGCCCGCCCGATGAGGTCGGTCTGATCCGTGTCGGCGAAGAGGTTGAACGCGGTGTCCGGGCCGCCCTGGGCCTCCGGCTGGTCGTCGATCCAGCCGCCTCCGACAAGCACTGCGGCTTCGACGTCGAGCGACGACTGGCCGATGTGTTCGGTGACGACCACGGCGGGATCGTTCTCGGCGGGGCCGTACCGGAAGAAGGCGCACGTGTCGGCGGGGCTCAAGCCGAGGTCGACGTTGCTGTCGAGCTCATTCGGGTAGGCGATGGCAACCGAATCATCGCTGCAGATCTGGTAGCTCGTGTTGTTGAACAAGCCGATGCACGGATTGGCGAACGTGACCGTCTGCGATCCGTAGGCGGAACTGATCGACGCATGGGCCGTGACGTCATTGTTGCCCGTCCACTGGGGGATTTCGTATGTTCCGTCTTCGGACGCCGGGCGGTACACGTCGTTGTCGCCCGGCAGGTCGATGTAGACCGCATCGACCACCGCTCCGGAGGCGTCACCGGCCGACACGAGGACGGAGAACTCTCCGGTTGCGCAACCGATCGGCGTGTAAGACACCGACGCCGAGCCTCCCGTGGGGACGACACCTTCGTCGATCTCGATGGTCGCCAGCATCTCGTCGAGGGCGGCCAGTGTGATGGCGTATCGATCGTCGATCGAACCGTCGGTCACGTTGCTGTCGGCGAACATGTAGGCGGTGATCTCGACCACGCCGTCGCCCGCGTCGACGATGACCCGGGTGATCTCGCCGTCGTCCCACCAGACATGGCGGAGGGTCAATCGGGTGGCCGAAAGGCCGTCGACGGTCAACTGTTCGGAGGCGAGGACCGTCTCGGTGATGTCGTTCCACTCGACCACCTGGCTGTATGTGCGGTTCGCAACGAATCCGACGTACATCTCGCTCACCCACTCGCGGCCATCAGCCTCGCCCGGCGCCGGGAACGGGGCGGGCGAGAACTCCTCGCACTCGCGGTCGAACCAGCCATCGGGTACAACGACCGAGACACGCTCGCTCTCGCAGACGTCGAGGACCTCGACAGGCTGTGAAACCACCGGCGCAGCCGTCGTCGTCGGTGCGACTGAGGTGGTGGGAGCCGCCGTGGTCGATTCCGGCGCGGCGGTGGTCGGCGCGGACTGCGTCACGGTCGTCGACACGGCGACGGCGTCGCCGGTGTCCGTGAGCGGAAGCGCTTCGGGCGCAGCGTCCGAACCGCATGCCGTGATCACAAGAAGTACGAAGGTCAAGAGCGAAAGAGTGCGGGAAGTCATCAGGGGTCCATCCTTTGAATGTCTTGTCCAAACGATCGACAGACCCGCCCTCAGGATGAATGGGGAGCGCCCCCGACGAGCAGCGAACGCTGGGCGCTGTAGGCGCGAGCCATGTTCGACCGAGCTCGACTCAACAGCGATTCTGTGGCGCGGTAGCTGACCCCGAGCGCCTCTGCGGTCTGCCCGACGGTCATGTCGTTCAGGTACCGCAACACGAGGGCGCGCCGCTGGCGGAGCGGCAAGGTCATCAGAGCGGCGATGACATCGTCATCGACGAGCTGGAGCGTCGAGCCGTGAACGGAAGGGCGTTCGGCCCGTAGCGCCTCGCTCGTTCGTTCGGAGAGTGACTGTCGCCGCCAATGGTCGGCCAGTCGCCGCCGCGCCACGACCATCAGCCAACCGACTTCCACAGACGTTCCCCGTCCGACCGCTCGGGCAGCATCTGCAAAGGTCTCCGCCAACACGTCATCGACCGTCGATGGGCATCCACATCGAGATCGAAGCCATCGCCGAACCGTGGTCGCGTGCAGATGCCAGAGTCGCTCGATCGGGTCGCGCATTGCCGTTCGGGTGATCGTCGTTGTCATACGAGTCACCGTCGCCAACGTCACTGACCTGGCGCTGACTGCACCCTGACCGCCGTTTGAACGGTGTCGTTGGGGTGTGGTCAACTACTAGCGGAAACGAGTGAACGCGCAGGTGGGGGCGGGACATGGCGGCGCAGGTTCGGTGCATCGATGGCATCAGCGTCGAAGCGGCGAACGGTCGCGTCCGGCTCGGCGAACGCGCCTCGGATTTGGTTGCGCTCGTCGTCGCTACCGGGCCCCGTGGCGTGACGGTCGACGAAGCCCTCGACGCGCTCTACGGCGGCGACGTGTCAAAGCGAAATGCGCTTCAGAAGATGGTCAGTCGTATCAACCGCGACACCGGCGGCACGATCAATCTCGACAGCGGCAGATACAGATTCACCAACGAGGTGTCCGTCGATCTGTGGACCCTGGACAGTGCGGTGAAGGCTCGCGACGTCCGACAGATTGTCAACGTCCTGGAGCCCGACGACGGCTTTGATCCCTTCGGGGGGCGGGTCGACATCGCTCGAGTTCTTGCGGCGGGCGAGGAAGCACGGGTCAACCGCTCGGTGGGGTGGGAGCTGGTTGCGCTGGCGACGGATCACCAGCACTTTTCGCATCTGGAGCGACAGATTGTCTCTGCGGCAGTCGATGACCTCACGAATGAACGCCTCGTCACTGCCGTTGCCGGCGCCCTCTATCGACTCGGACGCCAAGACGCCGCTCTCGACACGCTCGCTCGATGCCGGGACGCGCTTCGCGAGAATCTCGGCATCGAACCGGGAACGGAGTTCGACCGAATCGAACTGGCAATCCTTCGCCAGGACGACGACTCACTCGCCGTGCACGATGTCGACAACTCGGGCGAGTCTTCGGACGCGCTGATTCACGCCATGTCCTCGCCGCTGCTGCCGCCATCCAAAGCCTTTGTCGGCCGCTCTCGCGAACTCCACGCGCTCGATCAGGCGCTGATCGATTTGGGTTCGTCGCGTCGGGGCAACGTCGTCGTCGTCGAAGCCGTCGCGGGCATGGGGAAGAGCGAGCTCGTTAAGGCGTTCGCTCACGGCCTCGCCGACTCGGATTGCGTCGTGCGCAGCGGTGCCGGGCTCACACGTGACTCCTTGTCTTACGAACCGTTCATCGACGCCATCCCCGAGCTCGAGCCGCACATCGTCAGCCTCGCCGACTCGTCGGACCCCGGTGTGGCCCGCTTGATGTTCTGGCACGAGGTGTCCAGAACACTCGCCGAGCTTGCTCGGCACACACCGGTGGCCGTCGTTCTCGAAGATCTCCACGATGCGGACAGCCAGTCGGCAATGCTTCTTCGATTTCTCGCAAGCGGCCTCCCACCGGGAGTTCTGCTCGTTGCGACGACCCGGCCCCCCGTCCGAGGCACGACATGGGCGGAGGTGATGCCATCGCTGCTTCAGTCGGGCGCCGCAATCCACGTCGCACTCGAACCGTTCGACGAGATGACGACGGCGCAACTCGTCCGTCGGCGGTTCCCGTCAGCGTCGCGGATCCACTCTCGGAACTTCGCTCGACAGCTTGTCGTGGCGAGTGGCGGAATCCCGCTCGTCGCCGATTCGGTATGTCGATCCCTCGAAGCGCCGGCTGACCTCCTCACATCGACGAACTCGACCGAAGAGACGTTCGCTCGATCGCTTCGCGACCGAATCGACGAAGACCTCTTCGAACCACTCGGAGTAGCGGGCCTTGTCGGTCTCGAGTTCGACTCGATACGCCTCGCCAATCTCATGGGCATCGACGAGATGCGGATTCTCGTACAGCTCGAACGAGCGATGCGCCGTGGCGTAATCATCGAACTTCCCGACGGTCGATTTCGTTTCGATCACGTCCTCACGCGTGACGCGTTCGTCTCCGCCCTGTCGTCCCGTCGCCGAACGCTCCTAGCAAAGACGCTCGCCGAATCGGATGGCGCCTCGCCGACGTCTCGGGTCCGGTGGTTGCATCACGCGGGAGTCGCGGTCGACACCGACCGCGCGTATGCGTTGCTGATCGAGGATGCCGAAGCACTCACCAGGGCTCTCGCATTCGCCGAGGCCCACGGCGCCTTCTCGCTCGCCGTCGAGCTGTTGGAGGCCGCTGGTCGAGACGTACCGATCGATGTGTTGATCGCCCTCTCAACGACGGCTGCCCAGATGGGTGATCTCGAGATGAGTGCCGCTCACCGAAAGGCAGCGTTCGGTCGGGCACAACACGAAGACGACGTCGATCGAATGGCGGCCGCGGCGGCCGCCGGACTCCCCGAAGCGGAGGAGGTGGCCGGAGACGTCGTCCGTCTTCAGATGCTCTCCGAGATCGACATCACGAGGCTGTCCACATTCTCGAAGTCGTGGTTTGCACGATGCCTCTTCCGCGCCGCGCGGACCGCCGATGACCACGCCACCTGCGTATCGCTGACCGAGGCAACGCCGGACTTCGGAGACGACCGCGTGGGTGCGCTCATGTTCGGTCTCGAGGTCGACATGTATCTGGATCAGATCGGGGCGAAGCGGCTCACCTACGACGACTTCGAGGTGGTCGCCCGCAGGATCGACTCGCCCGAAGAACGGGCCGACGTTCGATTCCGTTCGTTGCTCCAGGCAATCATCGACCGCGCTCCACGGGCCACCACCGACACCTTCGATTCGGTGCGGCGCGAAGTGGTAGTGAACGGCAGCGTTCGGACGCAGTGGACACTTCAGCTGCTGTGGGCTGCACTTCGGATCACCGGAGGACGCGACGATGGTCCGACACCGGAAGTCGTCTACGACTTCGGTCTTCGGCACGGAATCACGGACGCCTTTCAGGGCTACGGTGTGCAGCGCTTCCTTCAACACTGGATGAATGGGACACTCGACGTCGCTCACGAGGAGCTGCAGCTTTTCTCGAGCGATCTGCCGACCAACCCCCCGTGGCGTGCGGCGCGTTGCTTGGCGGCGACCGCAGCCGGAGACATGACTCTGGCAGAGATCGAACGCGATGCCGTACTGGTGGACATCCGGACGGGAGTCGCCGAGGTCCATCGTCGAACGACGGCGATGGTGTTGGCCGCGGCAGCGCATCTTGCCTCCTGGACCGATGCGGCCAACGAACTCGCTCCGGTGCTCGAGCCGCGTCGGGGGTCGGTGGAGATCTTGGGTCTTGGTAGCGGCATCGTCGGCTCTGTCGACGCCGCGCTCGATGCCATGACGTCGCTGGCATCGCATGGCGCCGTACCAGACGAGGACCGCGGCAGGTGGCCCGCACACGCTTTCGTGTCGACGAAAGGAGCAGCGAGCGATGCCCAGGAATCGTGAGATCGGCAATCCCTCGCTCCCGCCAGACGGAATGACGGAGGGTTCGTGGGACCCCCGGGTCGGCGATCTCGTATTCGCCCGATCGTTGTCGTCCGCCAAGACGCTCAACCCGATCAAGAGCACGGGCGACGCGCTTGGCCGGATGATCGGCGACCTCCACGGCTTCTTCACCCACATCGGGATCGTGGTCGAGGTAGAGGTCCGGGTCGAGGCCGGCACCAAGAAGGAGACGAAGTCCCTTCGAATCTGTCACGCAGCGAAGACCGGCTTGATCGAGGACACGTACGAGGTGTTTGTGAAGGAACACGCGAGCGACGGCGAAGGGCGGAAGGGGGCTATGGCGTACGGACGTCTCGCCGACCCCACCCGCGCCGAAGCAGCCGCGAACGCCGTACGCGAGCGTTCGGAGCTGCGGCCGACCGTTTTTACACGCCTCAGGAGGAGGCTCGGCAACGACCAGGCCGACCTCGCGTTCAGCGGGATCGACCTCGGGCTCGCAGGTGCGGTGCTCAGTCGGGCGAAGACGCGGTCGGCCACGTCGATCGTCAAGCCGGTCTTCTCCCCCGAAGACGTGCAGGGTCTATCGGACCATGAGCCGCATGACTTCGAGCAGGGCCCGATCGATTTGTACGGCTACACCGCGAAGAAGGAGGTGAAAGAGATCATCGCGTATGACCGCACGTACCGCACGGTGAATCGCGCTCGCAGTCGCCGGAAGTCGACGTGTGCAGGGAGGATCTACCTTGCTCTGCAAGACGCCGACTATCAGATCGCACCCGCGTTCCTGGCCGACGTCTATCGGGTCGGTCAGTGGGTCTTCGACCCGACTTCCGGGACGTTCCACTACGACGGCATGCCCGACGTGTTCGGCGAACCGGATGCGACCGACACGACTCTCGGCGATCTGAACGTGTTCGATCTGGTGGGCTTGGCCGGCGGAGTCGACGAGCGCGGAAAGACGTACTTTCGATCCAACGACCCGATCTGGGATCAGTTCGATGTGACCGAGAACGTGGGCCAGTATTTGAGGAACCAGTGGAAAAAGGCGACGGCTCGGGACCTCGCTCCCGACGCCGACCCGTTCAGATCGTGGGCCACCTTGATGAGTCACTGGGAGTTCGTGGCGGTCGGCCTTGGAGCGATGGCGGGGTACGGGATCGGACTCCCGCGTCGGACCGCCTACCCGATCCACACCGTGATCGGCCCCATGGACATATGGGACAGCTGCGATGTCGAGACGCGAGGCTTCGCCCACGGCGAGCATCACTTCTGCGAATGGATCGCCGAGCGTATGACTCAACCGGGAGCCGAACATGTCTCGTGAGCGACTGTCGATCATCGACTCGGGAGACTCGGCGGCCATCCTCATCTTCGAGAACGGCGGCATCCACGACCTCACCGGCGTGAGCGATGCATTCGAGAAGGAAGGCGAAGCTGCGATCCGGGATGCGCTTTCGACACGGCTCCAGGACGCAGCCGAAAGTGAGTTTCGCCGACTGCAACGCGCCGGAGCGGGGCTCAAGCAAATCTCGATCATCGGCGACGAATCGTTCCATCGATACCCGTGGGAAGCACTCTGCCGGAGCCAGTCCGGTCCTTTTCAGGACGCGGCAATCGTGCGCCGAATCAAGGGCAACCAGGAGTACGCGCCAGCGCCATCGAGCGAGGACGTGCTTCGAATGCTCTTCGTCACAGCACGGCCGACGCTTCATGACGTTCCGCCCCGTGCAGTGCTCGGGCCAGTCCTCCGGGCGACGGAGCAAGGCGAATACTCACAACCGAAGATCACAGTTCTTCGCAGCGGAACCTTCGAGGCGATGGCCACCCGTCTGCAACGACAGTTCACCATCGGCGAGCCGGTGCAGATCCTGCATCTGGACATGCATGGTCTGCTCGACACCGTCCAGGTCGACGGCGAGGAACGGGAACAGGCGTTGCTGTTGTTCGAACGACCCCCCGACATCTTGCGTGGCGGCTCGTGGCTCGGCCCGAATCCGGTGCCTGCCAAGCGTCTTGCCGAAGTGGTCGTGGCCAGCGGCGTGCAGGTCATCGTGTTGAACGCGTGCAACTCAGCCGTGGGCGACCGTGGGGCGAACCTCGCGTATCACGTCGCCTCGCACGGGGTTCCGGCCGTCCTTGGGATGCGGAAGCCGATCACGGTGGCTGCGGCGGCCGAATTCTGCGCAAGCTTCTATCAGAATCTGTGCGGGGCCCGAATGCGCGACCAGCCGGTCACCGAGTCCGTCCGCCAAGCGCGGCGTGCACTCCGGCATCTTCCCGAGCAATACGCCGATGAGCTGACGACGCCCACGCTCTTCATGACGAAGACGCCGCACCTCTCACTCAACCCTGCGCCCGACCATGTCTACGAACACCGTCAGCGCCGTATCGAGCAGGCCGAGCGCCGCCGGCCCCGTGAGGCTCTGTTCGGGCGATCGTCAGATGAACACCTCATCCGTGCTCATCTCTTCGGGTCACGGTCCGAAGGCGTCGTCCGGCGGGACGCCCGCGAGCAGCCGTTGCAGATCGTTGGGTGGACCGGCGTGGGCAAGACCGCCCTCATGAAGCATCTTGCCGCACACTGGATCGATACCGACCTCATCGATCACTGCCATTGGCTCGACATCGCGGATCACCGCCCCTCGGGCGGATCGCCGCTCGATGCGCTCGACGCCCTCGACAACATGACGGCGTCCAGCGATTTCGTGTACTCCGACGTCAACCTGGTGGTCGTGGACAATGCCGACTGCATCAATCCCGAACAGGGTCAACGGTTCTGGGAGAAGTTGGTCGCTCTCCACAGCCAGAACAACTACGTGGTGGCCATCGGACGCCACTTCCGCTGGGTCGACGGACCGTCGACCAGCGACCGGGTTCCTGGGCATGCGTCGGGCTTCGTTCCGCAATCGACGCGTCGGTTCACCATGTTTGGCCTCGACTTCGCGTCGGCGCTGCGCGTGCTAGCGAGAGTGTCCAACACGACGGCCAAGGAAACAAGGAGCGAAGACGCACAGGAGGTCGCGTTCGGCCACGGCGCCGTACCCCAGGTCCTCGAGGTGCTCGCTCGCCTGTCCTCGACCCACGGGTGGACTGATCTGCTCGGAGCCCTTGAGCTCAGTCCGCACGAAGATCGACCCGCCGACACTTGGACGCTGATCGAAGAACTCGCTGACCTGTTCACGCCACCGGCGTTACTCGACCCGACATCGAACCGGCCGATCCGGGAGCTGTCCGGCTTCGGTCGAACCGACCGCGGGGGGTGGCTCACCCGGGACGAACTCATCGACTGTTGTGGCGATGCTGCCAGCACAGTCGAAGACGAAGGGCTTGTCGTCGAAGTTCCGCTGGAAGCCGGCGCAGCTGGCGGCCCTCCCAGCCCGTTGTACGTGATGCACCCGCAGCTGCGACTCATCGGCCAAGCCGCCATGACCCAAGGCGAGCGCGACGCCCTGTCCGGCGAATGGGATCTGTGGCCTCCAGGGGACATCGAGCCGAACGTCGTGTTCGAGGAGGCCACCGAGCGGATCACGACCTATTGGGGCGGGGACTTCTACAAGCCGTCGGTCAGCGTCGAGCCACGCTGACGGGATTCGTTGATCGCTACTCGTTGACCCGACGTTCGATCTCGGCGAGAAGGTCGTCGAGGGGTACGTCACGAAGAGAGACCTCTCCATCCTCGGTCGAGACCACACCGCTTCGGCCGGCTGCATCAAAGACGAGCGTGCCGAGCGGACGGGGGTCGGCGGTGAGCGGCGAGCAGTCGAGGGCGACGCCGGTACGGGACTCGACACAGATTTCGCCGACGAGCTCTCCGTTGGCGATCTTGGTTTCGCTGCGGGCAACGAACCGAACCTGGTCTTCGCGGCCGATCGTTATGCGACTGCTGCCAGCGACCGATGGTGTCACCTCGTAGACCCGGTCGGCCTCGGAAAGATCCTGCCCGTAGAGCACCCGGATCGTGTTGGCGAGCGTGGTGTTGGCAGCCTCGGGTTCGGGCAGTCGGTACAGGGTGGCTTCGGGTGCTTCACCGTTGACGATCGTGTCGAGCCGGACTTCGAGGTAGGCGGTGATGGTCGACGCCGACCCGAAGCTGGTGAGCGGGGTGACCGCGTAGGGGATGCCGTCGCGCTGGAGGACGAACTCGGTGGAGTTCCCGAAGTTGGGATCGGAGCGGTCGATCTGCTCGCCGTCGCCTTCGTCACCGCCGAGCTCGATGGTTCCCTGGAGCGAGTCGCTCGACCGTGAGGGCCGCTCGGAGACGAGGAATCCGTAGCTGTCGTTGATCGATTCGCGCACTCGTTCGGCGATCGCAAGGCCGGCGACGGGACCCGGGTGGGTTCCGGCTGCCACGTCGTCGAGCACCTCGACCTGGTAGTCGCCGTCGTCGGCGATGCCGAAGATCATGGCGCCGTCGGGAAGGACCGGCTTGGACAGGTCGAAGCCACGACGATCCCCGAGGGGTACAACCAGGCGGGCGACCTCTTCGCCGTCGACGGTGGCGATGTAACCATAGATGTCGTCTGAAGAGAACAAGGCGTCGGAGCCGGCGATCTCGGCGACGATGTTGGCCATCTCGCTCTTGCGGAAGCCAAGACCAACCGACGGCACGGTGTCGGCGGGGAACGACGCTCGACGCACCTGTCCGGTGTCGTTGACGCACACGACGCTCTCGGTCCACCGGTTGCGGATCTCGGCAGCCGTGGTGATGTAGCTGCACCATTCTTCGGCAACTCGGATCGGAGCGGAGATGTCACCGACCACGCCGGCGAGGGAGCGGCGGATGACGAACGAGGCCTGGTCGAGCGCGATGCGCTCGTCGTAGTCGGGGCGCTGCTCGGTGACCTCGGTGAGGTTGTCGATGTATTCGATGCGGCGCTCGTGGCCGGCCCGGTTGACAGCCGACCAGATGTTGCCGATGCCCTGATCGGAGCCGATGCTCGCTGCAGACAGCAACCCGCCAACGAGCGAGAGTGCCGCGACGATGGCGACGCCGGTCGCGGCCCGATGGTCGGTCGCTGCGGCAATGACTGCCAGTCCGACGACGCCGAGGAACACGAAGAAGGGGAAGAAAACCTGGAAGAAGCCGTGAGCGAATCGTGCGGACCCATCGAAGCCCATTGCGGGGAAGACGACGAACCAGAGAAGCGCGAACAACGCCGCCACGCCGACCACGATGACGGCGAGTCCGAGCACGACGTCACGTGCCGTTGTGTCCTCTGGGGGGTCGGTGATGATTTCTGGGTTGGTCTCTGTGCCTGCCACAACATCCATAGACTCAAACATACCGGATCAGTAGGGCATTTTGTATGACGTTTATATGTCGCCGTTTCCTGATTGGCCTCTTGCCGAATTGACCTATTGACATGGTGTAACCCAGTCAATCATGATCATCATATGACATCCCACGCGCCAGCCACAGCAGGTGGCAACCGCCGGCGAGTCCTCGCCGCCGTCGGCCTGCCGCTTCTGATCACTGCGGCGATGACGTTGTACCTCCTCTCCATCCGCACCGATCTCCCCGACGACGTCGCCACGCACTGGAACGCCGACGGAGTGGCCGACGGGTTCACGTCGCGCAACGCATTCCCCTGGCTCGCTGCCGGGCTCACCGCCGTATCCGGAATGCCGATTGCCATCATCAGCCTCCTTGCGCCACGATCTCCGGTCACCCCCAAGCTGCTCGGAGGCTTGGGCGCCGGCATCGGCACCTTCGTCTCCGCAGTCTTCGTCCTGACCGCCCGCCAACAGATCGATGTCATCGAGCCACCGAGCTTCGACGGGTCGACGTTGGCCATCTCTGGCGTAGCGGCCCTGATCGTCAGCGCCCTCGCCGGGCTCATTTCGGGCAATCCGCCAACTCCGCCCCGCACGTCTGCACCAGCACCAGCCGACGCCAACCGCATACCGCTCCCCGATGGGGCCACCGCCGTGTGGTCCGGACGGACGCCGCTCGGCACAGCGATGATCGTCGCGACGGCGGCCACGACCATCCTGTTCCTCGTCATTTCCGCACTGACGACATGGTGGATGCTGTTGATCCTCGCCGCGATCGCTGCGTTGTTGATCGCGTCGACGAGCTTCGACGTGACCGCAGGTCCCACGGGCCTACGAGTGGCAGGTGCCTTCGGGTTTCCTCGGGTCAAGATTCCGCTCGATCAGATTACGAGCGCCGAGGTCGACACGGTCCGAGCAATGCAGTTCGGCGGCTGGGGACTGCGCGTCGGCTTGAACGGCGACTCGGCCGTGCTGACCAAGTCCGGGCCCGCCCTCGCCGTCACCCGCACCGACGGGGCACGGTTCTTCGTTTCGCTCGACGAGCCTGCCGACGCGGCTGCGGTGATCTCTACCCTTCTCGATCGACGCGCATGATCGTCACCATCGACCTCGGATCCGACCGGCCGTTGTTCGCCCAAATCGTGGATGGCGTGAAACGATCCATCGTGGACGAAACGCTCACGCCCGGAGACCGTTTGCCTCCGGGTCGCGAGCTCGCCGCGTCTCTCGACGTGAGCCTCGAGACCGTTCAGCGGGCATATCGATTGCTTGCCGAAGAAGGCCTCGTCGTCTCTCGTGTCGGGCGAGGAACACGCATCGCGGAGTCGGTGTCGATCGATGAGCTCGCCATCGACTCCTTGATCACCTCCTTGGTCCAGGAAGCCCGCCAACTCGGGATCTCCAAGACCAGGCTCGCAACGCTGGTCGACGACGCCTGGCGATGACGCCGCCGCCACAGACCCGCTACTGGATCGTCCAGGTGATCGAGTTCGCCATACCATCGACGATCGACAACCCCGGGCCTTCGCCGGCAACCATCCAGGTGTCAGCCCCGACCTGAAGGAAATAGGTGCGGCTGAGCGCCTCGCCGGTCTGGCCGGACTGAACCTCCCAGATCTGGCGTGCGGTCACCGTGCTCGACGATGTCGACGAGAAGCTGTCAATGAGCTGCCAGGTACCCGGCTGGGCGACCGCCGCCACCGCATCGTCGATGCTCACACCGGCGTGTCGGGTGAGCGTGACACTGGCATCGTTGCCGTCGTCGGGACCGAAGGTCTCGCACGATGCCGCCCCTTCGAGGCCTGCCCCCTCGAGGTTCGACCACCAATCGGTCGGATAGGCGATGCGAACGATCTCATCGACACACAGGTCGTATGGAGCGCCGTTGAGGAGCTGCCAACAGGACTGATTGAGGTGTTCCTCATGGGTCCCGTCCGCATCGGTGAAGGTCACGACGACCTTCAGCTCCTCGGGTCCGTCCCAACGAGGGATGGTGTACGCACCAGCGGGGTGCACCGGCAAGGTCTCGTCGGGTCCGTCGACGCGCACGACGTCGACGGAGTCGACAGCGATCCCGCTTCCATCAGCTGGAACGAAAGTGAAGCGACCCGTCATGCAGTTGATCGGGTCGACGATGCGTGGGCTCGTCGACGTGGATGTTGGGCATCCCGTATAGCGCTGGACACCCACGGTCGTCTCGACCGCGCCTGCAGCGGTCTCGGCGACGGCTCGGACCTCGAGCACCTGCGGGCCGAGGTCGTGGGCAACGCTCTGGCCCGGCGCGACCGTGTCGGACGCGACGGCCGTCGTGACGGGCTCCATACCCGTTCCGCCGGGATGTTCGACGGTGATCACCTCCCATTCGAGCGCCGCACCGGCAGGCTCGCCGAACGAGACGGTTGTATGCGGTGGATTCGACGCGCACTCGATGACCACAACGGGTTGCATCGGCGGAGTGGGCGGCGCCACGACGACCGTGGTCGACGGGGCAGTGATTTGGGGCGCCGTCGTCGAGACCGCCGGAGCGGTCGTCGTACTCGACGTGGGTGCAGGCTCGGCGACACTCACGGCTGTCGTCGACGGAGCATTGACGACGGGCTCATCGACAAGGGCGATTGAGTCCGGCGTGTCGTCTCCGCCACAAGCTGCGGTAGCGAGGATCATGGCGCCGATCACGAAGGTGCGGGAGCGATTCATGGGTCAGGGTCCTTTGTGGTGTACGAGAAGGATGCAGTAGTTGTCGACCGCCACACTCCGGGCCTGAATCGGGAGCACCCCCCACGGCCCTTCACCCGTTTCCTTCAGGACCGTGTTCTCCTGCCGACGATGACCGGTGATGCGTCAGTACCAGACGAAAATGATGCAGGGCACCGCCGTGATCGCCCTGTTGTTGGCTGGCCTGCTCGCCCTTTCCACGGGGCAGGCGGACGAGGCCGATGCCACCGAGTTGGCCTGCCGCAAGGTCCCGACGTCAGCGGGCATTGCACTCCGCCTGGTCGGCTTCGACGGAATGACCGGCGAATACGGCATCCGACAGAACGGATCGGTGCATTCGACCTCAGACTCGCTCGATGACACAGTCGTCGACGGCGACATCGACGACGACTGGACGATCCGGGCGAGAGGCGAGAGCTTTCCTGAACCGCATCTCCTGGTCGCCTGCACGAGAGACGGCGAGGCACCATGCAGTGTGATCGCCGACGGCGGCCACACGTTGCTCGACCTCACCGGTTTCACCGAGGACGACGAGATCGATATCCGAAAGAACGACGGTTGGTACGGCGTCACGACGGGCTCGTCGACGCTGTTGAAGATCGATGGTTCGATCGATGACCTCTGGGAACTCCGCGTGTCCGGTGCACGATGGGCCGAACCGTTCGACACGATCACCTGCGAGCTCCAACCCGTCGAACCAACTACCGCCGAAATCACCGACGATGACCCCGACTGGGCCGACCGCTGCCTGCTTTTCGGCGAACGCGTTGACTCGATCATCGATGCAGATCAGTGTCGGGTGATCGAACGTTCGCTGCGAGCCGAGAACGCCATGTCGAGCAGCGACCCCTGCGCCTATCCCCTTCTGTGTGGAGACGAGGGTCCGACGTGGATGTGGCTGTCGATCGAACCGACCTCGGCCGATCTCGCCCTGTTCCCGACCGTGACCGAGTTGACCGTCGTTCCGCTCACCCCGCCGCCACATGAACTTGGCCCGATCGGCACGATGACCCAGCTCGAGGCGCTCTCCATCGCTTCGGACGACCTCGACGAGATCCCCGCAGAGCTCGCACGTCTCGAGAACCTGACAACGCTCGACCTGATCGCCACGCCCGGTATCCGATCGATTCCCGAGGGGATCTTGGCGTTGCCGTCTCTCACCGAGATCGACATGTCCGGTTCGGGCGTGCGGGGCGACGTGGCCGAGGTTCATGCGCTGCTCGGCGACCCGAGCGAAGCGACCCTCACCATCACCTGGTGGGATGGGCTTGATGAGTGCCCGGTGTGGACGAGCCACGAAGCATGGAACACGTGGCTGCTCGCCACCGACCCGTCATGGGCTGACTGCCAACAGCGCTGATTTGACGACAGACTCGGCCAGGTGATTCGACGTGCACTGGCGGGCGTGACCCTCGTTGTGGCGATGGTCGGCTGCGGACACGACCTCGACGCCGCATCCGCCGAACTGGCGGTCGAGGTGCTTGTCGATAACTTGGCCGGCCCCACTCAGTTCGTCGTCGATGGCGACGACATCGTCGTGGCGCTCATCAATGGCGCGGAGAACGATGCCGCAGGCCAGGTGGTACGCGTACCAATCGATGGCGGCGAACGACGCGTGCTCGCCGACACCCTCGACAAACCGACTGGCATCGCGCTCGTCGGGGACGAGCTGTGGATCATGGAGCGCGATCGGCTGACCCGTCGGCCGGCTACGGGAGGCAGCGGAACGGTGGTCGCCAGGGACCTACCAAACAACGGGCGTTCGCAGGGCACGCTCACGGTTCTGACGGACGGGCGAATCCTGTTCGACACGTCCGGTTCGAGACGCGGCTCGGTGGTCGCCGAGGGGTCGGGTCGCTTGTTCACGATCGATCCAGCTATCGGCGGTGCCGAGCCCGTGGAGTATGCGTCCGGCTTCAAGCATGCGTATGCCCACGTCGTCGATGACGACGGCACCGTGTGGACGACGGAAATGACGGACGGGAGCTTCGACGGCCGCCCGGCCGCTGACGAACTCGTCGCCGTCGCCGAAGGCGTCGATCACGGGTGGCCGCATTGTGTCGACAACAACCGTGTCGTCGCGGAGTTCGATGGGTCGGACCAGCGGTGCGCGGATGTGCCCGCCTCCCAGGCCCTGTTCGCCCCATCGGCGACGCCCACCGGGATCGCCGTTTCGCCGTTCGACGACGACACGGTCTGGGTCGCGTTGTGGAACGAACGACGGATCGTGTCGATCTCGACTCGAACGTCGGTCGGCGTCGTGCCGGTCGACGAGGTGTTGGTTGACCTCGACCGCCCGCAACATCTGGTCGCGGCCGACGGCGTGATGTATCTCTCGGATTTCGGGACTGGCCAGATTCTCCGGATCCGCGAATCGGGCTGACTGATCAGAGCCCGGTTAGGAACGACGACACGAGCGGCAGGCCCGCTTCGAGTTCGGCCGTGTGATTGGCGTAACCGATGCGGACAGTCCCTTCGACGTCGAGCGCGCTACCTGGAAGCAACATCACGCCAGTGGCTTCGAGGAGTTGCACGCAGAACTCCCTCGACGACATGTCGACATCGAGGTGCAGCAGCGCCGTCGTGCCGGCCATGGGCCGCACCCACGACACGTGTGGTTCGGTGTCGACCCACTCGGCGAGCAGGGCGAGATTCGTGCGGGTGATCTGACGGCTGCGTTCGAGGAGGACGTCGGCGTGCTCGAGGGCGATCGTCGCAAGGTAGTCGTCGATCATGCCCACGCTGATCGTGCTGTAGTCGCGGTGGTGAGCGACATCCGCAATCAGCTCGGTCGGTCCGGCGATCCATCCGAGGCGCAGACCGGCGAGGGAGAACGCCTTCGACATCGAACCGGTGCTGATGCCTCTGGCGTGGACGTCGGCCATCGACGGACCTGCGCCGGGGTCGCTCTGGTTCGTGCCGCGATACACCTCGTCGCAGAGCACCCACGCATCGACTGTGGCGGCGATCTCACCGATCGCCGCGAGCATCTCGCCGTCCATCAGCGACCCGGTCGGGTTGTTGGGGTTGTTGATCGCGATCAGTGAGGTGTTTGGGGTAACAAGCGAGGCGAGCTCATCGAGGTCCGGCAGGTAAGCGTTCTCCGGGCGGAGTCGAAGGATCTGCACGTCGGCGCCGTAGCTCGCCGGGATCGAATAGTGCTGCTGGTAGGTGGGCAAGACCGAGATCACCCGGTCGCCCGGCGCGACGACCGTCTCGTGCACGAGCTTGTTAGCCCCGATTGCGCCGTGCGTCACCACGGTGTTCTCAGCGGTCATCGTCTCGTACAACGCGGCGATCGCCGTGCGGAGCCGGTCGGAGCCTTCGATCGCCCCGTAGGTCAGCCGCAGATCGAGCACGTCGTCGAGCGCCTGCGGCCCAACCCCGGTGAGATCGAGGAGCTCGGCCACCGTGAGCGACGCCACGCACGTCTCGGCAAGGTTGTGCTCGCAATGGTTCTCGAACTCGTTCATCCACATCTCGACGCCGAACGGAGCGATCTTCATGCCTTGATCCTCGCAGAGATCGGGCACGTGACGAGTTGGTACGTGGTGAGCCGAGTGCGCAAGGCCCAGAGCACGAGACCAATCGCAAAAACGCCGACGGCCGGCTGCACGGGCGCCCACCAGCTGAGTGCGCCGCTCGTGCCGAGCAGCACGACGACCACCTGGTTGCACACGGGGCAGCCAACGGCGAGGAACGACACAAACCCGCCCCACACGGTGCGCACGTCGTTGCGTTCCTCTTCGGCGGAGTGGCTGGCCGGGAGCCGAATGGCGAAGACCAAACCAATGAGCAGCGACGTGACTGCCCAGATCACGTAATCGATCGGACGGATCTCGACTGGACGCCCGAAGATCGGCGTGTCGATCAGATCGGCGGGCACGCCGATCACCACAGCAGCGGCAACGGAATACGGAACCGCCTTCAGGTAGGTGACGGGCGGAAGGTTCCGCAAAGCCTCGATCACGCGGCCAGGCTAAGGCACTCCCACAACGCAATCTGCGCGAAACCAACGAGGCGTTCAAGATAATCGTCGGCTACGACGCACGACCGACTATGGCGACACGCAGGCCCGCATCTCCGCCGCTACCTCATCGGGGATGTCTGTCCCCGCTGTCATCGACTCGGCGACCGACCGGGTACGAAAGGCTTCATCAATGCACGTGCGCTCCGAATCAGAGAGGTCGATTCCGAGCTGCAGTCCGATGACGTCGCCAGCGCTCACACACTCGAGTACGAGTTCGTGGAAATCGGCTGTAGGCGCCACATCCCCGTCGAACTGAAAGAACAGCCGTCGATCCCGGGCGCGGGTTGATGGTCCGAAGGGCCTAGGTTCGCTCTGGACCGTTCACTGCAACTCGACGCCCTTCAGGCTCACTCTGCAGGGATGGGGCCGCAGCACACCTTGTATTTGAGGCCCGAGCCGCACCAGCACCGGTCGTTGCGTTCGGGTGGCCAGCTGATCGCTCGACCGTGGCGAGCGACTTGGGCACTGAGCTTGGCCCGGGAGCGGCCGTCGCCGGCTTCGTCGCCGTACTCGGCGATCAGCTCGTCGACATGAAGCGGGCTCACATCGGGCGAGCCCGCCGCTCCGGCTGCGGTGGCCGCCTTGAGCCGCGACTCGATGACTTTCGAGTAGGCGTCATGGTCGGCGGGCATCTGGTCGAGGAGGTCGGGCCAGAGCTCGGTCGCGCGCGTCCATTCGTCCTTCGGGAACCATGCGAACGACCAGGCGGTGACCACACCGTCGCCTTCGACGATCTGCGTCGGGTCTTGCCGGAACCGGAATAGCTCGCCGAGTTCGTCTTCGCTGATCGGGATCGGTTCGGGATCGTCGGCCATCCCCGGACAGTACCGTTGGCCGAGATGATGGGGCTGAACGATCGCGATCTGTCGCTGGGCGCGAGCGGAGCCCCGGCTTCGCGCTGTCCGGGCGATCGACCGGAGAAACTCGTCTGTGAACTTGCAGCCCCTCGCAGACGTTCGTAAACCCGTGGACTTCGGTCACCGGGGGACGACGACATGGACGCAGACGAGGGCGCAACAAACGGCGAGGTGATCGACATCTCGTCGGCTCGCCGTGAGGTGACTCGGTCCGTCGCGTTTGAGATCACGTCGGGTAGCGGACCGTCTGTCGTGATGGGGCCGCACAACGCCGAGCGGGTCGTGCCGATCACCGTCGATGCAGAACACGCCGCCCAACTGTCGGCAATCCTTCGCCAACTCGAATCCTCCGAGTCGATCACCACCGGACGCCACGTCACGCTTCAGGCGAACGACGAGCCAGGTCGCATCGAGAGGTCAAACAGGTCTCCGATCTCCGACAGTGGCAAGCGCGGCCCACGTCTTCATCCGAGCTCGACATTCGACAAAACGATGCGACCTTGAGCAAGTTCCGTCCATCGGCGGCGACAGATTCCGACCGCCACAATCGATGAACCCTCGAATGAGGTCGGACCGACCGGCCTCGATTTGGAGGGAACGTGACTTCGATCGAGACGACCAACGACGTCGTCGATGAGCTGTATGAGCGACACCTCGAACCCGCCCGATCCCGTTACACCCGAGGGCGCGGCTTCGAGGCGGGAGCGAACGAGGTGGCATCGGATGAGTTCTTGCTGCGCTTCCTCATCGAGTTCTGTTCGCTGGGCGTGCAGATGACCGAACCGGTGGATCGGTGGATTCGGGGGGCTGGGACCCGCTGCTGCGCGCTTGGCTTCGACGATCTGGGCTCGGCCCTGATCCGCCACGCCGAACACGAGGCTGGCCATCACGAGATGCTGATTGCCGATACGCATCGCCTGTGCGCCGCGTGGAACAGCGAGGGCCGGCCCCCGCTCGATGCCGACGCACTCGTCAACCGCCCCCCGAGCGCAGGTGTGCAGGCGTACATCGATCTGCACGAGTCGACGATCGAGTCGGCCGAGCCGTGGGGTCAGCTGGCGATCGAGTACGAGATCGAGTTGCTGTCGGTGACCTCGGGGCCTGTCTTGATTGCGAACGTAGCGCGCGTGTGTGGTCCTGACCGCGTGGCCGATCTCTCGTTTCTCGAGGACCACATCGAGATCGATGCTGGGCACACGGTCTTCAATCGACGGCAGCTCGCTCAGCAGTTGAGCGCGCATCCGGAGATGGCACCGGGACTCGTTTCGGCGGGCGCGGCGGCCCTCGACGCGCACGCCTTGTTTCTCGATGACTGCCTTGACGGCGCACTCCCACGATGACGGTCGAGATCCGTCTGGCGGACTCCGACGAGGACCTCAAGGCGGCATTCGCTCTGCGGCATCGTGTCTTCGTGGGGCAGTCGATCGTGGGTGAGCCATCGTCCGATGGCCGGCTCGTCGACGTGTTCGATGCATTGTCGAGTTCGTATGTCTTCGTCGCGGTGGACGATGGCGAAGTGGTCGGCACCGTCCGGACGACGATGCACGAATCGGACGAACATCCTTGCGATTCGTGGTTCGACTGGCGCCACATCGTGTCGAGTGATCGAACCTCGTCGGGATCGATGTTGTGTACGTCTCCCGAGGCAAGAACGTTCGGGCTGAGTTTCCGGTTGATCGCAGCTGCGATGGAACACGGCTGGGCGCTCGGTACGCGTCACGGCGTCGCAGCTGTTCGTCCGCAAGCCGAGCGTTTGCTGGGCCGGTGGGCGTGGCGGCGGATCGGCGACGAGTTCGTGCATCCGATCGAACAGGCGCCTGTCGTTCCGATGGCGGTCGATCTTGCCGAACAACGGATTCTCGATCAGCAACGACGTCATGCGTTGCCGTTGATCTGATCTGTGGGGTCGCGGTCCCGATGCCGCACGACAGACTGAACGTCGAAGCCCCGTTCGACCGGAGTCGAGGAGACGCCCTGTGTCTGATGCACCCATCGCACCGAAGCGGCCGCACACGATCGAAATCCACGGCGATGCCCGTGTCGACCCGTGGTACTGGATGCGCGACGACGATCGTGAGGATCCCGAGATCCTGGCCCACCTCGCGGCGGAGAACGCCCATGCCGACGCGGTGCTTGCCCCCGTTGCCGCGCTGAAGGACGAGCTGTTTGCCGAGATGAAGGGCCGGATCCAAGAGGACGATTCGAGCGTGCCCCAGATCCGCGACGGGGTGTGGCGCTACAGCCGATTCGAGGAGGGACGCGAGTACGCGATCCACTGCCGCCGGATCGAGTCGATGGACGCGCCCGAAGAGGTCTTGCTCGACGAGAACGAACGCGCCGAGGGCCACTCGTTCTATGCCCTCGGCGGCTTGGCGGTCTCACGAGATCGACGAACGATGGTGATCGCCGAGGACACCTTGAGTCGGCGCATCTACGACCTTCGGTTCTTTGATCTCGAGGGCCGGGATCTCGAGGACGGTGCTGAGTATCCGGAGGTGATCACCGGGACGTCCGGCGATGTGGTGTGGGCCGGCGATCACCGCACGCTCTTCTATGTCCGCCAAGACGAAACGACGCTGCGGCCGCACCAGGTGTGGCGCCACACGCTCGGCACCGATCCCGCAGACGACGTGATGGTGTTCGACGAGACGAACGCCGAGTTCTACGTGAGCATCTGGTCGAGCCGGTCGCGTGAGTTCGTGATGATCGGGAGCTTCCAGACCGAAGAGACCGAGATCCGCACGATCCCCGCCGACTCCCCCACCGACGAGCCTCAGGTGTTTCTCCCCCGCGGCGACCACCACCTCTACGTGCTCGATCATCACGACGGCCGCTTCTTCGTGCGCAGCAATCACGAGGCGCCGAACTTCCGGATCGCAGTGACCGACCAGCGCACCGTTGCATCGATGGCCGACACAACCGACGTCGTCGAGCCCTCCGACGATGTGTTCATCGAGGACTTCGGCCTGTTCGACGCGGCGCTGCTGGTCGAAGAACGCCGCGACGCGGTCCTCGGGGTGCGGGTCATGCCGTGGGCCGCTGATGACGGCGACTACCGGATCGACTTCGGCGAGGACGTGTACACGGCCGGGCTCGGGGCACTCGGTGACGCCGATCGCGAGCTCGTACGGATCGGATACACGTCGCTCACCACGCCGATGCGCGTGTACGACTTCTCGCTTGCCGACCGGTCACTCGAACTCCGCAAAGAGCAGCCAGTGCTCGGCGACTTCGATCGCGATGCGTACGTGGCCGAACGCATCCTCGTGACTGCCCGCGATGGCGAGACCGTGCCCGTGAGCATCGTTCATCGACGCGACCTCGACCGCAGCGTGCCTCAGCCCCTCCACCTCTATGCCTACGGGTCGTACGGGATCACGATGGACCCGTCGTTCTCGTCGGCGCGACTCGCGCTGCTCGACCGCGGATTCATCTTCGCGATCGCGCACGTGCGTGGCGGGCAGGAGTACGGGCGCCGCTGGTACGACGACGGCAAGTTGTTGAACAAACGCAAGACGTTCACCGACTTCATCGACATCGGCCAGCACCTCGTCGACACCGGTGTCACCACCACCCCTCAGTTGGTGGCGAGTGGCGGCAGCGCGGGAGGCCTGCTCATGGGTGCCGTGCTCAACATGGCCCCCGACCTATTCGGCGCGATCGTGGCCAACGTCGCGTTCGTCGACGTCGTGACCACGATGCTCGACGAGTCGATCCCGCTCACCACGTTCGAATACGACGAGTGGGGCAACCCGAACGACAAGACGTTCTACGACTACATGTTGTCGTACTCGCCGTACGACAACATCGCCGCTGTCGACCATCCCCCGGTCTTCGCCCTCGCCGGACTCCACGACTCCCAAGTCCAGTACTGGGAACCAGCCAAGTGGGTGGCCAAACTGCGCGACACGAGCACCGGCGACGCGCCGCTGATCCTGCGGATGAATATGGACGCCGGCCACGGCGGCGCCTCCGGCCGTTTCGCCCGCCTCGCAGAAGTTGCCGAGGAATATGCCTTCATGCTCGGCGTGATCAACGGGGATTTGTCGACGTAGACCCGGCGCCATAGCCCGCAACGCAACCCGGAAAAAGGGTTGGGATATCATCGGGATTGACAACCTCGGGCCAGGTCTCCTTTTCGGGAGACTCAGCGCCGCTCATCTGGCACTGCTGGGCCGAGTTGGCGGAACGGGGGCGCGATGAAACCGACGATTCGATCCACAGATCCATCGTGGCATCGGTGGTGTATCGGCAGTGTGTTGATCGTGATGGTGACGCTTGCGCTCGCCGTCCTGGCGAAGCCAGCAGCCGCTCAGGAGTCCGATGATCTGGTCCCCGGGGCTGGCGAGACCATCGTGATTGCGCGTCCCACCTGGGACACCGGCTGGTTTCAGGCCGAGGTCATCTCTCAGCTCATCGTCGAGCTCGGATTCGTTGTCGACGGTCCGACGACGTACGACAACGCAAGCTTCTACGAAGGGGTCAACAACGGCAGCATCGATCTTTGGGTCAATGGATGGTTCCCGCTTCACAACCAGTTTCTCGAGGCGAATCCGAACGGCGTGGCCCAACCGATCGGGTTCGAACTTCGCGGCGGCGCACTCCAGGGTTATGTCATCGACCGCGCCTCTATCGACGTGCTCGGGATCGAGACGATCGCCGATCTCGCGGATCCCGAGATCGCGGCGCGTTTCGACACGGACAACGACGGGCGGGCCGACTTGATCGGTTGCAATCGCGATTGGGCGTGCCACGCGATCGTCGAGCACCACATCGACGCCTTTGGTCTCCGTGGCACCGTGGATCAGGTCAGCTCGGACTATGGGCCATTGATGGAAGCGGCGGCCCGACGGTTCGCAACTGGCGAACCGGTGCTTTACTACAACTTCACGCCCGACTGGACCAATGGGGTGCTCCGGCCGGGTATCGACGTGGCGTGGGTGCCCGTGCCGTTTTCGAGCATGCCAGAGGCGCTCGACAGCCGCCCCGATGACTCCGTACTCGACGGCATCGTCGGATGCCTCAGCGACCCGTGCAACCTCGGCTTTCCACCCAACGACATCCGCGCGGTCTCGTCGAGCACATTCCTCGAGGACCATCCGGCGATCGAATCACTCCTCGAGAATTTCGCCATCTCGGTCGACGAGATCGCCTCGCAGAACGCCCAGATGTATCGAGGCGAAGACAGCGAGGCGGACATCGAAGGACACGCTCGAGCCTGGATCACCGAGAATGCGGCCCAGACCGACATGTGGATTGCCGCCGCGATCACCGCTCATGTCGAATCTGGCCGAAGCCTCGCTCCGCGGCCCGAGCGGTCGAATACCGATCAGGTCGTCGTCGATCGCATTCGCGCAGCGACCCGTCCGACACCGCCGTTCGTGACCTTCGACGAGGGCAAATACGACGGCTTCACCATCGAACTGTTGTCGCTCGTCGCCGACGAACTCGACGCGGACCTCGAGCTCTATGGCGTGACGAGTAACGCGAAGTTGATTGACGAAGTCGCGCGCGGCGCTGCCGATGTGGGAGCGGGCGCCGTCGCCCTGACGTCGGAGCGGGAGCAACGGATCGACTTCAGCCAGGCGTACTTCGACTCGGGCCTCGCCATCCTCGTGAACGACGACGGCGGCGGTGTCCTTTCGACGATCCGACGATTTCTCTCGCGCGAGCTGCTCGCCGTCATCGCCACGTTGTTGGTCGCCCTGGTCATCGCCGCGCACATCATCTGGTGGGCAGAACGGCGGAACAACCCCGAGTTCCCCAAGGCCTATCGCCAGGGCATCTGGGAGGCGTTGTGGTGGGCGGCCGTTACGGCGACGACCGTCGGCTACGGCGACAAGACACCCAAGGGTGCCGCAGGACGCATGTTCGGGCTGCTGTGGATGTTCGTCGGGTTGTTCGTCTTGGCGTATTTCACTGCCGGGATCGCGTCGGCCGTGGCGATCGATGAGGTCGAAGGCCGCATCGGTGGCGTGTCCGACCTCCGCGGGCAGTCCGTCGGTGTCGTCGCCGACTCATTCGCGGATGAGTCGTTGGCGCTCCAGGGGATTGCGACGATCGAGTACGTCGGGGCATCCGACGCCTACGAGGCACTCCGCGACGGCTCGATCGATGCAGTCGTCCATGACGCTCCGGTCCTTCAGCACTACGTCGCCGGGCTTACGGATCGCGACATGCGCCTGGCCAGCGACGTGTTCGCTCCACGCGGCTTGGCCTTCGTAGTCGGCCCCGACAGCGACATCGGCGAAGCGATCGATCGCGGCCTGATCGCCGTCATCGAATCCGGCGACTACGAACGTCTACGAGAAAAGTGGTTCGGCGGTGATTGACCGGTCGTCGCCCCGGTCAATCACCGCCTCGTCACCTCACATGATCACGTCAGATCACGGATTGATGTTGAAGTCGTTCAGGTATCCCTTCGCGACTTCGGCCACGCTTTCACCTGCGGCCACCCGACCGTTGAGGTCGGTTATCCGTTGCTGCGACATCGGGTTGAGGATGTCAGCAACGACGTCGTCGAACGCTTCGGGGGCCTGGTCGTAGAGGTCCTTCGGGAGCGTCAGCGACACGTTGTACACGTAGAAGACACCGGGATCGGTGACCAGCGCGAGATCGAGCAGGTCGATCCGACCGTCGGTCGTGAACACTTCCCCGAAGTCACATGCACCATCGGCCACCTCTTGATAGATGGCGGCCTCATCGTCGATGACCTGCAACTGGCTGTCGGGGATGTCGAATCCCGTTGAACTCGTGAACAACGGCAGCCCGTCGGCTCGGCCCTGGAAGTCTGGCTCGATACAGACGATCGCGTCGCTGTTGTCCTCCAGATACTCCGCCATCTGATCGAGATCGAATGACTCGATCGTGTACCGAGTGGCCTGGGTGTCATCGGCAATGGCTGGCGACACGGCGAAGCCATACGTGTCGTTGAAGCTCGACCGACCGACCCACATGATGTTGTTGGCCGACAGATCGGCTGCAGCAACATCGTCGGTGAGTTCTTCACCGTCGTCGGTGGGGTCACTATTGCCGAGGTGCTGGACCCAGGCAGTGGAGTTGTACTCGAAGTACGTGTCGATGTCGCCGGCGACAAGCGCCGCACGAGTCTCCGGCGAGTTGCCGGTGTCGGTCGCATCGGTCACCGACGCACCACGAGCCGAGAGCGCCTGGATCAGGATCTCGCTCAGCACGTACTGCTCGGTGAAGTTCTTCGAGCCGACGACGATCGACACTCCCGAGAACGCATCGGCGTCGTTGCCGCCCCCACCGTCGTCGCCACAGGATGCGGCGAGGAGGGCGAGGACGAGAGCGACGGACGTCAGTCTGATGAGTCGGAGGCTTCTCATGTCGTCTCCTTCTTCGCTTCGGCGCGGAATTCGTCGAGTTCGCTTGCAAGCCGTTCGATCTCTTCACCGCGCTCGAGCGCTTCGACGATCTCGTATTCCTCGTCGAGACCACGTTTAAGGCTGTAGATCGCGATCAGGATCACGAGCGCGAAGAGGATGCCTGCCGCGACCGTCGCCGATTGGAGAGCGACGAGGCCACCACCGACGAGCAGAACTGCGGCAACGAGGCCTTCCATGATCGCCCAGAAGATTCGCTGCGGAACCGGTGACTCCAACTTGCCACCCGAGGTCAGGTGGTCGACGACGAGCGAACCTGAGTCCGACGAGGTGACGAACCACGAGATGATCAAGATGACCGCGACGAAAGACACCGCTTGGGTGAACGGGAACGCTTCGAGCATGTCGAACAACGCTGTCGCAATGTTCTCGTTCACGGCGCCGGCGACGTCTCGAACGCCTTCGAGCTGGATGTTGATCGCCGCACCACCGAAGACCGCCATCCAGAACATGACGATCAGGCTCGGAAGCAGCACGACCGAGACGACGAACTCGCGAACAGTGCGTCCTTTCGACACCCGTGCGATGAACATGCCGACGAAGGGACCCCAGGAGATCCACCATCCGTAATAGAAGACCGTCCAACCGGTCTGCCACGAACCACCGCGAATTGACTCCGTCCAGAGACCGAGTCGCGGAATCGAGGAGACGTAGGAGCCGGTTGCATCCATGAACGAACCGAGCATGAAGACGGTCGGTCCGGTCACGAGGATGAACGCCAGGAATACGCCTGCCATGTTGAAGTTCCATTTGCTCAACCGAGCAACACCCCCATCGAGACCGGCGATGACCGACATGGTGGCGATGCCCGTGATGAAGGCGATGATGCAGATCTGGATGAATGTGTTGTCCGGGATTCCGAACAGGAAGTTCAGACCGGCAGCTACCTGGCCAACGCCGAGACCCAAGGATGTTGCGAGCCCAAACAGCGTTGAGATCACGGCCAAGATGTCGATGGCGTTGCCGATGGGACCGTAGATACGCTCACCCAAAATCGGATAGAACAACGATCGCACGGTCAGTGGAAGACCTCGGTTGAACGTGAAGAACGCCAACGCGAGTCCGACGATGGCGTAAATGGCCCATCCGTGGAATCCCCAGTGAAGATACGTCGTGACCAACGCAGCCTCTCCGGCTTCGGGAGTCAGCGGTTCGACATCGAAGTACGGGGCCGGACTCTGCAAGTGGTACATCGGCTCGGCGACGCCCCAGAACATGAGGCCGACGCCGATGCCTGCCGAAACGAGCATCGAGTACCACGTGAAGTTCGTGAACTCGGGTCGCGAGTCCTGTCCGCCGAGGCGGATCTTTCCGTACTTTCCGAAGCCGATCAGCAGCACTGCGCCGAGGAAAATGTTGGCTACCAGAACGTAGAACCAACCAAAGTACGTACCCAGGAAATCGAGGACGCTACTGAAGAACTCCCCCGCTTGATCCTTGAAGACGATCGTCAGTGTCAAGAAGACGATGAGGAACCCGGCCGAGATGAACGTGACCTGCGGATGCAGGTCGAAGCCCCACTTGACGATGTTCGTGTCACCGGGTTCCCGATGCTGAATCTCCTCGTAGTACTGGGTGTCGGCCTTGACTTGAAGGCCTTCGAAGTCCTCTCGGTCCTCGATTGCCTTGCGTCGCTCTTCGCGCTCGGCCTCTCTTTGCTCGCGACGAAGCCGTCGCTCTTCCATTCGATTCGCCATATGGCGGACCCCCCTTTTAATTGTCGAAAGACGGCTTCTGAGAATCAGCCGATATGACGCCTTCAACCATCGAGACGACAGTGGTTGTCCGCTGCCACACGCTCAACCCCCCGGCTGCGTGTGCACATATGATTCGCCGAAACCGCCATGGGTCACTATTGCACAGATAGACGCGTTGTCCATTTTCGCGAAACCAGATCGGTGATTCACCTATTGGCAATGTGCTTGGTCAGGAGCCGTCGGTGAAACCGGAGACGACCTCGGAGCGGATCCGGTCGGCCGACAGGCCACCACCCCACACCCCCTCGTCGATCGTGTCGTCGACGATCAAGGGCAGTTCGCATTCCGTTGGTCCACACCCGTGCGCCGACCGCCAGTTGTCGAGCACATCGCTGTCGATGTCGCCAATGAGGAGGGTGGCGTGTTCTCCCGCACAGCTCGGCGGCTGCGGGACGTTCCACGCAACGACGATCGCCAACCACCCGGTTCCGGGCTTAAGCGGCTGGCATGCGGCCGCCTCGAGTCGACCGAACGCCGCGTCCGTCGCGATGAGCACAACCGAGAACCCGCAGCCGCGGTCCTGAAGCACTCGAACGGCTTCCGCCACGGCCATGACGTCTCCCCCTCCATCGGGGAACTGGATGGCGACCACCCGTTCGTTGTCCTGGGGAGCCAGGTCGACCTCGTCGAGAAAGGCTCCCGGATTCTCCTCGGTGACGAGGACATAGGTTCTGCTGGACGCATCCGCGCTCGTGCCAGGAACGACCGTGAGCTCAATGGCCGAGCCACGCGAGGTCTCGAAGATGTAGTTGGTCCGCTGCTCGACATCGCAGGGCCGATCGGTAAGCGCCGTGGGAATTGGGGCGACGGAGTCCGGCGTCGACGTCGCCGTGTCGACAGCCGACGTTGCGTTGCGTTGGGTGAGCCACGCCGCCGACAGGGCGGCGACAACCACGGCCGCCGCAGCAGCAGCGATCACGAAACGCTTCGCCGGCCCGTCGACCTGGGGCATCGACGGCTCAACAGTAACGACGTCGGTGCGCCCGTCGAACAAGACGTCCTTCGCCGCGCTGGTCCCTTCCGGCTCCTGCGATTGGTCGAGGATGTTTGCCCACGCCTGGTCCGTGTCGAGCGGGCCGACCGACCGCTCCCGGAGCGCGTCGCGTAGCCGTGGCGCGTCGGGATACTCATTGGTCATCGTCGAGTTCCTTTCGGAGTCGCCGGACCCCGCGATGGACGAGTGACTTCGCAGTGCCGGGGCGGCACCCGAGCGCCTGTGCGATCTCGGCGATGGAGAAGTCGCCGTAGTAGGCCAGAACGAGTGCTGTTCGATGCCGCTCGGGGAGCTGGTCGAGTGCGTCGAGGAGGTAGAGGTTGGAGTCGCTCATCAGGACCGCTTCGTCATTCGTCGGTAGCGCATTTCGTTGCCGGTCGCGTTGGCGCAGTACTCGCCGTGCGCCGTTGGCGACCGAGACGCGCAGGTAGCCGCCGGGGTTGAGGATCGATCGCCAACGGCGCACGATCTCGACGAAGGCGTCTTGGACAACTTCTTCGGCCTCGGCACGATTGCCGACGATCCGGTACGCGAGCTCGACCATCGGGCGGTACTGCTGATCGAAGAGTTCACGAACGTCACGCTCCTCCGAGGAACTGGCGCTGCGAACTGCCATGAGGCTCAAGACTTGTCGATGGCAGCTGCGAGCTCATCTCCGAGGAGGGCGGCGATGTCGTTCGGGCTCTCGGTGAACACGTCGCTCCCGAAGCCGAATGTCTTGAGCGACGCTGCGCAATCCGTGTACGAGGCGGACCGGAGTACGGCCTGGGGGGCGTCGTCGAGGGCCACCGTTTCCTCGGTGCGTTCGTCAGCACAGTCATAGAGTTCGGCCCACAGGTCGAGGCTCTCGAGTGTGGGTCCGAAGTTGTACTGCTCGGCTTCGAGCGGCACGGGCGGCACCCATCCGCTGTCCCACGCCATCGGAACGTCGGGCAGCGAGATCAGCGGATCGACACTGACGATCGGTACGGGTCGTGCTGCACCGCCCGAACAGTCCTTGCGAATGTTCATCCCAAAGACGAGGTACGCGGCGCCGACCGGGTGTGTGGTGTTGCAAATGGCGTCGAGGACGAGCAAGTGGCCCTGGCCGATACCGGCCCACAGCGTCCGCGATTCGTCGAAGCAGAGTCCGGTCGAGACGGCGGCCCACAGGGCGTTCACATAGTCGGTGTTGAACGTGGCGTTGCGACTCCAGAAGGACGAGGTCGTCGCACCCGCTCGAGGCTGCACGAAGATCGCCCCGCCGGTTCGGGGCGACGCCACCTGCGGGTCGAGCGCCATGATCGCGGCAGCTCCGCCGACATGGAAGTCGATCACGAGGGCTGGCGAATCCTTTGCCGCTGCGGCTTCGTCGACCTGCACGATCACCGGAATCTGGTCACCCGCAAACTCGATCGCGAGTTCGTGCTCTCCGACCGGAAGCCGCGCCTCGCATGTCTCTGCATCTGCGAGCAGGCTGCTGACAGACCCAACGTCTCGGTCGTCGGGGTCGGCGAGCTTGGTCGTGCTCGATGTCGAGGGAGGTCCGGTCGTCGTCGTCTCTGGTGCGTCGGTGGCTGGTGGCTGGGCGCTCTCAACGTCGTCGGCCACGATCGTCGAGCCGTCGTCGCCACTACCGCTGCCGCATCCCACCGCGAGCATGATGGCGAGGACAGCCAACAGCATTTGTACAAATCTCGTGTGCATCGGAGGTCTCCTTCGCGTCTCTCCTCACCATCCATGAGCCCGGAGGGGCGCCGCCGGTTGCGCGACGTGCAAGAAACTTCGGTCGAGGCGGAGGTGGGCGATCTGGCCTCAGGACGGCCAACGCGGATGAAGTCGTGCGTCGAGATAGCGCGATCGCGTCTTCGCAAAGAGTGTCCGGTTCGAGTTGCCGGGATACACCCCGACGCGAGGGATCGCCATTGGCCCGACCGCCTCGCGCCGTTCGGGCAGGCTGAACGCCCATCGATAGCCGGCTCGCTCAGCGCAACGCCGAACGAGATCATTGTGATCACCTTTGGGGTACGCGAGGGTATCGATGGATTCGCCGAAGGCATCCGAGAGCAGTTCTCGGCTCTCCCGGAGATCTCGGACACAGTCGGCTTCGTCGAGCGTGCGGAGGTCAGCATGACTCATGCTGTGCGACCCGATCGTCACGCCCTCATCGTGAAGTGCCCGGAGCTGATCGAGCGCCATCGTCCGCAGCGGCGCGTCCGGCGGGTTGTCGACCCAGGAGAAGTCGATCTCGCCGTCGCGAAGGGAGTCGGCGATGACGAACAACGTCATCGGCAGACCATGGCGCTGGAGAATCGGCCACGCATGGTCGGCTACTCCGGTCCATCCGTCGTCGAAGGTGATAGCGGTCCTCCGCCCGGTCGGCCGATACCGACGATCGAGCGACGCCACGGCTTCCTCGAGCGGCACGACCCTGCGCCACCGAGCAAGCCAACGACACGTTTCGTCGAACGCTTCAGGCGTGAGGGCCAAGGTCCTGTCCCATTCGGGTTCGACGGTGTGGAAACAGAGAATGCTCACCGATACAGCTCCTCGTAACAGCGGATGACCTCGTCGTGGGTCGAGACGATCGAGAATTCTTCGACGGCGCGCTGCCGGCCGGCACGCCCGGCACGCTCTCGTGCGTTCGGGTCGGAAAGGTAGAACTCCAGCGCATCGGCAAGCGAAGCCGGGTCACGCAACGGCGCTACGCGACCCGCAACGTCACCGAGAGAACGCCCGATGTCGCCGACGTCGGTTGCCACAACCGGGACACCGGTTGCCATCGCTTCGAGGACGGACAGTGGCATGGCTTCCCACCAGCTCGGAAGGCAGAAGATCATGGCCTCTCGATAGACCTGCGGCATCTCGTCGTGTCCAAATGCCCCGAGCAGCCGGATCGGGGCCGTTGAGTCGGCGATGGCCCGGAGGATCCGTTGATGCTCCTCGTCGCCTTCGTCTGGTCGTCCCCCAGCGATCAGCACCTCGTGGGAAACGCCGCGATCAGCCAGGTGTTCGGAGGCACGAACGAGATCGAGCACGCCCTTTCGTTCCGTCAGGATCCCGACGTACAGGATCTGCGGTGCGCTCGGCGGCGTCTTCGGCGGGGTGAAACGCTCGACGTTCACTCCGTTCGGAACATGTCGGACCCGGTCGCCGAGAACGTTTCGAAGGGTTTCGGCGACTCCGTCGGAGACGGCAATGACGGCATCCACGTTCGACAGCGCGATGCCAAGCAGACGTCGCTGCCAGGCACCGTCCGCCCACGAGACGACCTTCCCGCCGTGGGCGTGCACGACGACACGGCATCCGGCACCACGGGCAGCCCTCGCGAGAAGGCCGGCCCGAATCAGCGTTGGCGCGGGGGCCAAGGCCGAATGGATGTGCACGAGGTCACCGGCAGCGCCCGCCTGCCGAACGCGCCTCAGATCGCGGAGGGTCCGGGTCGCGTTGCCGCGACTGATGGTGCCACCACCACCCATGTTCTCGTCGCTCGTGAGATTCACCAGCTCGAACTTCCAGCCAGAATGTTGGTGCGCAGCGAGGCCGTGGATGAATGCGGAGATCCCCCCTCGTTCGGGCAGACCGCGGCCGACGATCACGGCACGTCGTGTCGCGTTCACCCGCCGAGAATCCTTGCGAGCGGGCGGACTCTTGCGATGAATGGGAACGTCTCGAGCACGTCCAGACGGCGGCGGTTGACGACGATCACCGCAAGGCTGATGACTCCCGAAACTCCGATGGCGGCGATCAGCCCGGGTTCGATCGCGACCGACACGAGCCACCCGACGCCGAGCCCGAGTAGTGCGGCAACCCAGACCCACAAGAACTGTCGATCGACTCGAGCCATGCCGAGAGCCGAAAGGCGGACCTGTGCCCCGACATTCAAGACGGTGAGCGCGATCGCGCCAGCCACGGCGACGCCGACCGCTTCGAAGCGTCGTGCAAGCAACATCGCGGCAATCACGTAGATGACGATTGCGACGATGTCCACGCCGACGGTCCAGCGGAGGTGCCCGAATGTCTGCAGCGTGAGTGTGTTGAAGCCAAAGGTTTGGTTGAGGTAGTACGCCGACGACAGCACGACGAGCACGGGTATGGCCTGTCGATATTCCTCGCCGAAGAGGTCGGGGACCACCGGGTCGGCGAAGGCGGTCGTCACCAGGGCGATCGGAAGTGTCAGAACGGTCAACCACGATGCTGATCGCCAGTAGGCGTCGGACATGGCCGCCACGTCCTTGCGCGCGAAGTGGCGTGCGGCAAGCGGCATGAAGAGAACGGCAAAGGTCCAGCCGACGACCTGGTTCATCCGGGCCAACGGAAACACCGCCCGGTAGTCGGCGACCGCTTCCAGACTGACCCGAGCGAGCACAACAGCGGCCAACGTATTGATCGCGACAAACACCAGATCATGTGACAGGAGCGGCAGCGAGAACCGAAAGATGTCGCGGCCCGGGATCACCGCTCCCTCGCGGAACGCCGCGTACTTCCCGCGGAGATGAGGGAGGGTCGCTCGAAGATAGAGAACGGTTCCGACGAGTCCAGCCCCCACGTAGGCGATGGCCAGAAATATCGGACCCTGGCCGAGCGACAGGAGAGCCATGACCGCCGCCAGGCGAAGCCCGGGTTCGAGAACGTGTTTGCGCAACAAAATGGTGCGACTGTCTCCGAACGTCGCCGCAACCGCTTCGAGCAACTTGTCGAAGGCTTCTTGCGGCGCAGTGATGATCAGGATCGCCGTGAGCGTGAAGGCGAGCTCATCGTCCAGGATCGAACTGCCGACCGTGAGCCGCAGGACGATCGTCACCACGACGATAACCAGTCCGAGGCCCGCGATCAGCGCAGACTCGAACACGAGCGTTCCCGCAAAGCGACGATCATCTCCGGACTCGTCGAACATGCCGAGAAAGCGGGGGACCGCCCGGGTGGTTCCGAGAGTCACCGCCTGAAACCCGAGCGACGCGATCGACAGGGCAAGTCCGAACGCACCGAACTCGTCTCGGCTGAGGGCACGAACCAAGGCCACCTGAATCACGAGACTCAGCGCGATCCCCAGCACCCGGCCGGACGCCAACGACGCCGAGCCACGAATGGTCCGTGTGTTCTCCGCGCTCATCCCCTCAGTCGCCTCTCGCCAAGGGTGGCCATCACATGGCGCAGGCGGTGGAGACCCGGACCGGGATCATCGGCCGAGATCACGCTGTGCGCGGTCCTTCGTCGTGGGCGAATGGCTCGGAGAGCAGCGTCGACCGGCATGCTTCTGCCCCTTGACCGCTCCACGAGATGCCGAAGATCGCCCTCGATCCAGCGATAGCGGACACCTTCGCGTGCTCGGAGGGGGGCATCCGGCCGCCAACCGCTACGAAGCTCGATCACCAACTCGGGCAGGTTGCATCCTGCGGCGACCGCGAGCGACATCGAACCGTAGGGCCGGGGATTGATGTCGATCAGTTGACCGTCGATGTATTGGGCCTGGAAAATCCCGTCGTGGCCGCGAAGCAATTCGACGAGCAGCGCCTCCGCACCACGGTCGGGCGGCACCGTGACGGCCGAACTTGCCGTTCCGCAGTCGACGGGCCACGTCCGCTCGTAGGCCTGATGTACCGCCGCAACGAGGCGCCCGTCGAAGACCACGCCAGCGATCGCCGTCATTGGACCCTCGACGACGAGCTGGATGACCACGCCTCCCGCGTCGAGCAGGTCGGAGGCATCGTCGACAGAATCGAGTATCCGGGCCGGGCGCGAACCAGTGAGGGGCTTGGCCACCGCCGGCAAGGACGCCGAGACCAGGTCATCTCTCGTCATCGCCGTCGTCGACGGCGGTGTCGGGATTCCGAGCCGGGCAAGCTCTTTCGACAGCGCGGCCTTGTCCACCAACCGCTCGAGCGACGGCTCGAGTGCCACGACCGCGTCGTCGGACGTCGCAAAGACCGCGAGCACCTCGTGCTCGGCGACCTGATCGCGGATCGCCGCGGAGAATGCATCGGCGTCTCGAGCCGTCGGGACGGCGACCACAGCCGCCGCGTGACGCGACGACGCGGCGAGCTCGCCACACCCGGATTCGGTCACGATCACTCGATGGCCGGCCGAACCGAGTGCCCGAACCGTCGCCAGGGCCGACCGTGACATTCCGCGTCCGCCGTCGGTGACGAGCGCGGTTTTCACGTCGTCCGGACTCCGACGAGGCGCCGGATCTCCGAGATGACGAGACGCCTCACGACCACGTCCTTCCACTGGCGCGAACGCGTCGTCGTGGCCGCCAGTCGATCGAGCAGCACGAGGACTTCGAACGGGTCGAGGTCGGCCAGGTCGACATCGGGACGAGCGTCACCGTAGGCACGAGCGAACACGCCATCGAGCGGCTTCGCCGGGCCTCGTCCACGCAGTCGGTGTCGGACGCGGATCGACGTGGTGAAGGTCGCAATGTCTTCGAGAACCGGCAGACGATTTCGTGCGATCCCGTCGATGACTGCGACCCGGCCGTCGGTCGACGTCACCAGGTTGCGCGGCGCACAATCTCCGTGGCCCAATCCGAGCGTGAGGCGGTCGGGCCACCGCTCTTTCCACCATCCCACCAGCGCAGTGGAGAGTCGTCTCCCACACGCGTCTGCCGTGAACGTGCGGAGCTCCTCGAAGGTCGCGTTGACCTGCTCCGGAGTCGACCGCAGATCGTGGCCTCCGGCAAGCCCGTGAAATCTGGCCATCAGCTCGGCGCTTCTCACCACGACATCTTCAGCCGACGCGTCGTTGCTCAGAATCACGGATCGGAGATCGGGCCCATCGAAACGTTCGATCAACAGCAGCTGTTCGGCGGCCACGAAGTACAACGGTTCGACCGAGTCCAGCGGTTCGACCTCGTGGAGGGCGACGAGGCCGTCCCACTCGGTTCGAGGTTTGGCGAGTCGATCGTCGGCTCGCGACAGCGCTGGTCGTACCCGGGGGTCCGCCACCTCCGGTCGATAGCGCTTGGCGACCACCTCGACGACCGTGCCGTCGACCCGCTGGACGGCGACCTCCGCGAGATCGACTCCCTTCGAAGACCGAGTCGAGATTGTCGCCACATTGCCCGGTACCTCTCCCAGCCACTCCGTGAGCGCAGGCACGACACATTCGGCAACGAAGACGTCGCTCACGTCGACCGACGACGCGGCGGTCACGTCGTGCTCCTCGTTCGTTGGAGCAGCTCTGACCAGATCGCTGCGACCAGCGTGTCAACCGGCTCGCGGGCGTCGAGTCTCACGATGTCGATGGAGTCGTCGACCAGTGGCCGGTAGCGCTCGAGCTGTTCGGCCATGGCGACCTGACCCATCGGATCGTCGGGTTTGCGTTCCTTGGCGGTGGCCGCGTCGATGTCCAGCCAGATGTGGAGATCGGGGCGGGGCAGGACGCGTTCCAACGTGCGACGGACCCACAGATCGTCCATTCCGTAGGCGAATCCGAGTGTCGTGATGGCGTCGATGACATGGCGGTCGTACACGACGAGTCCATCCGCCCCCCGGTCACGCCTGCGGACCTTGATCACGTACTCGAGGACGACCAGTCGCTTCCACAGCGCTGCGGCGACTCCCGATCGTGACGGTGGTGCGACTGCATCGTCGGCACCGACGGACCGGACGCCGGGCTCGGGTTGCTTGCCGAGTATCCGCTTCGTGACGACCGCAATCGAATCGAGCCAGCCAAGGTCGTACCCCGGGCGCGCCCAGATTCGTGTGTGGGGAAGCCCCGCCAGACTCAGCTCGGTCGTGAACGCATCGAGAAGGGTCGACTTGCCCGCACCATCGACTCCGGAGACGGCGACGCGGATCTTTCGTCGGGGCCGGATCCTCCCGACCCAACGTCGGGCACGCCGCGTCCACCCGGCGCCATCGCCACGCTCGCCGTTGCCGGCTGGCGGAAGCTCCTGACCGCCGAGACGTCGCTCGAGTCGGCTCGACCTGCCCACACCTGGCGTCGCCGGAAGACGGACGCCTTCGCGCTGCAGATACCGAAGCTCGAGCACCGACCGCACATCGGTCTCCCGTTCGGCGCGGTCGAGAATCGAGTGACGGGGATCAGGCGCCTCAACGTCACACACATCGGCGGCACCGCAGACACCCTCGGCCGTGGCGATCGCCCAACGTCCCACGGCCTGTCGACCGATCCGCGAGAGCAGCGGGTCGAGATCGAGCCAGCCACGAGACGCCAGCGCCTCGTCGGAGACGTCATTGCGTCCATGAATGTCGAGGTCAGAGGACCATTCGGGGCCAAGTGGCGAGTGACGTACGTGAACGCTCGAACCGAACGCAGACTGCACTTCCGTGAGCGCGGACCGCCGTCGTTCTGCGAGGTGACCAACGGGGAGACCCGACGTGTAGCCCGCATCTGCACCTGCGCGAACGAGTTCGCGATCGTCGACCGACAGGCTCGATTCTTCCAGCCAACGGAGATCGATCGTGCTCATCGGGGCGCCGTCGACGGTTCGATGTGGACAAGCACGGCGAGACGGAGGTCGCGCAGGGGTGCCTCTGCCCGAGACACGGTCCGAGCGGGCGTGCCCTCACAGAACAGGATCACCTCGACGATGTCCTCTTCGAACGGCTCGTCGTCACTGTCGTCGAGATGCTGGTCGTCGACGTTGATCATCGCGGCGACCGCCCCGGTCAGGTTGGGACCCCAGCCACCGTGCACGAAACGCACGTCCCCTCCGAGGAGGTCGAGTCGATCCCGAAGTGCGCCGACAGCACCACTGAACGGTGGGACAGCGGTGACCCACGCCTCCTCGACGTGGGCGGCATTCGAGGTGAGCGCCAAGTCCGCGATCGACCCGATCGGGGCAGCGAAGACGTAGAGGGCGAAGAGCGCGGCGAGGACCGCAATGACCGAGACGAACACGCTCACCGGGACTCGCGGCAGGCGACTCGGCTCCACCGCTCTCTCGACGCTGGCCGCCTCGAGAAGCTCGAGCTCGCCGAACCCACCGGATTCGTTGAGTGTCGCGATGAGTGCGGCCGCGACGGCGTTGGCGATGTCGACGGTCTCGCTTCTGTCGTCGCCGTACGCGATGACGTGCACGATCGGCGTGCCGCGGACGCCCACGACTTCGGCAGCTCCGCCTCGGAGCGCATCGGCGGAGACGCTCAGGGCACCGTCTGCGGCGGCACGCTCGGCCACGCTTGCGTCACGCCAAATGACCTCGACCGTTGCGGGCAGCTCATCCATCGAAATGGTGAGGTCGCGGACGAGAACGAGCGCTCGAGATTCGGTGGCGGCGGACGTCTCGAGTTGAGACAGCCCGATCCAGGTGACGGCGAAGGCCAGGAGACCAAATGCGACGAGACCGGGAACGAACCGACGAGTGAAACGAAGCATGGGACGGATACGAAACGAGGTAGTGGTCATTCGACACGATCTCCGAGAACGTCGTTCGAGTAGGGCCTGACGCCTGCGAGCGTGGCAGTCAGGAGTGCGAGCCACACGTATTTGAAGCCGAGATTGGAGACGAGCAAGTTGGCGACCAGAACGCCGAGGAGTCCGGCGAGGGCGGCCGCGCCGAATCGATTCCGAGCGTGGTGGGCAATTGCGAGAGCGACGGCGAAGATTCCGACGACGAGGAGGGAGGTGAGAATCCCGAGCTCGACGGCCGTGCCGATGAAGATGTTGTGCGCCTCGAACTGAAGTTGCTGGGGTGCGAGCTCGGGACGGGTCAGGGCGATGGACTCGTGCACGAGGGGAAAGGTGCCTGCGCCGGATCCCGTCCAGCACCACGTGTCGCATCCTTCGACCGCCAATCTCCAGATCGAGGTCCGTCCGGTCGATGCGACACCGCGCCCTGCCGCCGGAAGGAACGGCAGGATGGCGGCGCTGGCAACGACGACTCCGACGAGCACGGGGAGGCGGCGATTTCGTTGTCGGGACAGGAGGACGACGACGACGACGCCCACGGCGAGGAGCCCACCCCGCGAGATCGTGAGGACGATGCCCGAGAGCGCCAGACCGGCAGCCACGAGGTGGATTCGATGGGCACGATGCGATCTCCACGTCGTGGCGAGCGCGATCGACGACGCCAGGGGAAGAAGCATCGCACCCGCCGTGACATTGGGGTCGTTGCCGACCAACGCGAATCTCGGGAGCCCCGTACCGCTGTCGGCAAGCGTGCCGGTTGCCAATTGCGTGATTGCGACGACCCCGGTTGTTGCACCAGAGGCGCTGAGGGCACGAAGCAGGGCCAGAAGAAACCGTTCGCTCGGGCGTCGGGCAGCTGCGAGCGATGACAGACCGACGAGCGAACCGAGCACGACAGTCTCGTCGAAGGTCGCCGAGCGGTCGATGGACCAGAACCAGCTCAGAGCGGTCATCCCCAGAAAGAGGAGCCACAGGCTGGGTCCGACGTGGTCGAGACTTCGGCGGTCGGCGCGCCCTACGAATTCGAGGGCCAGCGCGGCGAGCGCGAGCGCACCGACGAGCGAACTCATACTGTCGAGCGGACTCGGGATCGGCAGGTCGATCGCCGAACCGAAGGGGACCACAAGGGCGTAGCCGAGGAGGAGAAGCTCGGAGAGCTCCATCGTCGACGAGGTTCCCGCTCGTTGTTGAGCTCGGACGCTGGTCATCGGCGTGCGCTCGTGTTGGCGGGATCTTGAGCTGACCAGGCGAGGGCGATCCCCCCGAGTCCGATGGCGAGGGCGCCGAACGAAACGAGCGCCATCGTGGCCGCCAGCACAGGCGACGCCGCAGAAGCCGGCCGAACGACCGGCTCACCGACCGCGGCGAAGGAGCCCAGACCGGTCAGGTTCAGCTCGTCGATGAGTTCGTTGCGGGCGAGGTTCACCCGTTCGATTGCCAGTTCGGCGTCGGTGGCCGAGACCTGGAGCTCGATGAGCCGGGTTCGCCGAACGGGCACCGCTCGGACGTCTCCGTAGACGTTTGCTTGCCTGAGCAGGGTGGACGTGACGCGTTCGAACCGGTCGGGGTTGAAGTTCGGCTCGTCCATGCGAACAACGGCGACGGCCCCGGTCGCGGCGGAGTCGCTCGGGAGGGAGCCAACCGCGACGATCGACACGAGCAAGAGTGCGGCTGCGGCACACCGGACGAGGAGCGACCGTCTCGTTTGCTCTGCTCGTTCACCCGGTGAGGCTTGGGTCATCGCTTCTTGCCATCTCGCGTAGGTTCTCCGCCACGCCGACCCACAAGCCCTTGCTGAAACCCAGGTGCATGGCCGCGAAGGCCGCGGGCAGCCGGCACTTGTCGGCCACCGTATCCAACTCGCCGTGGGCATCGACCGTTCCGGCGAGCAGGAAGGTGGCGTACGGGCCGAGCAGGATTGCGGCGAGACGTGGTTGACGTCGAACCAGCAACAGGCCGAGCAGGAGCGCAGGGAGCAGAACGATCGGAGCAACCTGGCGCGGTCGGATCGAGTCCGGGTGTTTGCGGAACACTCGCACCTTGCCCCTTCCGTACCGGGCGTACTGGCGGGTGAGGTCGGCGATCGCCTGGCGGCAGTGCCAGTCGATTCGGAGTTCTGGGTCGAAGAGGAGTTCGTGGCCGGCGGCTCGAACGCGGTGGTCGAACTCGAAGTCCTGGTTCACCCGCAACGCTTCGTCCCAACCGCCGAGTTGGCGGATCAGTTCGATCGGGTAGCAGCCGAATGGGATGTGCTCCACGGTCTGCGGCGTCTGGCCATGGTGATAGGTGGAGTTGCCGACCCCGAACCGCGAGCCCATGGCCACGGCGATGGCGCGACCCGCCGGCGTCCGACCGATGCCGTCCTTGCGGCCGCCGACGCCTCCCCATCGACCGGATTGCAGGTGGGAGACGGCCGTGGCGACGTAATCCGGGGGAACCGTGGAGTGTGCGTCGACGCGTACGAGCCATCTGCCTCGTGCGGCCTCGACGGCGCGGTTGAGGCCGACCGGAATGATCTGGTCCGGGTTGGCCACGACTTCGATGCGGGGGTCCACGAACGCAAGTCGTTCGACGATCTTGACGGTTCGGTCCGTGGAGGATCCGTCGACCACGACGATCTGCATGTTCTCGTACGTTTGGGCGCAGATGCTCGCGAGGCACCGACCGATGAAGTGTTCTTCGTTTCGTGCGGGAATGACGACGGTGACGAGATCATCGGCGATGACGGAGATGTCCTGGTCGAGTCGGTCGTCGACGGTGACTGCCATCAGTACCCGCCTCGGAGTCGGAATGTCGCGAGCAGCAGGAGGGTCCGGGCGAGGACGAACACGTCGATCCGGAGGCTCTTCGAAAGGGCGTACTCGCAGTCGATTCGAACACGCTCGCTGTAGGAGATGTCGTTTCGTCCGCCGATCTGCCACGGGCCGGTGATGCCGGGCGGAACGGACTGCACGATTGCCGCATCGGACCCGTAGCGAGCGACCTCGTCGGGAACCAGCGGTCTCGGGCCGACGAGCGACATGTCGCCTTCTAGCACGTTGAGCAGTTGAGGAAGCTCGTCGAGACCGGTGGGACGCAGCACGCGCCCGACCGCGCTGACCCGAGGGTCGGTGCGCAACTTCGCGTTTGTCGCGTACTCCGCGGCGAGCGCGTCGTCCGTCTCGAGGAGTTGGGCGAGCGTGTCGGGGGCGTCTGAAGACATCGTTCTGAACTTCAGGACCTGGATTTCTCGACCGTGAAGACCGACCCGTGTCTGTCGGAACAGGATCGGTGACCGCCGATCCGTGACCTTGACGGCGAACGCGATCAGGCAGAGAGCCGGGATCGCGGCGATCAACAAGACGACGGCACCGGTGATGTCGAGCGCTCGTGTTCTGCGGAGGGCCGCATCTGCGGCCCTGGGTCGTGGTCGTGGTCCTCGCAGATCGATTGTCTGATCAACCTGGAGCTGTTCCCTCGTGCCTGTCCGTATGGAGCGTTGCTTGGGTACGCGCGTACCCGTCGTCGCTGTCGGGACCATCGGATCGCCTTTCCGTTGGTAATCTTCGCCATTTGCCGTTCGAGCAGTGGTTGGAAGTTGTTCACTTCCACGCCATCGCCAGGACGACTGAACGCAGTATTGCCGCCGCCGCAACACGAAGTTGGCGCTCGTCAAGAATTTCCGACAAAAGATCACATCGCGTGTTCGTGGATCGAAGCGATCACCCCTCTCCGCGGCATTACATTCGTCATTTGTAGACAGTACGTCCAAACGTGGTTTGGTTGCTCAGCGAAGCCAGCTGGTGAGATCTGCCGAGCTCTCCGAATCGGGGTCGGGCTCGAAGGCGACGAGAATCAAGCCCTCC
>JAHDDK010000028.1 GCA_020629375.1 Acidimicrobiales bacterium
GCCGAACTCCGCTGAATGGGGTCAAGTCTGACATAGCAAGAGGTTCTGGCCAGGCGCCCCGGCATCGGCAACCTCTTGCTATGTCAGACTTGACCCCGAGGATCTGGCCTATGTCTCGGCGAGTGCTCGGGCGGTGGTGATCCATACGTCGGGGTCGATGCCCATGCCGACATGCGTCGAGTCGACTTCGATCGTCGTGGCGTCGAGCGATGAACGGTCGATGCAGGCCCGCCAATCGACGGCAGCGTCCTTGCGGGTGAACATCGACGTCACCGGAACGGTGATCGGCTCGTTCTCGTCGAGGTGCTCCTGAAGCTCGGTGATGCGCGAGCACTCATCGACTCCAACTCTCGATGCGCCGACGGTGTGGCTGGGTCCGCCAAGGACCGGGCTGCCGTACGTCACGATGCGATGGACCGAGTCTGGGGCGACGCGGCCGACCTCCCGAGCGATGATGCCTCCGAGACTCCACCCGATCAGGTTGATCGGTCGGCCAGTTTCGTCGGCGAGGGTGGTCGCCATCTCTGCGACCTCGTCGCGGAGGTTCTCGACGTCGCCTCTGTTCACGCCGAGTCCCCACCCTCGGGCGTCGTGTCCGAGTGCACGCAGATAGCTGCCGATCGGTGACATGGCGAGCTCGGGGGCCATCCATCCCGGGATCAGGAGTGTGCATCGGCCGTTGCCGCGGGGTGCGAGGGCGAGTCGTGGGCTTCGGAGGACGAGTCGGACGGGTTCGACGGCCGTGGCGACTTCGCTGAGAAGTCGAGATCGTCGGGGCGGCCCGTCCGGGAGAGGAATCGCACGGAGTTCGTTGGTGGTGACGGTTCGGGCGGCCATTGAGCTACTCCTTGAGTCGAGCCTGAAATGCATGACACTGTCATGTGTGTTCCTCCAGTGAACATGACACTGTCATAAGACGCAACGTCCAGCCGTCTAGAATCTGCCTATGGCACCCCGCCTCACCGCCACCGACGTCGTCGATGCCGCCGAGCGACTGCTCGACGTCAAGGGCGTCGATGCGCTCTCCGCTCGCCGTCTCGCAAGCGAGCTCGGGGCATCTCGACAAGTCGTGTACACCCACTTCGGCGGCATGAACGATCTCCTCGACGCCGTCCATCTCCGTGCCGGCGAACAGCTCACCGAAACCGCAAGAACCGTCGGCGAAGAACATGGTTCGGACGCCCGTGTCGTGGCAGCGGCGCACGCCTACCTCGAGTACGCCCGTCGGCGCCCCGCCGCGTTCGCGTTGTTGTTCGACCGGCCCGTGCCCGGCTACGTCCCGAGCGAGGAGACCACACGGGCCCTGCGGCGAGCCTTTCGAGTGCACATCGTCGGCCTCGTCGAGGAGTGGTCCCACGCCAACGCGATCCCGCTTGACGAGGTCCTCGCCGCCGAACGAGCGAGGCTGTTCTGGTCCGCGATCCACGGCCTCATCACACTCGAACGCGCAGGCCACGCAGAGATCGCCGAAACCAACATCCTGGCTGGCTCGCTCATCGCCACACTGCTTGCAGGATGGCGCAGCGACATGCCACACAACTGGGGTCAAGTCTGACATCGCAAGAGGTTCTGGCCAGGCGCCCCGACCTCGGCAACCTCTTGCTATGTCAGACTTGACCCCATGGTTAGCTGCGGGTGATCTCGCCTTGTTGGGGGCGACGAAGGAGTCCCCGGTAGGCCTCTTCGGCAGAGCGCCCCTCTTGCACCACGGCGCAGACTTCTTCGCAAATGGGTAGTTCGACGCCGTGGGTTCGGCCGAGCTCGGCGACGACGGGCGCGCTCTTCACGCCCTCGGCGACCTGATTCATGTCGGCGATGATCTCGTCGAGCGTGCGACCCTTGCCGAGCTCCTCGCCAACGGTGCGATTGCGAGATTGTGGGGAGATGCACGTCGCAACGAGATCTCCCATGCCGGCCAGGCCCATGAAGGTTGGCAGTTGGCCGCCCATGGCCATGCCAAGACGCGTCAACTCAGCCAGCCCTCGGGTGATGACCGCAGCTCTCGTGTTGTCGCCGGTTCCCAACCCATCCGCCATACCTGCCGCAACGGCGATCACGTTCTTCAACGCGCCGCCGAGCTCGCAGCCAATGAGATCCGGATTGGTGTACACCCGAAACAGATCGTTGACGAACAGGGGCTGGAGTTCCTTGGCGACTTCGACGTCTTCGAATGCAACGACCGAAGCCGCAGCGTGGCCGGCAAGGATCTCCTTGGCGAGATTCGGGCCGGTGAGCACACCGACCGGACGATCGGGGAGTGCGTCACAGATCAGCTCGGTCATCCGGCGCCCCGACTCGCGGTCGAGGCCCTTGGCCAGAGACACGACCGGCACGCCATCGCCGATGATCGGGTCGAGCTTGGCGAGGGTCGAATCGAACCCGGCGGAGGCCACACCCATCACGATCACGTCAGCGTCGCGGGCGACAACCTCCATGTCGCACGACGCCGACAGTTCGTCGTGGAGGTCGTAGGTCGGCAGATACCGGTGGTTTCGGTGATCGGCGTTGATGCCATCGACGACGTCCTCGCGGCGAGCCCACAGCGTCGTCTCGGCGTTCTGGGAGCAGAGATGGGCGACCGTCGTGCCCCAGCTCCCGCCGCCGATCACCCCGACCTTCACGAGATCGATACTCCGAGGGCCTCGTGGATCTTGGCGACGTCATCGCTGCGCATGCCGAGTCCGTCGGCGAGATCCTGGAGGTACTGCATCTCGGCTGCGGTATCGACCTCGATCGGAAGCAACGATGCGGTGTACACGTCGGCCTCCATCCCGGACGGAACGGACTCGATGAACGCATCGAGATCCAGTGGTGCGGCGAGCTCGGATCGAAGCAACTGCTGTTCGTCAGCGTCGAGGTCGCCCGCCCGCTCGATGATGGCGTTCACTTCGTCCTGGTCGACTTCGCCATCGGCCTTCGCCGCGTTGGTCATCGCCCGAAGCAGGATCATGGCTTCGTCGTCGGCCATCTGCGGCGGTGCCTGCGCCGAGTCGTCCCCACCACCCCCAAGTCCACCGAGCAAACCGCCCAGGCCGCCGGCCATCCCTCGGCCGGCGCCCATGCCGCGGCCGCCGAGCATCGATCCGAGGAGGCTGCCGACCATGCGTCCGGTCGACCCCCCGAGCATCCCGCCAATGGCGCGGCCGCCAAAGGCCCCGACCATCGATCCGATCATTCGTCCTGCACCCATCTGGGGCTCCTCTGCATCGTCGGGTCTCGCCCGCCCGCCGTGGAGGGCCGATGTTAGCCTCGCCCGGTCATGGGATCTCCGGTCACGGGCTACGAGTTGCCGAGCCGCACGTCGACACTCATCTGGATCATCTCGGCAATGAAGGCGTTCGGGTGGCTCGTCGGCGTGGTCACGGCTGGCCTGGGTGCGCTGTTTGTCGACAGCGGCGAACCTGGCGACGGACCGCGATTCGGAGCAGGAATCCTCGCGGTCGTCTTCGTGGTTGGTTTCGTGCTCATCATCGGCCAGGTCGTCTACGCCATGCAGGAGCGACTCGATCGGCTCCTGGCGTTCGTGCTCGCGCATGCGGCCGTCGACGCGGGAATGGTGGTCGTTTCGGTCGTGTCGGGCACCTTCGGGGTCGTCGGGCTGTACCTCATCCTCGCTGCGGCACAGCTCCTCATCGCACGCGATGTCCAGCAGCTCCGCGTGCCGTGACGCTGCGATGGGAAGACCTCGTCATCGACGCGGTCGATCCGGTCGGCCTCGGCACCTGGTGGGCAGATGCCCTGGGATGGTCCGTGTTCGATCATCGCCCCGCCGACTTCGAGATCAGACGGCCAGACGGTCGACGCCCGGGCATCATCTTCGAGCCCGTTGCCGGGCAGACGATCCACGTCCGACGGCAGCGGCTCGTCCTGAGGAGTGATCAGCCAACGGCGGATGTCCGCCGCCTCGTGAAGGCCGGTGCGGTCGAGCGCGTCGGCCCCTTCGGCTCGACGGAGCACCTCCTCGCCGATCCCGAGGGGAATGAGTTCTGGGTGCTACCTGGGTAGCGCGGCGACAAGGCGTGGCACCGCGTCGGCCAACGCCGCAGACGCAGCTGCGAGGTTTGCACGAAACTCATCGGCCGTAGCGAAATCGCCGTCGACGATGTCGGTGATCACCTTGCATGCGGTGAACGCAATCCCCTTGCGTGCCGCAACGCCAGCGACAGCGGCAGCCTCCATGTCCTTCGCGAGGGTTCCGTGAGCAGCCATCGCCTCGACGTCGAGCGGGGGAGCGTCGAGGCTGTCGCCGGTCGAGCACGGACCACTGGTGAACCCGAGTTCGGTGGCCAGCGAGCGAAGGTCCGCAGTCGGGTGGCCGCCGCGGCCCAACGCTTCGAAGGCGGGTAGAGCGATTCGTCGATCGTGGTGGATCACTGGGCCGTCGGCCAGGATCACCTGGCCGATGTGTCCGCCTCGTGCGCGAAAGCCACCGGCGGTGCCGGCGCTCACCACCCACGCTGGCGTCCACCGGTCGATCGAGAGCAGCGTCGTGATGATCGCCGGCCCCGTTCCGATTGCGTCGACGCCATGGGTCGGATCCACGCCGTTACGGGCGATGACCAGGTCGGCATCGTCGGAAACGAACCACTCGATGCTCGGCCACGACGCGGGCGACTCGACGGCGCTCAACCCGAGTTGCTCGATGATCGGAGCGGACTCGGCTCGCATCGCCATCACGACGAGCACCGGTCCGGGCTGCGTCGTGGTCACATCGGTGGCGTCAGCGCGGGAGCCTTCGGGATGACGACCACGCCACCGGCGCTCACGGTGTAGTTCGCGGCGTCGACTTCGGGATCGACCCCGATTTGTGCGCCCTCGTCGATCACGACGTTCTTGTCGATTACGCAGTTGCGCAATACGGCGTTGGGACCGACAACGACGTCGTCGAGCAGAACGACGTTCTCCAGGTCGGCGCCGTGGTGGATGTGCGACCCGACCGACAGGACCGAGTTGCTCACGCGAGCTCCCGACAGGATCACGCCGGCGGACACGACGGAGTTCATGACTCCCGGATCGCCTGACCGCCAGTCGGCGACGAACTTCGCCGGGGGCAGATTTCGGCTGTACGAGAAGATCGGCCAGAGCGGGTTGTAGAGGTCGAAGATCGGTTCGGGCTGCACGAGGTCGAGGTTCGCTTCGAAATAGGAGTCGAGCGTTCCGACATCTCTCCAATAGTGCCGGTTGCCGTCGGTCTCGCCGGGCACGACGTTGGTCGTGAAGTCGTAGACATGGGCGTCACCGGAGGCGACAAGCCGAGGGATGAGATCGCCGCCGATGTCGTGCTTGGACAGCTCATCGCCGGCATCCTGGCTGGCCATGTCCATCAAGAGCTCGGTCGAGAAGATGTAGTTGCCCATCGAGGCCAGGACCTCGTCGGGAGAATCGGGGAGTCCGGGAGCATCGACCGGTTTCTCTTGAAAATCGAGGATCTTGCTCGAGTCCGCGCCGACGCTGATCACCCCGAACTGCGACGACTCCGAGCGCGGAACCCGAATGCCGGCGACGGTGGCACCGCCACCGTTCTGGAGATGGGCGTCGAGCATTTGTCGGGCATCGATCCGGTAGATGTGATCGGCGCCGAACACAACGATGTGTTCGGGGCGTTCGTCGTCGATGAGGTTGAAGTTCTGGTGGATCGCGTCGAGCGAACCCATGAACCACTGCCGCCCCCGACGCATCTGGGCGGGCACCGTGGTGACGTAGCTGCCGAGTTCGCTCGACAACTTCCAGGTACGGGAGATGTGGACGTCGAGGCTGTGCGACTTGTACTGGGTGAGTACGACGATCTTGCGGTATCCGGAGTTGACGAGGTTTGAGATCGCAAAGTCGATGAGGCGATACCGACCGCCGAACGGCACGGCGGGTTTGGCGCGTTGCGCAGTGAGCGGCATCAGGCGTTTGCCCTCGCCTCCAGCGAGGACCATCGACAGCACCCGTGGACGGTGACCTTCGTTCAACGACATTCAAACCCCCCAGTCGACAGTGTCGACTTTAGGTGCTCGGCGCATCGGCCTGCGTCGTTGAGCACCGACCGGACCCGACGCATCTGTCAGACGTTCAGCTGGTCGTCACCGAAGCGATGCCTGGACTACCCGCAACGACGTCGGCGGTCGCCGTCAGGACGATGGCGCTGTCGTCGCGCGTGACATCGGCGAGCGTGTGCAAGCGAGTCGTCCAGCGGTCAGGCGTGACGGTGCACGTCATGTATCCGTTGGCGGGGTCGAAGTGCCGGATCTGCGGATTGAAGCCGAGGACCAGCGGAGCGAGATCGACGAGCTGCGCGGGAAAGCGAGAGCTGATTGCCGGGGCCATGAACTCGGCGCCAACCACGGGACCCGTTCGGTCGAACGGGTCGATCCGAAGGTCGGCGGTGCTCGACGAGTGGAAATCACCCGTCAGGACGACGAGGTTGTCGGCACCGGCGCCGCCGAGTTGCTCGAGGATCTCGGCGCGATTGGCGTGGTAACCGTCCCAGGTGTCGGTGTTAGTGGCTGGCTGATCGCCCGGGACGGCATCGAGTCCGTGCATGAAGACTTGATTGCCGAGGACCGTCCAGATGCTCGAACGGTCTTGGACACTGTCGATCAACCAGCGTTGCTGTTCTTCGCCGAGCATCCGCTGGTCGGGGTTGCGTGCGGTGTCACCAAGTCGCCGGACGAGATCGCCAACGCCGGGTAGCGGCACGACCTCTCCATCGGTCGGCTGGTCGTCTCTGAACTGGCGGCCGTCGAGCATGTGGATCGCGGCGAGGTCGCCCCAGTCGATCGAGCGGTGGATCTCGAACACGTCGCCCGATGGCGGATCGAGCCGGACCGGCATGTGCTCCCACCATGCCTGGTGCGCGGCACGACGGCGGGCCAGGAACGCCTCGCGGTCTTGCCCGTCCTCACTCACGAGCCCGGCGTGATCGTTGTCGATCTCGTGATCGTCCCACGTGATGACCCACGGTCGGGCCGCATGGTTCGCCTGCAGGTGGGGGTCGGACCGGTAGAGCGCGTAGCGGTTGCGATACGCCGGAAGGTCCGTGATCTCGGGGCTGTTGTGTTCCCGCAGTCCTGCCGATGACACCACGCCCTGATTGCCAGGGCCATATTCGTAGATGTAGTCGCCCAGCCAGATCATGAGGTCGAGGTCTTCGTCTGCGAGGTGACGGTGCGCGGCGTATGCCCCGCTCTCCCAGTTCTGGCAGCTGGAGAACCCGAATCGCAGCTCGGTTGCATCGCCGGGCCTCGGTGTGGTGCGGGCGCGGCCAATCGGGGAGACGTGCGAGCCGATTCGGAATCGGTAGAAGAACCAGATGTCGGCATCGAGTCCGTCGACGAGGTGGTGGACGGTATGTGCCTGATCCGGGCTGGTGTTGACCGTTGTCGACGACCAGAGATCGGAGAACCCCTCGTCGGCGGCGATGTCGAGTGCGACAGCCTGGTCGCTGCCCGGCATGCCGCCGCCGGTCAGTGGATCGGGTGCCAGCCGCGTCCACACGACGACGGACTGTTCGTCGGGATCGCCGGAGGCGACGCCGAGCGAGAAGGGATCGCTGCCGTTCCAGTCCGGAGCGTCCGCGAGCGTGATCGGGGCGATGGTCGACGTCGTCGTACTGGAGGTCGTAGGGGTTGTGCCTGTCGAGTTCGTGGACTCGCCGGCAGGATCGGTCGTCGTCCCGATCGGTTCCGGATCGTCGCCCGTGCACGCGGCTGCAGCGAGGCCCGCACTTGCGCCGAGGAAGCGCCGTCTACTGATCCGCCGAGATGCCACGCTCGATGTCTAGCAGCGAACCTCGAGTCGACGCCGACCACATTCGGGCGTTGATGACGGCCGAGGCGAGGATCAGGCGGCGTTGTCCCAGTCCTGATCGGACAGGTCCGTGCCGCCCCAGGAGATGCCAGAGCCCGGATTGTGATTCGGGTCCACCCAGTTGTTCGGGTTGTACGGGTCCTTACCGTATGGCGCCGATATCAGGCGCTGTTCGCCAGCCTTGAACAACAGGGCGAGCATGATCAAGAAGCCGAGGAACGGGATCACGAGGCCGAATGCCCAGCCGTGGTTCCAACGAAGGTCGGTAAGGCGGCGCAGCACGGCGATCACCGACAGTGAGACGAGGGCGAACGCGATCAGCAAAAACGCGGCCATCCGCCAGGGGTCGAACGCTGCCGTGTCGTCGATGAATGCGTCGACGACTTCTCGGCCGACGAGGATCCTGCTCGATCCGTCGGCATCGAATCGCCGAATCGACAGCACCAAGAAGTACGAGGCGACCAACGACGCGTTGAACAAGACGTAGAGCGCAAAGAATTCGAATCGTCCAGCGGGAACGCGGGGGTTGAGCAGACGCATGATCCACACCTCCTGTGGGGTCCCGATCGGCAGATCAGGCGCGAATCTGAGCTGAACGCCTGCGGCCAGCGAGTGTGCGTCAGAAGGTGGAGCGTCGGGCGAGCTCCGACGACACGTCGTCGAACCACGTGGCCACAAACAACAACCCGATGAGGACGAGCAGCGTCGACCCGACGCGGACGACCGTCGGGTGCCGTGCCGCTGACGCGAGACCCGGAAATGCCGAACCGACGGCGGCGACGATGGTGAAGGGGATCGTCAATCCGACCATGAACGCGATCGTTCCTCCCAGGTGCGGCCACGGGTCGAGCCGGGCCGAGTTCAGCAGATCACCGAGGTGCGGCCCAACGCACGGGATCCAGGCCGACACGGCCACGACCGAGGCGTACGCGGAGAGGGCGACGTCGCTGATCACATGATCGAGCCGGTACGCAGCGGCGGTCAGCCCGACGAGGCCCACACCCAAGGCCACCTGCGTCCATCCATTCGGCACGGCAAACCACCAGCCGCCGAATCGGGCAAACGCGACGAGGCCAGCGACGGCGACGAACACTCCCGTCACGGCGAGCGTCCGGCGTCGACCGAAGATCGACATGCCAACGCCGAGGATCAAAAGTCCCCAGCTGCACGGCAGGCGCATGCTCTCGATGCCTTCGGCGAACAAGTCGATCATCAGGTGGCTGGGGGGTTGTCGATCAACCAGGCGACCGTGTCGGCAAGCTCCTGGTATCGGCCCTCGCCGATGTGGTCGTACCGGACATCGCCGTTCTGATCGATCACATAGGTCCGTGGCCAGAATCGGCGGCCGCCGTCCTGCCAGGCACGAAAGTTCCTCTTCTCCGTGTCGAGCGCGACGGGCCACGTGACGCCGAGACGCTCGACCGCTTCTTCGATGTTTGGGATCTCCGCCTCGTAGGAGAACTCGGGAGCGTGCACCCCGATCATCTCGAAGTCGTCCCGGCTGTGCGCGGCGTACAGCTCCTGGTTGTGAGGGATTCGGTTTTTGCAGTTGAAGCACCCGAAGGTCCACATTTCGACCACGAGCACCTTGCCGTCGAAGTCGTCGAGCGATGTCGCCGACGTGTTGAGCCATCCGTCGAGTTCGACGAGGTCGCGTCGAGGACCGAAGTTCTCCGGCTCCGGAAACGGCTCGGCCTCGGTCGTGGTGGTCGTTGCAGTGGCGTCGATAGCGTTCGAGCCCACGTCTGCGGATCCGGCACCTGCCGCAGTGGCGTCGCCCGCGGCGACGGTCTCGGTCGACGGGTCGTCGCGCAGGACGACCCAGCCGATGGCGCCGAGGACGACGACGAGAAATGCGATCGAAAGCAGCCGAGAGACCATGTTGCGAGGGTAAACACGTCGATCAGCCTGCGCATTCGCTTCGGCGTGTGCTTTCGCGTTTGTTCACCTCTCGGGTATGGGTAGCGTCGCGGCGTGATCCTTTCCGACCGAACGATCCGTGAGCATCTCGACGGCGCCTCGATCGTCATCGATCCGCTCGACCCCACAGCCATTCAGCCGTCGTCGGTCGACGTCCGGTTGGACCATCGCTTTCTCGTCTTTCGCAATCACACCCGCGGACTCATCGATGTGAAGGAAGACCTGACCGACCTCACCGAAGGGGTCGAAGCACGCGACAGCGATCCGTTCATCCTGCACCCGGGAGAGTTCGTGTTGGGATCGACCCTCGAGCGCATCGCGCTGCCGGATCATCTCGTCGCCCGCCTCGAAGGCAAGTCCAGCCTTGGCCGGCTCGGCCTGCTGATCCACTCGACGGCCGGGTTCATCGACGCTGGCTGGGACGGCCAGATCACCCTCGAACTGTCCAACGTGGCGTCGCTGCCGATCACGCTCTACCCCGGCATGAAGGTCGGCCAGGTGTCGTTCATGGAGATGACGACGCCCGCCGACAACCCTTACGGATCCGGCATCATCGGATCGAAGTACCAGGGACAGGTTGGCCCTCGACCCAGTCAGTACTGGAAGAACTTCGAGTGACGTCGTCGACATACGACCCGGCTCGAGTCTTCGTCCGGGGTGGCGCCCTGGCGGAGGGCGTCGAGTGGAGCGTGTGGCTCGCGCTCATCGTCTGGTGGATCGACGATCTCCAGCTCGGTGAGCTTCAGCTCGCGTTCCTCGGCACGGTCCTGCTGGCTGCCGTGCTCGTATCCGAGACGCCGACGGGGGTCGTCGCCGACCTGCACGGGCGACGGCAGTCACTGATCATCGCGCAGGTCGTGATGGGCCTCAGCTTTTTCTGGTCGGGCATCAGCGAGAACTACTGGATCATTCTCCCCGCCCAAGCCATGGCCGGCATCGGATGGACGTTCCGAAGCGGGGCCGATGTTGCGTGGCTCACCGACGAACTAAAGGGCCATCGACGTGACGAGGGGTCGTCATCCGATGGTGCCGCATTCGATGAAGAGGCCTTCGACGAAGAAGTCGAGCAGCTGTTGCTGCTCAAGCATCGTGTCGGCATCGGGATCGGGATCTTCTTCTTGGTGGGCACGATCATCCTTGCCGAGCTGGCCTCGGTCCGGATCGCCCTGTTCGTCGCGGCAGCGATCCACACGTCGGTTGCGTTGTACTACGTGTTCGTCATGCGCGAGGACCATTTCGTCCCCGGCAGCGACGCCGACGACGAATCCAACTTCATGTCGACGCTCCGATCGGGGCTGTCCGCGATCTCGGGGCGGCCCCGGCTGCGAGTGATCCTCGCCGTTGCGGTCGCTATCGACGTCGGTGCCGAGGCGTACGACCGGCTCGGCTACAAGTACTTCCTCGACAACACGCCGGCCGACGACTCGTCGATCGTGTCGCTCGGGGTCCTCTTCGTTGTGATCGCCATCGCCGGGATTCTGATCAACCTCCAGATCAGTGCGCGTCTTGAGTCGGGGGTCGGCGTGGCCAAACTCGCCACCCTGCTGATCGTCATCGCCGTAGCCGGCGGCCTCGTGATGGCTGCCACCACCACGGTGCTCGCCATCGGGTTCGGCTACCTGCTCCAGGACTCCACCCGCGAGGCCTTCTACCCCGTGCTCGAGAGCTGGACCAACCGAGACGCCCCCAGCGAGGTGCGCGCAACCGTCCACTCGCTCGTCGGGCAAGCCGCGGTCTTCGGCGAGCTCATCGGCGGCCTTGCCCTGGGACTGATCGCCGAGCTCACCTCGATCCGCGTCACCCTCGTGGTCGGCGCGGCATGTTTCGCCGTCGCCGCTGCCTTGGCGACACGCGGTATCGAGCGAACCCCCACCCCCGACCGCGTGTAAGGAGAGGGTCAGACCCTCTCCTTACATCGCTGGAGGGTTATTGCGCGGTGGCGTTGTCGGGCGTCTCGTCGGGGATCGGCGGGAGCGTCGACGTCTTGGCTGGGCGGGTCTTGGTGAGCTCGGTGGCTTGAGTCACCCACTCGTCACGTTCGATCCGGCCACTGAACGACAAGAAGTTGTTGAGCTGGCCGATGTAGTCGCTGGGGAACGCCGCGATCTGCTCGTACGTCCGCACACCAAGCTCGTGAAGCAGCGCCTCGAGCTTCGGGCCGATCCCCTTGATGACCTGGAGGTCGTCGGGTTCGACGGTCCGCCACGCGGCCTCGGCGCCACTGTCGACGCTTCCCGAACCGGCCACAACTGCGCCGGTTGGCTCGGCGGCGTCGTCAGTGCCGACCTCGTTCGTGTCGTGGACCTCGACAGTGGCGTCGGCCTCGGTGGCCTCAGCCACGGGGGCGTCATCTGACGCGTTTGACGGTGTCGCCGTCGGACGGCTGGGGATCGGCGGAAGGCGGTTGTCCAGCGTCGACCGCTCGGTCGCGAACGTTTGGGCTTGGCCCCGCCAGTCATCCCGAGCGATTCGGCCGTCGAACTCGAGGTACGAGTCGAGATCGTCGCGGTACTCGTCGTCCATGCCGGCGAGCTGATCGAAGTTCACGATGCCCATGTCGCCGAGAATCTCGTTCATCGCCGGACCGATGCCCTGAATGCGAGTGAGGTCGTCGTCGCCCGACGCCACGGTTCCCGCGTCGACTGCCTCAGCGCCTTCGACCTCTTCGGCAGCAACGTCGTCTGCGTCGGATGCCGCGTCGCCATCGTCGGCTGCGTCGCCATCGTCGATTGCGGAGTCTGCGTCGACTTCGTCGGCCAGTTCGACATCTCCGACGGAAGCATCGGAGGCGTCGCTTGCGACATCGACCTCGGTGTCCTGATCGGCCTCGACGACCTCGATGTCCTGATCGACCTCGATCACCTCGATGTCGCCGGCTTCGGTCGTCTCGATCTCGACGTCGGGTGTCGCCGCGCCATCGACCATGGCCGCGCCATTCGTGACCGTGGTGTCGATGGATTCGGCTGCGGCCGCATCGCCTGGCTCAAGCAGCGCCGTTCCGGCTGCGGCGGCGCCCATGGCCGCTGCACCGGCAGCGACACCACCTGCTCCACCGTCGGATCCGCTGACCGATGGCTCACGTTCGCCGAACTGCACCATCGTCTCGCCCATTGTCGGCTGGAGCAATCGTTGCTGCTCGAGCGCGTCGCCGCGCTCGAGGGCTTCGAGCATGTGGATGGCGATGTCCGCGACGTGGACCTCGTCTTCGTCGACGCCCTGGCCCTTCACGCCGTCGTCGATCATCACGTAACAGAAGGGGCATGCCGTCGCGATGCGGCTGGCGCCGGTAGCGAGGAGCTGCTGCGACCGATCGACGTTGACGTCTTTGCCAGTCGTCTCTTCCATCCAGAAGCGGCCACCGCCAGCACCGCAACACATGCTCTTCGTGCCATTGCGTTCGGCTTCGAGCACCTGGACGCCACCGAGCGAACCGATGACTTTGCGGGGTGCCATGTACACGTCGTTGTGGCGGCCGAGGTAGCAGGCGTCGTGATACACGATCCGCTCGGCGAGGTTGGCGTTGGTCATGTCGAGGCGACCGTCGTCGACCAGCTCGGCGAGGAACTCGCTGTGATGGATCACCTCGTAGTGGCCACCGAGCTGTGGGTACTCGTTGGCGAGGGTGTTGAAGCAGTGCGGGCACTGCGTGATGATCTTCTTCACGCCCATGCCGTTGAGCACTTCGATGTTCTGCATGGCGAGCATCTGGAAGATGTACTCGTTGCCGGTGCGGCGGGCGGAGTCGCCGGTGCAGTTCTCGTTCGGGCCGAGGATGGCGAAGCTGACGCCGGCACGGTTGAGCAACTTGGACAGCGCCTGGCTGACCTTCTTGTTCTTGTCGTCGAACGAACCGGCGCAGCCGACCCAGTACAGGTACTCGGCCTCAAGCGGATCCGAACCGTCGATGACCTTGACCGAGTCGTCGACGACCCAGTCGGCACGTTCACCCTGGGACATCGCCCACGGGTTCATCTGGTTCTCCATGCCGCGATAGGCGTTGCCGAGTTCGGTCGGGAAGTCCGACTCCATCAGCGAGAGGTACCGGCGCATGTCGAGGATCTTGTCGAGGATCTCGATGTTGACCGGGCAGATCTCGTCGCAGGCGCGACACGACGTGCAGGCCCAGAGTTCTTCGCTGGTGACCCGATCAAACATCCAGTTGGCGGGCACGGTGATCTCGGAGTCGACGCCGATCGGGGGCGAGACCTCGGGGTCGCCGGTGCGGGCCATGACCTCGCCGGTCTTGAGGACGATTTCGCGGGGGTCGAGCGGCTTGCCGGTGTGGTGGGCGGGGCACACGCTCGTGCAGCGTCCGCACATCGTGCAGGAGTCGGTGTCGAGGAGCTGCTTCCACGTGAAGTCTTCGATCGTCGACGCCCCGAACGTTTCGAGCTCGGTCTCCATGAGGTTCGGCATCGCCTTCATGGCGCCCTTTGGGCGGTCCTTGTGCCCGAGGTACATGTTGAGCGGCGACGTGAAGATGTGCCGCAGCATGGTGATCGGCAACATGATCAAGAACGCCACGAACGACAGCACGTGGAAGATCCACCAGAACTGGTGCCAGCCCGACAGGTTGTCGCCGCCTTCGACGAGGGTGGCGAGCGGGTACCCGACGAAGCTCCACCGCTCGTATTCGGGCAGTTCGCCCAGGGCTTCGCCTTCGAGCGCAATGCGGAACATCTCGGCGCCGAATCCGGTGACTCCAATGGCGAGGAACGTGCCCAAGATCATGGCGTGCTCGGGCTTGGACTTGATTCGGATGCGATAGGGGCGCATGGCACGCGGGCCGTACCGCCGGGCGATCGCCCAGACGATCGAGATCGTGAAGATCAGACCGGCGAGGTCACCGACGAAGGCGTACCCCTTGTAGGTGCCGCCGTGGAGAAACTTCAGCGCCTCGGGCAGCTGGTGGTCGATCTCGAGCGTTGTCGTGACGCCGAGCAGCACGATGAAGCTGAAGTACATCATCGAGTGCATGAGACCCGCGCCGGGCTCGCGCAGAAGCGTCTGCATGTAGACGCCAGCGCGGAAGTCGGCGAGGCGCTGTTTCGCGTTCTTTGGCGTGGTCGATCGGTTGTCGGGTCCGCCGCGTCGCCAGTTCTTGATGCGGAGCGAGAACATCCACGCGCCGTAGACGATCAGGACCGGCATGACCGTGTAGAACACGAGCCGGATGACGTCGGGAATGTTGGCGAATACGACGCGGTGTTCGGCGTTGTCGTTCTTGAAGGCCAACACCTCTGCAGCGATCCCCGAAACGGCGGTGATCGTGGCAATGAGGATGCCGAGGCCAAGAACGAGCTGCTGCGGTGTCAGGCGCTTGAGCATGACTGCACAAGGTAGTGCCCGCAGGGCCTGATCGCCTGATTCGGTTCAGCTCAGGCGGTCGATCCGGAACAGGGCATCGGCCCACGCCTCGGCGGGTTCGGCGTTGCCGGATTCGACCCGTTCGATCGCGGTGACGAGCACGCCGATTACGGCTTGCTCTCCCGGGCGTCGAATCGGTGCGCGCTGGGCGGTCGACGCAGCAAAGAGGTCGATTCCGTCGAGCCCGTCGATCGTCGCATCGGCAGGGAGGTGGCCCCCTCGCTCCCAGGCCTCTCGTTGCATGGTGCTCGATGTCAGCCACGCCAGGACGCTCTCGGCGAGGTCTTGTCGGATTGCCGCTTCGGGGATCGCCCACGACGTGCCGCCGTCGTCGCCGTGGACTCCGGGGATCGGCCGGGTGGCCCACACCGATTCGCGTTCGGCAGCACCGGATACCAGGCGGGGGAGAAGCCATGCCGGCGCGAGACTCGCCGAGAACTCGCCGGCTTCGAGGGCGTCGGCCCACGCGGCACTTTGGCGAGGGAGGTTGCCAGCGATCCGGCCCACCTCCAGGTCGCCGCATGGGTCACCGAAGAGCGCCTCATGGCCGAGCGCGGTCATCGTGAGGTCCCATGCGCGATGGACGGCAGGGTCGTGTTCGACGTCGGGTTCGCCGTTCTCGTCGATCACCGAAGCGGCCCCGACGATCGAGGCTTGCTCGAGCGTGGCCCGAAACAGGACACTCGATTCGGGAAGAAAGCGGACACCGGTGGTTTCGACCTGGTGATCACCGAACTCGATGACGTCACACCAGCCTGCGTCGTGGGCGAGGTCGAGCTCGGCGCCGAGCAGGTCGGTTCGCCATGCGAGGACCAGACCGCCGACCGACGCGGGACGTGCCCAGATGCGGCCGTTGACGGTCAACGACTCCTCGATGTGCGGCGCAGCCAGCACGCCGGGGAGGGGGCCGAGTGCATCGGCCGTGTCGGCGAAGTCCGCCGAGCGAGCGGCGAACTCGCCGAGCCATCCGTGATCGATCGCCACGAGATCGGCGTGGATGGCGCCGTCGAGGAGGTCTCGGTGGTGCACGTCGATGTCGCGGACTTCGACCTCGACCCGCACCGTCGGGTGGTCGCGTTTCCAATCGTCGAGCGCGTGGTCGAGCGGGGCGCCGTCGTAGCTGGCGATGCGGACGACCGAGAGCGGCTCGGGCGAGGTGTCGACCGACGCCAGGGATTCTGGGGGTTCGAGCGCGCAGCCGCCGGCGATCACCGTGGCGATCACCACGCCGAGGAGCCAACGAAGGCGGCGTCTCCGCGTCGTCATGATTCGTCGAGGCTTGGAGCGAGATGAATGGTTGTCGGCGGCACGTCGATGCGGACTTCGACGAGGTCGGCGAGCGGCTGTGGTCGTCCGGTGAGCCAGCCCTGAATCCGGTCGCACCGGGCCCGGATGAGTCGCTGCAGTTCATCGTCGGTCTCGACTCCCTCGCCGATCACCGACATGCCAAGGCGATGCGCGATCTCGATGGTCTTCTCGACGACGGCGTACGCGCCGGGGTCGTCGACGATCGGGGTGACGAGGCTCCGGTCGAGCTTGAGGATGGAGGCGGGGAGGGTGGTGAGGTAGCTGAGGTTCGAGTGGCCGGTCCCGAAGTCGTCGATGGCGATCGTGACGCCGAGTTCGCGGATCTGTTCGAGTAGCGCGATGTCGTCCTCGGTCGTGGTGGCGCCTTCGGTGACTTCGAACACGATGCGCTGACGGTCGATACCGGTCGAGTCGAGGACGGCGTCGATCCGAGACATCAGCCGCTCGTCGGCGAGTTCGATGGGCGACAAGTTGACCGCGACGTACGGGTCGTCGCCCGGCAGGAACGGCAGGGCCGAGCACGCTTCGAGGAGGGTGAACTCGCCGATGGCGAGGATCATGTCGGTTTCTTCGGCGAGGGGGATGAACTCGCCCGGCGACACAGGCTCGCCGTCGCGCGTTCCGCGAACGAGGCACTCGTAGCCTTCGGTGCGCGTGGTGAGGGCGTTGACGACGGGTTGAAAGTGCACGTGGAGGTCGCCGTTGTCGATGGCGCGTTCGAGCCATTGGGACAGTTCGGTGCGTCGCCGTGCCGCTTCACGATGTGATTCGTCGAAGGCGACGATTTCGGTGCTTCGGCCGTGCGAGTGGCGCACGGCGGTGGCGACCTCGGTGAGAGCCTCGCCGATCGAACGGGCGACGGGGGCGAGGCCAACGGTGACGTCGAGATGAAGTTGACCGGACTCGAGCGCGATGGGCCGGGCGAACACGTCGACGATCTGGTCGGCGACCGAGGCGGCCCACTCGCTGGTGGTGACGAGCGCGAACTCGGGGTCGTCGGTTCGGGCCACGATGTCGGCGCCGTCGATGCTGCGGAGTCGGCCGGCCATGACGGTGAGGACGACGTCCCGGGTCCGACGTCCGAACGAGCCGTCGAGATCGTCGAGACGGAGCGGTCGCACACCCACGATCGCTCGTGATGCGCCGTCGTTCTGGGTCGAGTGCCAGTTGCGAAGGCCCGTTGCGTTGAGCAGCCCGGTGAGGGCGTCGTGTTCGAGGTTGTACGTCGCCGAGAACTCCGCAGCTTGGCGTCGGTGGGCCTGAGCGAGCAGCCGTGCTGCGGTTTCGACAAGGCCGATCACCGGTTCGATCACGGAGGGGACCTCGTCGCCGAACGCGAGCACGAGAATGGCGGGTGGCCCGTCGCCGAAGTCGACCAAGCCCGCTACCCCACTCGTGGTTCCGAGGTCGATCGGGATCGCTGGCGATACTCGAGTCGGCAGTTCGAGCGCGGAGATTGTCGGTTCGAGGGCGACGCCGAGGTCGTAGTGCGGCGGTCCGCTCGGGTGTTGATGGAGGTGAACCGACGAACCTCGCACCGCACGAGGCAGCGCGCGCTCGAGAACGTCGGTGATCGAGGTCGCAGACTCACCGAGCATCGCCGCTTCGCTCAATTCGCTCAGGATGTTTCGTCGACGCAGTTCGTCCTGGACCGACGTGTTGTGTGCCTCGCCGGTATCGAGCGTCGCGTTGAGCGTTTCGGCGAGTCGGCGCCAATCGCCCTCGAGCTCGACCGTCTCGATGCGGTCGTCGAAGTTGCCATGTTCGACCGACTGTTGAATCTCGTCGATGTCGGACCACAGCTGCTGCATGGTTCCCGCAAGGGTCGAGAAGGCCCGTGCGACGGCGCCGATCTCGTCGGCACCTCGATCATCGAGGGGAGCGAGTTCGCCTCGCGACAACCGATTAGCCGCAGTGGTCAACGTGCGAAGCGGGATGACGATCGAGCGTCGGAGCAACGTGAGGCCCGCCAGCATGACTGCGGCGAAGATTCCGGCGATCGCTGCAAGACCGATGAGCCGGGTTTGGGTGGCGCCGATCGAGGTGTCGAGCGCAGCCAAACCATCGACGGCGGATTCGAGCCGGATGGCGCGCAAGTTGGCGGCGACCGCACGAGCGTCTGGCGCCCAGGTGTCGCGGTTGATGTCGGTGCCATCGGCGACATGGGTCTGGCGGGTGATGGCGAGCGTGCGCCATGGATCGGTGAGGGTCAGCTGTTCGAGTGCATTCCGGGCGTCGATATCGGCGTTGTCGGCGAAGCGGGCGAGCGCGTCGGTTGCGCTCGTGTGATGGCGTACGAGTTCGCCGGTTTCGACCTCGCCGACACGTACCTCGAGGTCTTCACGGAGCTGGGCGTCGAGGGCCACGCTGATCGACACCATGGCGTCCGCCCAACGTCGGGTGGTGGCATCCGGTGCGTCGTCGAATCCAGTGCGAACCTCGTCGTGAAGCGTGTCGACGATCGTGCCGTAGGTGATGACGGCACTGTCGCTGGCACCCGTCGCTGCATGGCCTCGCGCCAAGTCGAGCTGTTCAAGTAGGCGTCGGTCTCGGTCGGTTTGCGTTGCGGGGTTCAGGTCGAGATCGAGCGCGATCTCCGGCGAAATCGTTGCGGTTGGCGGGTCGACCTCGTCGTGGCGTTCTCGTTGGATGGCATCGATCGCACGGATCGTGTCCACCGCCTCGCCTGCTGCGCTCCGGTACGCCCGGAGATCGTCGAGCTGTTGCAGTTCGCGGTTGCCCAACATCGTTGCCACGGCGAGGAGCGCGACGAGCGGGACGATCATCAGGACTGCGAGCCGAGTGCCGATGCTCACTCGGCGGAGCAGGCCGACGCGTCGACGATCTGGGCCTTCCACGAAGCCCCATCGGCGACTCGCTCGGGACCTCAATGGTCAAAAGACCCGTTCTTCTTTCGAGTGGTTCGCCGATCGGCATACTGATCGCGCTGACCGGCTGCGCGTCGGACAACGGAGTGGAGTTGAACTCGATCCAGTGAGCGAAGACGCACTATCCCTCTGGGCAGCCGTCTGCGCGCTCGCCTTCTTCGTCGCCTCCGGTGGCTTGGCCTTGACGTCGATCGGGGTGTCGCGGCGTCGCAGCGTGTCGACGGGCGCAGCCCGACAGGTGCTGGCGTTGGCCGCATCGGTCGGTGCGGCGCTGGTCGTCACGCGTCTCGTGTTCGACCACGACGGTGATCAGGCGGTCCTTCTCGCTGGGGCAAGCGCGTTCTTCTCGACGGTCGTTCTGGCGGCCTCGACCGAGCGGCTGACGACGTTGGCGACCGTGATCGTTGCGGGCGTCGTTGGTGCGCTGTTGCCCTCGATGGTCGAAGTCGTTCACCTCGAGTGGCCCGACCGGGTCGATGTCGACGGCCGGACCGTCGATGTCGGTGCGCTGATCGGAGCGATCGCTGTCGGTGCCGGGGCGATGGCGGTGGTCGTGTCGGCGCTCACCGGTCCCCGCCTCGGGCGTTTCGGACGTGGCGAACACCGTCTGATCCCGGGCTGGTCGGTTCCGGTCGCTGCGGTCGGCACCATCATCGGTGCGCCATCGCTAGCGGTCGCGTCGAGTGGGATCGCCGTGAGCGTCTTGGGTGAGTCGTTGACAGCCGATGATCTGATCGCCGCATGCCTGTCGGGTGTGAGTGCAGCCGTTGCAGGGACGTTCGTGGGCGGCCTCGTAGGACTGGGCGGCTCTGGTCGGATCGGGGCGACGTCGGCGATCCGTGGCGCGTGGGGCGGCACGATCGCCGCGGCGGCCTGGATGATCGACGAAGTGTGGTGGCTCGGCGCGATCGCCGGCGTCGTTGGCGCAGTCGCCGCCCTCCTTGGGCATCGATGGGCGACGCGAGCACGGATCGATGACCCGGTCGGGGTGATCGGTGCATTCGGTTCGGCCGGCGCAACTGCCGTTTTGCTGCCGGGATTCTGGGGTGGGGGCTATGGCGTGGTCGACGGCGGCGTGTCGGATCAGCTCATCGCCCAGATCGTGGCGCTCGTCGCGATCGTGGGATCGGCGGTCGTCGCCGCAACGGTTGTCGGGGGCATTCTGCGGGCCGTGCGCCTTCTGCGTATCGATCGGCGCACCGAGATCGTCGGCCTCGACGACATTCGGGACCGCCGGGTTGTTCGTCGAACGATCGAGCAGTGATCGCCACGTCCCGATTGGGATGAGGTTGGGCGACTAGCTCCGTCGTCGGATGCGGATTGGTCCTTTGGCGGTCGACGGGTCGACAACCTGGCCTTTCTGGGTGATGTCGACGAGGTCGGCGGCAACGAGTCGTCGGGCGGCCCGTCGGGCGGGCTCCATGAGCTCTCGCCATTCGTCATCGATTCCGCCGTTCTCGGAGGCGACCGACCGGGCGGCTTCTGATGGGCAGATCGTGGCCCCAGCGGCGCGTTGATCGAGTAGCGCCAGGATCGACGCCTCGAGGTCCTTGTCGACCTCGCTGACCTTGCGAGACCGGCAGGCGTCGCTGCACCAGCGCACGTCGTCCCAGTTCTTCGCCCACTTTCTGCGCCATTCGATCGTTCGGCCACACGAGCCGCAGACCTTGGGTTCGTGCTCCATGTGCGCGATCGTATGTCGATGTCGGTCGCCGTTCCGTTCCCAACGACCCAACCGCCGGGCTACGAATGGTTCGACGACGAGCCCGAGTTCTCCGCCGCAGACCATCTCGCGCTCGAAGCACCCGCCGAGATCATCATGCTCGCCGACCTCGGATACGACGCCGACGAGATCGCCACAAAGGCCACGCCCGTTGCGGCCTCAACACCTTTTCGGGTGCTGAGCGACGAAGGCGCGGCGATCATGCGGGCGACGGCCGATCGGCTCCGTACGTTTCGAAAGCCTGCTGGCGACCGGATCGAGAACATGGTGCGCGGCGGCTGCTACCGGAGCCGTTGGCTGCGGGACCTGTGCACGAGCACCGAGCTCGCTGGGCATCTCTCCGCGATCTACGGGATCGAGGTCGCGCCGCATCCGATGGCCCTGCACCTCGGTCACCTCAACTTTGCGCCGTCGACGATTGAGGTCGGCATCGACAAGTGGCATCACGACACGTTGCCGCTCGACTTCGTGCTGACCGTGACCGACCCGGCCGAGGTCGCCGGCGGACGATTCGAGTACTTCGTCGGCACCCGCCACGAAGCTGCTGCGCTCGCCGCAGAGGGCAAGACGCCACCGGCCGAACGAACGGTCGCTCCGGACTTCCCGGGGGCCGGATGGGCGATCGCGCTGCACGGCGACATGGTCGTGCACCGAGCCGGGCCGCTCGACGAGCTGTGCGAGCGGATCTCGATGGTCAACGGCTACGTCGCGCTCGACACGCTCACCGACGAGCAAAGCCGATCGGTCGACCTGATGGCCATCGACGACCACCAGGTGCTGTTCAGCGAGTGGGCGAAGATGGCCGCATGGCGTACGACCGGCCGCCTCTCCCACCTGGTGGAGACGATGGGCTTCGAAGACCGCGACACCGTGATCGCCGAACTCGAGTTCGCGCTCGAAGACGCCCAGCGGGCCCTTGACGAAATGCGGGCCGGCAAAGACACCATCGATCACTACGGCGGCTGAGGGCCGGCTTTTCAGCTTTCCAATGCGGCGATGGTCTCGTCAGATGCGCACGACATCAACAGCTGTAGCAATTCTTCGCGAGTCACGGGTGAGACCCAAAGGTTGCGATCCCACCGCAGTTGCGAATGAGCAGCATCGATGCAAGACATCTCCTCGATGCTCAACTGGACCAACTCTCGGAGCTCTGCACCCACGATTTCACCGAAGAGAGTGCAGTCAAGAACGTGATTCACCGTCTCCAAAGGCGCTCCTTCGAGCCCGGATCGAAGGAAGTGGAACCAATAGAGAAGATCGGCATCGTCGTTGCCTGCTGCTGAGAGGCACTCACGATCAAAGAGCTGAGCAACCCCATTCGGGGCAAACACGTCCTCGAGTCGCAAGCATCGAGTGAGAAACGCCGCGCCGACCTCGGACTCGGCATCACCCAAGGGTTCGCCGGTGCCGAAGTAGACGAGCGTCGAAATCCGGGTCAACTGATCTTCGTCGTCTTGCAGCAGCCCTTCGGTGATGCACTCGTTGGCGCCACTGGTCAGCAGGGCATCTGACCCGAACGCGGATTCTTGTAGGGACTTACTGAGCCCAGGTTGTATGAGGATTCCGGTGCAGTCGAGCAGGTTCTCAAGGGCTCGTGCGTGGTCGGCGGTGCCCATCGACCCAAAATCTGTGTTCCGCGCTTCGAGCTCGAAGTCCTCAATGAACGCATCATCGACACAACGACGCTCGCTCTCCTGCAATCCGTCTCCGACGACGATTCCGGACATGAGCAGCCTTAGCCACTCCGGGGCGTCGTCGCCCAACGGTGCACTCGTCGACGTGGATTCTTCCGCCGCCGTTGTTTCGACGATCGTTGGCGATGAGGTCGTTGGCCTCGAGGTGGTCGTCGTGGAGTTGATCGTGGTCGACGCCGTGATCTCCGGGGCGGTCGCAGGAGGGTCGACGCTCTCTTGGCTAGCGATGTCGCCGCCACAGGCGGCGAGCATCAACATCGAAGCGACGGCGAGCAATCGCCTGAAGGCAACTACGGGTCGATGAGGGTGGCCGTCCGACTTGCTCATGCAAAGACGCTCTCACCGGCTGAGAGAGGCCCCCATTCCGGTGGGCCGAGCGACGCACATTGCGAATGAAGCGAGGACCTCGTGCGACCTGGGTTCGAACGTCGATGTCGGTCGACAGCATAAAAGTCGGGCAGGCGGGATTTGAACCCACGACCTCCTCGTCCCGAACGAGGCGCGCTACCAACCTGCGCCACTGCCCGTGTAGCAAGCCCTCGCAGTATAGAAGGCGTGCTCGAAATTGGAATCAGGCGGCGATGAGATTCTGCGCCGACCGGCGCAGGGCAAGCGAGTTGATCGGCTTCACGATCCAGTCGTCGGCATCGGACGTGCCCGCAAGGAACTCGTCGGCAGCACGATCGAGCAACAGCATGACCGGCGTTTCGGGGAGGCGGCCTGCACGTGCTTCTTGCTTGAGCAGCAGCGACGTGGCGACGCCACCCATGTTCCCGATCTGCAGATCGAGGATCACGAGCTCGGGCTCGACCGACTGCACGGCTCCAGACACTTCATTGCCCGTCCGCACCCGATGCACGTCGTGTGTACCGCCGAGCGCGGCGGTCACTTCGTCGAAGATCCAGTCGGCGTCGGTGGCCAGCAGAACGGCGGGCGCAGCGTCAGTGGAAGGCGACATGGGGTGGAGGCTAGCCGGGGTCAGCTAACCTGAAGCACCCATGCTGGAGATCAACATCGAACAGGCTGGCGACGGCTCGCACCACGTGTGCCGCCTCGTCGGAGAGGTCGACGCCTACACGGTGGGCGAGTTCCGCGACGCCCTGTCGGGCCTCGACGGCGTGACCCGGCTGCTGATCGACCTCTCCGAGGTGCCGTTCATGGACTCGGCCGGTCTCGGAGCGCTCATCGGCGGCATTCGTCGGGTGCGCGAGGGCGAAGGCGACGTCGCGGTCATCTCGACGACGGCGGGTCTCAACCGTCTCCTGCACACGACGGGATTCGATCGGATCGTTCCAGTGTGTGAAAGCAGCGAAGACGCGATCGCCGCACTCGACGAGGCCTGAGTCACTGTGGGCCCGCTCGGGCCGTAGATCGTCGCTGTCGGCCCGCTCGGGCCGCCAGTCAACGCAGTCGCTCGGCCAGATCCAACACCCCATCGAGGTCGGCGACGGGCGAATCGAGCTCGTCGATCGTCCGTAGACCCATGCCCGTGTCGGTGGTCCACGTCGAGATGCGCGCCCGTTCGGCGGCACGGGAGACTCGAAGGTGGTCGACGAGCGGCCCACCGGCCCCCTTCTTCGGGTCGAAGGCGGGTGTGCACCGATTGACGACGGTTGCCGTCGGATCGACCCCGGCGTCGCGGAGGTCGGTGACGAACGCCGATGCCTGTCCGAGGGAGGTGCCGGTCGCTGATGCGATCACGACGAAGCTCGTCGACGATGACCGCAGGATCTCATGCATTGCGTCGCCGCGCTCTCGGAATCCGTTCTCGAGTCCATCGAAGCTCTTGAAGAACGTCACCGCATCGCGCACGACCGAACCGCCGACGGTCGACACGAGCTGGCCCACGACCCCGCCGAGTGCCCGGCCCACGAACGACCGCTGCTTGCCGTGCACGAGAAGTCGGTACACGCGGTTGTCGAGGAGTCGGCCCAACAAGTTGGGTGCATCGAGGAACGCAAGCGCGTCGGCCGACGGGGGAGTGTCGACGACGACGAGATCGATGTCGTCATCGTGATGAAGCTCCCACAGCCGTTCGACCGCCATGTACTCGGTCATGCCCGACAGTTGATTCATCATCGCCACGGCGAACTTCGACGTCAGGATTGCGTCGGCCTGCTCGGGTGTGCCGTCTCGTCGAATGACCCGTTCGAAGGTTGCCGACGGGTCGAGCATCGTGGCGGCGAGGGTGCCCGCAGCGTCCGGTAGCTCGACGTCGGCGAGTTCGTTGGAGAGATCGTCGAGTCCGAGCGCATCGGCGAGGCGACGTGCGGGGTCGACCGTGATCAGGGCGACTCGCCGGCCGTCGATCGCGGCGCGCGCGGCGATCGCGGCACCGACCGAGGTCTTGCCAACACCGCCGGTCCCGACGGTGACGATGATCTCGGGACTCGCCAGGTCGATGGCGTCGACCTCGTCGAGGGTGACCGCATCGTCGACGGTTGTGGGTGGTTGAGTCTCTCCGCCGACGAGTGCGTCGATCCCGTCCGGGCCGATCACGCCGCCCGGGACCTCGGGGAGGATCAGGCGGGGAACCGGTAGTTCTTCTTCGAGGCGGGCGATGGCCTGCTGCTCGTTCTCGAAGCGGCGGGCCAGGCGGGGGCCGGCGGGGTGCTTTCCGAGCGCTCCCGATGGGTCTTCGGTCGGGAAGACCCGATTGACGACGACGCCCGCGAGGCGGATCCCCGGGTCGTCTTCGACGTCGAAAGCGGTCTCGGCAGTCTCGTTGACCGGCGTCTCCTCGGCTGTCGTTACGAGGACGATCGCCGAACGCTCGTGATCGACGAGCAGCTCGTGAGCGCGGGCGCCCTGGTCGTGGATTGGTCCCTCCGTCGCCGTGAGCGCCACCTGTTTGGGCGCCCGGAGGAGTTCTCGTGCCCGCCCCGAAGCCGGGCCGTCGACGACGACACGATCCCATTCGCCCGACTCGAGCGCGCTCCGCAGGTGGCCCATCAACAACACGTCTTTGATCCCGGGCACCGAGGTCGCAATGACCGACAACGCACCAGACCGCTCGAGACGATCGGCGACCAACCCCATGTTCTTTCCGGACAGCCAGCCGGCCAGCAGACGGTCGGCGGAAATGGACTCCCACCCCAACCCGTCGGCGATCATCGTGGGCTCACCCGTCGCCAGATCGCTCGCGTCGACATCGTTGCTGAGCAGGGCGGGGATCTGCTGTTGGCCACCGATCTCGACGATCAGTGTCCGATGACCAGCCGTTGCGGCAGCGCGTCCGAGGGTCGCGGTCAGTACCGTCTTCCCGACGCCGCCCTTGCCGGTGACGATCAGGAGTGGAAATGGGTAGTCGAATCGATCGCTCACGACGGAGTCCTTCAGATGTGCGCTCGTCGGCACGGAGCCGACACGCCCGCCGGTCAATCGGCGTGTTGGCCCTGATTGTGACGTCAATCATGGCGGCTTCTCCGCTCGGTGCGCAGGTGCCTGTGTCACAGGGCGATTCGGTCGCTCAGTCCGACGAAGACCAGCCGCTCGATCTCGGACCCGCCGGCTTCGTCGACGTCATCGAAGTGAACGGCCTTCTCGACCCCGTCATGGTCGACTTCATCGACCGGAGCCTCGACGCCTCGGAGTCCGGTGGATCGAAGGCCGTGGTGCTCCAGATGGAGAGTGACGGCCACGCGGTCGACGACGAGCGCCTCGCCGCATTGGCCGAGCGCATTCGAGCGTTCCCGGTACCCGTCTCGGTGTGGCTCGGCCCAGCGAACAACGGCGCCGCCAAGGGCGGTGCCGGTCAGCTCGCGCTCGCCTCGTCGCGGATCGGCATCTCGCCGGGTTCGGAGATCGGGGACTTCGGCGAGCAGATTGTCTCCGACAGCGCGCTCGGCCCTCTCGCGGACGTTCTGGCAGGTGGATTCGACGGAACGACGGTTGGATACGACGAACTCCTCCAGATTGGGGCGAACGACGGCGACTTGCCGATCCAGAACGCTCCGGCGCTGCTCAACCATCTCCTCGAACTCCCCGAGTTCGACTTCCGGGTCATCGGCCCCGGCGAAGAACTGCCGAACGGCTCGTTCCTCGCCGAAGACGCTGATCCGACCCGCGTCCCGACAACCGCGACCCGTTTCATCACGCTCCCCCTGATCGAGCAGCAGTTCCACACCTTCGCCTCGCCAGCCGTCGCCTACTTGTTGTTCGTGATCGGGCTCGGTCTGCTCGTCTTCGAGCTCTATACCGCAGGCGTTGGCGTGGCAGGCGTGATCGGGGCGGGCAGCTTCCTCGCCGGGTCGTACGGCCTTGCCGTCCTCGATGCCCGCTGGTGGGCCGTCGCCCTCCTCGTCATCGCGTTCATCGGCTTCGCGATCGACGTGCAGTCCGGCATTCAGGCGTTTTGGAGCGGCGTTGGCGTGCTGTTCTTCATCCTCGGATCGATCTTCTTGTTCGGCGAATATTCGATCGGCTGGTTGCCGCTCACAGTCGGCATCATCGGCATGTTGCTCGCCATGCTCTCCGGCATGCCGGCCATGGTGCGGACGCGCTTCTCGACCCCGACGATCGGCCGCGAGTGGATGATCGGTGAGATCGGCGAAGTGATCGAAGACGTCGACCCCGAAGGCGTCGTGATGTTGCGCGATGCTCCCTGGCGAGCCCGCACGAACCGCGCCACGCCCGTCAAAGCTGGCGAGCGCGCCCGAGTGATCGAGGTCGACGGACTCCTGTTGGAGGTCGAACCCGAGTCCGGCGGAGCGATCGACTACCGCGAACGTCGCCGCAACGAAGCCGACTCGGACACCGAAGCCGAAGCCGCCACCGACTGACCCACCGCGACATCGGGGTCAGACCCTCGCGTCGCGGTTGCTCGTACCGGCCTCGGTCGGGACCCTGCCCCCCAGACATGTTCGCTGGCGAATTCAGATGGTGAGAATCCCGACGTTGGGGTGTCGACTCGCGAGGCGCCCCAGGTCATCGGGATCGTGCGTGACGACGACGCCACCTCCGAGCCGGATCGTCGTCGCAACGACGAGGGCGTCGACCGCCATCTCGCTGCCTGCTTGTGCATCGGCGAGAAGGTGACCGGCGATGCGGGCGACCCGAGCTCCTGTGGTGATCGTCTTTGCGAATCCGCGCTGCAGCAAGGCGTCGATGGGTTCGTCGTGACCTCGGCCTCGGTACAGCTCGACGAGCACGGCCGTCGGTATCCGGACCGGCGCGTTGCGGTCGTGGGCCGTGTGCAGCGCCGCACGGACGTGTTGGTGGCGGCGTTCGTTGACGTGGGGGCGGGCCAGTGACGACACGGCCTCGGTGTCGAGGACTAGGACGGCCACGCAGCTCGAGCGTCGCGAAGTGCGTCGTCGGGAGTCGAGCCAAACTCGGCATCGAGTTCGGAGAGGTAGGTGGCGAGCAGTTCTCGCTCGAGTTCGTTCTCGACAGCCCGTGCCACGAACGAGCTCAATCCGCGATTGCCAACATGATCTTCGACGCGCGCTGCGAGCTCTTCCTCGACGCTGACGGACCACTTTCGGACGGCCATATGTGAATCCTACCATGGTAGGAAACCCAATGAGGATCGATGCCGCGCCCAGGCGACGATGCCGGCGACGTCGGGGTCAGACCCTCGCGGTGGCGGCCCTCGGTCGGGGAGATGAACGGGGGGCGAACCTTCCCGGTTCGCCAGCGCCCCCCTTGTCGGATGTCACACCACGCGCCTAGGTTCGCCACGGGGGCCGAATTGGCACCTCGAGGAGGAGAATTTGGCGGTTCAAACCGACTTCGGTGGTATCGGATGGCAAGACCAGGCCGCATGTCGCGGTCCGCTCGGCGGCGTCTTCTTTCCACCAACCACCACCGAACGCAAGCGAGAGAAACTGGCACGCGAGGCACGTGCCAAAGAAATTTGCCGGGAGTGCCCGGTCCTACGCGAATGCCGCGACTACGCACTCGAGATTCGAGAGCCTCACGGAGTCTGGGGCGGCATGAGCGAAAACGAGCGTCGAGCGCTCATCTGAAACCGGCGGCTCCGACTCACTCCGGAGCCGGAAGGCGAGGCCCGGCAATCCGCACGTCTTCGCGCCGTCGCGTCATGCCGGTCTCGTCTAGGCGCGACAACAACGGCATCGCATGCTTGCGCGTGTTGCCCATGGCCTGGCGCACTTCGGAAACGGTGATGCCTTCGGGCTGCGCCGCGAGCAACGAGGCCAGAAGCGTGGCGGCCCGATCGAGCGTTTCGGGCGCGTAATAGACGCCGTCGATCGCGATCACTTCGCCGCGTCGGACCAGTTCGCGGATTTCGGCCGGGTCGACCCCATCGGGGTCGGGCGGCACGAACCCACCGTCCCGTAGTGCCGCAACCCATGGATGGTCGGCCAACGTGTCAGCAGCGTCGGCGAGCCGCACCCGGCCGGCATCGACCGAGACATCTCCAAGGAGTTCGAGAGCGGCTCGTTGGCGTTCGTCGAGTGCCGCGAGGTCGAGACCGAGAGGTCCGGCTTCGTCGATCTGGGTACGCAGATCCTCGAGTGCGGTCGCGAGCGTCCCGGGTTCGACCACCCAACGCCCGACGTCGGCATCGCGCTCCTCGCCGGTGAGCAGCCGGAGCTCGTCGACGTCGACCCAGCCCCGCTCGGCGATCACGCGATCGACCGACCGATCTGGCGCTGCGTCGGCGGCCTTCACCTGTGGGTCGACGTCGAGGACCTCGCCGCCACCGATCGTTTCGGCTCGACCGGCTTCGCGAAGGATGAACCGGTCGCCGGGGAGCAATGGCAGCGGGTGCGGAAGGAAAACGCGGATGTGGCCGGTCGCGCCAGGAGCGATCGTCGACAGACCGAGGATGCGGACGCGCACCGCATGTTCACCTGCGCCCATGTAGAGCAGATGTGCACCACGGCGCGACACCTCGTGGTCGAGCGAGTCGAGTACCGAAAGCGACCCGTCGAACACGGTGGTCTCGTGCCAGTCGCCGCTGCGCACCAGCACGTCGCCACGACCGAGCTCGTCGTGGCCGACACCGGTCAAGTTGATGGCCGTGCGGTTGCCGGGCCCGACCTTGGTCCGCTCGGCGTGCAGGCTCTGCAACGCCCGGATCCGCACGGGCGTACGCTGTGGGAGCAGCACGAGTTCGTCGTCGACCCGGATGCGACCACCGGTGAGGGTGCCGGTCACGACGGTGCCCGACCCCTTGGCCGAGAAGGCTCGATCGACCCACAGTCGCGGCGCGCCGCGGTCGGCAGCGTCGGGCGTGTCGTCAAGCATGGCATCGATCGCGGCCCGCAGATCGTCGAGACCGGTTCCGTCGAGCGAGTCGACGCCGATCACCGGAGCGGTCTCGAGGAACGTGCCCGCAACTCGCTCTTCGATGTCGAGCATGGCGAGCTCGATGAGGTCGTCGTCGGCCAAGCCCACTTTGGTGAGGGCGACGATCCCGTGCCGCACGCCGAGCAACTGAAGGATCCGAAGGTGCTCTTCGGTCTGAGGCTTCCACCCTTCGTTGGCGTCGACCACGAACAGGCAGGCATCGACCGCGCCGACCCCAGCGAGCATGTTCTTCAGAAATCGGATGTGACCGGGCACGTCGACCAGCGACAAGACGCGTCCCGACGGGAGCCGTGCCGATGCGAAGCCAAGGTCGATGGTCAGGCCGCGCGCCTTCTCTTCGGCAAAGCGATCGGGGTCCGTGCCGGTGAGGGCCCGGACCAGAGTCGATTTCCCGTGGTCGACGTGGCCGGCGGTCGAAACGACGTGACTCACGCGGGAAGTGCTCCGATCGCTGAGGCGACGAGTTGATCATCGGCGGGGTCGACCGTGCGGACGTCGCAGATCGTCGTGTCTTCGACGACCCGCGCCATGATCGGTGTCGGCTGCGATCGAAGGGACGCTCGCACGTCGCCGGGCACGGCGATCGCGATCGAGGGGATTTCGACGGTCGGCAAGGTGCCGCCTCCGGGCACCGCCATCGAGTCGATGACGTGCGCCTCGGGATGCGCCGAGTGGGCGACGATCACATCTGCCCGTGCCCGAAGGTCTTCGAGGGGCGTCGTCGCCATCCGCCAGAACGGGATGGCGTCGCCGTCGCGGCGCAGATACGCCATCGCGAGATCTTGGAGGGCCCCGAGGACGAGGCCGCCGGGACGCAGCGCCCGAGCGAGCGGATGACGTGCGCACGCCTTCACCAGATCAGCGTCACCGGCGATGATCCCTGCTTGTGGGCCCCCGAGGAGTTTGTCCCCCGAGAAGGCGACGAGCCGGGCGCCGGCCTGCAGCGTTTGTTTGGCGGCGGGTTCGTCGGCGAGCCAGCTTGGTGGCCCATCGTGGAGCCACGGACAGGCCGCGTCGAGCAGTCCCGAACCAATGTCGGACACGAGCGGCACGCCGAGGTCGGCGAGCGCCGCAGTGGATGGCATCTCGGTGAACCCGGTGATCCGATAGTTGGACTGATGGATCTGCATCACCATGGCGATGTCGTAGGACGGGTCGTCGATCCTGGCGGCGTAGTCGGCGCGACGCGTGCGGTTGGTCGTGCCGACCTCGACGAGCGTTGCGCCGGACTGCTCCATCACCTCGGGCACCCGGAATCCGCCCCCGATCTCGACGAGCTCACCTCGGGAAACAGCGACTCCTCGACCGCGAGCCAACGCGGCGAGGATCAACATCACGGCACTCGCGCAGTTGTTGACCACGATCGCCGACTCGGCACCGCAGAGCTGGGCGAGCAGGCGAGGGGCGTGTGATTGGCGCGAACCGCGTTCGCCGGTGCGGAGATCGAGTTCGAGGTTCCGGAAGCCCGCGTCCTGATGCACGCCATATGGTGCCCGCCCGAGATTGGTGTGCAGCAGGGTGCCGGTGGCATTGACCACCCGTTGCAGTGTGGTCCGGTTGAACTCGTCGACGAGCGACTCGGCCTGGGTGTGGTCTCCCGAGGCGATGGCTTGGCGCGCGATGTCGACGAGGATCGGATGCGGCAGTCCCGAGTCGGCCAGGGACCGTGCTAAGGCATCGACCGACGGAGGGCGTTCCTGCACGCCACTAGCGTAAGGGCCGTGACGACCCCACCGACGATCGAATCCGAACGCCTCATCCTTCGGCCATTCGAACCGTCGGATTTCGAACCGATGGCCGCGTTCTACGCCGATGAGGTGTCGTCGTTCTACGGCGGTCCCTGCAACCGCGAAGAAGCCTGGCGCAAGTTCGTCATGTACCCCGGCCACTGGACCCTTCGGGGCTATGGGCCCTGGGCACTCGAAACCAAGGACACCAGTCAATACATCGGACTGGCCGGGCTCTGGTATCCCGAGTCCTGGCCCGAGCCGGAGCTCACCTGGGCGTTGCTACCTGATTTCCACGGACTCGGCTACGCGACCGAAGCGGGCAATCGCAGCCTGCAGGCGGCCTACGACGACTTCGGGTGGAAGACGGCCGTGAGCGTGATCGCGCTGGACAACACGCCCTCAGCTCGAGTCGCCGAGCGAATGGGCGCGACCAACGAAGGCGTCATCGACTACCGCTACGGACAAGCTCACCTCTGGCGACACCAAACTCTCGAGTCACTCCGGGGTCAGACACCAACATGACCAATCGTCACGTGGGTGTCTGACACCAACGTGACCGGGTGCCCGGATGGAGGGGCGCCTCACGCCGTAACCTCGGAGGTGGTGTTCCGCTACCTCTTTGTCGCCTTCATCGTCTTGCCGGTGCTCGAGATCTTCTTGATCACACGCGTCGCTGGCGGCATCGGATGGCTGCCCACGATCGTGCTTGTGATCAGCATCAGCCTCGCCGGGGCGTTTCTCGTGCGACGCGAAGGACTCGGCGTCATCGAACGGGTTCGGTCGTCGCTGCGCAGCGTTCGCCTGCCCACGAACGATCTCGCCGATGGCGCCATGATCTTCTTCGCCTCGGCACTCATGCTCACGCCCGGGTTCTTGACCGACGCCATCGGTCTGGCGTTGCTGATTCCGCCGATCCGGGCGGTCCTACGTCCGCCGGTGATTGCGTTCTTCCAGAAGCGGCTCGAGGTGCGGGCGAGTGGATTCGGGCAACAGGGATTCGGTCCAGCCGGATTCGGTGGTGCCGCCGGAACCCGGTTCGGCGCCCATGACGTCACGGGCCGCCCCGCCCCAGCCGATGCCGACGTCGAGGACATCACACCGGAGCCTCCCGAGCTGAGCTGAGTCCTCCAACCCAGTCCAGGTGGGTGATTGTTCCGACTTCGTGACAACCCCTCAAGGACGGGTCGTGCAGCGTCGTTGACCAGCGCAGACCTCGTGTTTCCGCCACCTCGAGGTCTCGCACAAGGAATCGACCTCATGGGACTCTTCGACCACACCTATCAGCAGCGCAACGTCCGCTCCATCGACGCCAAGACTCGGACGGAGAATGCCACGGTCGGCATGCGTGGGATCCATGAGATGCCGCTTCAGGCCGATCCCATCAAAGAGCGTCTGGCGGCATATCAGGCTGCGACGGCGAAGACGAAGCGTCGCCGCGCCGCCTGAGCTAGGCGGATTCTTCGAGGGCGTCCATCGCCGCAAGGTTCTCGAGCGCCTGGTCGATGATGCGCGTCGAACAACCCGACATGTCGACCGGTGGAATCAGCTCGGTCCTGATCAGCTCAGCGATCTCGCGTAAGGCATCTGCACCGGCGCCGGCCCGGAACACGGCGGGTGTGCCGTCGTCAGCTCCGTCGACCACGGCCCGGTCGAGGGGGATCTGGCCGATGAGGGGTGCGTCGATCTGTGAGGCGAGCGCCTGCCCACCACCTTCGCCGAACACGTCGTGTCGCCGGCCAGTGTCGTCGACGAAGCCCGACATGTTCTCGATGACACCGACCACTCGGAGGTAGTTGTTGCGGCCCATGTTCGCGACCCGCACGGCGACGGTCTGGGCGAGTGTCGAAGGCGTGGTGACCACGAGCATCTCGGCGTGCGGCAGCATCTTGGCGAGCCCCATCTGGACATCGCCGGTGCCAGGCGGCATGTCGATCAGCAGATAGTCGAGGGGCCCCCACTGGACGTCCTGCAAGAAGTGTTGGACGGCGCGATTGAGCATCAGGCCTCGCCACATGAGCGCGGTGTCATCGGAGTCGACGAGAAAGCCCATCGACACCACCTCGAGCTCACCTGCGCCCATCGATTGCACGAGCGGTTCGATCTGTCCGGACTCTTTCGAGCCTTGAAGGCGACCCTCCACGCCGAGCAGGCGCGGGATTGAGTAGCCCCAGATGTCGGCGTCGAGTACGCCGACGCGGTGGCCGCGAATCGCGAGCGCCGCAGCGAGGTTGGCGGTGACCGAGGATTTGCCGACGCCGCCCTTGCCGCTGGCGACCAACACGCAGCGAGTGGTCGACGGGACCGCAGTGTCGGGTGCGTTCTGGCTGACGTTGAACCGGGCGACTTTCATCACCTCGGCCTTCTCGTCCTGGGTGAGTTCGGTCCAGTTGATCTTGACTCGCTCCACGCCGGGCAGGCTGAGCACACGGGCGCGAATGTCCTTCTGGATCTGGGCCCGCAGCGGACACCCAGACGTCGTCAGCGCGATCGTGATTCGGGCGATGCCCTCGTCGTCGACCATTGCCGACTTCGCCATACCCAACTCGACGATGTTCGACCCGAGTTCGGGGTCGATCACGCCGCCCAGGACCCCCATGAGGTCATCGGTTGTGGGGCGTTCGGTCGCCATGGGAAGAATTGTACCGACACTGCTGTTGGCAGAATCAGCTCGACTCGGCCCCCATGTCGACCGATACAATCCTACGGTACGCACCGTTCGCCCCCGGAGGTTCTGATGATCACCCTGACCGAGACCGCAACCACCAAGGTCGCCGAGCTGATCAGCGCCGAAGACGAGGAAGGCCTCGCCCTTCGTGTCGCTGTGCGCCCTGGCGGCTGCTCCGGCTTCAGCTACGAGATGTACTTCGACTCCGAGGTCGCCTCCGACGATCTCACCGAGGCGTACGGCGACGTGAAGCTCATCTGCGATCCGTCGAGCGCACAGATGCTCGTCGGCGCCACGCTCGACTACACGGACACGATCCAAGAGACCGGGTTCAAGATCAACAACCCGAACGCACAACGCACGTGCGGATGCGGCTCGAGCTTCAGCTGATCTGACCGGCGGTGGTCAGACCGCCGCGAACGCTTCTTCGAACTCTTGACGGTCGATGGCGAAATGGCGCGCGTCCACGATCGTGCCCGTTGCGTCGGCCACGAATAGCGACGGCTCGAACGCCAATTCCAACTCGGTGAGAAGGGGCGCGAGCTCGGGGATTTGGCCGCCGGTGTTGTTCCGAGGGTCGGCGAAGACCTCGGCGTGAATGACATTGAGATCGTCTCGGCGTGCTCCGGCCTCGATCAAGAACTCGACGGAGGGTCCGCACACGTCGGTCTGGCAGAACTCCGGCGTGGCGATCAACAAGACCGTGGGTCGGCCGTTGCTCACGGCCTCGGCAAGGGAGATTTCGTGGAACGGGCAGGGCTCGGTCCGGGTGCACACCGGGTCGACTCCGGCGCTGTTGGCAAACGTCGGCGTCTCGAACGCCGGGAGCTTGTCCCCGATCTGCAACAGCGGAACGGTTGCGCGTTCCTCGACCCGAAACTCGACGTCGAGATCACTGAAGTCGGTCCGTGCGACGTAGCTACCGACTTCTTCGGGAGTGAACACGAGCGGGTAGTATGGCGTGAATTGCCCAGCACCTCGACGCGGAACGGTGAAGGTCTCGAGCGTCGAGCCGTCTCGCATCAGTTCGATGTCGATGGACTCGGGAGCGCTCGTCGTCATCGGGAAGCCGTCCTCGGCGATGACAACAAACGGGAAGCGCTGAGCGCCCGAGCCGACGACCGCGACGCTCGGCGCACGGAAGCCATCGGGGAACCGCACGCCCAGGCGGGCGGCGACGTCGGGGCTCCCACCAAAGTTTGTGACCGGTGCCGAATCGCCACTGGATGAGCACGCCGCAAGCACTGCGGCAGACACACCACCGAGCAGCATCGAACGTCGACTCAGCGACGCGTTCGGTGGACGTTCGGGGGCACGTTCCGGGAGGGTCATCGAGGTCACGGTATCGTCGCTGCTTCGGACGAGGAGGTCGGCGTGACGATCGAGATCAGTGTCGACGGTGCGCCGGTCGTTGTCGACGATGAACACGCAACGTTGCTCGATGTGCTCCGTTGGCAATGCGGGTCAGTGGCGGTGAAGGATGGCTGTGCGCCGCAGGGCCAGTGCGGTTGCTGCACGGTCCTCGTCGATGGCCAGCCCCGGGTGTCGTGCGTGACCCCGGTCCGTCGAATCGCTGGCCGGGCCGTCGTGACCGCCGATGGGTTGCCCGAGAGCGACAAACAACAATGGGCCGACGCGTTCGTGGCGACGGGGGCTAGCCAGTGCGGGTTCTGCACACCGGGCATCATCTGTCGCCTGGCGGCTGCCGAGGAGAAGGGCGTCGGTGCTGACGACGCCAAGCTGCACAACGCGCTTGCTGCGCATCTGTGCCGTTGCACGGGCTGGCAGACGATTGTGGAGGCCCACGCGCACAAGCTCGCTGAGGCGCCAGCGTTCATCCGCACGGACACGCAGGTCCAGGCGGCCGAGGCTCGGGCTGCGCTCGAAGGTGGAGTCGCGCAGCGGGTCGGGACTGAGGTCGCCCTCGGCGCGGGTGGGTTCGCCGTCGACTCGATTCCGGCCGAGGCACTCTTCGCCGTGCCGGCGGTCGACGGTGACGGCTGGGTCGTTGGGAAGACGCTCGCTGAAGCCCGAGCCTCGAGCGGCAAGATTCAGGGACGACGCACGACGGCATCGTCCGAACCGCCGATCGCGGTTCCTGAAGGCGAGTGGGAGCGAACCCTGCAGACTCGCTGGGTCGAGCCGGCGTTTCTCGAGACCGAGACTGTGTGGTGCGAACCTGGCGGCTCGCCGTCGAGCACCGTCGCCAACGGCGGCGCGTTTGGGGCGAAGGACGACGCGGAACTCGGAGCGGTGGCCCGACGGCTGGCCGACGATCACGGCCAACCGGTCGCCGTCGTGTTGTCACGCGAGGACAGCGTGCGTCGCGGTGCAAAGCGCCCACCGATGGGTTCGGGTATGCGGGCGGACGGCACCGGCCTCGTCCACGTCGCTCGAACCAATGGGGTCGCCGAAGTGATTCGATCTGCGGCGCCGGGGCTCGAGGTCGTCGAGATCGACCTGCCAGGACCACCGACCAGTACCGCGATCCGGGGTGCTGGCTGGGTGGAGGCGCTCGCATTGGTTGCATCGGTGGGTCCGGAGATCGACGGAGCCGATGAGATCTCGCTGCCCTCCGGAGCGTTCGCGGCTGTCGACGTGACGGACGACGCGGTGACGGTCCACGTGAGCGGCGGCGACCCGCTCGACGAGACGGTGCTTCGTAGCTATGTGATCGGGGCGGTGCACATGGGTTTAGGACTCGTCCGCACCGAGTCGCTGACCGTCGACCCCGATGGCGAGGTTCACGACCTCACCATCCGGAGCTTCGGAGTGCTCCGCTCGTCCGAGATGCCCCGGGTCGAGGTCGAGATCGAACCAAGCAGCGCCGACCCTGTTGCGGTCAGCGATGCGGTCTTCGCCGCCACTGTGATCAGCGCTTGGCGTCGGGCCGGATGGCCCGACGCCTGGGGTGGCGAAACCTGAATCGTTGGTACCGCTATCCGCGTTGGCTTCAGTCCAGATCGACGGCGACGGTCTTTCGTCGTTCGATCGCAACGAGGGCCATGCCAACGATGAGGAAGGCAAAGGCGAGTCGGAGGGCGATGTCGGTGGTCCGGCCGGTGAAGGCGAGCGCTGGTGGTGGTGCTGTGGTGGTAGCGGGGGCTGCGTAGGTGACGATGAGGTCGCCAGCGATCACGGCGTCTGCTCCGAGGACACCGACCTGGTATTCGATTGGTGTGGGGTTTCCGGTGAATCCACTTTCTGGGGTGAAGGTGATCTCTCCGGTGACGGGGTCGACGGTCCAGGTGCCTTCGCCGGGAACGGCGAGGTTGGTGACAGGGAGCCCGGTGTCGGGGTCGATGAGCTCGACGGTGGTCGGGTCGAGGAGGTTGTCGTCGTCGCCGGCGAGCGGGTCGATTGTGACGGGTTCGCCGGAGGTGTTGTCTTCGTCGACGATGTCGTCGGGGTCGGACACGATGATGACGGTGGTTGGGTCATCGTTGTTGTTTGGGTCGCCGTCTGCATCGGGGTCGCCGTCGGTGCCGTCTTGGGAGACGTCGGTGACAGTCCCGGTTGGGCCTTGGCCGGTGACGGTGACGTTGTTGTCGAAGGCGCCGTCGGCGGCGGGGGTGACGGTGATCTCGATGGTGATGGTGATGGTTTCGCCGACGGCGAGGTCGGTGCCGGTCAACAGTTCGGTGTCGCTCACTCCGTCGTATCCGGTGTTGGCGGTGCCTGGGGCTGTGACGGTGACCGCGTCCACGACGATTGTTGCGCCGGTGCCGAAGACTGCGGCGAGGTCATCGTCTGCAGAGACTGCGGTGAGGTCGATGTCGCCGGTGTTCGAAACCGTCATGTCGTAGGCGAGGGTCCAGGTGCCGTCGCCGTTGTTGACCGGTGCCGTGGACACGGTCTTCGTGGCCGTGATTTCGGGCATGGCGATGAACGACACGGACGTCGGGTCGCTGTTGTTGGTGGGGTCGCCGTCTGCATCGGGGTCGTTGTCGGTGCCGTCTTGGGAGTCGTCTTCGGCAGTCCCGCCGAGCGACGAGTCTCCGGTGACTGATGCCGTGTTGTCGTAGGGGCCCGGGTTAGCTCCTGGGGTCACGACAACGTCGATCACCACGACACAGGTGTCGCCGTTGGCGAGGGTGGCCCCAGCGCAGGTGTCGGAGGTGATGGTCGATGACGTGAGGGCGGTGCCGAACACGGTCGTGAGGTCGTCGGTGATGGTGATGTTGGTGAGGTCGCCGGCGCCGGTGTTGGTCGCGGTCATCGTGTAGGCGACGTTCCAGGTGCCGTCGCCGTTGTTGACCGGTGTGGAGGCTTCTTTGGTGAGCCCGATTTCGGGGCAGGCGACCATGACGGACACGTCGTTGGACCGGATCGGTAGTGCGAGCTCGGCGACTCGGGCACCGAAGGTATTGGTCCAGATGTCGGCGCAGTCAACGGTTTCGGAATCGAGGGTGAGCTCGAGTTCGATTGTTTCGTCGGGTGGGAGGGCGGCTCCGGTGACGTTGGCGTAGATGGCAGTCACGTCGAAGTCGGTGGCGGGGCATGCGCCGGTGCCGAGTTGGACGACGCCTGCGGGCGTGCACCATGTGGTCGCTCCGTCGAGCGCTTTCAACGGGTCTCGGGAGACGGTGAGTGGAGCGTCGCCGGTGACCCACACGTCCAGCGTGGCGCCGGCAGGCAGCGCCGTGCCGGTGAGTCCGACAAAGCCGACTTGGCCAGCGATGACCGTTGGTGGGGTGCGGCCATCGCCGAGCGTGGTCGGTGACCCGCCGGAGATGTTGGTGCCCGATGCAGGTTCGGTCGCATCGGCGTTGTGAGGGAACACGTCGATGAATTCAATGTTGGTGAATTCGGTGTTGCCGTGGTTGTTGAGCGACAGGGTGAAGGTCATGTTGCCGTCACCATCGAGGGTCGTGCCGTTCGAGGGATCGTCGTCCCAGTCGGTCAACGAGCAGGCACTTGCCCACCCGGCGGGAACTGTGCCGGAGGGATGGTCAACGCAGCCACCCAACAGGGTCGCGATGTTCTTGATGATCGCTGCTTCATCAGCGGGCAACGGCATCGACGACGACGCGTAGGACCAGATGCCCTGAGCATGCGGTGTTGTCGATCCCGAGAACGATCCTCCGCCCGCTTGGAGCGAACCGGTCGTTCCGAACGGCACCGTCCCAGCAGTCCACGGACCGAAGGCGTCAGATTCGAGCTTCGCCCCATTCGTGATGATGACCGGAACGAACGGATCAGCGATGGCGCCAGTGACGACGACTTCGATGATGATCTCGTCTTCCCAGCCGCCGGGAATACCATCAGGCAGGGTCGGGTCCGAGTCGGTGCCAGGCACGGGTTCGGAGAACTGGCAGGTGATCACGTTGGCGGCTTCGACACAACCAGGGCCGGTGACCGGTTGTTGCACGAAGCGCACGAAGTCATAGTTCGCTGGCAACGCGTCGGTCAGGCGCACATTCGTGAACGCCTCCAGCGTCGAACCCAACGATGACGGCTTCAACGAGAACTGCACCAACTCACCGTTGTCGGCAACCGCGGACGGACCAGCCAGATTCACTTTCTCCAGCAACAACTTCGACACGACAATCCGGACAACGTCTGCCGACGCACCTCGGTAGTCGGTGATGCCCGTCGTCGGACTCGTGGAGGAGTCGTGCATCGACGTGTTTGGCCAATCGATGAGGTCGGTCGTGTCCAAGCTGTCAGCGCCATCATCGGCGAAGGGCTGGTTGCACCAGCCAGTGTCCGTCGCAATGTCGTTGCCCTGGCTCGTCCACACAAGCCAGCTCCAGCCAACACATGTCTGCGTCGCTGCTGGCCACGTGGGGCTAAGGATCAGGTCTGGAGTCCCGGTCACCGGATCGCGGTCACCGTACGAGTGTGAGATTGCAGTCCAAAGCTCCTGGTTCACGCGTTGATCCGTCAGATCGGCCTTTACCCGAACGTTGAAGAAGGCGTTGAAGCCGCGATGGCGGCTGTCTTCATCGACTCCATCCCAATCAACTGGGTCAGCGGTGATTCGGGCACGGGTAATGCCCTCGTAGAGGCCGTCGCCGTTGGGATCGAATCCCGACAGGTCAGAGGTCGAAGACACCCAACCTGAAGGGCCGGCGTCGGCGGTGTCGCACGTGATTGCGTCTGATGCGGCGCCGAAGGGTGCTGCTCCACCCAACACCGGTGCATCGGTAAACTCGACCGTGAAGGCAAAGTCTTCCTCGTCAAACGACAGCTGGGTACCGTTGTTGTACGCATATCGAGCGTTCGTTGCGCCGGTTTCGACGTGTGCAAGGGGACCCGCATTTGCTGGCATTGTGTACGCGCCGATTGTTGACGCATCCGGGTTGTTGAATACGGTGCTCGTTGCGCCCACAGATTGCAGAACGTCAAGCGGTGCCGGCAGCGCGACCAGTTCGTAGTGAGTGGTATCGAAGGCCACGCAACCATGCATCAGTGCGTCCCAGTCGCTTGTCCGAACGACGTCAGCGTCTCGCGACAGCACGTACGCCGAGATCGTGAGTGTCTGGCCCCGGACGACCTGGCCGATCCTGTCGCCGGAGTTCTGATGCCCGTGTTGGTAGGTATGCCCACCGGGGAGTGAGTAGAGCCCACCGTTGGTCTGGTGGCGCTCGTCGAAGCCGACGCGTGTGTCTCCCCAACGCATGTGTTCGTGAAGTTGCAGCGGGCCTGGCTTGAAGTAGATGTTGTGCGCAATGGTCTGACCCGGGTTGCCGACAGGAGCGTTTCCCATCACGAATCGCCGGGTCGAGTTATCGGGTTCGAGTGCACTTCCGGTGATGTAGAGCTCGTCGATCATGCCGGTCGAGCCGGGGATGTCGGCGGGGACAACGTCGTCTTCGTCTGCAATGACGACGGTGTCTGCGCCGCCGGAAACGCTGTTGTGGAACCATGCTGATGTGCCGGAGTCGTTGTTGATGTCGTCGACTTCGGTTTGGACTTCGTCAGCGGGCATCCAGATACCGATCTGGCCAGCAACGGCGATCATGCCTTTGCGCTTGACGCCGTCGGGAAACACGCGATCCCGCTTCTGGTTGCCTTGGTTTGCTGAGCCATCAGCGAGGGTCGCCTCAGCTGGGAACGCGGTGTAGCCGGTGATTGAGACGGGGATCACGGGGTAGCCGTTTGGTGTGGTGGCGGTGCCGCATGCCCATGTGCCGTTGTTCGCGACGGGGTAACCCTCGAGGCCGTCGTAGGCGCCGCATTCGGAGCGGCCGGGGAACGCCGCGGCCATTTGTGCGGGTGTGGCAAGGGCTGATCCGGCGGTGAAATCCCACATGTGGTCGTTGAACGTGAGGGCCTGGGTGGCGTCGATACGTCCGCCGCCCTTGACGGGTTGGGCGGGATCTTGGCCGAAATCGGTGAGCGAGATCGGGAAGAGGACGACCCAGCCTTCGTCGGCGCCCACCGTCACCGGCCCGGCGACCTCGGGCTTGTGCTTGATCCAATCGACGGCGGGTGCTTCGGAGACGTAGATCGGACTGTCGACCGCGTCGGTGACGCCGGTGGGGTCTTCGTTGGTGGTGAGGACCGCTTGTGGGGTGAGGGGAGTGCCGTCGGCGAGCCAGTCGACGGAGAGGATCGGGCGGAAGGCGCCGTTGGAGCCTTCGGGTTGGTCACCGAGGTCACATGTCAGTGTCTGGCCAACAATGGTCGACGTCGCGACGTCGCAGCCGGCGAACATGCCGGTGTTGTCGGGTGCCCAAGCCGTGCCGGCCGGTGCTTCGACCGTGGCGGTGACGCCGGTGGCGTCTGCTTCGTTAATGGTCCAGTTGATGGTGAGCGCCATGAAGTCGTACGTACGAACGACGTTGTTGTTGGCGGAAGCATCAAGGCCGGGCGTGTGCGCGCCAGCGCCGTCGTCGGCCGGGTCGGTGTCAAAGACCGGTGTGCCGTCATAGTTGACGCCGACAACGATCTCGTTCTGCGACTGGGCAGAGACCAGCTGCATCGGTGACAGCACGGTCGCGAACAGGGCGATCGCGGCGATCGTGGAGACAATACGGATTGGATGAGACGTCGACATGGCGCGGGCTCCTCTGCTTCTCGACCTCGCACCATCGGCATTGCTACGTAGTTGATGAGCGAGATGAGACAGACCGCGCCAGGGATCGGCCGTCGCGCGTCAGCCGACCCAGGCGACCGCTTCGATCTCGACAAGCCCGCCGAGCGGAAGGTCTTGCACGGCGAAGGCGGCCCGAGCGGGACGGTGATCGCCGAACGACTCGGTGTACGCCACGTTCATGGCGGCGTAGTCATCGATCGAATCGAGAAGCACCGTGGTCTTGACCACGTTGTCGAGCCTCGCGCCTTCGGCCTCGAGCAGCGCCGCGATGTTGGCGACCGCTTGGCGAACCTGGGCGTCGAGGCCATCGACGAGCGCTCCGTCGATGAGACCGAGCTGACCGGAGACGTAGAGGGTGTCTCCCGCTCGAACGAGGGGCGTGTACGGACCGACAGGCTTGCTCATGGCGCGAGGCTAACCGCTACGATTCGATCCATGGTCGGAGGCATCATCATCGTCGTCTTGCTCCTCGTGGTCTTCCCGGTGGCCATCCTGATGAGCGGGGCCGTATTCGCGGCAATCCTCGGCACCGTGGCGAAGAATTCGGTCGACAACGACCACGCCGACTCCGAACTCCTGGAGATCTCCGAAGCCAACCCCTGGCAATCCTGACGGCATCCGTCGGACCGGTTCAGTCGCCCTCGACGGCATCCTCGGCGACACTCGTTGCCCACCGGTAGTCGGCTTTGCCGTTCGGGCTGCGCATGACCCGATCGACTCGGACGAAGCGTTTGGGAACCTTGTAGCCAGCGATCGTGTAGCGCAGCTGCGCCCGTAGGGCATCATCGGACGTGTCGGCATCATTCAGCGCGACGACTGCGGTCACCGCAGACCCCCACGTCTCATCGGGCAACCCGACGACGGTCGCGTCGTCGACGGCGTCGAGCAGTTTGAGGGCTTCTTCGATCTCTTCGGGGTAGACCTTCTCGCCGCCGGTGTTGATCGACACGGAGCCTCGGCCGAGCAACGTGATCTCGCCATCCGCGTCGACGGTCGCCCAGTCGCCGGGGATCGACCAGCGTTGGCCGTCGATGGTCCGGAACGTCTCGGCGGACTTCGCTGGATCGCCGTAGTAGCCGATCGGGATCGGCCCTCCCACCGCAAGCAACCCGCGTTCGCCCGATCCGGGTTCGACCCGTCGGCCGGCTTCGGTGAACACCGCCGCGTTCGGTCCGAGCGTGAATCGTGCCGTCGTCGTGTCCTCACCGGCTTTTGAGTGCTTGCCAGCGAAGCCCACACCTTCGCTCGAGCCCAACGAATCGAAGAGGCCGAGCGGGCCGTCTTGGGCCGCGGCGTGCGCAAGCAAGGCCTCCTTCACGGGCTGGCTCCACATCACGCCCGACGATGTGATGTTCCGCAACGCCGACAGATCGACGGGTCGGCCAGCCTCGGCTCGCCGCTCGAGGGCGTCGACCATCGGCTTTCCGAAGACGTCGCCCACGATCGACATCGTCGTGCAACCCACGTGTTCGGAGACCTGCCACAGCTCGTCGGCGTCGAAGTGCCGGCCAGCGAGCGTCACCACCGCGCCGCCCGCCGAGTGGGTCATGATGGCGCCGATGTTCGCGGTGCCGTGCATCAGCGGCGACGCCGCAAGCTGGCGTGGCGTGCGACCCCGTTCCGCGATGGTGGCTACGGCGTCGGCTACCTCGTCGAGACGGGTTGGGAGCGGCACCTTCCACGCATTGAAGGTCCTCGCGCAGAGCTCGACCAGATGCTTGTGCGGCCACATCACCCCTTTGGGATGGCCGGTCGTACCTCCGGTGTAGAGAATCCACAGGTCGTCGCCCGAGCGGTCGATCCGGGCCATCGGGTCTGGCTCGCTCGTGGCGGCCTGCCACGACATCGCCCAGTCCGGTGTCTCGTCGGGGGCGCCCACGCAGATCCAGAGGCGGACGGCGGGCGTCGAGGAGCGCACCTCGTCGAAGCGATCGGTCAGCGACGAGTCGAAGACGACGGCAGCGGCGTCGGAGTTTTCGACCAGGTAGCGGAGCTCGGCACCGGTGTAGCGGTAGTTGACGTTGCACGGCGCCGCTCGGGATTTGAATGCGGCGAACTGGGCGATCGAGTACTCGGGGCCGTTGTAGAGCGCGAGCGCCACGTTGTGGCCCGCGCCCACGCCGGCGCCGGACAACAATCCGGCGAGTCGGCTCGCGTGGTCGTCGTACTGGGCCCACGTCCACGCCTGCTCATCGTGATGCAGAGCCAGCGCGTCCGGAACATGATCGGCGATGCGTTCCCAGACCGAAGCCAAATTCATCTCACGGTTCGCCATTCCGGCGACGCTACAAGCGAGACGAGAGCCGCTTCGAATGCAGAAGGATCAACCGGGGTCGACGGCGACGAACTGCATGATCGATCCGGTCGAGTTCGTGACGATCGCCGAACCGGCGCCGGCCGACAGCATGAACTGGCCCACGAAAAGCTCGTCGATCACCGGCGAGTAACCGCACGGCTCGACCGAGGTCAAGAACGGTAGGTCGACGGAGAGCGGTTCGAGGTCGTTGATCGCCGACGGCGTCAAGGTGAACGACGGCGGAGCACCGTCGAAGCCGTCCGCGCCGAGCTCGGGCGAAAGATCCGAAGGGAGCGCTGTCACCCCCGCGAGACGAATCGAGCCGGTGCTGAGTGCAGTGCATGCGGTGTCGGCGCTGCGATCGCCGCCTGTCGCACCACTACTCGAGTGCAGCGTGACGACCGCCAGATCACCTGATCCGTCTTCGGTGATGACGAGTCGGATCTCCGGGCGGTCGTCCTCGCCGCTCGCGATTGCGTCGCCGTTGGCGTCCACCGCCACGAGTTCGACGCCCCCACCAGTAACTTCTTCTTGGAGAAGCCGGTAGGCCGTGGCGAGGCGTCCACCCCCGGGGTCCGAATCGGACTGCACGTGATCGAGCACGATCCGTTGATCCCCGCTCGTCAACGTGATCCAGTTGAATGCGCCCCGGCCGAGGATCCATGGGCTGCCCTCCCGTAGGAGGGCGTCAAAGGGCGAGCATGGCCCATCCGGAGCGTCGGTGATCTCGAGGGCGTCGTCGGTCAGGACGATGTCGTAGGTCGTCGTGCACTCGGTGCTCGCCGCGATCAACAAGAGATCGCCCTGGCTACCGGCGATCGACACCGACGACGTTCCGGGAGGGGTCGGGCTTCCGTTCACCCACCGAACCCACCACACACCCGACCCGGTCTCCGACGCTGCCTCCGATGCGATCAGCGCGCCGCCGCCGCCAATGGCTTTGCCCGCGTCGTCGTTGGCGTCGGCCGAATCGGCGCCATCGGAGCTGCAACCGAGCAGCATCGCACTGACGAGAACGAGGAGGGGAACGAGTCGCATGCCCCACCAGTATCGACCGGTCGGCGCCAACTTCGGTACGCGCCGGACGACGGTGTTCCGTCGTCGTGCAATGAGGTCGTGTAATGAGAGGGTCAGACCCCTGCATGTGTAAGGAGAGGGTTAGACCCTCTCATTGCGCATGGTCAGCCCCAGCGGGCGGTGCCGAGCCGGTAGCCAACCGAGCGAACGGTCGAGATGAGGCTGGCATGTTCTTCGCCGAGCTTCGAGCGAAGGCGACGGATGTGCACGTCGACCGTGCGAGCGCCGCCGTAGTAGTCGTAGCCCCACACCTCGCTGAGCAAGATCTCACGGCTGAACACCTTGCCGGGTTGGGCGGCGAGATACCGGAGGAGCTCGTACTCCATGTAGGTGAGGTCGAGGGCCCTGCCGTCGACCATGGCCTGGTACGTCTCGACGTTCAGCCGCAGCGGGCCGTACGTGATGATCGCGGCGTCTCCGCCGCCATCTGATCGACGGAGAAGATGTTCGAGACGGGCCTCGAGCTCGGCTGGGTGGAACGGTGTGAGACAGAAGTCGTCGAACAGGTCGGTGTGGTCGGCGAGTTCCGGGAGCATGTCGGCGGACACGAGGAACAGGACACGGGTGTCGGCGTCCTCGTCGTTGCGGATCGATCGTGACAGCTCGAACGCCTGATCGGGGTTCCCGTCGACGGTGATGACTGCACCGGACCAACCCCCACTCGGCGCAGATTCGAGTGCGAGCGTGGGATTGGCGATGGCCTTCCACGTGAGACCGAGCATGTCGAGCACTCGGGTGAGGCTGTTGCCGATCGGCTCAGGATGGATCAGTACGGTTGCCATCAGCTCACCACCGTCGGAAATAGCGCTGGAGTTCGAATGGGGTCACCAGCCGAGCGTGCTCGTCCCATTCGGCACGGCGGTTGCGGAGGAACCACTCGAAGATGTGGTCGCCGAGCGCGTCGCGCACCAGTTCGCTCTTCTCCATCTCGGCGAGCGCCTCGTCGAGTGAGCGGGGGAGCGTTTCGACGCCGGCGGTTGCGGCGGACTTGCGGTCGAAGAGGTTGACCTTTGTCTCCGCAGGTAGTTCGTATCCCTCCTCGATCCCCTTCATTCCCGCCGCGAGCACGAGGGCGAAGAACAGGTAGGGGTTGCAGGCCGGGTCTGGCGCCCGATACTCGATGCGGGTCGCGCTCGGCTTGTTCGCTTTGGTCACCGGCACTCGCACGAGCGTGGACTGATTGTTGCGTGCCCACGACACGTACCGGGGGGCTTCGAGCCCGTCGTTGAGCCGTTTGTACGAGTTGATCAACTGATTGGTGACGGCGGTGATCTCCCTGGCGTGTCGCAACATGCCGGCGATGAACGACCGAGCCACGTCGGACAGCCCGTACTCGCTGTCGGGGGACACGAAGGCGTTCTCGCCGTCCTTCCAGAGCGACATGTGGGTGTGCATGCCCGAGCCCTGCACGCCGTCGAGCGGTTTCGGCATGAACGTGGCGTGCATGCCGCGCTCCTGGGCGATCTTCTTGACGACGAGGCGGAACGTCATGATCGAGTCGGCCATGGCCAGCGCTTCGGTGTACTGCAGGTCGATCTCGTGCTGGCTCGGACTGTCTTCGTGGAAGCTGTACTCGACCGGAATCGACAACGCCTCGAGCATGTGGAGCGTCGTCTTGCGCAGGTCGCTCGCCACGTCGGCCGTCGTCAGATCGAAGTAGCTCGCGTCGTCGACCGGCTGGAGGGGCACGGTGGGGTCGTCCGAGCCGAAGTAGAAGAACTCGATCTCCGGGGCAACGAAGAAGGTGAAGCCCGCGTCGTGAGCCCGCTTGAGGTTGCGACGCAGGACCTGTCGAGGGTCGCCCTCGAACGGCGAGCCGTCGAGATGGGTGATGTCGCAGAACATGGCGCCCGAGGGTTCGTCGTCGCGGGCCCACGGAAGGAGCTCGAACGTGCGAGCGTCGGGGCGGGCGAGAACGTCGGATTCCTGCACCCGGCTGAAGCCATCGATCGACGAGCCGTCGAATTGAAGTCCTTCTTCGAAGACCTTCTCGAGTTCGGCAGGCGAGATCGCCACCGACTTGTGCTGGCCGAGCACGTCGGTGAACCAGAGGCGGATCAGACGCACGCCGCGTTCCTCGACGGTGCGCAACACGTAGTTTTGCTGCGGTTCCATTTGGACCATCGTCGCATCCGGCCGTTCAGACAGCCATTTGACCGCTGTGGCGGTTCACGCGGCGTTAACAGAGTGGGTTGACGGTCGTCGGGCCGCCTTGGCTACGGTCGCGTCGCATCCGTTGTGGCCGCCACAGCCGTCGGTCCGTGGATACCCCCGAATCGGATCTGGCGTCGCCCTGTCGGATCTGCACACCACAGCAAGGAGAAACTCGGAAATGACTTACCGAGCCGAATACATCTGGATCGACGGCACGGAGCCGACGGCCGAACTGCGTTCGAAGACGAAGGTGCTCGCCGACGGCGACGAACCGGGCATCTGGGGCTTCGACGGATCGAGCACCAATCAGGCGACCGGCGACAACTCCGATGTCGTCCTGCAGCCCGTGTTCCAGTGCCCGGACCCGATCCGCGGTGGCGACAACATCCTCGTGATGTGCGAGACGCTGCTCACGGCCGACATGTCCCCGCACCCGACCAACACCCGTGCCGCAACCCGCGAAGCTGTCGACAAGTACGGCGACCAGGACGCCTGGTACGGCCTCGAGCAGGAGTACACGCTCCTCGATCCCGAGACGAAGTGGCCATATGGCTTCCCCGCCAACGGCTTCCCTGGACCGCAGGGCCCCTACTACTGCGGCGTCGGCGCACTCCGCATCGCTGGCCGTGACCTCGTCGAGCTGCACACCGACTGGTGTGTTGCAGCCGGACTGAAGATCTCCGGTACCAACGCCGAGGTCATGCCCGGTCAGTGGGAGTTCCAGATCGGCCCGGCCGGTCCGCTCGAGGTCGGCGATCACCTCTGGATCGCTCGCTACCTGCTGTATCGCGCGGGCGAGGAGTTCAACATCGAGGTGTCCATCGACGCCAAGCCCATGAAGGGCGACTGGAACGGTGCTGGCATGCACACGAACTTCTCGACGGCTGCGATGCGCGACAACTACGACGCCATTGAGAAGGCTGCTCAGTCGCTCGGCGAACCCGGCATCCCCGAGAAGCACCTCGCCGGCTACGGCGTTGGCATCGAGGATCGCCTCACCGGCGAACACGAGACGCAGCGCTTCGATCAGTTCAGCTACGGCGTGTCCGACCGCGGCGCGTCGATCCGCATCCCATGGCAGGTCAAGCAGGACGGCAAGGGCTACATCGAAGATCGTCGCCCCAACGCC
>JAHDDK010000102.1:0-592 GCA_020629375.1 Acidimicrobiales bacterium
CTGGATCAAGAAGTTCCTCCCCGAAGACGAGTCGGTCACCTTCACCAACCTCACCGAGACGACCACCACGCTCGGTCTCTGGGGCCCGAACGCTCCGGCGATTCTCGGCAAGCTCACCGACGCGGATCTCAGCTACGAGGGCAGCCCGTACGGCTCGGTGATCAACATCGAGGTCGCCGGCATCCCAGTCACGCTGTTCCGCGTGTCCTACGTGGGCGACACCGGCTGGGAGATCTACACCGGGTGGGACAACGGCCCCGCGCTGTGGGACGCAATCATGGAGGCGGGCGCCGACATGGGACTGCGCGCCACGGGCATGGGCGTCTACGCCCTGTCGGGTCGCATCGAGAAGGGCTACCGCCTGATGGGCGCCGAGCTCGAAAGCGAGTACAACCCGATCGAGGCCGGGCTCGCCCGCCCGAAGGTCAAGGCCAACGACTTCATCGGCAAGGAGGCCTACTTGGCCGCCCGCGAAGCTGGTGATCCTGAGGTCCACTGCGTGACGTTGATCGTCGACGACAACACCGACGGCCAGGGTCGCAAGCGGTTCATGCAGGGTGGCAACGAGCCGATCCTGACCGTCGACGGCGAC
>JAHDDK010000102.1:701-9764 GCA_020629375.1 Acidimicrobiales bacterium
CGTGGGTACCGGCTCCGCCTTCGACCCGGAGAACACCCGCCTCAAAGGCTGACCATGGGGTCAGGCACCCATCATTAACAACTCGTCGACGCCCGCCGGGACCACATGGTCGGTTCCGGCGGGCGTTCGTCGTTTTCGTGATCCGCTCCGCAGGGGTTGATGTAGTTACAGTGCTTCATTACGGTGACTACATGGAAGTTGGTGTTCGAGAGCTCAAAGCAAAGTTGTCCGAGTACGTCGGCAAGGCGGCGGCTGGCGAGTCGGTCGTCGTGACTGACCGTGGCACGCCCGTTGCGCGCCTTGTCGGGTTCGATGAGAACGCTGCTCTCGAGCGTGGAATCGAGGAGGGGTGGATCGAGGCGCCTCGGCGGACTTCGCTCGGGCCGGTGGCGACGGAGTACGAGGCTGCATCGGCAGTCCTGACTGCGCTCGATCAGGACCGAGGGGCATGAACGATGGTGCTGTACGCCGACTCGTCAGCACTCATGAAGCGCTACATCGCCGAGCACGACTCGTCGACAGCAAACTCGTTGCTTGCAAGTGATCCGGTGCTGGCCACCTCTCGACTCACCGAAGTCGAGGTGCGTCGAAACCTCGCCCGCCTCCTCGAAGGTGCTGACGCCGTCGGCGCGAAACGGCAGTTTCTCGAGGACCTTGACGCGTTTGCGTTGGTCGTCGTCGACGCAACCATCTGCAACGACGCTGCCCGGATCGCAGAACAAACCGGCTGCCGGTCACTTGACTCGATTCACCTCGCCTCGGCACTTCGCACCGGCCCGAAGACGACGTTGCTCACCTTCGACGTCCGTCAAGCAAACGCCGCCCGATCGATGGGACTCTCGGTCATCGGCACGTGACCTGGGGTCAGGCACCCATCATTAACAAGTCGTTCGTGTGTGGCGTAGGCACTCGCGTTCGATCGAGGATCCGAGTTCGGCCAGAATTGTCATGAGTGGTCTCATCGAGCTTGTTCGTCTCAACGAGTAGGAGCTCGAGGCGAGAGGGACATCGTGCGGCGCAATTTTGGAAAGATCTCGAAAATGGTGGCGATCATCGTGGTCGTCGCAACGGCATGCGGAAGCGAAGTGGGGACGACGGACACAGCCGACGCCCAGCCCGTGTCGACGACGACCGTGGTCGAGTCGACAACGACCGAAGCGGAACCCTCGACGACTTCGACAGCTTCGACGACGTCGACCGAACCGGCCCCCGCCGATGAGTCGGCAACCGACGTCGCGACCGCCGAGGAGTTCTTCGTCTCGCTGTTCTCGTCGAAGTCCGACGAGGCGATCGCCATGATGACCCCAGAGCTGCGCACCAGCCCGGCATTTGGTGCTCTTTCGCACGAAGAGTGGTATCAGTGGTGGAACGGCGAGACCTACCAGTCTGAAACGACCGGCGCGACCTGTGTCGCCGACGGCGACAACGTCATTTGTGAGGGCGAGACGAGCAACTCGATTGAACGTGCGGTGAACCTGACGAACTACGACATCATGCAGGTCACCATCGAGGACGGCCAGATCGCCTGGATGCAGAGCGAGAACCGCCTCGGGTCGTGGTACTGGGCGTTCTTCTCGTTCCTCGCCGAGACGTATCCCGACGATCCCAGCTGCACGGATCAGTCACCGCTCACTGAGGCGGATTGGGTTCGGGCGTGCCATGCGTTGATGTCGGCGGGCGTTGTCGAATATGTCGAGAGTCCGGGTTACATCGAGCCAATCCAATGAGCAGGTCCGGGCGTCGGGGAGTGGTCACGTCGTGACCGAGTCGATGCTTGAGAGGGGCGGAGCGCCTGTCGACAGCGATGCGTTCGATCGAGCGGCAGAACACATCCGGCGGCTGTACGACGCACACATGGCCGAGGTGCATCGTTATGTGCATGGGCGTTGTGGCGATCGGCAGCTGGCCGAAGACGTGACTCATGACGTTTTCGTCAGGCTCATCGATCATCCCGACGTGACCTCGCTGACGGTCGGGTGGCTCAAGACAGCCGCACGAAATCGAATGATCGACATCCTCCGTCGACGGGAGAACCATGGCGCCAAGCTCCGACTCCTCCAGCCGCTGTCGACCGAGTCGGGCTTTGGCGCTGATGCCGAGCACGCGTGGCGATTCGAAGCCGCGCTTGAAGAACTCAAGCCGCTCCATCGCATGGTTCTGATGCTTCGGTACGTCGATGGCTACTCGACCGCAGATCTCGCCACGCAGTTGGGACGGTCGGAGCGAGGAATTGAGTCCCTTGTGGCCCGCGCCAAGGCGGCACTGCGCACACAGTTGGAGATTGCTGATGTTGACTGACGACGAACTCGGGCCTGGACTCCGCAGCGTCACCGGTGCCGATCCGACGCCGGAGTTCGATCGCAAGCTCCGTGCCGATCTCGAACGGCGTCTCGCCGACCGGAAGGCGGCCGAACAGGACGCCGGCGACAGTGTCGAACGTGGCGAGCCCGACACCGATTTCGAGATCGAGGTTGCGCCGGCGGCAGCGACGCAAGACGGAGGCCAATCCACACCATTGCGTTGGGTCGCTGCCGTGGTTCTCGTTCTCGGGATGGCGGGAGCGTTCGTAGTGACGTCACTTCGGGGCGGAGCAACCGTGTCTGCAGATGTCGCAGATGTGGCCGAAGATCTCTTCGATCAGGCTCAGGGATCGCAACTCTCCGATTCCGAGCGTCTTGGTCTGCTGGCTGAGTCGGTGCACCTCGACGCAACCGAACAGTCACTCGTCGAGTTCGCCGAACAGATGAAGACCGCCGGTCTGCTCCAGCTTGCGAACCACTCGACGTCAGATGTCCGATCCGCTGCGATCTCCCCAGACGGGCAGTTCGTGCTGTTCGCCGCTGCGCAGGAGTCGATGTTGTGGGACGTCGCCACCGGCGAGGTACGTCCAGCAGAGGGCACTGCTCCGTTCCATGAAGTGTTCACCTACGAGAATCTGATCCACGTCGGGATCTCCGAGGCTGAGCCGGTTGTCGACCCGCGGACCGGCGAAGCCGTGGTCGGGGCCTTTCCAGGCGTCGGTCTGCCAGGAGGCCGATTCGCGGTCGGCCCGACCCGATTCCAGCGCGTCAGCCTCGTGGACCTGGATGCGGGTTCGACGATCGCGCAAGGATGGGTGCCGTTCGAACCGATCGGCGCTCGAGGCGCGGCGGACGGATCTGTCGTCTTCTTCGGCCAACCCGAGCGGGCGCGCACTGATCTCGAACTTGTCGCGTGGACTCCTGGCGATGGAACGTTTAGCTCCGATCACCCGGTGATCCAGGCCGGGGCGACGAGCCTCAACCATCTCTCGTTTTCCGTCGACGGCCGGCTCGTGGCGGTGGCCGATGAGTCGACCATCCGCATCTTGACGACGAGCGGGTACGAGGAGTTGCGGACCATCGAGGTGGGGGCACGGATCGAAGACGTCAGCTTCACGGATACGAGTGAATCGCTCGTGGTCTTGACCGACGGCGCCGATGGGGGTCGCGTCGAGGTTCGTGCCGCTGACACGGCGACGGTGATCGTGGAGTTTGAGGCGGACATTCCGTTCGGTGTCGACGTGACCCAGCGCTACGCCGGACCACATGCGGGTCGGTCGGTATTGCTGTCCCGTGATGGAGCCGGTGTCGAAGTCGTCCTCGTCGACCCCGCCACCTGGGTCGACGCCGCCTGTGCGTCCGACACTGTGGTCTTTCCTGCAGGTGCTCAAGCGTGCCGGTGATCTGTCGTGGGTAGCCGCCCCTGGTGGTCTCTCTGCCTCTTGATGCCACTCGTGGTGGTATCTTCCAGCTGGGGCACTCGGGAGCGTTGACATGGCCAGACGAATTGGTACGGCGATCATTGCGATGGCGATGATGGCGGCATTGTTGGCGAGTGGGGCGATGGCGGCTCACGCTGTCGAGTCGCCTCGGGGCGCGTGCCGGGTGGTGCCGGACATCGGGGCGGGCCACGTGATCGAGATGATCGATCTTGGCTCCGACGTCCGACGGATTGCGCTTCGTCGCAACGGCGAGTTCTTGCGGATGCTCGATGGTTCGATCGCCGAAGAGAAGACGTTCGGCGGGCCTGATGGTTGGGCGATTCGGGTGTATCCCGAAGGCGGCGACCGCTACGAGCTTGCGTGCATCCCTGGCGAGCGCGGCGCCAACCAGACGTTCTGTACGGCCACGCTGTCGACCGCCGATGCTCGACGTGTCGACCTGTACTTTCCGGATCTCGACGCGAAGCGGGTGCAGGTGCGCCGCAATGATGTGTGGCAGGCGACCGTGGTGGGGGAGGATCGCTGGGTCGACTCTTCGCCGGCCGAGGGCGCCTCGTACGTGCTTCGGGTGAAACAGTTCGACGGAGACCGCATCGACATCCCGTGCCGCGAGGTCGGCTTGGGTCTCTACGAGATCCACGACGACGGCACCCGGCAATGGCCGGTTGCACTTCGCGAACCGATCGAGGTGGACGACGAGCCGACTCCGACATTCGACGCCGACCGGTACCCCGAGCTCGATGGCGGGTCGTATTGGACGGCCATCAGCGAAGACGGCACCACTGCTGCCGTGCTCGACACCGACGAGCCGTGGACCCGGGCGTTGTATCGGGTCGATCTTGACGGCACCGACGTGCAGTTGATCAAGACGAACGTGTCGACGTTCGCGATCTCGGCCGATGGCTCGGCGATCGCATACACGTTCCGCGGCAAGCTCCGGGTCTGGCAGCTCGATGAGACGGCGGCAGGTGGAGCGACCGACCGTTCGGTCGTGGCCGACGATTCGGTGCGGTCGCTCGAGTTCTTCGGCGACGATCATCTCGTGTTCGTTTCGCGAGCTGACGACGAGCGCTATCGCTACACCGTCTCGACTGGGGCGTTGGTCCCGATCGGCGATCTCTCGCTCGCCGATGACGGACGGACAGCAGTCGACCCGGCGACGGGTGAGCTCGTCGACGTCGACACGGGGGAGCGACGGACACTGTTCGACCCCGCCCCGGCCAGCGATTTCGAGCGGGTGGTGATGTCGACAGATGGCACGACGGTCGTCATCAGCTATCCGTGGTTCAGCGAAGATCGTTTCAACGAGATCCGTCTCATCGACGTCGGGAGCGGCGACGTTCGAGAGTTCCGCTCGATCGGCCGGTGGAGCGATGGCAACGTCGACATCAACCGTGACGCCTCCGTCCTCACGTTGACCACCGATGAGGGCGAGCTGCCCTTGATCGTGGACCTGCGCTCGTTCTCTGCGGCCTATCCCGACGCGTCGTTGGTGACGTACTTGTAGCGATTGCCTTTGGGCGTGGTCGGCTCGGACTCTCGCGTTCAGAGCCGGGACGGAACGGCTGCTTCGAGAATGGCGACGAGCTCGTCGTCCATGAATCCGTACTCGTCGGGGATGTCCAGCACGTGGACAGGCTTGTGCTGCATGGACCGCCCGAAGGTGGCTCGGAGCCGGTCGCGGTGCTTTGTCTCCATCACGAAGATCACGTCGGCCCAGCGGACATCGGCGTCGCTCACGGTCCGCCGTGCGTTCGGGCTTGTACCGGCCGAGCGGACGGCGAGATGTGGATCTCGCATGAAGATCCGCTCGGCGGTCGGGCTACGCCACTGATTCCGGCTGCACACAAACAGCACGCGGGTGGGCTCGGCCATCACCCCAACCGTACGGGACGGGAGGCCCGTGCCGGACCGGTGGTCACTCCGGTTCAGGTTGGCCCGTGGCCTCTTCGTAAGTCATCGGCGGCGGATTCTCCGGCTGACAGACGAGGAAGTAGGGGAGTTCGTCACAGACCGACGCGATGAACTCGGCGTTTCGGTTCGGGATCCGGGGAAGGTCCCTGCATGCCTTGGCCATGGGATCCCGGTTTCTGCGTTCGCATTGTTCTTCAATCGCCGCCATGTCGAATGACTGGCATTCGAACTCGAGTTCGAGCTCGAACAGCACTCCCTCGGGGATCTCGATGTCCTCATCGATGAATCGAAGCCCCAAGAATGCAGCGTCTACGAAGTCGTCGACGGAGCGGAAACCGGTTTGGTAGACGAGTTCTTCGAGGGTCGACTCGCCGGGAATGTAGGCGTGGTCCCACAGTGCGGGGTCGAATGTGACGTCGAACGTGTCGAAGAAGACCTGCGATTCGAGCAACTGTTGGAGTTCGGCGGCCCGCCCGGTGGGTTCGTCGCCTGCAGCGAGGGAGGCCTGGAGCTCTACAAAATATGGTTCGACGATCAAAAACCTGGGAGCATTGTGTGATTGCTGGATGCATCGGTTGACGGCTGCCAGCGGAACTTCATCGAGTGCTTGAGAGCCGCTGCACCCAGCGGCGGCGAGTAGCCCTGCGAACACTGCTGAGAGAAGCCCGTGTCTCATTCGTTGCTCTCGCCAACTGCTGATTGCTCGATGCCCTGACCGTATGCACTCCATTGTTCGAACAGCACAGCGCCGTTGACTGTCATGTCCTCGGCGATGGATGCGAGTGCGTGCTCGGCAAGTGGCTGGTGGTCGAAAGCCGGGCTCCCCTCCCCGGCTACTTCGTTCTCTTTGAGACCAGCCGTTCTGATCTCGTAGAGGGTGGTCTCGCCCGGCGTGAACTCGGTGATGTCGGGGTGGGTCGACACGGCCTCGAAGATAGCGGCCAAGTCGTCGGGTAGAGCCTTTGGGTCACCTCCGTTGGCGGCGAGCTGAATCTGCATGCGTTCGAACGCGCGATCGAAGACGAACAATCGGCCTTCGTCGTAGACGTCATGGATCCGGCTCTGTGCCTGGCCCATTGCCGTTGTGAGCTCGCTCGAGTCGAGATGGAGCTGTTCGTGTAGGGGGTCGTGGCCGAGGAGGTTCAGGCCGTCGTTGGCATGCCCCGCCAGGGCTACACCCTCGCCGAGGAGTGGAACGAGGTCAGCTCCGATCTGGACTCCTGCCCAGCCGCGATCGATCCAGGAGTTGATGGCGGCGATTTCGGCGTCGCGGTCGACGGCGTCTGCGATGTCGGCGCGGTTGTAGCCGTTGATGATCGCGCCGTGGAGCTGTGCGGCACGTTGGAAGTCTTGCCCGGTGGGTTCGCCGAGCAGTGTCGTGCGTTGCAGGAGAACCATCGCTCCGGCGAGGTGGGCTCGGGCGTCGGTGTCTCGAAAAATGGCACCGGCAATCCACTTGAGTTGCTCTTCGTCGAGGTGGATTCCTGCGCGGTCGCTGGGCATGGTCGCTCCGTCGACGACAACGAATCCCGGCTCTCCCTTGCTGGCGACGGCGAGTACGTGGGGAAGGGTGTCGGCGACGACGTGGGCGAAGGCCATGGTGAGCTCGGGGCCGTAGTCGACGGTGGCCCGGTGGCTTTCGATCGTGTCGAAGAGCGTCTTTTTGTTGCCGAAGACGGTGTAGAGAAGTTCTGGCGAGGTGACGGTGCCGTCGGTGACGGCGAGTCGCTCGGCTTCGATCGTGCCTGCTAAGACCAGTGGTGCGTAGATGGCGCCGGCTCGGTCGCGGTTCATGTTGTCGAAGTCGCCGTCGGCCACGATCTGCACGCCGGTTCGCCCGTCGTCGTATTCGAAGGCGAGCACGGTCGCGGCCGCGATCGGGTCTTTCGTTGAAGGGTTGAGAAGGTGACCTCCGCGGTCTTCCCATGCGGTTTCGAGTTGATCGAAGCCTTCGTAGAGCGGCGAGCCGGGGCCGCGTTCGACGGTGATTTCGTGGTTCATCACCTTCATTCCGATGACGCCCACCTCGGCGGCGACGCCTGTGCGGAACTCGCCGTCGGCGAACAGCGCTGGGAGACCGTCGTGGAGGATGGTCCGGTCGTCGCCGAAGAGGACGTCGTGCGTCTCGATCCCGGATTCGAGGAGCTGGTCGAACCAGTAGTCACCGAGCGCCCACAATGTGCCCGGCTGCCGGGGATTTGGTCGTGTTGCTTGACTGGCCTGCCCGAGTGCGTTCGACAAGGTGGTGCGCATGGCGATGGGGTCGACGGTGAGGTTGGGGCCGTGCTCGTCGCTTGACAAAGCCTCCTTCCATGCAAGAAGTGACATCAGCTCGGTGAGCTCGAGGGTTGCCTGTGGGCCGATGTCGTTGAAGACCGTGGCGAGGAAGTGTGGGTTGCCGGAGTGCGCTTCGAGTTCGTCGAGGAGGAACTCGATCTCTGCGCTGGTTGCGTCGATTCGATTCAATCGATCGGCGGCGTCGGCGAGGTCGCTTCGGAGGGCTGGATCGTCGAGGTCTTCGTTCCAGAAGTCGACAATCTCGTTCCACTCGGGGCTTGCGCTGTCGTGCCGGGCGTAGGCCTTGACGCCGTCGAGGAGCGCCTCGACGTGTCGGTCTCGCAGGTGGTCGTCGGTGGATGTGAGCGCTTTCAAGGCCTGCGCAAGCTCGGAGGCGCTCATGGTGGGCTCGTGCATGTGTTTGGCGGTGATGCGGCCGCTGGGGAGCTGGATCGCTCGATCGGAGTGCTCGAGGTAGTCGATCCGCCAATCGAGGTCTTTGGCGTCTTCGCGCAGGTCATCGGCGAGATCGTGCAAGAGTCCGACGACGTCGCTGGAGACTCCCAGCAGCTGGTCGGCTTCTGCGAGAAGGGGGGCGAGTTCGGTTGCTGCCAAGGACACCGTTCGAGCCGCACCGTTGTAGCTGTCGACGAGTGCTCGTGCCGGTGCCGGATTGATCGTGATCCGCATGGAGTTCCTTCCGAATGCATTTCGGTATGTTTCAATATTCCACAGTTCCGGCCGTAGTTCAATCTCGGCGGAGTTGGATGACGAATCGCTGGTGGTCGTCGGTGTCGCCGTGGTCGTGTTGCGCCGGAGGCGAGCGGTCCGAGCTGCAGCTGAGGGACGCGATCGCGTAGGCGGACTACCGTTGACCCATGGGTCTTCTCGATGTGTTCCGTCGGCTGCGGGGCGGCGACACTCCGCAGACGAGCGGGGCGGCGAAGGCGGCTGCGGGGCGCTCGGACTTGGCTGAGGCTGCCGAGGCGCTCGACGAGCTTCGTGGCGACAACGTGTCGGCTGAGGGAGCGGCGGATCTCGGGCCGGGCGGCGACAAGATCGCCAACATCGTCGAGGCGGCAAAGGACGTCGGCATCGCCAACATGGGCGGCGAGGCGAAGATCATCGGC
>JAHDDK010000103.1 GCA_020629375.1 Acidimicrobiales bacterium
CGGCCAGGGCCGCCGAGCGACAGCGCGGGAGATCTAGTGGAGGCTGCGGAGCGCTGATGCGATGCGTTCGTCGGTCGCGTACAGGACACCGCGATGGTTCATGAAGGTCGAGTCGGCTCGGTTGAGGTCGAGCGGATCGCCGTGAATGTCGGTGGCGACCGCTCCGGCTTCGTGAAACAGGCAGGCGGTGGCGGCGAAGTCCCAGAGGCTGCCGCCGCCGCTGGGTTTGGGGAACTTGATGTAGGCGGCTGGAGCGTTGCCGAGTACCGCGCAGGCCTTGAGCACCGCCCCCATGCCGGTCCGTAGCTCGACACCGGACACGTCGAGATCTTCGCCAACCCGTTCGAGCTGGTTCGCGAACGTCTCACCCACCGCGTCGAGCAGGGTCGGATCGACGAATACCGCAAGTGGACCGTCGGCTGGGGCGGGCCGATGCCATGCGACGCCGTCTCGTCGAACCCCAGAACCCGCCGATGCCTGCCAGGTAGTGCCTCGCACCGGATCGTGCACCACTCCGATGACCGGCATGCCGTCTCGGCGCACGAGCGCGATCGAGACCGAGTAGCCGGCCTTGCCTTCGACGAACGGAAGTGTGCCGTCGAGCGGATCGATGCACCAGAAGTGATCGGCGGACAGCCGCGACCCGTCGTCGTCTTGTTCCTCGGTGAGCAGGCCGAGTCGATCCGGTTCGAGCGTGGGCCGCAGATGGTCCAGGATGATCTCTTCGCTGCGACGGTCGACCTCGGTCACCACCTGAGAGGCTGCGCTGCGGTCGCCCGGCTTGTGCTGGATGTCGTGGGGTCGGGAGCGGGCGATCATCTCGCCCGCCTCGCGTGCCGCCGCCACCGCAATGCGTTCCAACTCCCGCATCGGTCTCATTGTTCGCCCAACGAGTCGATGACGTTTCGGGCGACCCGCTCGCTGTAGCTGTTGAGCTTCCAGTGACCCGGGCTCCAGCCCTTGAGGAAACGATGGAAGTCGGTCCACGCCAGCGGATACAACGTCCGCCAATCCTCCTCGAGGGCCACGGCGTCGACGTCGGGACGCATCGACCCCATCGACGCCGCCAGGAAACCGAAATAGCGGTCGAGAAGCTCGGGGGTGAGCCGTTCGCTGTCGTCCTCGTCGAGGCAACTCCCGATGAAGTAGGCGACGTCCTTCATCCCGCAGCCACCTCCGACGTATTGGAAGTCGACAGCCGCAACACGCTCACCACGTGGTGCGAAACAGAAGTTGGCGACCTTGGCGTCGCCGTGCACGAGCGTTTGGAACGGACTGGCGGACAATCGGCGGTCGATCTCCGCGGCCGCATCCTTGAGGGGGCCATCGTCGAGCGCGTCCAGCTCGTCGGGGCGGGTGTCGAGATGCCAGTACGTGCCGGTCGGCCAGAGCCCCTGAGGCGAGACTCCCATGAACGTTGCATGGAAGTTGGCAAGCCACGAAAGGCAGGCATCGAGCTCGTGATCGTCGAGCCAACGCCGCCGTTCAGAGAACCCCGAGTCGTCGAGATCCTCGAGGACGATCAGCACACCGTCCTCGGTCGTTTCGATCGCCAAACACTCCGGGACCCGACAATGGTCGCCGCTGTATTGAGCGAACTGTTGGTACCAGGTCGCTTCGACCCGGTATGACGTCAGCTTTCGTGCATGAGAACGATTGGTGGCCCAGCCCCGTGGATGCTCGGGAGCCGTTGGCCATTGCACCCGTTTGACGATCACGCTCGCCGCCTCCACACCGACGAGCCCGCAGCGGACGATTTGGCCGTACCCACTCCATAGTGACTGGACGACGTCACCGACGAACGCGTCGGAGGCCCCGGTCGCTCGCAGAACGGCGTCTTCGATATGACGGTCGGACGCGGTGGGCATGACCTCGCACGATACGAGCCACATAGCTTGAGGACGCAGGGTTCAGGGCTCAGGTCATGTGTCTGGCGTATCCGGAGACGCGGACCGGCGTACCGGGTTCGTCGGTGAGCTCCACGGTGATCCTCGACGGCGCTCCCATGTCCTCACCTTGCCGGATCGTGAACCGCCCACCGTGTGGCCACTGCCGGTCACGGAGGTAGCCGGCGAACGCTGCCGCAGCGGCGCCCGTTGCTGGGTCTTCGAGGACTCCACCCGAGGCGAAGGCGTTGCGTGCGACAAAGGTCGTGTTGTCCTCGATCACGACGAGCATGATCGTCACCAGGTCGTGCTGACGCATCAGCGCCCGACCGTCGTCGAGGTCGTACGACATCGATCCGAGCCGCGCTCGCCTGTTGAGGGCGAGCACGAGATGATCGGCTCCACCGTGGATCCGGGCTGGGGGCAGTCGGGGGTCGAGGTCGCCGTCGCCGAGACCGAAGAGGTGCAGTGTCGATTCGAGCTCGCTGGTGCTCGCTGGTTGGCTCCGTGTGGGAGGCGAGGACAACACCGCGCGGATCGCCTCGCCGTCGCGGCGGGCCGCGACCTGAATCTGTGCATCGTTCAGAACGAGGTCGTAGACGCCTTCACCGAGTCGTTCACCCAGTGCAGCGCCGAGCGCGATCGTTGCATGTCCGCAGAACGGCACCTCGGACTCTGGAGAGAAGTAGCGCACCCGCCACGTGCCGTCGGCCCGCTCGAGGGCGAACGCGGTCTCGGAGAAACCGACCTCCGCGGCGACCCTCGCCATCTCGGCGGTCTCGAGTTCTGCGTCGAGCAGCACGACACCAGCGGGGTTCCCTCCCATTCCGTCGTGGCTGAATGCAGCAATACGTTGGACGGCGACCATCACGTTTCTCCGATCCTGACCCTCCGACGTTTGCCGAAGAATCACGAAGCGTACGGACGATCGAGCGGCGTCAACACGCTAGTTCGGTGGTTGCATCGACAGTTCACCTACGATTCGAAGGCCAATCGAAGTATGGTGGTCAGATGAGCAAGGCCCTCGACGATATCGACCGTGACATCATCGAGATGCTTGCATCGGATAGTCGCGCCACGCTGGCCGAGATCGGGCGACTCATCGGGCTGTCAGCACCGGCGACGGGCGAACGACTGCGACGGTTGAGCGACGACGGAGTCATCACGTCGTTCGGCGTCCGGGTCGACAACCGGGCACTCGGCTACACCCTGGAAGCGATCGTTCGACTGAAGCCACGTTCGCACCACATGCACATCGTCGAACAGATGATTCTCGACGAACCACGGTTCGTCGCGTGCGACCGGGTCACCGGCGATGACTGCTTCGTCGCTCGCCTGGCCTTGGTCGACGTCTCCGAACTCGATGAGATCCTTCTTCCGTTGCACGAACACGCCGAGACGAACACCTCGATCGTCAAGTCCTCACTCCTGGCTGGTCGTCTTCCTCAACTCGACCCATCACTTCGCTCTGCGCCCAAGATGGGACATGGGTAACCCTGACCTGCCGGCCTCGTTCGACCCCGCCGCCAAGGAAGCGCAGCTGCGGGCCGAATCGGAGCAGTGGGACACCTCGGCCCCGGTCGATGCTCAACCCGGCGACATCCCCGTGATCGATATCGCCAAGTACCTGACGAACCGGTCCGCCGACGCACGCCTGGATGTGGCAACGAAGCTCGCGCACGCGTGCGAAACCGTGGGCTTCTGGCAGCTCACTGGCCATGGCATCGGCACCGAAGCCATCGCCGAAATGTTCGATGCGGCGCGGGCCTTCCATGCATTGCCCGTCGAGCGGAAGTCCACCGTGCGGATGGATCGCCCCGATTGGCCGCTTGGCGGCGTGGGCTACCTTCCCATCGGTAATCGCAAACTGCCCGCCAGATCGGTGGCCAACGCAAACGAGGCATTCATCATCAAGCGAGACGCCACGATCGGGTGGGACGACAACCAGTGGCTCGACGACACAGCGGTGCCCGGATTTCGCTCCACCGTCGAGACGTTCGGCATCGCGCTCGAGAATCTCGTGCGCGAGTTGGTCCCGTTGTACGCCACGGCGCTCGGCCTCCGGCCAGACTGGTTCGATCCGGCGTTCGAGCATCCATTGTGGCGGCTCCGGATGACCCGCTACCCGGCGGCACCTGCGGATCAACCGACCGAAGGCCACGGCATCAACCCGCACGTCGACACGACGTTCTTCACGCTGCTCCTCCAGGACTCGCCCGGTCTCACCCTGTTTCACACGCCATCCCAGCAGTGGATGAACGTCCCAGTCGTCCCCGATGCGTTCGTCGTGAACTCCGGCGAGCTCCTACGCCAGTGGACCAACGACCGCTATCTGAGCGTCCGACACTTCGCAAACGCATCGACCGACTCTGATCGGCATTCGATCCCATTCTTCGTCAACGCCAGCGGCGACTACGTGATGGAGTGCGTGCCGACGTGTTGGGACGACGACAACCCACCTCGCTATCCCCCGATCTCCTACAACCAAAGTCAGGCCGTCGTCCAAGGCGAATGACGGCGATGCGGCTCAGGCCATCTGGGTGCCGACGGAAGCGCAGTTGTGACACCGGCCAGTGACCCGCACGTCGATGTCGACGGGCGAGAAGTCCGAACGTTGTTCGAGGGCTCGACGCAGGTCGTGCACGAGATCGGTGTCGTGGTGGATCACCAACGCGCAATCCGCGCACACGAGGTGAATCGCGGCGTCGTCATGGAACAACTCCCACGTCGCCGTTTCGTCGAGGCGAGATTCCCGAACGAGACCGAGCTCGGCGAACAACGCGAGCGTTCGGTACACCGATGACTCGTTGATCGGTGCATCGCCGCCGTCGATTCGGTCGAGGATCCCCTGCGCACTGAGGTGCTCGTCGGCACCGACCAGTACGTCCCAGACTTCTCGACGCGCACGGGTCACACGGTGTCCGTGCGACCGGAGTGCTGCGTCGAGTTCCACGGCCGCATGGTAGGCGTCCACAACCCATGAACTCTCTATTGCAAACGGCTTGCAGTAGTGACTGTGGGGCCATACGGTGCCGACGTGATCGTGGCGCTGCATGCTCCGGACGGCTTTCTCGCGCCGTGGGTCGCCCTTGCGACGGGCGTGATCGTCGTTCTGATTCTCGGGCTGGCGCTCCGAGCAAGCGCCGAGGAGTTGGGCGACCGCCGGATTCCGCTCGCGGGAGTTAGCGCCGCGTTCATCTTTGCGGCCCAGATGCTCAACTTTCCGGTCGCGTCCGGCACGACTGGCCACCTGCTCGGCGGAGCACTCGCTGCCATCCTGCTCGGCCCGTGGGTCGGCTCACTCGTGGTCGCAATCGTCGTGGTCGTGCAGGCGCTGGTGTTCGCCGACGGCGGGCTGACCGCCCTTGGATACAACACACTCAACATGGCGATCGTGCCCGCGTTCGGCGGTTGGGCGTTGTTTCGAGGCTTTCGTCGTCTTCTGCCCGCCAACGGCAGCGGCGTGGTCGGCGCCAGTGCCCTCGCTGCGGGGGCCTCGGTCGTGCTTGCAGCGATGATGTTCTCGATCGAATGGCTCTTCGGCGCGACGGCTCCGGTCGCCTTCGACAGGGTCTTTGGCGCAATGGTTGGCGTACACGTGCTGATCGGCGTGGGCGAGGGCCTCATCACTGGTGCCGTCGTCGGTGCTGTTCTGGCGGCTCGCACCGATCTCGTGATCGGCGCCGCCGACCTCGCTCCTGCCGACCTCGCCGAACGGCCACGGGTCGGTGCCCGAACCTTCGCACTGGCGAGCCTGCTCGTCGCACTGTTTCTCGCCACGGTCGTGAGTCAGTTCGCCGCGTCGTCGCCCGACGGTCTCGAGCGGGTGGCCCAAGACCACGGTTTCGCCGACACCGCCGAGGAGCATTCGCTCGCCGACGGCCTCTTTGCCGATTACGCCACTCGAGGCCTCGACAACGAAGGGCTCAGCCTCGCCGTCGCCGGTGTCGCTGGTGTGGCGCTCACACTGATCGTCGGTTGGGGTCTCGCCTCGGCACACCGGCGGGTGCGCATCTCCACCACCTCATGATCGACCTGCAGACCAGCACCCACCGGCATCTCCATGTGCACGGAACGAGCCCGATCCATGGTCTCGCTCCGGAAGCGAAACTCGCCGGGCTCGTCGCGTTCGTGCTTATCGTCGCACTCACACCCCGCGAGTGGGTCGCCGCCTTCGCCATCGAGCTCGCCCTCGTGGTCGCGGCCATCACGACCGCTCACCTTCGACCAACCCTCGTGCTTCGCCGACTTGGGGCCATCATCCCCTTCGTCGCTTTCGCGCTCGCACTCCCCGTCGTCGGCGATGGATCGACGACCGACGTCGGACCATTCGCCCTGTCGGTCGATGGTCTGTGGGCGATGTGGAACATCCTCGCCAAGGCCACTCTCGGGGCAAGCGCGAGCATCATCGTGACGGCGACCACGCCAATCCCCCAACTACTGACGGGATTGAGCCGGCTCCGAGTCCCGCCGACGATCGTCGGCATCATCGGATTCATGTTTCGGTATCTCGACCTGATCGTCGACGAGCTCACCCGCATGCGCCGTGCGATGCGCTCGCGTGGCTACGACCCACAGTGGCTTTGGCAGGCCCGCCCGATTGCGGCATCGGCGGGAACGTTGTTCGTCCGCACCTACGAGCGGGGCGAACGCGTCCACGACGCGATGGCGGCGCGGGGCTATGCAGGCACCATGCCCGACCTCGGTACGGAATCCGCCGAACCGTCCGATTGGGTGGTGGCCCTGACCCCGGCCTGCATCGCCGTGGCTGCCGTGACCGCTGGAGGTCTCTGGTGAACGGGGCCGCGCAGATCACTGTGGAGGGCGTGTCCTTCGCCTACCCGGGCGCGGCCCAACCGGTGCTCGACGATCTCGATGTCACCATCGAGTCTGGCGAACGGGTGGCGGTGCTCGGCCCAAATGGGTCGGGAAAGACGACCTTTGCCCTTCATCTCAACGGCCTCCTCAACCCACATACCGGATCAATCGGGATCGGCGATCTGACGCTCGGCCCCGACACGCTGGCAGAGGTGCGCCGCCAGGTCGGAGTGGTCTTTCAGAACGCCGACGATCAGCTCTTCATGCATTCGGTGTACGACGACGTCGCCTTCGGGCCGGCCAATCTCGGCCTGACCGCCGACGCCATCGACCAACGAGTTTCCGACGCTCTGGCCGCAGTCAACGGAACCGATCTCGCCGACAAGACACCGCATCACCTGAGCGGCGGCGAGAAGCGACGGGCCGCGATTGCGACGGTGCTGTCGATGAACCCTCGGGTCTTGGTGCTCGACGAGCCGACCTCTGGGCTTGACCCTGTCGGGCGACACGAACTCGCCGACCTGTTGGTCACGCTCCCCCAGACGCAGGTGATCGTGACCCACGATCTCCCCTTTGCGCTGGCGACGTGCACCCGCGCCGTCGTGCTCGATGGCGGCACAATCCAGGTCGACATGGATCCCGACGCGCTGCTCGATGATCCCGAGCTCTTGGCGAGGCATCGGCTCGCGCTGCCGTTCGGCTACGGCCGGACACGTTCGAGCTGATCGGACCACAGACCCGGGTTGTTGCCTTTGGCTCGAATCCGTTGTGTCAGACTTTCGCCATGACCAATCGGATTGCCGTCGAGATCACCGATGGAGTCGCCGACGTTCGATTGAACCGCGGCGACAAGTTGAACGCGGTCGATGGCGCGATGTTCGCCGCGCTGATCGACACCGCCGAGGAGCTATCCACGACGCCGGGGCTCCGTGCGGTCGTGCTTTCGGGCAATGGGCCGGCGTGGTGTGCCGGGCTCGACTTCGCCGGGTTTGCCTCGATGGCGGGCGATAGCGATCCGGACGACGCCTCAGGCACGGCGTCGATCGGCGCGATGACCGAGGGCGGGATCACGCACCGAGCTCAGCAGGCCGTGTGGGGGTGGCATGAGCTACCCGTTCCCGTGATTGCCGCCGTTCATGGCGTGGCGTTCGGCGCCGGTTTCCAGCTTGCAATCGGGTGCGACATCCGGATCGTGCATCCCGACGTGCGCATGTCGGTCCTCGAGATCCGCTGGGGCATCACTCCCGACATGACGGTCACGCGTCTCCTGCCAGGCCTGGTCGGCGCCGATGTGGCGAAGGAGCTCGTCTGGACTGGCCGCGAAGTTGGCGGCGACGAAGCGCTCCGCCTTGGGCTCGCCACGAAGATCGCCGACGACCCGCACGCTGCAGCGATGGAGCTTGCCCAGACGATCGCCTCGAACAGCCCCGATGCAATCCGAGCCGGCAAACGGCTTGTCGACGCCGCATACGCCGAGGACTTCGCTGCAGGGTTCGCCCACGAGCGCGACGAAATCGGCGCCCTGATCGGATCGCAGAACCAGGTCGAGAGCGTCACCGCCTATTTCGAGAAACGCACACCGAACTACACCGATCCGGCCACTTGATTCAACGCGAGGACCTGCCGTCGACGGCCAGTCGGAGAGAAGGGCCCCGAAAACGCAAGAACGCCCACGGAGGCTGACCTCCATGGGCGTTCGAGAGTCACTGCTCGACCGGAGTCGAGCGGCGGAATCAGACGGCGCGCACGTTGAGTGCTTCGTCGCCCTTCTTGCCGGGGCCGATCTCGAATTCGACGACCTGACCCTCCTCGAGCGACTTGAAGCCCTCGCCTGCGATGTTGGAGAAGTGGACGAAGACGTCGTCTGCTCCTTCGCGGGAGATGAAGCCGAAGCCCTTTTCATTGTTGAAGAACTTCACAGTTCCTTGCATGGTGTTTCCTTCCTCGTTGGGTCCGACAACGTGTCGAGCCCTTTTGAGTTCATGAAGTGGCGAATCCAACAATCGCGGAGCCACATTGTGTCGATTGGTGAAACTCGACGGCTACCGGATTTACTCCGTGGCCATTCGATTTCTGGGGACCTGGCGCACCTCGAGCGGAGGCTGTGGGGGGAGAGGTTCATGCGAGTCGAAAACCAAACCGGCAGGCGAACCCAGTGGGCAGATGTTGCCCTCAGATCTACCACGATACCGGCAGCTAGGGCGGACTCCCCGGCCAGTTTCTCTCGGGGCGGTTCGTCGTCGAGACGCGGCGACGCGAGCGAAGCCGAGCGAGCCAGGTCAGCTGTCCACGACGATGGCGCTGTCGTACGATCGGTGGACTACTGGACCGAACGCGGGGAGGCTCACGTTGGACATTCCCGAGACCCTCGATGAGTTTGTCGAAGCGTGCGGTCCACTCGCTCGGTCACATGACCACGCCGCAGTGTCTCGCCTCCTCGAAGAGTTGATCAACCACCCGGATTTCGCTTCGAGTGTGCCCCCGTTTGGGCCCCAAGAAGCCTCACCGCGGGGCTGGACGCTGGGCGGCGAACACGTTTGCCATCAAAGCGACGAGCTCACCGTCATGGTGCTCGACACACTCCCGGGCGTCCTCCAGCCACCGCATGACCATGAGATGCACGCCGTGATCGGTGTGTTCGAGGGATGCGAGGACCAGCGTTTCTTCGCCCGCACCGCCGACGGCATTGCTCCTGCAGCTGGCCGCAGCCTCGAGACTGGCGACGTGGTCGTTCTTGGAGAGCGCACCATCCATGCGATCAGCTCACCAGAAGGCCGCCGAGCTCGGGCGATCCATGTGTATTTCGGCGACATCTACGGGGCCGACCGGTCGATCTTTCATCCCGACTCGCTCGAGGAGTTCGAGATGAGCGAAACCCGTTACGACGAGTTCTGCCGCCCCGACTCCCGCTAGCTGTAGATCCCATTGAGGTTGTTCAGTCGTCTTCGTGGTGAAGGCGGCTGA
>JAHDDK010000164.1 GCA_020629375.1 Acidimicrobiales bacterium
CCCCCTCTGTCAACCTCGTGTGAGACAGCTGACTGCTGAGAATCACTGATCCCCTGGGGCGGGGAAGCGAGTTGACAATGATGGTTGCATTGAACGGATCGATGGGGTCCGCTGGTGCGATGATTGATGAGGAGACGCCGGAGATCGAGGTGCCGCCGAAAGCGACACGACGACGGTTCCCGGCCGAGTACAAGGCGAGGATCCTTGCCGAGTACGAACGCCTGCCTGACGGGGACAAGGGCGAGTTGTTGCGTCGTGAAGGGTTGTATTCGTCGCTGATCTCGGAGTGGCGAAAGCAGGCTGCTGCTGGCGCCGCGGAAGGTCTGGCGAAGAAGCGTGGCCGTCCAGGTCGCGACGCGAAGGATCGCAAGATCGCTGAACTCGAAGCGGAGAACGAACGTTTGCGGGCGAAGTTGGAGACGTCGGAGAAGGTGATCGAGGTGCAGGGAAAAGTCTCGGCGCTCTTGGAGCATCTCTCCGAGAGCGCGGACACCGAGCCGAGGTCGAAGCCGTGATCGGCGCAGCCGCGATCGAACTCGAAGCGCATGTGTCGACCATCAAGGCGTGTGAGCTGGTGGGCCGGTCTCGGGCAACGCATTATCGGCGGCGCCAACCGCCACCCGACCCGGTCCAGACCGAACGCCGGCGAGCAGTCCAGCCCCGAGCCTTGTCGGTCCAGGAGCGGGCTGAGGTGCTCGAGGTGTTGCACTCGGACCGTTTCGTCGATGAGTCCCCGGCCACGGTCTGGGCCACGTTGCTCGACGAAGGCCGGTATCTGGCGTCGACGTCAACGATGTATCGCCTCCTGCACCAAGCCCATGGCGGGGTCGTTGAGCGTCGCCGCCAGGCCACGCACCCGCCCCGGAGCCGACCAGAGCTCGAAGCGACTGCACCGAACGACATTTGGACCTGGGATATCACCCGACTCCGAGGGCCGGGGAAACGGAACTTCTTCTACCTCTACGTCCTGTTGGATCTGTTCTCGCGTTACGTGCCGGGCTGGATGCTCGCCAGCGTTGAGAACGCCCAACTCGCCCGTCGCCTCATCGATGAGACGATCCATCGACGCGAGGTCGATCCGAAAGCGTTGACGATCCATTCCGATCGTGGTGTCCCCGCCGCGAAGCCGGTCGCTCAACTGCTGGCCACGCTCGAAGTCACCCGATCGGTCACGAGACCGAGAACACCGAACGACAATCCGTTCTCCGAAGCCCAGTTCCGGACGATGAAATATCGACCCCAGTTCCCGGCGGTCTTTGCGGGGATCGACGACGCCCGAGCGTTTGCCGTCGAATTCTTCAACTGGCACAACACGCAGCACCGTCACTCCGGCATCGGGTTCCACACCCCAGCCTCGGTCTACTACGGCACCGCCAACGAGATCCGCCAACAACGCGCCGTCACCCTCCACGCCGCCTACACAGCTCACCCGGAACGGTTCGTCGCCGGTCGCCCACAACCGCCCGAACTCCCCGACACCGTCTACATCAACCCACCCCAGGAGACCATCGACACCCACTAATTCACAAACCCAACTGTCTC
>JAHDDK010000104.1:0-2869 GCA_020629375.1 Acidimicrobiales bacterium
CGATCTCCTGCTCCCAAAGCAGGCGCCTTAGCCAGACTAGGCCACTTCCCGGATCCGGTGATCCTACCGTCAACCCGTGGAGACGGGGCCTGACCCGTCTTCAGGGCCCATCGTTCAGCGGTTGACGACGCCAGCGCACTCCGACACGGGTGCGGGAAGCGGGCTATAGGTGCCCCAGAAGACCTGGACGACCCAGACCGCACCGCTCGAGTCGACATACGACCCGAGTCCGACTTCTCCAGCCGCCGACTCCAAGATGTTGCACTTGTGGCCGGGGCTCGACATGAAGCCGAATCCGTTCGGGGTGTAGAAGAGCCGGTCCATCACATCAGCGGGCGTTTCGCTGGAGCCGACCGTTGAGTAGCCGACGTTCTCGAATGCGGCGGTCCATGGGCTTGAGCTCGGGAGCGACTGGAACGGGTAGTTCGAACCGGTGAATGGCGGAGAGTGGTGATCGGCGGCGTTGAGGGGGAGCGGGATCGTCGACATCTCGGCGGCCCAGGCTCGGGCATACGCATCGAGGTCGGCATTGCGAGACACGGGGGCAAGCGAGCGGGTCAACCGCTCGTTGTTGATCCGAGTGAGCATTTCGGCTTCGTAGCTGGCGGTCACGTCGGGGCCCGCAACCTCCGGGACGGTCTCGCAGCCGAAGATGTCGTCGCCCGGCGAGTTGCAGATGTCATTGCCGGTGCCGCCAAGGAGGCGGTCGGTCAGCTCGCCGCCAACGAGAATGTCGTCGGATTCGCCGCCCTTGATCCGGTCCTTCCCGTATTCGCCGTAGAGGCGATCGTTGCCGTATTGACCAAAGATCTTGTCCTTGCCATTGCCGCCCCACACCTGGTCGCGGCCTCGGCCGGCCTTGATCTTGTCGTGTCCGTCACCGCCCCAGACCTTGTCGTTGCCTGCACCGGCGAGGACGAGGTCGTCGCCAGGTCCTGCGCAGATGATGTCGGCCCCAGCGTTGCCGTAGACCCGATCGTGGCCACGTCCGGCGTAGATCACGTCCACACCGTCGGTGCCGACCAGCACGTCGTTTCCGTCGGTCCCGACGATCGTCGCCACGAGTCCGTTGCAGGTCGGGGCCTGCGCCCCAGCGGATGCGGGGGCGAGTCCGAGGAGGGCCGCGATGAGGGCCATCGATGTAACCGCTTGAAGCAGTCGGTTCTCGTGAAGTCGTGTCGCCATGAGGAGATCTCCCAGGGAGTGCGATTGTCCCGCCGCGTGATCAGATGTGTTCTTCGAATGTTCGGCACGTTCAGTGGCGAAGCTGTAGAAAAATCTCACACTCGTTAGCCTCATGTGTCGAACGTCTCGGCCGACAAAGACCTCGATGAGCGGAGAGACATCCAACCTTCTGTCCCGCGACCTCCGGGTCCAGACCGAGGCCCTCGCCGATGCGATCGACGGGCCGACACTGCCGAGGGGGGAGGTGATCAACGGCCTCCTCGACATGCGCAACCTCGGACATGGGCTCGACCTCGGGCTCGAGCTGACCGTCGACGACATGTTGGAGCACGTTCCTGGCACACGACTCGTCAGCTCGGAATGGTGGCTGTCGTGCCTGGACCAACTCACGGACCATGCAGCCTTCCTGGCCGCCGGGTACCCCGTCGTCACCCCGGGGGCTGCTGCCTGACGCGACCCCGTCGTCTACCGTGTCGCCCATGATCGAGACGACTTCGACAGGCTCCTTCGACAAGGCGCGTGCCAAAGCGTTCATGGGCACGATGCTGTCCATCCTGAACGGTGGCGGACTCGCACTGATGGTGAGTATCGGCCACCGAACCGGACTGTTCGACACGATGGCGACGACCGGTCCGACCACAAGTCACGAACTCGCCTCAGCAGCCGGACTCGACGAGCGTTACGTCCGAGAGTGGCTGGCGGCCATGGCGACCGGACGCATCGTCGACCACGACGCCGAAACCGGTCACTTCACCCTTCCAGCCGAACACGCCGCGCTCGTGACCCGAGCAGGCGGACCACTCAACATCGCCAACGAACTTCAGCAGATCGCGATGTTCGGACAAGTCGAAGACGAGGTCGTCGAGGCGTTCCGGTCAGGAGCTGGCGTCGCCTACGACCACTACCCGACGTTCCATGCGTTGATGGCCGAGAGTTCGGGCGCACGATTCGACGCTGGACTCATCGACGACATGCTTCCGACGCTCCCCGACGTCGTCGATGCACTCCAGAATGGCGCGACGCTCGCCGACGTCGGATGCGGACGCGGCCACGCACTCCTCCTGCTGGCCGAAGCATTTCCCGCAGGGACGTTCATCGGATACGACTTGTCCGACGACGTGGTTGCCCATGCGACCGCAACCGCCGCAGCTCGCCGTCTCACCAACGTGCGTTTCGAGGCGGTCGACGCCGCCGACCTGAGCGACCAGGCGCGGGTCGACTACGTCGTGACGTTCGACGCCATTCACGACCAAGCGCAGCCGAAGAAGGTGCTGCGAAACATCTGGAACATGCTTCGACCAGGTGGCTGGTACCTGTGTGTCGAACCGCGCGCCGCGACGGCGCTCGAAGACAACATGGACGAGCCCGCGGCGCCGTTCCTGTATACCGTCTCGACAATGCACTGCATGAGCGTGTCACTCGCTGGTGGCGGCGAGGGTCTCGGCGCAGCGTGGGGCAGAGAACTACTCATCGAGCACCTCAACGGTGCCGGTTTCGATGGGATCGAGACCAAGGCCGTTCGAACGGATCGGACGAACATGTACGTCATCGCCCGACGACCCGGCTGAGACCTTCGGCCCACGAATTGGAGTGGGATGTCCGCACCGCGTTCGCTACGCTTATCGAGTCCTTCGGGGATGGTGTAATCGGTAACACAACTGGTTCTGGTCCAGTCATTGGGGGT
>JAHDDK010000104.1:2912-8458 GCA_020629375.1 Acidimicrobiales bacterium
GGACGCCTGCCTCTCACGCAGGTAACACGGGTTCAAATCCCGTACGGGGTGCCACGAGAACCGCCCGAGCCATCGGCTCGGGCGTTCTTCTTTTTGGCTGCGATAGGCGCCCGTCCGGACGGTGTTCAGGACGCGTCGCGCTTCTTCTTGATCCTCTCGAGCTTCCGCATGTGGGTGTCGAAGGCATCGACCACGTCGTGCGCTCGGGATCGATACGAGTGGATCGAACGCCGCGCGCCCTGCGCCTCGCCGACGATGACCCGGCGAGCGATCGCGGGCTTCCAGATTGCCGAACGACCGACGATCTTGCCGAGCTCGTCGAACCGAACCTGGGCCTCCTTCCCCACCGCCGGAAGCCGGTTCATGATCACTCCGGCGAGGTCGAGATCCGGGTTGAAGCGATCCCAAACATCGTCGACCAGGTCAGCCACGGACGCCATCGTGTTGTTCGAGAACGCCGATGGCTCCACCACAACAATGGCCAGATCGGCCGCCGACAGCGCATTCACCGTGATCGGGCCTAACCCTGGAGGACAATCGATGAACGTCCAGTCGGTCTCGGCGTCGGCCTTGCCCAGGACCTTCGACAGCGTCCGAGCGCTCGTCTTCGGACCTCCATCGGGAAGCCACCCTTCGAGGGCAGCTCCTCCGCCCGAGACCCGAACCTCTTCGCCCCAGGGCGATGGCTCGAACGTCTCGGCTGCCGCACTCGTTGCGGCCGACGACAGGGCTTCGGCCAGGCCGGTATCGCCATCGAGGCCCAGCGCCCACGTCGCGCTTGCCTGCGGGTCCAGATCAACGACGTCGACCGAACGGCCACTCTCGATCGCCGCCGAAACGAGGCCGAGCGTGACGGTCGTTTTCCCGACTCCGCCCTTCTGATTGCACACTGCAACACGTGTCATCACTGGAGTCTGACACAGCCATCACCGCAGGATGCTCAAGCGCCGGAAACCGATCAGGCGGCCAAGCGCGACGGCTCCCGTCTCACGGAATCGCCGCGACCACGACGTCGCATCGGAGGCGGCGACAACGACCGGATCGAGCCCGACCTCACGGGCGGTTTCGGCGGTGCGTCGGGCGTGGTACGGATCGGTGACCAAGACAACGTTTCGATCGCCCTCCCCGAGTTGGCCTGCCACGGCGAGCATGGTCTCCCAGGTGTCACCGCCATCCACCACGACCACGAGCTCGTCTTCGGGCACGCCTCGCTCACGCAAGTAGGCGTACCCGGCAAATCCCTCGGTGAACTCATCGCCCGGCTGATTCGACCCCGTCGTCACGATCACCGCATCCGCAAGGCCGCCATGAACGGCGAACGCCGTGTCGAGCCGCGATCGAAGGACCGGCGACGGCTCGCCGTTGTATTGCGCCGCGCCCAGCACGACCACTGCCGACTGCTCATCGAACACGAGGGTTCGGTTGTCGATCGCCCTATCCGCAGCGCTGCTCACCTGCACAAACACCAGCACGGTCCAGCCCACGACACCGACAACGGCGACGAGAAGTGCTCGGCGCAAGAAGCTCACGGACCCTGTGTACCGCAGTCGCACGTCGGAGTCATAGCGTGGCCGCATGGCACAGCACCGTCGAGAGATCCGCTTCGATGACCACACGCCGGGCGAGACCTATGCGATTGCCTCGGGCCTCACCGTGCCTCGACCGATTGCGTGGCTCGGGACAATCGATGACGAGGGGCGCACGAATCTCGCTCCCTACTCGTTCTTCAACATGGTGTGCGCCGATCCGCCAACGTTCGTCGTCGCTCCCGGGCTCGGCGGCCGCAAGGACTCGCTGGTCAACATGGAAACCACCGGCGTTGCCACGATCAACGTCGTCACATCGTCGACCGCAGCGGCGATGAACGCGTCGGCAGCGAGCGTCGAGGCCGGCGTCAGCGAGTTTGAGCTCGCCGGCGTGACGCCGGTTGTGTCGGCAACGTGTGCCGCCCCCCGGGTGGCCGAAGCTGCAGCGGCCTTCGAGTGTCGGGTGGCGAACTTCGTACCCGTGGGTCGTCCAGGCCGCGACCCTCGTGGTGCGGCGATGGTGGTCGTCCTGGAGTCAGATCGCGTTCATGTCGACCCCGATGTCATGGACGGTGATCATCGAATCGACCACGACGCCCTCCAGGCGATCGGCAGGCTCGCTGGCTCCCGTTACTCCCACACCTCCGGGGCCCTCTTCGATCTCGAACGACCCGCGTAAGGGGCGCCGAACCGGGCGTGCACCGACGATCGACGACGGTGTGCCGGTCAGCGCGAGATGAGGGTTCCCGTGGTCACGACGTCGCCACCGGCAATGATCTCGACTGCGAACGTCGTGTCTGGAGCGGGTGGCGTCGCGAGATCGACCTCGACCGACGCGAGAGCCGAACTACCAGCGGGCAGGTGGTCGTGTTCAAAACGATGTGCTGACGGCACCGAGTTCCCGTCGACGTCGACCACGTTGATCACGAACTCGTCGGTACGGAGATCGAGATCTCCGTCATTGCGCAACCGGATAGCGAACACCCATGCGGCACCTTCGCTCGGCGCTGGCCCGTCGTCGTACACGAACAACTCGAGGTCATCGGCGGCAAAGACCACCGAGGCTGGAGCGATCGTCGTCGATGTCGAGGACACGACCTCGTCGACCGTATCGATGCCATTGACCGCCTGACCCTCGACGACTGCTGCGCCGACGGCGTTCTCTGGTTCACCCGAATCGTCGGCATCGGATGAAACCGCGACCTGCTCGTCGACTGGTGTCTCCTGCTGGGCCCCGGCAACGATCGTGTCCACCGCATCGCTGTCGCGGAACAGCCACAGAACCAGCGAGCTGACAACGACCACGAACCCAACCGCCATCACCCAGCCCGCGACGTGGAGGAACTGGCTGGTCGGTGTGCGTTTCGGTCGAGTCCGTCCGGCGACCGGTCGTCCGGGCCGGCGAACAGCGAGATCAGAACGGCGGTCTCGCGACTCGGCCCCCGACACCCATGCGGTCGCATCATCGGACCGAACCGTCGTCTGGGTACGACCCGTGCTCGCCCGCTCGCGGGCGGCGCCTGGCGTGCCCCAGCGCTCCATCGGCTCAGCCGGTTCGGCCGCGGCAGCCTCCGCCTCGGCGATCAGGTCCCACCGGTTCTTGGCTTTCGACTGCCGTAAGACGTCGCTCAGGAGCGCGCTCGTTTCACTCGGGAGAGGCTGTGGGGATTTCGTCGAATCGGCCACTCACACATCCAGGAGCAGGACACCGTGTCAGGAAGAGAACTCCGCCAGCCGCCATGCTGTCACACCCTCCGTAGGCGAACAAGAACGTGGCGACCTCTCCGCGTGAAATGAGTCGTCTGACCAGGGTGGGTGATCGCGCGCTAGAGCAACGCTCGTGCCGCCGCGAGCCGTCGACGGACCACGGAACGGTCGAGGTGGGCGACGGCGTCCCACATCGGAATCCCCGCATTGGTTCCCGTGATCGCAATGCGTGCCGGGACCTGGGAACGGGCGCCGAGCTCGTCACCGACGGCCGAGACGGCAGTATTCAGGGCGTCGCCAGTCCACTCGACATCGGCGAACCGTTCGTGCAAGAGATCGAGGATCTCCGGAACCGCCTTGCCCTTCCGCATCGACTTGTTCCACGGCTTCGATTCGGTGTCGTACTCGACCGAGTCGAGAAACAGCCATCCGACGAAATCGACCGAGTCCGAGAGGGTCGCGACGCGCTGTTGCACCTCCGGAGCCACCAAGGCGTACAGGTCCGCCCGCACATCGGCCGAGTCCCAGCCCACGTCGGCATCGACGCCGTGGATGAACGGCTCGGTCAGCTCGATGAACCGCTCGGCGGGTAGTTCACGGATGTACTCGCCGTTGATGTGGTTGAGCTTGGTGACGTCGAAGTAGGCCGAACCCTTGTTCACGTTTCGGAGTTCGAAGAGTTCGATGATCTCCGTGATCGGACGAATCTCGACATCATCTGGAGGACCCCAACCCAGCAGCGCAAGGTGGTTGACCATCGCTTCAGGCAGATACCCCTTCGCGAGAAACTCCATGAGCGACACGTCGTCGCGACGCTTGGAGAGCTTCTTGCGCTGCTCGTTGACGAGAAGCGGCAGATGCGCGTACTCGGGCTTGTCTCCGAGATCGAGCGCATCCCAGAGCAACATGACCTTCGGGGTCGTGTTGAGCAGGTCCTCGCCGCGGATCACGTGGGTGATGCCCATGTCGGCATCGTCGACCGCGTTCGCCACGAGAAAGGTCGGCGAACCGTCGCTTCGGCGAATGACGAAGTCTTCGAGTTCTTTGCAGCCGAACCGCACAGTGCCGCGAACCAGGTCCTCGATCACGACCTCGCCGTCGTCGGGCGTTCGGAAGCGGACAACGCAGTCCGGACCGTCGGGCAAACCCGAATCACGAGACCAGCCGTGATAGCCCGCAGGAAGCCCAGCCTCTTCGGCCAGACGATCGGCGTCCTGACGTGTGAGGTTGCAGTAATAGGCGTGGCCCGACTCGACGAGCTGCTCGACAGCATCGACATGGAACTGCTTGCGTTGCGATTGATAGTAGGGACCCTCGTCCCAATCGATCCCAAGGGTCTGAAGCGGCTTGACGATTGCGTCGATGAACTCCGGCTTGCGAAGCGCAGCGTCGGTGTCTTCGATGCGCAGGATCAGCTCACCGCCGGTTGACCGGGCGAACAACCAGTTGAACAACGCGGAGCGCGCCGAGCCGACGTGCAGGAATCCGGTGGGGGCAGGGGCAAATCGAACTCGTGTGGACATCTACGCGGCCTCAGTCAATGCCGAGCTGATCGCGCCAGTCGTCGCGATATCGCGTGGCGACCTGATCGGGGGTCTGGCGCAGCACGCCGTCGGAGACGAGGTCGACGATCGCTCGACGCTCGAAGTAATGAAATGAGTAGTGCACCTCGGCGAACAACGGTCGACGCCAGGCGATGAGTTCGTCGTCGGCGTTGCCGTCAAGGAAACCGAAGATCGTGTAGGCGATGCGGAGATCGTGCACCACCGGAGCACGTCCGAACAGCGAGGCACGCTTGAGGGCCACGGCGACACACCCGGCGTCGACGTCGCTGCGATGCTCGCCATCCGCGAGGACCAGCTTTGTGTCGAAGACGTCGGTGAGCGTCCAGGCAAAGCCCTGATCGGGACCTTGGGCACCGAGCGCTGGCCCCGACACCTCCGTGCCGAAGGTCTCTCCGGGACGGGTGGCGCTCCACGCACCTTCACGTTTCGGTGGCGAAACGTAGTGCTTGGTGGTCGTGCGCGAGGGAACGTACTCGGGTGCGGCCATGGCGAGATCGTACCGTCGGTTCAGCGGGCGGCCGCGGTTGAGCCAGTCGGCGGATGCAAGAGACCGAATACCACCGAGTCGGCCAGGGCCTGCCAGGACGCTTCGATGATGTTCTCGCTGACGCCCATCGTCGACCACGTCTGCTCGCCGTTGGTCGACTCGAGCAGTACACGAGTCACCGCACCGGTACCGCGGCCCGTGTCGAGGACGCGCACCTTGTAGTCGGTGAGGCTGATCGTCGACAGCTCGTCGGCGTAATCG
>JAHDDK010000104.1:8603-9444 GCA_020629375.1 Acidimicrobiales bacterium
GGTCGCCGAACGCATCAGCAGTTCGAGCGAAGCGTCGGCCGCTTCGAAGTGATAGCCCTCGTACTCGAGCTTCTTGAGGGTTTCGGTGATGTCGCCGAGGACCTTGCCGTCGGCGTCGATGCCGAGCGCTTCGGCCTTGAGCGCCAACGTTGACTTGCCCGCCATGTCCGATACGAGGAATCGGGTGCCGTTGCCGACGGATGCCGGATCGACGTGTTCGTACGCGTCGGGCTTGCGGGCGATGGCCGACGTGTGGAGTCCGGCCTTGTGGGCGAACGCCGTCGCCCCGACGTAGGGCTGTTGCGGGTCGGCCGTGAAGTTGACCAGGTCCGCGATCGTGTGGGCGACCGAGGTCAGATTGGGCAGCCGGTCCGCAGGGATCGTGTCGATGCCCATCTTGAGGCTCAGGTTGGCGATCACCGGCACGAGGTCGCAGTTGCCGACCCGTTCGCCGTAGCCGTTGATCGTTCCCTGGACATGGGACGCTCCCCCACGCACACCGGCGATGGCGTTGGCGACCCCGCACCCGGTGTCGTTGTGCAGATGCACGCCGATCGCCGTTCCGTCCGCGCCACCGACATGGTCGTAGACCTCGGCGACCATGCGTTCGACATCGGCGGGCAGCGACCCGCCGTTGGTGTCGCACAGGACCAGGCAGTCTGCGCCGGCAACTGCTGCCGCCTCGAGCACTGCCAGGCTGAACTCGGGGTTGCGGCGATAGCCGTCGAAGAAGTGTTCGGCGTCGAAGAACACTCGCCGGCCCTCGCCCTTCAGGTACGCAATCGAGTCGGCGACCATGGCGATGCCCTCGTCGAGGGTGGTCTGAAGCGCCCCGGTGACG
>JAHDDK010000105.1 GCA_020629375.1 Acidimicrobiales bacterium
GTTGTCGCCGGTCTCGATGCCCTGGGGGATGGCGGTGTCGATGATGTCGCGGAAGGCAAATGTCGGTACGAGCCCGATGGCGGTGCCGAGGACGATGAGGATGACGAAGCCGACGACCATCGAGCGGTAAGGCGTCGAGAATGCCCACACGCGGCGCACGGTGGCTCGATCGATGCCCTTTGGGGCATCCTTCGAGCCGCTCATCGAGTGGAGCACTTGGAAGGGATGCATGGTGGAGCGCAGCGTATTGGTGGCTGCTGGTATTCCCCGGGCTCACTCGGCCATTGATCGATCGCTGTATGGGTTTCTCGGCCCATCTAGCCGGTGTGGCCATGAGTCGATCGACAACCATGATCTCGTCCGGGTCCGTGTCATCCATGCGCCGCTGGCGGCGTCAGTCCGGTCTGGCAGCTCTTGTCATCGCCGGAACCGCTGCGTTCTCTTTGTCGGGGGGATCGCCTGTTGCTGCGACCTCGATTGATCAACTGCAGGTGATGGGCGTACAGAAGATCTCTCCCGTGGAGGGTGGCGGGCCAGCGACCTCCACGGTGTGGGGGCACGATATGGCGGCCATTGGAGACCTCGACGGCGACGGTGTCACCGAGGTTGCGGTGGCGGACATCTTCAATGACACGGGTGGAACCGATCGTGGTGCGGTCCACATCATGTTCATGAATGCCGACGGAACAGTCCGAAGCACGGTGCAGCTCGCTGATGGCATCAACGGCGTTCCGGCCAACACGCTTGGGGACAGCGATCAGCTCGGCTTTTCGATGGAGCCTCTCGGTGATTGGGATGGCGACGGCGTGACCGAGCTTGCGGTCGGCGCCCGGGTTTCTGACATCGGTGGACCGAATCGCGGAGCACTCCACATCCTTCGCCTCAATGCTGATGGCACAGCCAAGGCCGTCGACACGATCGCCGATGGCGTCGGTGGCCTTCCGTCGGGAACCCTGGTCGATGGCGAGTACTTCGGATCTTCTGCCCGATTGATCGGTGACCTCGACGGCGACGGCACCGAAGACCTCGTCGTCGGCGCGTATCGACGGCCCCTCGCAGGGCTCTACGTCCTGTTCATGAACCCTGATCTGACCGTCAAGTCGTTCACCCATGTCGCTGACGGCGTGGGTGGCTTGGCAGTCGGAACGATCGGCGCCGGGAACGTGTGGGGCTACCGCATCGCCGATGTCGATCTCAATGGCGATGGCCGGGTCGAGCTGATCGTGACCGACGAACTCGATGACACGGCCGCCACCAATGGCGGTGCGGCGTGGACGCTCTTTCTGAATGCCGACGGCACGGTTGCCTCGCAGGTGAAACTTGGGGACGGCGTGGGTGGCATTCCCGCTGGCGTGATCACTGCGGGTGATTTGTTCGGCTCAGCCGCAGATCCGGTTGGCGATCTCGATGGCGACGGGATCGGTGATGTGTTGTTCGGTGAACGCTACGACGACACCGGCGGAACCAACCGGGGTGCAATTCACATCGCCTACATGGCTGCTGACGGCACGGTCGACCACCTCCAGAAGATCGCAGACGGCGTCGGCCTACCCGCAGGGACGTTGGCTGACGGCGACGGGTTTGGTTGGTCGGCCACGACCAATCTCGGAGACTTGGACGGAAATGGCTTCGACGATCTCGGGGTGACCGCGTTGTTCGACGACGACGGCGGCACGGACGCCGGAGCGATGTACGTGCTCTTCATGTCGGGGGATTCTGACGGCGATGGCGTCTTCGACCACGTGGACGAGGACGACGACAACGACGGAATCCCTGATGTTGTCGAGCACGGCGGAGATCCAACTGCCGACGCCGACAATGACGGAATTCCCAATCATCTCGACTCGGATTCTGATGGCGACGGCATCGCTGATGTGGTCGAAGCCGGCGGGAGCGACCCAGATGGCGACGGCACAGTCGGCGTTGGAAGGGTGATCACCGATCTCGACGGCGACGGAATCGATGACTCGGTCGACACCACAGGATCGTCGACTGGTACCGCCCTTCCCCTACCGAACTCCGACGGGTCAGGCGACGCCAACTTCTTGTCAACCGACGCTGACGGCGATGGGATTCCCGACTCGGTGGAGATCGGATCCGACCCCTCGAACCCGGTCGACACAGACCAGGACGGCGACCCCGACTACACCGACACGGACTCCGACGACGACGGTGTCGACGATGCCGTCGAGGCAGGCGCCGACCCGACAAACCCGGCCGATCTCGATGGCAATGGCATCGATGACTATCTGGACGACGCGTTCACCGGCCCCGTCAGTGTGGTTGGCAATGTCTTTGTCGACCCGAACACGAACGGTCAGCTCGACGCGGGTGAGAGCGACATCTCGGGCGTCTCGCTGCAGCTCATCGATCCGGGTGCAGACGGCGAGCTTGGTGGAGGCGACGATGTTGTCGTCGCGACCGCCGTGACCGCGTCACCATTCACATTCACGGGTGTCGTCCCCGGCGACTACGTCGTCGTAGCGGACGAGGGCACACTCCCAGCCGGGATGTTCCCGAGCGGAGACACTGACGGCGGAGCCGACTTCGTGGTCGAGATTGTCGTTGGAGCCGCGGGAGTCAGTGGCCTCGAGTTTGGCGCGTACTACGGCACGATCTCCGGGACGGTTGTCGACGCATCTGGCGAGGCCATCGCCGGTGTCACAATCCGAGTCACCGACAGCGCTGGCAGTGCATTCACGGCCGTGACCAGCAGCGACGGTAGATGGTCAATCACGGGGACCGCCGTAGCTCCGATCGCCCCTGGCGCCCTCACGATCTCGTCGCCGGCATCGACCGTCACGCTGTCCGGAGCCGGTTCGCTCGACGGACTGCGGGGAGATCTTGGTTCGATCACCGCAACCATCGCAGCGCCGCCTGTCCTCGCGATCACCGGCTGAGCTCTGCGGTTACTGGTCGCTCATCACGGGAGAGATCACGTTTACTCCCGGAACCGCCGCCGGCACGACATGACCAGGCAGGGCCCCACTCCCCATAGGAGTGGGGTCCTCCGCCTGTTCGCTACCGGCGTAGGCGCTGAAGGTGCTACTTGGCGAGGCCGTCGCGGATCTCGGTGAGGAGATCGATCTCGCTCGGACCGTCATCGTCAGCAGCGGGACCGTTCGTCTTGTTGTAGGCCTTGACCATCATGAAGACGACGAAGGCCAAGATCACGAAGCCGACGACGGTGGTGATCCACGTGCCGATCTCGATGGTCGGCTCGCGCATCACGGTGGTTCCGTCTTCGAGGGTCACCTCTTGGGAGCCGCCGAGCCCGATACGGATCGAGCTGAAGTCCGGCTGGCCGAAGACGCGGGCGACGATCGGCATGATGATGTTGTCGACCAGGCCCTGGACGACGGGAGCAAACGCAAGAGCGAGGATGAGGCCGATGGCTGCCTCGAACACGTTGCCGTTGTTGATGAAGTCTTTGAATTCTTGGATCACGGGTCCTCCCCAGGGGGTCGTGAAGGCCGGACGTATTTCGCTCCAGCCAGCGGGGCAACGTAGTGGTGAGTGCCCGCAGGGTCGGGGATGCCGCGTGTTCGATCCGACACAGGACGGCCTATCCTGGTCGGGCGCCCGGTTTGGGGTGTGACGGTCGGGTCCTGTGCAACGGGAGCCCGTGAGCTCTCAGCGGAACCTGCCGTGTGCCGCAGATCGCCTGGCCGTCACTCCCGAAACCGGGCGCTTCGTCTTTGTAGCGGCGGCCTCGCACCAAGCCGCCCAGATCGGCGGCGCGGTACTGTCCGGTTATGAACGACAAGCCGGTTGCGATCATCGCTAATGCCCGTCACTACGTCGGTCCGGCGCTTGCCCGGGTCATGGCAGACGCGGGCTACGACCTGGTGTTGGGGGACCCCGAACCACAGACGATCGACGCCGTCTCCGAGGCCGGCGCAGCCAACTGGGTCGTCGACAATGTGTTGGATCTCGCCGAACCCTCGTCGGCGCCACGGCTCGTCGACATGGCGCTCGATGCGTACGGACGGGTCGACTCGGCCGTGTTCTTCAGCGGCCGAATCGTGCTCGGCAAGCTGCTCGACGCCAGCGACGACGATTTGTCGACCGTCGTGGCAGGCAACATCGAACCGGTCTTCCGGTCGCTGCGAGCGTTCTTGCCGCCGATGGTGGAGGCTGGGCGTGGACAGGTGTTGGCGATCACTTCGGCGTCAGGGCTCCGGGTCACGCCCGGGGCGCCGCTCTACTCGGCCACCCGCGCAGGAGCCAACCATCTCGTGCGCAACGCTGCAGCGGAGGTCGCCGGAAGCGGGGTGCAGGTGAATGCGGTCGGCACGAACTTCATGGACTTCGACGAGTTCCGAAAGGCCACCGGCGCCGACGATCCTGAGATGATGGCGAAGATCGAGAAGAACGTCCCAATGCACCGCCTCGGCACGATGGACGAGTTCGCCCAGTTCTGTCGAGTGTTCCTCGACGGGACGGCGGGTTTCCAGACCGGCCAGGTGGTCGGCTTCGATGGAGGATGGTCGGCATGAGTTACACGATCACGGACGAGCAGCGTCGCCACTTTCATGAAAAGGGGTACGTCCACCTGCCTGCGCTGTTATCCGAAGATGAGGTGGCTGAGCTTGCCGATACCTACGATCGCTTCCTGCACCGCGAGATTGACGTACCCGGCAAGGACTACTGCGACATGGCCGGCGACTACGGCCGGTCGCCCGAGGACTATTCGATCGTCAACGTGATGTTGCCTCGGCGCTACTACCCGGCGTGGCAGGGAAACGTGTTCGAGCAGCGATCGGCCGAGGTGGCGGCGCAGCTGCATGGCGAGGGCATGACCATCGACTACGACCAGCTGCTTGCCAAGCGACCAGGGCGTACCGACGCCGTGTTCGCTTGGCACCAAGACATGGCGTACTGGCCAGACACGCCCGACACCCGAACGGCAACGTTCTGGCTAGCCATCGATGAGTCGACCCTCGACAACGGCTGCATGCGGTTCGTGCCGGCAACCGTGTCCGAGTCGAGCCTGCGGCCGCACGTGCCTCAGTTCGGTGACCGGGGCGAGTCCCATGCGCTCGGGACCGACTTGCTCCCCAACGACGAGGTGGTGCCAGTCCCAATTGGTGTCGGCGACGTGACCGTCCACAACGAGCGGGTCATGCACGGCTCGGGCGGCAACACCAGCGACGGCTGGCGACGCGCCTACATCCTCGCCTACCGGTCCGAACCCACCGTCGAGATCGAGCGAGAACTCGGGTTCACGCATAGCCACAACGACGCCCCCGACGTGCTCGACACCGTGGGGGTCGAAGGGGAGAGTCGCTGAGTCGACGGGTCTCGGGCTACGGCATGTCTATTCGTGGCGAATCGATGTCGATTGACCTGAGCGGGCTCATAAGCCGAACGACCTGCTCGGATGAGGTGGGGTTTCCCATTTAAGTCCGCTTCGCGATCTCTCGATCTTTTGCGGGTGGGGAACTCGACCGAAGGCACCGCTCAAGCCAGAACGTGGGACGATCGTCCGTGGTTCGCCTTCTTCATCCGCGCCGTCGTGGTGCTCGTCCCGGTCGCGTTCGCGATCTTGGCATCGTGGATGGTGGCTCGACGATGGTCGCCGCCCGAAACGTGGGCTGCTGCGGCCGGTCGATTCGCCGTGCTTCTCGCCGTTGCCACCGTGACCGGACTCATCGTCGAGCGGATTGCTCGCCGCTTCTTGCCATTTGCGTCGCTGTTGCGGCTCGCGCTGGTCTTCCCTGATCGAGCACCTTCGAGATTCCGAACGGCACTCCGAGCAGGCAACAGTCGCAAGATTGCTCGCCAGATCGCTGAGGGGAACGGGTTTCCCGAAGGGACATCTGAAGGCGACGCCGCTCGGCTCATCGTCGAGATGGTCAGTGCGCTGAGCGAACACGACCGTTTGACGCGAGGCCACAGCGAACGCGTCCGTGCATACACCTCGGTCATCGGCGAGCAGCTCGGATTGTCGGCAGACGACCAGAATCGGCTCCAGTGGGCAGGTCTCATCCATGACGTCGGCAAGCTCGCGGTCCCTGCCGCGATTCTCACCAAACCCGGCCGCCTGACGTCCGAGGAGTTCGACGTCATCAAGACTCACCCCGCAGCGGGCGCCCGGATCGCCGAGCCGATGCGGGACTTCCTGGGACCCTGGTTCGGTGCGATCTCCGAACATCACGAGCGATGGGACGGCAACGGCTATCCCCTCGGTTTGGCGGGAGACGAGATCTCTTTGGGTGCCCGCATCGTCAGCGTTGCGGACACCTACGACGTGATCACGGCAGCGCGTAGTTACAAAGCGCCGCTCAGCCCTGCTTTCGCTCGGCAGGAACTTGCGGACAACGCCGGGTCACAGTTTGATCCGATGGTCGTGCGGACGTTCCTCAATATCAGCCTCGGAGAACTCCGCAAACGGATGTGGCCGTTGAGTTGGGCCGCCCAGGTGCCATTCGTCGGCCCGGTTGTGACCGCGCCCGTCAGCCAGTCCGTCGCCGTGGCAATCACCGCCGTCGCCACTGCGCTTTCGGCAGGGGCGGTCACCGAGGCGTTCGACGTGAACCAACCTCCCGAAGCGGTAGCAATGGTCGACCCCGCGACAGAACGTGACAATGACGTTGACCCGCAGGGGTTCCCATCGACGACCAGAATTGAGGTGACGAGCACGCCTCCGTCTTCGTCGACCCGCCCAATCGCGGTGACGATTCCTCCGATCGCTGACCTGTCAGCCACGAGCACGACAGTCGCGGCTGCGGTGACGAGCACGATCGTTCCATCAAGCACAGAGCCGATTGCAACGTCGCCGGTGCAGCCCACGCCAACCGTTGAGTCGACGCCCTCGACCCAGCCTTCGCAGATCACGGTTCCAGCTCAGAGCACGGTTCCCGATGCGACCGTTCCGAGCTCGACAGTGCCCGACTCGACAGTGCCGAGCTCGGTGGCTGCGCCGCCCACGACGGCCGCTCCAACCGATTGCGAGCGCGCCCAGGACGGCGAGAGTTCGATGGCCGGCGCAGACCTCGTCGGCTGCGACCTGCGGGGATTGACCTTGTCGGGCTGGTTCTTCGGCGCCGACCTGACGGGTGCGGACCTTCGTGGTGCCACCGTGAAGGAATCGGGCTTCGACGAGGCGACGTTCGTCAACGCCAATCTCGAGGGTGCGGTCCTCGAAACAACAGCGTTTGACCGAACGGATTTCACCGGAGCAAACATGGCCAACGTGTCGATGTCTCACGTCAACTTCGGTGACGCGGCAATGGTCGGGGTGAATCTCTCCGGTGCGACAGGTTCTGACTTCGGTTTCGACGGCTCGGATATGAGCGGGGCGAACATGTCCAACGTGGACATTGGGCCGGGCAGCATCCGTTGGGCCGATCTGACCGGAGCGACTCTCGACGGTGCGGCCTTTACGATGATGAGCATCGAGGGCACCGACATGTCGGACTCCAGCTTTCGCAACGGCAAGATCGTCGACACCGATGCCAGCAACGTGCTGTTCCACCGAGTGGACATGACCGAGTTCGTGATCGATGAGGGCATCTATCTCGGCGCCTCGTTCGACTCCGCAGTCTTGAGGAACGGTCAGCTCACGGGCGCAGACATGACCACCACGGACTTCACGAAAGCAGATCTCACCGGTCTGACCTATGCGAACCTCTGGTCGTCGGATGCGACATGGTTCGAGACCACCTGTCCCGATGGTCAAGTGAAGAGCAGTTCGTGCTTCTGAAACTGGCTTCGGCAGGCCGTCAACCTGCGGTGTCGGCTGCGGCGGTGCGCTCGGCCCGAGCGAGGATGCGCAATCGGCTGAGCAGCTCTTCACGTTCGACGTAGCAGCCGCGCAGCCACCGTTCGCCGTGCGACCGGTCGAGACCGCCTCTGCCGTGGAGGACGCGGCGGTTGTCGAAGCCGAGCAGTTCGCCCGCCTGCAGCTTCACCTCGACCACGAAGTCCGGGTGATCGCCGAGTTCGAGCGCTCGACGTGCGGCGACATACCAGCGCTCGGCATCGTCGATCGACGCCCCGAGGGGTCCGCGTAGCCAGGGACTCCACCGCGCCTCGATCAGCTCGCCGTCGTCGTCGACGACGAGGAAGGGGGCGACGTGGCGGTAGTCGGTATCAGTCGCCTTGTTGATGAAGGTCACCGGGATCGTGGTGAGGGCATCGAAGATCTCAGGTTCGTGGTCGCGGAGATGTCGAGCGATCGCGGCCGCGTCCGACAGGCGGCTTTCGCCGCCACCGGCATCGTTGACCATGCAGAACAAGAACTGGAGCCCCGGCATGTACTCACGAGTGTTGAGGTCGGTGTGCACCGGTAGCTCGAGGTCGGTGTAGGCGTTGGAGGTGACGTCGGCGGTCTTGGTCTGGACGTCGAAGACGTGCCCGAAGTTCGTCGTGCGGACCGGCCCGATTCGACCGGGGAGGTCGGTGATCTGGTCTTCGTCGGCGGGGAGGCCCGAGGCGATGCCCACGCCGTGTGAATGGATGGCCGACAGCCATCCGGCCCACGCCGGTCCACCGGCGAGCGCATCGGTTCCGTCGAAACGGATCGTGTCGATCGGGAGGTCACTTCGCCATTCGACCCGTGTGGGGAGGCCGGCCGTGACGTGGTCGGCCGTGGTCCACGTGCGCAGCCAGCCCGGATGAAAGGTGCTCGTGGCCAAAAGCCCTGCCGTGCCCGCGTCTGCGTGCGTGGACCACGTGACCTGCACGCCGCCGTCGTCGGACGGGGCGGCGTCGACGATCTGGAGATCGGGTGGAAGGTCGGTCAGTTGTAGCTGCTGCTCTCGGCTCAGCGGATGGGTGGTGGCTTCGTCGGGGGAGTTCTCACGCAAGACGAGCCGATGGTGTTCGGTGACCTCGCCGTCGGTCCAGGTCAGTCGGACGCCATTAGCGACCACGGTCGCGTCGACGACCGTCGAGGTGACGAGGTACGTGTCGAAGTCGGGAACCGCGGCCATCGCCACATGATGGCGGCGTCACATCGTGGTGCGAAACCAGGCGTGGAGGCTGTCGAGGATCTGACCGACCAGCGCGCGGGTGGTTTCGTCGTCGTGGTCGGCGCTGATTGCGCGGACGACGATGTCGAAGCCGGGCGCTTCGGGGGCGTCGAAGCGGTCGTCTCGGACGTCGGCTTCGTGCACGATCTCGGCGATTCGCCACAACGCCGGGTCGTGGAGCTCGTAGCGCCGAAGGATCGTCTCGAAGGTGACGTCGGCGCCCACATGGGTGAGCTCGCCGCCAACCATGTCGAAGGCGGTGGCGTCCGGTGGCACGTCGTCGGGGTCGGTCACGTAGACGAACTCGGCATCCGGGTCGATGAAGCGGGCGATCAGCCAGGCGGACGCGGCGCGGTCGATGTGG
>JAHDDK010000106.1:0-579 GCA_020629375.1 Acidimicrobiales bacterium
CGACTTCGACGGGTTCGTCGCCCGCATCGCCAAGTTCTTCCGAGACGAGAGCTGTGGACAATGCGTGCCCTGCCGGGTCGGTACGGTCCGACAAGGCGAGTCGTTGTTGCGGATCCGAGAGAAGGGCGCGTCGGTCGATGCCGAACGAGCAATGCTCGACGACTTCGCCATGGTGATGAAGGACTCCTCGATCTGCGGCCTCGGACACACCGCGTCGGGAGCGATCCTCTCGGCGATCGACCTGGGGCTCATCGGAGGTGAGTCATGACGATGACCGAACGACCCGTCGAACTGCGTTCGAAAGTGACCGTCACGATCGACGGCGCCGACGTCGACGTGCTCGAGGGCGACACCATCCTCGACGCCTGCAACAAGGCCGGCAAGGACACCCCAACCGTCTGCTATGGCCCGACGGTCACACCCGTCAACGCGTGCCGAGTGTGCGTTGTCGAACTCGAGGGCTCACGAACGCTCGTGCCGTCATGCTCGCGACCCGCCGAAGACGGCATGGTCGTAACGACTGATTCGGACCGGGTCGACGCCAACCGCAAGATGGTGCTCGAGTTCTTGGCGACGTCC
>JAHDDK010000106.1:795-9315 GCA_020629375.1 Acidimicrobiales bacterium
CGACTCGGCGTGCGTGTACTGCGGCAACTGCGTGGCGGTCTGCCCGACCAACGCCCTGCAGTTCAAGACCGAGTTCGACCTGCGCAAGATGGGCGAATGGAAGCCCGAAGAGCAGACCGTCGCCCGGACCGTGTGCTCGTACTGCGGAGTCGGCTGCAACCTCGAACTCCACGTGCAAGACAACTCAATCGTCAAGGTCACCTCCCCCGACGACCACAGCATCACGAGCGGCAACCTGTGCGTGAAGGGCCGATTCGGCTACCAATACGTGCAGAACCGCCCGGAGTAGCCTGAGCCACGTGAACATCGAGGTGCCGATCCTGGCGACGGCCGCCAGCAGGTCGTCCCTGCCCGGAGTGTGACGTGGCGGACCTGATCGGGTCCACCCTCGGCCGTTTCGAGGTGACCGGGGTCCTCGGCGCCGGGGGCTTTGCCACGGTGTATCGAGCCCACGATCCGGTATTGGGTTCCGAGGTCGCCATCAAGGTGCTCGGGGACAACCACGCTCGCAACAACGATGTTCGGCGTCGGTTCGAACAAGAGGGTCAGCTGATGCGACGGTTCGCCTCGGCCGGGCCGCTCTTGCAGGTCTACGACGCAGGCACGACTCCTGACGACCAGCCCTACCTGGTACTCGAGCTCGCTCGATCAGGAACCCTGGCCGATCGTCTCGCCGAACAGCGCACGATGACCGAAGACGATCTCCTGGCAATCGTCCACAACGTCGCCGACGCCCTCGACCCGCTTCACCAGGCAGGCGTTGTGCACCGCGACGTTTCGCCGGGGAACATCTTCCTCGACCGAGAAGGAGTCGGCGCCGGCCAGACGGCTATCGATGGCGAACGAGTGCTTCTCGGCGACCTCGGCCTCGCAAAGGACCTCCAACGATCGTCAGGGCTGACAGCTGGCGCGGGAACCAGCGAATTCGCGTCGCCGGAGCAAATCCAGCCCTTCGGCGAGGTCACGCCCGCAGCCGATATTTATGGCGCAGGGGCATTGGTCAGAGCCCTGACCGAGGGCACCCCCCTCCAAGCTGCTCTTCGGCCCGTCGTCGAGAAGGCGACCGCTACCGAACCGGAGGACCGACATCGTTCGATCGGTCTGTTTGAAGGCGCCGTGGTCGAGGCGCTCGGGCGCTCGAAGTCTTCAGCACCGCTTCGCCGAGCAGATACACGCCGCCGCAACCTGACGGTCGTGGGCGTGGCGTGCCTCGTTTCGCTCGCCGCGTTGTGGTGGTTCAGCCGAGACCCAACCGTATCCGTAGATTCCGTTGGTGCTCCCGAGACGATCATCGTTCTCGATCGGGTCATCGCCGACGGTTGGGACGACTTCAGCTGGGGACGACTCGACGATCGTGCCGATCTCGTCGATGTCGAGGTCGAGGGGTTCGGCGCGGTGTCGATGAGACGGGAGTCCTCAGTCGCCATCGATCAAAACTCTTGGCTCCGGATCGTGTACACCGGCGACGTCGACGCTGCGCTCAGCCTGAGCCTCCGTCACGATGGGAATGCAGGTGGCCCGGAGTGCCGCCTTGAGCCTCGCGCCTACACGCTGCCCGGTCGGATCGAGGTCCCCGTGATCGGTCTCGTGGACGAGCCGAGGGTCCAGCGAATCAATATCGTCGATCGGGCCGGTAACGGCTTCGGCCCGATGAACATCGAACGAATCGAGATCTTCAACGGCGAGGTCGCAGCCGACCCCGTTACTGCGTACTGCCGCCAGTGGTGACGACGGCACCGTCGCTCCGATATCGCCGCCGCAACAAGTCGTGCGCGAGGATCAGCTCATGTTGATCACTGGTCTTCGTGCCTATGCCGTCCAGCTGCCCCTGACGGAGGGAAGCTACAGCTGGAACACGCAGAGCTTCGCCGCATTCGAGTCGACGGTGGTCGTGATCGAGACCGACGAAGGCATCGAGGGCTACGGCGAGATCTGCCCTTTGGGCCCGTCGTACGCACCAGCGTTCGCCGATGGGGCTCGTACCGCGATGCGCACGATGGCGCCCGATCTGATCGGCATGGACCCGACGAAGACCGACGTCATGGCGTTTCACCTCGACGCGATCCTCAAGGGGCACCCGTACGCAAAGTCAGCGATCGACGCGGCGTGTTGGGATCTCGCCGGCAAGGCGGCTGGCGTGCCCGTCTCCACGCTGCTCGGCGGAGCGTTTCGGGACTCGGTTCGGCTCTTTCGGGTGATCACTCGCCAAGACCCCCAAGCCATGGTCGACAACATGATCGAGTATCGAGAACAGGGCTTCACGCACTTCCAGGCAAAGGTCGGGGAGCGGCTCGACACCGACTTGGAGCGGCTCGACGCGCTCGTCGAATCCATGGACGGCACCGAGGTGATCTGCGCCGATGCGAACACCGGATGGCGCCAGCACGAAGCGATCCAGGTGGCGGCGGCGATGAATCACATGCCGATCACGATGGAGCAGCCCTGTCTCACCTACGACGAGTGCCTACCGGTCCGCCGCAACCTGCTTCGCCCCATGATTCTCGACGAAGTCATGGACTCGACGACCGCAATCCGACGAGGCGCCGCCGATGGAGCGATGGACTACATCAACCTCAAGATCAGCCGCTTCGGTGGCTTGTCTGGCGCCCGTCGAGCGCGGGACCTCTGCGTCGACCTTGGCATCGTGATGACGATCGAAGACACCTGGGGCGGAGAGATCGCCACGGCCGCCATTGCGCACCTCGCCGCATCGACCCCCGACGGCTTTCATCACCAGTCGAGCGCGTTCCACAGCTACCACACGGTGTCGATCGCCGACGGCGCTCCCGAGGTCCAGACCGACGGCACGATGACGGTGCCCACTGGTCCCGGACTCGGCGTCGAACCGAACTGGGGCGCGCTCGGCGAACCGATCTGGGAGGTGCGATGACGGGTGCCTCAGATCGTTGCCGCTGCGAGGTTCGACATGATCTGTCTTGCTGACGGAGGATCCTCGATCGCCGCCATCAACGTCGCCTCAACGATGTCGGGCGATGCGATGGCGAGCCGGCACAGACCGTCAGCCACCGACACGTCTGGCGGCAAACACGCCTGCCAGAGGCCGTAAAGGGCGAGGCCAGCCTGCAGCGCTGGCCGTTCGAGCATGATCCCATCCGTTGCTCCAAGGACCTCTCGATACATCTGGTCATCGATACCGGCGAGCCCGTGACATGCGATCAGCTCGACAGTCCCTTTTGTGAGTTCGTGAAGCAACAAAGCCATCGTCAAGCCCCGCGCCTCGACGATCGGGGAGCTTCCATCGTCGAAAAACTGGACTCGGCTCCAGCCGACTGTTCCGCTCATCTCCATCTTCGCCCGAAGCCCTGCGGGCTTCGGAGCATCGGAGAACCCCTGCCCAGCGGCGAAGACCTCCAGAAGCGTGGCGGACATGCGCATTCGCGACAGTCCAAACTCCTGCTCGATCGCTGCAGTGGCGATCTGTTCGAGCCCAGCGCGACGGGGGGCCTCGATCGACCGTGCTTCCTTGATCAGCGGTAGGGCTTTGAAGTTGTGTCGCTTCCCGAACGGTCGACGTTTCACGCCGAACGTTTCTGCGTAACCGCTGAGTTCGTCATGGCTCGCGTCAGCCAGTGCGCGACCATGGCGACGCAGTACCTCGCTCGCGGAGAAGGGGTGGTTGCCTCGTGCGACGGCTCGCCACGTCAATCCTGGATGAGCGCCGAAGGGGTGATGTGGAGCGAAACCCTCCAGCTGGTCGAGCCCGATCAACACGCCGACCGTGCTACTGAGATGAAGCAGTCGTGGTGGCAACCCGTATGGCTCCAAGAGTGAGGCCGACTGGGCCCCAATCCTGAGCGAAGCACCCTGTGCGAGGTGGTTGAGGAGATGTCTTTTGGCGATCTCTCGTCGCAGAGCGTTCATCCCTTTGGCTCCGGGGCTGGTCGCCCTCCAGGCCAGTCAGGCTCGAATGGACTGGGTGCCGGCGCGGGCTCGACCGGGGTCGTCGGGGTTGGCCGAACGGGTGCAGGTGCGGCAGGCATGGAAGAGGAGTCGGCATCTCCACTCCTCCGCCTAAGCCCGACCCCGACCTGGCCAACCGCTTGCTATGTCAGACCTGACCCCATGAGGGTGTCGTCGAAGGGGTAGAGGCTGAGGAGTTCGGTGCCGGTTTCGGTGACGAGGACCTGTTGTTCGAGCTTGACACCTTCAGCTTCGCCGGGGCGGCCGATGTAGCTCTCCACGCAGAGGGTCATGCCGGGCTCGATGACGCCGTCGTAGCCCCACTCGACGTAGTCCTGATGGTGATACAGGTACGGGTACTCGCCGGTCATGCCGACGCCGTGCGCCGACAGGTAATACCGGTTGCCGGCGAACTCCTCAGGCAGGTCCCACGCCTCGAGCGAGTACTCCTCGAACGTCATACCGGGCCGGATGATCGCCATGTTGTGGTGCACCTGCTCGTGGGCGATCGCGTAGAGCTCTCGCTGACGGGCAGTGGGCGCAGCGGGGCCGGCGTGAAACGTCCGGCTGAAGTCGCTGTAGTAGCCATGCACGCCCACGACGTCGGTATCGAACGCGATCAACACATTGGGTTCGATGATGTGGTCGCTCGTCTCCTGAAACCACGGATTCGTGTGGTCGCCAGCGGTCATCAGCCGTGTCTCGATGTAGTCGGCGCCGGCGGCGATCACGTGCTGGTGGAAGATGGACCAGAGCTCGTTCTCGGTCAGGCCCGGGCGGATCGCGTGTTCCATCGCCGCCATGGCGGCCTCGGTCGCTCGCAACGACGCTCGGACACACTCGATCTCACCGTTGCTCTTGATCGCCCGCGCCCGCTCGACCGGCTCTTGCGCGTCAACGATCTCGAATCCGTGGCCGGCGAGAGCGATTGCGGCTCCAGCATTCATCCGTTCGATGCCCACCTTCACCCCGTCACCGCATCGCTCGAGGATCAGATCGGCCATGTCCTGTGCCCACGCCCTTTCGACATCGGCGATCGCTGGTCCTGCGGCGACGTAACTCGCCGTGCGGGCGTGGCGAACCTCCTGGACGGTGGGCAACCCCTCGGCAAGATGAGCGGTGCCGGTGAACTCAAACACGGTCACCGGTCCCTCGACCGGCACGAAGGCGTACCGCGACGGGGAGTTGCGGGAGGTGAAGACCTGCATGTTGCGAGCGCCGGTCGCGTAGCGAATGTTCACGGCATCGCTGAGGATCACCCCGGCGACATCACGAGAAGCCATCTCGGCCCTGAGCCGGTTCTGCCGATACATCCGGACGGCATCGATGTCGACGACGGGGGCGGAAGGCCTGTCGATGGTCGTCACCGGCAAATTCTGACAGGCGAACTGTGTGGCGTCGATGTCAGACGGGGTCGATGACGCCGGTGTCCTCGGCACGGTGCAGGATCTCGAGGCCGAGCAATGAAAAGCCGAAGTACACGAACGCTCCGGCCAGCAACGCCCAACCCCAAAAGAAGCCGAGCGAAACCAGAATCAAGCCCGCGACAGCACAGGCTGGCGCAGCCAAACCGCCGACTCCGAAACTCACCTTGACGACCGCTGCGATTGAGTCGTTGCGGCTGATGAGGCCGATCGTGGTGAGCAATGTTGAGGAGACCGTTGCCGCTGCCGCGATCCAGCTCATGGTGCCAACCCACACGTTGACCGAGGAGAAAATGATTGCCCCGACCGTCATCATGACGGCGAGAACCGTGAGGTCGCCCGCCGCGGCGTTGCGGCGTTCATCGGCGGTCAAGGCGTCGGTCACCGGACGCACGCTAGCGCTCATGGCGCGAGTGCACGAAGATCAACTGACGAGGAGCAGTATCCACAACGTCACCAATCCGACGACGAGGCTCTTCGGCACGCTCCGGGTGGCCACGACGACCCATCCAGCGGCCAGCGCAGCAACGATTCGGGGTACATCGTCTCCCAGGTTCGAGAGCCCATTTCCACCGAAGATCGCGGGGATCGCTATGGCGGCGAAGGCCGCCGGGGCGACGTATCGGAGCGCCCGCTCGAATGCCGCAGGCAGCTGGATCCGGTCGCCCGCTAGGATGAATGACGCTCTTGTCAGGTACGTGATGGCGCCGCCGGCGATGATTGTCAGCCACAACGTCATGAGGAACCAGCCGTGTCGTCGAGGCGGGTCTCCCAGGCCGCGCCAGCAGCCACGCCGAGCACGATGCCAAGAAGGACTCCCGAGCCCTGTGGAAGACTGGATCCGAGCAACGCGACGACCCCGCCGACCACGGCCGCTGCGACACCGGCACGGTTCGTGATGCTGAGCAGCATCAGGCTGCCGAACAGAATCGGCACCGCAAAGGTGAGCTGCCATTCGGCACGGATGACGTCACCGACAATCACGCCGACCCCCACCACGGTCTGCCACATCACGAACAAGAACGTCGCCGAACCGAAGTAGTGCCACATGCGATAGCGGTTGTCGAGATCGTTTGGTTGCCCATTCGCGAGGGCGAAGGACTGGTCGAGCAGGACGTACGGACCGACGATCCGGAACCAGTTCGGGAACGGTGCAAAGCGCTGCCGCAGCGCGGCGGAGTACATGAGGTGCCGGGAGTTGACGAAGGCGATCGTTACGAGGACGACCGCAGCACTGGCTTGTTCGGCCAGGAGTTCGATGGCTGCGAGCTGGGCAGCGCCGGCGAGGATGATCCATGACGACGACCATCCAGCGAAACGGTCGATCCCGGCCTCGCTGATGAGGAAGCCCAATACGAGGCCGAAGGGGATGCCTGGGAGAGCGATCGGAATCACGTCGCGGAACCCCGCGAAGAACGCAGGCCGATCGAACGAGTACTCCGTCATCGCGTCAGGCTACGGACCTCAGCGGAAAGGTGCGTCGCACCGGATGGTGTCCGCACGCTCCTTCGCCATTTCTCCCGCTCCAACCGCCTTCGGCGATGGGCCGCTCGGGCCCCGCCCATGGCTCCTGGGACGTGGGATGGCGGCAAGTCGGGAGCTCAGGTCCTCGCAAGTCGCGCTAGGCGAGCGCGATCAGGATCGTGCCGAAGATCGCTCCGCCGATGCCGATGGCTTGCCACCATTCGATGCGGTCGTCGTCGAAGCGGGTGGCGAGGATGGCGACGACGGCGGGGTAGGTCGATGCGACGACCGAAACGGTGCCGAGGTCTCCTTGCTGGGCTCCGAGGACCCAACACACCATGCCGATACCGCCGGCGAGACCGCCGAGGACGCCGAAACGGCGCACGCCAGGCGGAAGGATCGGCGGCACGCTTCGCGTGCGGGCAAGTACGACCATGGCGGCAAACCCCGCAGCTCGTTGCGTCGCTGCCGGCCACGCTCCGGCGTCTGCCGAGGTGTCGGCGCTGAACACGACCGATAGGCCGAACAAGGCTCCTCCGACGATGGCCATACCGAGGCCGCGGAGTGCCCCGGCTCCGTGACTGGGGGAGTACGTGGTGAGTCCAAGGGAAACAAGAGCGACGACGGATCCGACGGCGGCGGGCGCTTCGAGGTTGGCGCCACCGATCAGGTCCCATGCGAGGGGCAGGATGGCAGCGAGCACCGCAGCGGTCGGCGCGGCGATCGCCGAGGAGGCCTCGGCCATGGCGCGATAGACGATCGCCAGACCGGTGGCGATGAGCACACCGGAGATCACCCCCTGGACGGCGTCGGCGACCAAGAACTGTGAGCCCATCGCCAGCGCGATCGGGCTCGCGACGAACACGCCGACTGCCATCTGCATTGTGACATGACTGATCGAGTCGGCACGTCTCGAGCTGGCACGCCCACACGTGTCGGAGATCCCGATGAAGACGCTTGCGAGAACGCCGAGAATCAGAGGCACAAGAAGGGACTACGTGCGTGGTTTGCGTTCGGCGACTGGTTCGCCGGCGTCCCGCCAGCCGGTGAAGCCGACGTCGAGGTGGGCGACGTTGGTCATCCCCATGTCCTGGAGCGTCTTGGCCGTGAGGGCTGAGCGCCACCCAGACGCACAGCTGAAGATGTAGGTGCGGTCCTCGGCGAAGACCTCTCGGTGGTAGGGCGATGCTGGATCCACCCAGAACTCGACCATTCCCCTCGGCGCGTGGAGGCTGTCCGGGATCGTGCCGTCGCGTTCGAGTTCGCGCACATCCCGGATGTCGACGATCAGGGCGCCGTCGGCGACGGCGGCCTTGGCCTCCTCAACGGACAGGTTTGTGATCTGCGCTTTCGCCGCTTCGACGAGTTCGGATACCGGCGTGATCCCCATGCTCAGACCGTAGGCGTTGGCAGAGTCATCGAGCACGTTCGGCAGGGGGGAGGCCCTCTGCCTAGTTCCTATTCCTCTCGGCCGGCGATGATGCGCCGGGCCCGAGCGTTGATCCGCACGCCGAGGTCTTGGAACGGCAGATTCTTGTTGGGGCGACCCTTCGCCTGCATTTGACGCAGCAGCTCGGAGTCCTCGCCCATGATCATCTCGGCGAGCAGCTTCCCACTAACGGTGCCGCGTGCGATCCCGACCCCGTTGTGAACGACGGTGCCGTAGACGCCGCCATCGCGGAGCTCGCCAAACACGGGTTCGCCGTTGCGA
>JAHDDK010000029.1:0-525 GCA_020629375.1 Acidimicrobiales bacterium
CGGCCAGGTGATCGAGATCGGCGCAACCGACGGGTACTACTTCGAGTTCTCGGCGATGTTCGACCGTGTCGAGCACCCGGCTCGCGGACGTCAGGGCGGTGGCGACGGGGCACCCGGGCGAGTCTCACTCGACGACGGAACTCCCTTCCGCTCGAAAGGGAAACAGCCGATCCCACCCGACCGGCGCCTCGTGCTCGAACTTCCGGGTGGGGGCGGCTTCGGGGATCCTGCCGACCGTGACGCCGCCGCCCACGCCCACGACGAACAGATGGGGTACCTCGGATGACTGGCCACGGGCAGGCGCCTCAACCCATCACCGACCGTCCGGCTGCGAGTCGATACGACGTCGTCATCGTGGGAGGAGCCGTCATCGGGACGTCGGTGGCCTGGTTCTTGTCGTCGGACCCCGACTTCGACGGGACGATTCTCGTCGTCGAGAAGGACATGTCGTACGAGCACAGCTCGACGGGCCACACCAACAGCTGCATGCGTCAGCAGTTCACCAACCCGCTCAACATCAAGATC
>JAHDDK010000029.1:681-1442 GCA_020629375.1 Acidimicrobiales bacterium
CGCCGAGGCCTACCCGTTCTACAACCTCGACGACATCGTCTGCGGAAGCCACAATCTCGTCGACGAGGGCTATTTCGACTCCGGCACGATGTTCGACACGTGGCGTCGCAGGGCCCGCCAGAATGGCGTCGAATACACCCGGGGCGAGGTGGTCGGCATCGACGTCGACAGGGGGCGCGCAAATGCCGTCCGGCTCGCATCGGGGGAGCGGATCGAATGCGGAGCGGTCGTCAATGCCGCTGGACCGCGCGCATCGAGGGTGGCGGAGATGGCCGGCATTCGTCTCCCCGTCGAACCACGAAAGCGCTACACGTTCATCTTCGACGCAGCCGAGCCGCTCGATCGTGACCTTCCGCTCACGATCGACCCCAACGGCGTACACGTCCGCTCGGAGGGTTCGGCCTACATGGCCGGTTGCACCCCCGACCATGACCCGGCCGTCGAGCCCGACGACTTCGTGATCGACCCCGACATCTGGGAAGACAAGGTCTGGCCGGCACTCGTGCATCGGATCCCCGCGTTCGAGCGGATCAAGGTTCAGACCAAATGGGCTGGGCACTACGCCCACAACCGGCTCGATCAGAACGTCATCGTCGGCCCCCACACCGAGATCGAGAACGTCGTTTTCGCCAACGGCTTCTCTGGCCATGGCATGCAACAGTCGCCGGCGATCGGCAGAGGGGTCGCCGAATGGATCGCCCACGGCGAATACCGCACCCTCGATCTCACCCCGCTCGGCTACGCCCGAATCGAGGCCAACG
>JAHDDK010000029.1:1608-46842 GCA_020629375.1 Acidimicrobiales bacterium
AAGACGCCGATCTCGATCGGATCGACGATCACGTCACCGAGCGAATCGATATGCGCCCGAACGTGATCGAAGATCGGCCGCTCCCACGGTTTCGCGTCGGCAAAGTACTCATCGACGGACAACCCGCGCTGGCACAAGTGGCCCTGACGGATCTTGCCGAACCACCGCTCACACTCCGGGCACTGCCATTTCTGCACGAGTCCGTTGTATCGCGGGTCCGCTGATGCTCGGTTGCTCCACCCGCAGAGGTCGTGCATACGTCACAAGAAGCAGCTGAAGAAGCGCCCATAGAATCGCGCCCATGTCGCCGACCCGGTCACGAGAGCTCCCGGTCCCATGAGTCGACGCCGCACGCTCGGCCTGTTCGGGCTCGTTGCATCGGCCGTGGCGGCGATTGCCAGTAAGCGTACGCTCGATGGATGGGGTGACGCCGACGCTCACTGGTCGCGGCAATCGATGCGATTCCCCGATGGCGTCGAAGCTTCGATCGTGCTTCCGGACGGTGCGGAGATCATGACCGAACGCGTTGGCGATGGCCCGCTGATCGTGCTCGTGCATGGCCTGACGGCCAGCCGCCACGATTGGTGTCTCGTTGCGCCGAAGCTCGTCGAGGCGGGTTTCAGCGTCCTTGCCGTCGACCAGCGCGGACACGGCGAGTCGACTGTCGGCACGGCCGGGTTCGGGAGTCGTCAGCTCGGCCGCGATCTTCGACACGTGCTCGATCATTTGCAGCTCGAGCCGGTCTGCCTGGCGGGTCACTCGATGGGTGGCATGGCGCTCATGGGGTTGGCTGCCGACGACCTGGACCGGTTCAACCAGCAGATCCCGACGGTTGCGCTGATTGCGACCGACTCGGCGCTGGACACCCTCCGGCACCAGGTTGCGCTAAGGCTTGGCGGGCTTCCGCTCGTGCCAGATCGCCGAGTCGGTCCGAGGGCACTGTCGAGGTTGGTAGCGGGACTCGGCTTTTTCGGATCGGATCCCCCGATGACCCAGGTCGACACGGTCATCGACAACTACTTCGATGGTCGCGCCGACGCCAACCGTCAAGCGACCGTCGCGCTTGTCGCGCACGACCTCGACCACGTCGCAGAGCGTCTCCTGATGCCCGTGCTCGTCGTCGGTGCCAGCCGCGACCTGTTGATCAGCCCCAGCCAGGTGCGCGAACTCGCCGAGCGGATACCGAAGGCACGCCTGCAGATGTTTGACGATGCCGGCCACCTCGTCATCTGGGAACACGCCACCGACATCGCTCAGTCGATCGTTGAGCTCGCGTCTCCGATCGCGATGGCTCGATCTGGTTCGGAGGACCAGCCGCTCCACGATCCGACATAGAGGCGGGCACGAACCCCCGTGGCTTGCTCGATCGCCAACAGGTTGTGGCACGCCGTGACGCCCGATCCGCAGTAGACGATCGTCGAGTCGTCGACATCGGCAAAGCGGGCCAAGACTCGATCTCGGTCGAACCGGCCGGACGAATCCAGATTGTCGGCAAAGTGGCGATTGATCGCGCCCGGTATGTGGCCGGCTCGCGGATCGATCGGCTCGTGGTCGCCTCGGTAGCGAGCGTTCGCTCGACTGTCGACCACGAGGTTTCCGGCAGAGATTGATTGTTCGACGTCGTCGCTCGTCGTCAACAACGCAGCTGGCCATGGCACGACGGTGCGGCCGACAGACGTCCGGGTCTCGACGCCCGTTGCGAGCTCTCCAGTCCACGCGTCGAGGCCGCCATCGAGAATTGCTGCCGAACCACCGATCGAGCGCACCATCCACACGAGACGCGCGGCCATCGCCCCGCCCACGTCGTCATACGCAACGACGTGGCTGTCATCGGCAACTCCCAATATGCCGAGTCGATGGGCAAACGCCGAAGGTGCGGGGAGCGGATGTCGGCCGTCGGCCGGTTGGCCTGATCCTGTCACGTCGTGCTCGAGGTCGATGTGGACTGCTCCGGGGACGTGGCCGCCGATCCACGCAGCCCGACCATCTCGACCGTCGAGGTACGCACGGCAGTCGGCAAGGATCACATCGCCCCGAATGGCGCCGTCCGATCGATCTTCGAGCAGACGCTGGAGATAGTCGATGTCGATGATCGGTCGCAGGCGTTTCATGGAAGGAGTCTTCCATGTCGATCGCCTGCCGAGCCGAAAGAAACTCCTCACATCCGGCCCATCAAAGGCCGATGAGGACCGGGTACCGGCTCACACGACCAGCGGAGGTCATTCGCGTGAATCGCATCGGAATTCGACTACGGGTGCTCTTACTCGCCCTGCTGCCGCTCCTCGTGCTGTTCGCCTTCGGCGCGTTCGTCCTCAACGATCGACGGGTACAGGCCAACGATGCCGCGGCGCTCGCCGACAACGTGGAGTTCGGCGTTGTCGCCACCGACCTCGTCCACGAGCTGCAGCGCGAACGTGGCCTCTCCTCGGGATTTATCGGATCTGCCGACGCAGACGTAGCGCAAATGCAGGCCCAGCGCGTTGCGGTCGACAACGCCCGCGCCGAATTCGACGCGGGTCTTTCGGAGCTACGTGCCTCCGATCCCATCAACGCCGCTCGATTCGACCTTGCCGTCTCCGATCTCGACGGTCTCGCGAGTCACCGAGTCCTGATCGACGGCCGGAGCGTCGACATCGATCAGACACTCGCTCCTTACACGAAGACGATTACGGACACGCTCGACGCGTTGAGTGGCCTCGACTTCACGATCGCGGACGCTGCGCTCACCAAGGAGCTGACTGCGTTGCGGTCGCTCTCGCGCGGTAAGGAACTGACGGGTCTCGAACGTGGTTTCGCCAACGGCATCGTGTCCAGAGGCTTCTTTGAGACCGAAGCAGAGCACGCACGCTACGTGCAGCTGAGCTCCGACGCACTGGTCCACCTCAACGAATTCCGTCGAAACAGCCCTGCCGAGGAGCTCGCGCTTTTCGATGCAGAGATCGATGCCGTGTCGGGTACATCGGATCCGCTGCAACAGGAGCTCAACTCGATCGTCCCTCCCGAAGCGATCTCGTTTGACGAGAACACGTGGTGGACGGCAATGACGGCTCGCGTGGATGCGATGCGCGTTGCCGAACTGGCGATCAGCGAAGACGTACAGACCATTGCGACCGGTATCGAACGAGACGGATCGAACGCGTTGCGGACGTCGATTGCCGCAGCGATTGGACTCACTCTTCTTCTCGTGGCCATCTCTGTGCTCATCGCTCGAACAATCATCCGGCCGATGCGGCGGCTGTCAGGCGCTGCGCTGCTCAGTGCCGAAGACGAACTGCCTGACACGATCCGCAAGATCGCCAGTGGTGAGGACGCCACGACGGACTCGTCGCTGTTCGACATCGAGGGTCCGCACGAGATCGTTTCGCTCTCCAACTCGGTCGATTCGCTGCGTACCACCGCCGTGGAACTCGCCGGTGAGCAGGCGCAGGTGCGCCGCAACGTGGCTGCCCTGTTCGTGAGTCTCGGTCGACGTAACCAGAGCCTGCTCTCCCGTCAGATGTCGTTCATCGATCAGCTCGAACGAGATGAGGTGGACGCCGGCCGTCTTCAGAACCTCTATCGGCTCGACCACCTGTCGACTCGTATTCGTCGCAATGCGGAGTCCCTCCTCGTGATCGCTGGCGCCGAATCGCCCCGTCGATGGACTCAGCCGATCGACGCATCCGACATGATCCGTGCTGCGCTCGCCGAGACCGAGGCATACGACCGGGTCGATGTGCAACCGTCCGGTTCTGCGCCGATTCTCGGAGCAGCCGTCTCCGACATCACCCACCTTCTTGCCGAACTGATCGAGAACGCCACGCAGTTTTCGCCGCCGAACACGCGAGTGAACGTCACCAGTCGGCGCGTCGCCGACGAGTTGGTCATTGCGATTTCCGACGAAGGACTCGGCCTATCCGAGGAAGAGCGGCAAACCATCAACGCCACCCTGGCTGCCCCGTCCGACACCCTCGACCTCGACGAAACCGGACGTCTCGGCCTTCACGTCGTCGGCCGGCTGGCATCTCGACATGGTGTGAGCGTCGAGCTGCAGTCGAACTCCGCAGGTGGCACGACGGCACGCGTCGAACTGCCCGCATCGGTCGTCGTCGGTGCCGGCCAGGATGCGCCGGCCCACAATGGCCCGGCACAGCCGGCGGCGATTCCTACGGCAGCGCAGGTTGCGCCTACGGCGGCCGACCCAAACGTGACATCAGCTGCTCAACCTGCGGCTGGCGCCGATGCTGCTCCATCACCCGACCACGTCTGGCACACAACACCGATTGCCGGGGCGGCGCCCGCAGCGACAGCACCCTCGACGACAGCACCACCTGCGACGACAGCACCACCTGCGACTACAGCGCCACTACGCGACGAGCAGGAGTTGCCCGTCGATGGGCCCGCGGCTGCGGAACCCGCTCCGTTCGCCGAGCCACTCGCGCCGCGTGATCCGGCCAGCCTTCCGCAGCGACAGTCACCGATCGGTGAGCCGCTGTCGCAGCCAGCTCCGGCGTATCCCGAACCTCCTTCGCAGGCCACCCCGGGGTATCCCGCGCCGCCCGCCGAATACTCGCCGTCATCCGGGACGCCGACGACGTTCGAGCCGGTCCACCCGGAGTCTGCAGCAGCGCCCGAAGCGCCGGCCACAGCTCTGCCCGTGTCGATCTTCGGCAGCGCACAACCAGTCGCCGAGGCCCAAGCCGCTCCGGTACCGCCTCCGCTTCCTGGCCAGTCGCCCACCCGAGGCGTCGCTGGAGGCGTCGCCGCCCTACGGGGAGATGTCGACGAACGCGAATCGATTCTCGAACGACGCGCCCGCCGTCTGGCGCCGATCCAGAACCGGCAAGAGTCGGGCGAGGACTTCTCCGACCTGCCCAGCCGCACTCGGAAACACCCGGAAGCTGCGGCCCCGCAGATGGCCCACGGACCGGAGATGGGTCGTACCCCGGATCAGGTCCGATCGATGCTGAGCGGCCTCGCCGCCGGCCGAGCTGCGGCCGAGGCTGCGTCCACTCCACCGACAACCGATGACGCCCACGAGCGGGAGGCATGAGATGACCACGACCGAGATCTCCACATCGGCGCAGAACGTCAACTGGCTGTTGGCGCAATTCGTCGACCAGACGCACGGCGTGCACCGAGCGGTAGCCGTTTCGAGTGACGGGCTCCTGATGGCGATGTCCGAGGGGCTGACCCGAGAGCAGGCGGACCGATTCGCAGCGATCACCTCCGGCATGATGAGCCTTGCGCGAGGCGGTGCCCAGACCTTTGGAGATACCGGCGTCAGCCAATGCATGATCGAGATGCATCAGAACATGATGTTCGTGTCGTCCATCTCGGACGGCTCGGCGCTCGGTGTGCTCACGGCGAAGGACATCGACATGGGTCTCGTCGGCTACGAGATGACCATGCTCGTCGATCGTGTTGGCCAGCATTTGAGCCCTGAGGTGATCAGCGAGCTCAAGAAGGCCCTTCAGTGAGCGAGATCGATCCGCCGCTCGTACCGCGGTTCCTCCAGGGCAACGCCGCTCCAGCGGCGCCATCTGCGGCTCCGCCGCCCGACGACGACACGCGTACGGTGCGGCCATTCGTCGTGACCGGCGGACGCACTGGCGCGTCGAGTCCGTTCAAGCCCGAGACGCAGCTGGTGGCCATCGCCGATCCGTCGAAGCATGCGTTCGAAGCGGGTCAACTGCTCGAGCTGGCGCAGACCCCGCTCAGCACGGCTGAGGCGTCAGCGTTGCTCAAACTCCCGCTTCAGGCGATCTACGTCTTGGCAGAAGACCTTGTCCGGAGTGGCGCGATGCAGGCACGGACCACACAAGGCAGTGCGGCGGATCCCGCCACGATCAGGAGGTTGATGGATGCAGTCAGTGCCCTCTGAAGGTGGCCGGCGAGCCCCAGAACCGGTCAAAGTGATCATTTCTGGCGGGTTTGGTGTCGGAAAGACCACCTTCGTCAGCGCGATCTCCGAGATCGAACCACTCACGACCGAAGCGGCGATGACCGAAGTCGCGACGGGAGTCGACGATCGAACCTGGGTCGAGAACAAGACGACCACGACCGTTGCGATGGACTTCGGTCGAATCTCCGTTGGCGACCAGCTCGTCCTCTATCTGTTCGGTACTCCCGGCCAGGATCGGTTCTCGTTCATGTGGGACGACCTGGTGATCGGCGCGCTCAGCGCGGTGGTCCTGGTCGACACCCGTCGGCTCGAAGACTGCTTTCCGGCGCTCGACTGGTTCGAGACCCGCAACATCCCGTTCGTCGTCGCCATCAACGAATTCGACGGCAAGTTGTTGCACACCCCGGCAGAGGTTCGCAAAGCGCTGGACATTGCGCCAGCAATTCCCGTGCTCAACATCGATGCTCGTGACCGGGAACGGGTGAAGGTCGCGTTGCTCGCCTCTCTCGAGCAAGCTCTGCACCGGGCCGAAGCCGCCATGGTGAGCTGAGCAGCGATCTCGATGGGTTGATCGACCCAATCCACTTCTCAACATCATCACCCGATGTCCGATTGGGCGACGTTCGTGATCGTTCACGAGCAGCGTTCTCGCGAAGGTGGTGTCGGTCGAATGAAACTCGAGACGAGGCGAGCAATAGCCGTGGCCACTCGTCGGCGACGACAGCCGGCGATGGCCGTCCTTGTGATCGTTGCGGTCTTCGGCGCAACTCTGTCCGTTGGCCCCGGTGCCATCGGGACGGCCGCCGCAGCGGGTGGCACACTCGGGATCTCGATCGCGACCGGAATCGACGATGGCACTTCTCCGTTCGACGCCGACGACAACCCCGGTCACGACAGCGGGCCGTCGAACAACATCGTCCGAACCGAGGACACGGTCACCTACCCGTGGACGATCGACCTCAGCGGTCTGGGAGGCGCCGATGCACCCCAGAACGTCGTGCTCGAGCAAACGATTACCTCGTCCGATGGCGCGACGCCCTATTTCGACATCATGCCGGCGATCTGCGGGACCGGCACCAACCCGTCCACCGGGTTGCCCTACGCCCCGCAATCGTCGGTGACCGACGTGCCAGGCGGGCAACTCTTGGTCTGCAATATTGGTGCGCTTTTGGAAAATCAATCGGCGACGTTCTCGGTGCGAGCCAAGGTCGACGGATCGTCAACGAACGGATCGACGGTCGAGTCCGAACAGGTCGTCCGCGGCTACGACGAGAATGGCATCGAGGGCTCGACGCCGGGCACCTTCGACAACGACGCAGTGACCGACGTGACGGTGTCGGCGTTGCCGAACTTCGACCTCGAGTGGTTGACGTATCAATGGGAGAACATCACGTACAGGGGTGGAGAACCTGGCTTTCGGAACTACTGGTTCTTCCACATCAACATTCCGCCGGGGGTCGGCTCGGAGGCCTTGGCCGATCCGATCACCTTCAACGTCGACCTCGACACCGTGAGCCCTGGGCCCGGGCAGGCGACCGGATGGGTGTGGGACAACAACTGTCAGGCGTGGGTCGGCACGGGCGCGCTTCCGTACCCGTATGACAACGGGGTGTACGCCCAGCATCGAAGCCTGGTCGACGGTGGAACCGTCACCTGCGCGCAGCCAGGGGGAGCGGAGTCGACGATCAACGTCACCGTCACCGGTGCCGACACTCGAGGCACCCGCTTTCCCACCGAGTCGTTCACCGGTAACGCGCTCTCGGACAACATGGTGATCACTGGACGTGTCAACACCTGGGTGCCGGTTTCGGCGGTCGACGCGGCCGACGGAATCATGGGCAACAACGCGGGCACCCTCCGCGTTCGTCTGTGTTCGAGCGACTTCTCGCCACTGTCGCTGAGCGGCCAGGCAAACGTCGGAAACGACCCCGCCAACGACTGCCGCGAGCGCAATCTCACCATCCGTGTCGCCGATTCCACACAGATCTACGCCAACGAAGCAGTCCAAAACGATGCGTCAGCGAACGACTGGATGCAGAGCACGACTGGCCACCACCAAGGCACGGGAACCGTGCACCCCGACGACCGGTTCAGCATGTGGCACCACATGACCAACGTCGGCGTGTTGCCCTGGGAAAACCCGATCGTCTGCCGAACGATCGACAATGCCCTGATCCGATTCGAAGAGAACCCAAACGCCTGGGCCGACCCCAACAAGCTCGTCGAGTGGCGTGTTCTCTACACGAACATGGGGACGAAGGCCGACTGGGTACTCGAGTTCGCCAGCGGTTCGAACGGCGGAACTCCCGGCGGATGGGGGATCGACCATCTCTCCGGTGGAAGGAACGCCACGACCGGGCTCTACCAGAGCGCCGACCTCAGTCCGCTCCGAAGTGGCTCATGCTTCGACGAGGACGCGGATCCAACGTGGGGGTGGACGACGCAAACAGAGCTCCACGATCCCGTGAACGGTATCCCCCTCGACGAGATCACGAAGTACCGCATCCGGCCGATCGATCCCTCGACGACGGTCTTCGGTGCTGGCGGTCGAATCGACTCGGAGCCGTACATCGTCGCCCGTCAGCTTTTCAACGGCGGCCCGAACGACGGTATGGAGATCCCAGCCGGTGTCTTGTTCCAGTCGAACGTCCGCACACACGCCGACAACTTCAACACGACATCGGGATACAACGCGAACACCGACGGGGGAAGCCGCGGCGACCGAGTGATCTTCTCGCAGGTCGCTGTTCGGACAGCCATCGAACCATCGTTCAACGTCGTGAACGGCGCCGTCCTCGCGGGCACGAAGGTTCGTCTCACGACCGAGCCGAGCCTGGAGTGGTACGCCGAAACCGGCGGACTGCAGGACGCACGGAACGTGCGAAGCGTGGTCACGCTGCCAGATCGGCTCGTCTACGACCCGAGTTGCACGACGAACCCGCCCGACCTCGTGGAGTTTGACACCCCGACGGTCGGCGAGACGCGCCTGACCTGGTTCCACGGAGACCATCCCGTGAACGCCACGATCGCACCCCAAGAGTTCTGCGTGCTCGTGTCGCCGTTTTCGACCGAGGGCGAGATCATCGAGGTGGAATCCGTCGTCTCCGCCGACAATGACGCAAGTCCTGAGGTCCTGCGCCGGGACACCCTCGAACTCGAGATCCAGACGGCAGGCAAGCTCGGCGTACTGAAAGAAGTCGACTCCGGATACGACACGGTCAACAGTGACCAAGTGTGGACTGTCTCCTACCTGAACGGATCACCATTCCAGCTGGCGCCACTCGATGTGATCGATGTGTTGCCGTTCACCGGCGACGGCGTCGGTCTCGGCGGTCGCTCACAACGCAACCCGGGGTCGGACTACTCCGGGACGCTCGCGCTCACTGGTGCGCCGACGAGCGATGTGGCGGGCGACCTGCGCTACACCTCACGGAACGCCTTCGACGTCGACTTCGATCCCCGTGCGGACTCCAACAACGGTGCCGGCGCCGCGCCGACAACGTGGTGCCTCGAGGCAGACTTCGGACAACCGGATTGCCCAACGGGTTGGGCCGACGTGACCGCTTGGCGATTCACCATGTCGAATGACTGGACCCCCGTCGGCCAGCCGGGTAGCAATGGCGAGATCGTCTTCACCGTGCAGGCAGACGGCAACGCTCCCGGCGACACGTATTCGAACCGGTTCGGCGCGTTCACGCCATCGATCGAGGCGCTGCTGCTTCGCTCCAACACCCCAACCGTGGTCGTCCCCGAGTACTCGGTCGGTGACGTTCTCTTTGCCGATCTCAACGCCGACGGCGATCGTGATGCAGGAGAACCCGGCGTTCCCGGTGTCGTCGTCGAACTCCGGACGTCGACCGACGCTCTTGTCGACAGCGTGACGACGGACCCGAATGGCCGCTACTTGTTCGACGGACTCGGTTCGGGGACATACCGGGTTGTCGTTCCGGCCGCCGAACTGTCCGGATCACTGAATGGCTGGAGCGTCGCTCCCAATCCGGAAGCGGACGTCGACACCGACCGCAACGAAGCCTTCGACCATCACGGCGCCCTCATCGGCGGTCGCATCGAGACCGGTCTTGTGACGCTCGAGCCCGTAGCCGGAGCGGCCGGCCTTGAGCCGGTGAGCGACGACATTGCAGGAATCGACCCGAACACCGGCGACACCCGATCGAACCTGACGGTCGACCTGGCGGTCGTTCCCCCGCCCGAGCTCGTCATCGAGAAGCAGATCTGCACGACGACTGTTCTGGCCGATTGCGACGAGACCGACGATGGCGATTGGGACGAGTTCCTCCTCGCGGACTTCGGCGACGTCGTGCGGTGGAGGATCACCCTCACCAACACGGGGTCGACGGCGTTGACCGACGTCACGGCGACCGATGCGCTCGAGTCCGGATGCGACCTTGCGTCGACGACGCTTGTGGCCGGATCATCCGAGGTGTGGACCTGCGATACCGCGCTCGGCGCGGCCACCGTCGGTTTCGAGAACTCCATTACTGCGTCGGGTGACGACCCGGTCTCGACGAGCGCAAGCGACACCGACACCGCCGAGGTTGCGTTGCCGTCGTCGACACCGGAGGCACGGATCTTCAAGGAGGTATGCGTCTCGTCGGCGCTCGCCGACTGCGATCTCGCAAACGACGCTGACTGGACGGCGACGGTCGCTGTTCCCCAGGGCGCGCCGTCGCATTGGCGCATCCGCGTTTCGAACACTGGCAACCACAACCTCGTCGGCGTTGCCGTCACCGACCCGAACGTGCCGGCGTGCGACCAGGCCATCGGCAGCCTCAACATTGGGGCCACTGTGGTTCACGGGTGCACCCTCGACCCGGTCAACGCAGACACGACCAACACGGCCGAGGTCGATGGCCGTTCGGTGATCGACGGCACCCTCGTGAACGACTCGGCATCGGCGACCGTCACGGTCCTCGAGTCGTCCCTGCTCGTCGTCAAGGAGGTCTGCACCGAGGCAGACATCGCGACCTGCGACGGATCGGTCGACGCCCTCTGGGACGAGACCGTGGCCGTGCCGTGGGACGATGACACCGCATGGCGCATTCGCGTCACCAACGACGGGGCCGTGCCGTTGTCGGCGGTGGCGCTTACCGACGCCGCCGAATCCTCTTGTGACACGGCCATTGGCGCATTGGCCGTCGGTGAGACGGCAACTGTGACGTGCACAACGAGCAACGTGCAGGCGCAGATCGACAATGAAGCGGTCGTCGTCGCCACACCGCCGTTCGGAGCAAACATCTCCGACTCCGATGATGCAACGACGACCCTGGTGCCCGCCTCGAACGCCATCCAGATCTCCAAGCAAGTCTGCACCGAGGCCACCCTCGCGGCGTGCGATCCGGCCGACGACGACGCCTGGGGAGAATCGCACTCGGTGGCGACCGGAGGCACCGTTCGCTGGCGAATCGGCATTGAGAACCTCGGCAATCGTCCGCTGTCCAATGTGGTGGTCACCGACGCTCTCGAACCCAACTGTGACACCACCGTCGCCGGGGGGCTGCCGATCGGCGAATCGACGCAATACACCTGTGACACCTCGCCGCTGACTGGCGCGGTGCCCAACTCGATCGCGGTTGCGTCTCAGGATCCCGACGGCGCTGCGGTCAACCACAGCGATTCGGCATCCGCAAACGTCCTGATCCCCGACATTGAGATCTCGAAGGAGATCTGTGTCGTCGACCCCGTCGCCAACTGTGACGAAGCAGACGACGCCGATTGGGCGGAGACCGCGGTCGCGGGGTGGGCAGACACGGTTCGATGGCGCATCATCGTGGAGAACACCGGCGAGACCGACCTGACCGGCGTTGCCGTGACCGACGCGGTCGCTCCTGGGTGCGATCGAACGATCGGCGGGCTCGCCGAAGCGGACACCTCGGTGTACACCTGCGACCTGGCGAACATCACGGCTGATGCGACAAACACGGCAACGGTCGTGGGTACACCGCCCGCCGGAGCGAACGTCTCCGGCAACGACACCGCCGACGTGGTGCTCGAAGCCGCATCGCCTGGCGTGACGATCACCAAACAGGTCTGCGTCGAGGCGAATGTCGCCGCCTGTGACACCGCAGTCGACGCGGACTGGGGCAACACCCAGTCGGTACCGCTCGACGGTCCAGCTGCGTGGCGCATCCTCGTCGAGAACACCGGCAACCGCCCGCTCACGGCGACCGTGACCGACGCGAACGAGGCGTCGTGCGATTGGTCGGGAGCCCTGGCGATCGGCGCCGACCACGTCATCGCCTGTCAGACCGCATCGTTGGCTGCTGATGTCACGAACACGGCGACGGTCTCGGCGACCGATCCGGACTCCACAGTCGTCACCGCCACCGACTCGGCAGACGCCACCACGCTGATCCCGGGTGTCGACGTATCGAAGCAGGTCTGCATCGAACTGAACCCAGCCGACTGTGATGTCGCAGTTGCAGCCGATTGGGCCGAGACCACCACGGTCGCTTGGGACGGCACCGTTGTCTGGCGCATAGAGGTCGCCAATACCGGAGCGACCGCGCTCACCGACGTGACGGTCACCGACGCCGTCGAGCCATCATGTGATCGCACGGTCGGCGCTCTCGCCGTAGGTTCATCGGACGTGGCCACCTGCCAGACGACGGCGGTGCAAGGCCCCGTCGCCAACTCGGCTTCGGTATCGGCGACCCCGCCGTTCTCTGCGGTTCTCAACGACGCCGACGGCGCGACGCTCGAACTCGTCGCGGCCGATCCCGCTGTCTCGATCGTCAAGCACGTATGCACTGAGGCTGATGTGGCGACGTGCGATGTCGCTGACGACACGATGTGGGGAGACACCCACGCGGTGGCACTCGACGGTCCCGTCGACTGGCGCATCGTCGTGTCGAACGACGGCAACCGACCCCTCGCTGGAGTCGCCGTCAGCGACCCGAACGAGCCCACGTGTAACTGGACCGGCTCACTTGCCATCGGAGCGCAACAGGTGATCTCGTGTTCGACGGGAGCCCTTTCTGCCGATGTCACGAATACAGCAACCGTGATTGGCTCCGACCCGGACAACACCATGGTGTCCGCAAGCGACACGGCGGAGGCGACCGTGCTCGTGCCGTCGGTGGCCGTGACGAAGCAGATCTGCACCGAAACGGTCGCCATCGACTGCGATCCCGGCGACCCGACTGACTGGGCGGCCACACACGCCCTGCCGTGGGACGGCGTTGCGGTGTGGCGCATCGAGGTGCACAACGACGGAGCAACACCGCTGTCGAATGTGGTCGCCACCGACCTTGTCGAACCGTCCTGTGCGCAGACGTCTGCGAGCATGGCCGTTGGCGAGCGGGTGGTGTGGACGTGTCAGACGAGCGGCATTCAAGCGGCGATCGACAACACGGTCGAGGCCATCGCCACGCCGCCATTCTCTGCAGCCGAAACGGGTGCTGCGACGGCGTCGGCTGTGGTGATCGCTGCCGAGCCGGTGATTCAACTTCGCAAGGACACCTGTGTTCTCGAGGATCTCGCCTCCTGTGACGTTGCCGATGATGCGCATTGGGCGGCGAGTACCAATCGCCCACAGGACGGCCCGGCCACGTGGCGACTCGTCGTCACCAACGCCGGCAATCGCCCGCTCGACCCCGTGGTCGTCGTAGATCCTGTCGAACCAAGCTGCGACTGGTCCGGATCTCTGGCAATCGGCGAGAGCCAAGCCTGGATCTGCACGACCGCAGAGGTCAGCGCCGACACCACGAACGAAGCGTCTGCCACCGGCGTCACCCCGGACCTCACCGAGGTGTCGGCGACGGCCCAGTCTGTCGTGATTGCCGATCTCGCCGCAATCTCGGTGACCAAGGACATTTGCAACCGCAGCGATGTCGATTCGTGTGACCCCGCCGACGATTCGATGTGGGCAAACGTCCTCGCTGCCGACTTCGACGACACCGTCGAATGGCGCATCACCGTGACGAACGACGGTGCGGTTCCGCTCACCGGAGTCACGATCGCCGATGCGGTCGAGCCGACCTGCGATGCCATCGTTGGTGCACTGATCCCGGGGGATTCGGTCGTGATGACGTGTCGCACAGGCATGGCCGGTGTCGATGTCGTGAACGAGGCCGTCGCATCCGGCACTCCTCCGTTCGCTGCGGCGGTGTCGTCGAGCGATGCGGCCTCCGCCGAACTGGGAGGCATCGACATTGCGGTCGACTTGGTCATCGACGACATGCTCCTGCCGCCGGGCGGTGTCACGACCGGCACGATCACGGTCTCGAACCCCGGTGCGTTCGACGCGACAGCCGTCCAACAAGAACTCTCGTTGCCGACCGGATTGACGCTCACATCGAACGGCGGCGCATTGAACTTCACCGGAGGCTCACTCGCCGTCGACATCGCCGACCTGATCGGCCTGCTCGAGGTGGGTGACACCGCCGTGTACACGATCGAACTCACGACCGACCCCGGTCTCGCTCCGGGCACGACGCTCCCGGTGTCGTCCACCGTCTGGACCACAGTGGGCGACGACGTCGTCGCCGCCAATGACGTGTCGAACGGCGTGATCACGATCACCGACCCCGAAGCAGACCTCGAGATCGAGATCGAGGGCGATCGTGACAGGATCACGGTCACCGTCACGCACATCGGCGGCCCATCGCCGGTGAGTCCGGTCGTGGTCATCCCGATTCCAGCTGGCGTGACGATCGATCGCCTCCCGGACGAGTGCACGATCGCCGACGGGGAGATCACGTGCATCCTCGGGGAGTTCTCGCCCGGTGACACTCAGGCTCTCGTATTCGACGTGTCGACGAGTGGCGGCCCGACGTGGGCCCCGACCGTGTCGCACTCCGGGACCGACCCTGAGCTGCCGAACAACGTCGCCGAACTCACCCTCGACGCCCCACCACCGCCTGCGATCGCCTTCACCGGCCGCGAGTCGGGGCGGTTGGCTGGCCTGTCGCTGCTGTTGTTGGGTGCCGGTGGGTTGTTCCTCCTGGCCGCCCGACGCAGAGACGACGACGAGTCCGAAACTACGCTGGGGACATGAGTCGACGTTCAGGAGGACGCGCCGCCCGTCAGGCGTTGCGCGCCGCCGCACCACCAGCCGAAGCTCGTGCCGTCTGGCCAGGGCTCGCCGGCGGTTCGTACAACCCGCTGTCCGAATCGGCGATGCAGGCCGTCTTCGACGCGGCACTCGATCTCCTCGAGCGGCTCGGCATGGGCCAAGCCCCACCCGAGTTCATCGAACGTGTCACCGCAGCTGGAGGCTCGATCGACGAACACGGGAGACTCCTCTTCCCGTCGGACCTGGTGCGACACACGATCGACATCGCCGCCAAGGAATTCACCCTCCACTCCTTCGACGGACAGAGCGGCCTCGACATCGGCGGCGACCGGGTGTACTACTCGACCGCTGGTGCGGGCGTCATGATGCTCGACCACGAGACAAAGCGATTCCGGCACAGCACGCTTCAGGACGTGTACGACACCGGCCGGCTCGTCGACACGCTCGACAACATCGATATGTACATCCGCACGGTCGTTGCCCGCGACATGGAGACCGCTCGGATGCTCGATCTCAATTGGGCGTATGCGGTCATGGCAAGCACATCGAAGCCGGTCGGGACGTCGATGTTCGAACCCGGCCACGTGCACGAGATCATCGCCATGTACGACATGGCGCTCGGGGGAGAGGGCGAGTTCGCGAAGCGTCCCTTCGCCCTCGCCAACAACACCTTCGTGGTGCCGCCACTCCGATTCGCCGAGGAATCTGCCCTCAGCCTCGCCGAACAAGCGCGGGTCGGGATTCCGATCACGTTGCTCTCGGCCGGACAGGCCGGCGCAACGTCTCCCGCTGCGCTTGCCGGCTCGCTCGCCCAAGCCCTCGCAGAGTGTCTCGCCGCGCTGGTCTGCGTGAATCTCATCTCGCCTGGCCATCCCTGCGTGATGGGAATGTGGCCTTTCGTCTCTGACCTTCGCACTGGTGCGATGAGCGGAGGTAGCGGCGAAGAAGCGGTACTCAATGCCGCCTCGGCCCAGCTCATCAACTGGATCGGTCTGCCCTCTGGCGTTGCGGCAGGGATGGCGGACTCCAAGCTCCCGGACAATCAGGCGGGTCACGAGAAGGCGCTCACCGTCGGCCTTGCCGCCCACGCGGGGTCGAACATCGTGTTCGAGTCGGCGGGCATGCTCGCCTCGATCATGGCGGGCTCTCATGAGGCGCTCGTCATCGACAACGACATGATCGGCGCTGTCGCCCGGACGGTGCGTGGGATCGAGATCGACGAGGGCACGCTTTCTACCCAAGTGATCGAAGAGGTCATCCGGGGCGAAGGTCATTTCCTCGGCCACGAGCAGACCCTGTCGATGATGCAGAGCGAGTACGTGTACCCCCTCGTCGGCGACCGCTTGAGCCCAGACGACTGGGTGGACGCCGGAGCGAAATCGGTCGAAGAGACCGCCCACGACTACGTCACGAGAACGCTCGCCAGCCATCTCCCGATGCACCTGGACCCGTCACGTGACGCCGCGATCCGCGAGGCGTTCCCGATCGAGCTTCCGCCACTCGCGTCGATGCGCGGCTGACCCGCCGTCAGCCGGCAGCGATGCTCTCGAGTCGCTTGGCGATCGACAACAGCGGTGCATCAGCGCCGATCGGGGCGACGAGCTGGAGCCCGACCGGCAGCCCGTTGACCATGCCGATTGGCAACGACAGCGCCGGGCACCCGGTCGGGGTGATCACGCAACACGACGACATCCATTCGAGGTAATCGTCTTGTTCGGCGCCGGCGATCTTGGTTGGATACTCGAGCTCGACGGGGAAGGGGAGCACCTGAGTCGTTGGCAGGGCGACGACGTCAACGTCGCCGAACGTGCGAACCATCTCGTGATGCAGCCGAGCCCGGCCGCCCTCTGCCCACAACACGTCGTCGACGGTGAGGCTCCGCCCGTACGCCACATTCTCCCTGACGGTCGCCTTGCACCGGTCGAGTTCGGCGCCGAGGTCGGCACCCAAGCCTCGGTAGCCAACGCCTCGAAGCACCCGAAAGATCTTCATTGCGTCGCCGAAATCAGGTTCGATCGGCTCGACGGCGATGAGGTTGTCCCGGGTCGAAAGCCCATCGAGGAAGGCTTGGCACGCTGCCAAGATCTGTGGCTCGCACACGAACGCTCCGAGGTCGCCGGCCCACCCGACGCGGAGGGCGCCTTCGTGTGACGCGACCGGACTGAATGTGCCGCCGGACTCGGGGAGGGAAAGCGGGTCGCCACGATGAGGTCCGGCGAGGGCGGAGAGTGCAAGCGCAACGTCGTCGATGCTCCTCCCCATCGGTCCGCGAACTGCGGAGCGGAGCAGGTGGCTCGACCGCTCGATCACGTCTGGGACGCGACCCAGCGTCGGCCGGAGGCCGATCACACCGCAGAACGCTGCGGGGTTGCGGAGCGAACCTCCCAAGTCACTCCCATCCGCAACCGGCAGCAGGTGCGAGGCGAGCGCGGCCGCAGCACCTCCCGACGATCCGCCAGCCGAACGGTCGAGGTTCCAGGGATTGCGAGTCGTTCCGAACACGTCGTTGAAGGTGTGTGACCCGGTCCCGAACTCCGGCGTGTTGGTCTTGCCGACGATGAGTGCGCCGGCGGAGCGGAGGCGCTCTGCCACCAACCCATCGGCCTCCGCTGGAGCGTCGCCCGTGGTGACGCTTCCAAGTCGGGTCGGGAGCCCGGCGACGTCTTCGAGGTCCTTCACCGCTATGGGCAGGCCATGCAGCGGGCCGCGTCGATCCGATTGAGCGTCGAGTCCGCGAGCCTGCTCGAGGACCAATTCGGGGTCGACGGGCGAGACGATGGCGTTGATCGACGGGTTGAGGATGTCGATCCGGGTGAGGTACGCCTCAGCGACGTCGACGACCGCGAGTTCGCGGTTGGCGACGAGTGCCGCCAGCTCGGCGGCACTCAGGCTCGTGATCTCGTCGGGAGGGTCGACCGCGAGCCGCCAGCCAGGCCCGGGCACCGAGCCCGGGAGAGTCATCAGCCTCGCCCCACATAGGGCATCGCCGTGGCCATGACGGTCATCGACAACACATTCGCGTTGAGCGGCAACGACGCCATGTGGACGAACGACGCCGTCACGTTGGTCATGTCCATCGTCGGCTCGACGCGCATCGAGCCGTCCGCCTGACGGATGCCGGTCTCCATCTGCGCGGTCATGTCCGATGAGACGTTGCCGATGTCGATCTGGCCGCATGCGATGTCGAATGGTCGACCATCGAGCGCGATCGAGCGTGTGAGACCGGTCATCGCGTGTTTGGTGGCCGTGTAGGCGACCGAGTGTGGGCGTGGCACGTGTGCCGACACCGAGCCGTTGTTGATGATGCGCCCACCCTGAGGGGATTGGGCGCGCATCGCGGCGAACGCTCGGCGGGCGCAGAGGAACGCTCCGGTGAGGTTGACGTCGACGGCTTGTCGCCAGTTGTCGGGGGTGACGTCGTCGATCGTGGCGCCGGTCGGAAAGAAGCCTGCGTTGTTGAACAGCAGGTCGATTCGCCCCGTCCAGGCTTGGGCTTCGTCGAAGAGTCGGTCGACATCGGCGTCGTCGGAAACATCGGCAACGACCGGACGCATGTGGTCGTTCGGACCGAGAGCGCATGCCTCGACCAGATCGGCTTTGGTGCGTCCCGCGACGACGACGTTCCATCCGGCGTCCGCGAGTCCGAGGGCACACGCTCGCCCGATCCCTCGTCCACCGCCGGTCACGACCGCTACCTGTCGCGTATGCGCGCTCAACGACATGGGTCGCAAGCTAGCTGTCCACGCTCCCGTAGCCTCTGACCATGGCGAGGTCGAACACGGCGCTGACTCCGGGAGTCGTTGCGGGAATCGTTGTTGGCGTTCTTCTCGTCGGCGGGCTTGTCGGGTTCGCGCTCGGTCGTGGCGGCGGCGGAGAGGACACCACAACGGACCAGACGTCGACAACTGTCCCAGCGGCGATCGCGAGCCCGACGATCGTCGCCAACGACTCATCCGAGACGCCGTTGACGACACAGGGCCAGCGCATACAGGCGCCCAGCACTTCGGCACCCGTGACCGTCGCGCAAGGATTTCCCGACCTGTTCGAAGATCTTCGCAGCGCCGTGGCGAGTGTCGATGTCGCCGGATGCGACTTCGGTAGTCAGGGCACGGCGTTTCTTGTCGCACCGGACATTGCCTACACCGCCGAGCATGTCGTCGCCGGCGCGACCGAAATCGCGCTGACCTTTGGCGGAGAGAGCATCGAGGCGACAGTGCTCGGAAGTGACGTGGGTCGAGACGTCGCGGCGCTGAAACTGGCTCAACCGGTGCAGAACGCGACCGTACTGGCGATCGCAGATGCTGATCCTCGCGTTGGCGAGGAAGTTGCGGCGATGGGTCACCCTCGTGGGCTTCCGCTCGCACTGACCGTCGGTCGGGTCACTTCCATGAACGGCAGCTTCGACTTCGGCGGTGGGGACACCGTCGACGACCTCATCCAGACCGATGCAGTGGTCGCTCCCGGGAGTTCGGGGGGCCCGCTCATCGATGGCGACGGCGACGTGGTCGGCATCGTGATCTTGAAGGACCTCGCCGCCGAGGGGCTCATGTACGCCGGCAACATCCAGGCGTCGCGGGGCGACCTCGCAGATTGGACAGGTGACGGACAGCCGGTGGAGACCCCGATCTGTGTCGGTGACCTCGACCTGGACGCCATCGAGGGTTTCGCTCGCGACAGCATTCGGAGCACCGTTGACCATCCGGACCTTCCGGCGCTCCAGGTGACCTTTGCGGCCTACACCCAGGCCATCAACTCCGGGCGGGCGGAGGACGGCTTCGTCCTGCTCGGCCCGGCGATCACGACGAACAACACCGCTGCAGCATGGGCCGAGGGGCAGGCCACCTCGTCGTTGTGGGGATGGACAATCCGAGAGGTGGTTGACGTCGACGGCTCGACGTTGTCGGTCCGGTCCACGTTCACGAGCACCCAGGAGGCGGCATTCGGGTTCGACGGCGCCAGCACCTGCACCCGATGGGACATCACGCACGAGATGGTTGCGGGCGAGCTCGACGGGGACCCGTTCTGGCTCGTCAACCGGTCTCGGGCCACACCGGGCGGTGGACCGGTCGACTGTGACGACTGGGAGCCGACGCTCGGCCAGGACAGGGTCATCGATCCAATTGCGACAGGCGATTCGTTCGTCGGCGAGGCCATCCTCGATCCGGGGACCTATGACGGGTGGTTCACGGACGTCGACGCAGGCGCAACCGTCGTGGTGCGACTCGACGCCGTCGACTTCGAGTTCGATCCCATGCTCGAGGTCTTCGACGCAAGCGATTCGTTGATCGCCGAGAACGATGATCGAGGCGACGGAACACTCGACTCGCAGGTCGAGTTCGAGACCGCCCAAACAGGTCCGCTCCAGATCCGGGTGCGAGACCTCTCTGATGTGGGCGGCGGCAGCTATCGGCTGACGGTCTCGATCGCCGCTGGCTGATCGCCCCGATTACACATTCGTCACCGTCCAACGGCTTGCCTCTTCGGTGCCGAACAGCACGACGTCGTCGCCGGTGGCCGTCGTGAGATGGGTGGCGAGCTCGACGTCGACCGCCTCGTGCTCGAGCACGAGGCGTCCCATCGGCGGCTCCACGCCGTAGATCGCGCATCCATTCGACGACACGAACGCGGCGAGTTGGTCGACGGCGTCGTGGCGAGCGAAGACGTCGGCCACGACCTCGAGCCCATAGGCCGCGTTGAACACGCCGGCCTTGGCGGTCGGGCCGTACTTCGCCGACGTCGGGTGTGGGGCTGAGTCTGTTCCGAGGCAGAACGCCGGGTCGCCTGACGTCGCGGCGGCAACGAGGGCGTCTCGGTCGGCGGGAGAGTTGATCACCGGCTTGCAGTACAGGTCGGGTTTGAGACCCGAGGCGAGCAGGTCCCCGCGATCCCGGGCCAGATGGTGCGGGGTGATCGTTGCCGCACATTGCGGGTGATCGTGGACGAAAGAAATCCCTGCGGCGGTGCTGACATGTTCGACCGTGACCGCCAGCTCGGGAATCTGCGCACACAGCGGCGCGAGCTCGTCGACGAGGAATGCTTCTTCACGGTCGAAGATGTCGACCTCTGGTCGTGTGGATTCGGCGTGCACGAGAAGCCGGATTCCGTGCTCAGCCATGACCTCGAAAAGGTCGACGAACGCCGACAGGCCCGTGCCCCCGGCTTCGGAGTTCGTCGTGGCCCCCGCCGGGTAGTACTTGACCGTTCGGGCGGTACCGGCTCCATGCGCCTCAACGAGGTCGGTCGTGTCGATGTCGGGCGAGCAGTACCAGACGATCCACGGATCGAATCCGTCGGTGGTCGTCTCGACTCCGGCGGCCGCCGTCGTGATGCGATCGAGGTAGGCCGCCGCAGCCGCCGACGACGTGATCGGAGGCACGAGATTGGGCATCACCATCGCCGTCCGGAATCGCCGAGCGGTGTAGCCAACGACGGCGTCGAGCATCTCACCGTCGCGAAGATGCACGTGCCAGTCGTCGGGCGTGGGAATCTCGATCCGTTGTGGCGTCGATCCTTGGGGCATGGCGGCAGCGTAGGCGACGCTGGCGGTTGCGGTGCCTGTCAGGTGCGGCGCCACAGCAGCGACGTGACGGCGCCAGCCACCAGCAAGAACAGTGCCGCGATCACGAAACCGACGGAGATCTCCGACTCACGATCCTGGAGGACGACCTGGTTCGGCAGCTCGTTGAGGACTCGAAGGAGCTGCTCGGCATCCTGGGCTCTGAAGTACTCGCCACCCGTCAGGCTCGCCATGTCCTGCAGGGTCGGTTCATCGATCACCAGGAATGGCCGCAGCTCATCAAGGGTCGTGCCGCCGAGATCAGGGCGCCCGTTTGCGAAACCGCCGAACCCCGGTGCGAATGAGCCCGGGCCGATCTGGTTCGACTGGCACACGAGCTCCGCGATCGAGTCGGTCCCGAAACCGATCGTGTAGACCCGGAGGCGACGATCGAAGGCCTGTTGCGCGGCGACGAGCGGTTCGACTCCCTGGCTGTTCGCGCCGTCGGTCAACAAGACCACGATGTCGGGAACGTATTCGTCGGATGTTTCGATCTCGGCCCGGTCGACCTCGTCGCTCAAGTCCTGGATGGCTGGTGCGACGTCGGGGTTGACCTCGGCAACGGCATCGATCGCCTTGAGCGTGGCGTTGCCGATACCGGTTCCGAGCGACGTCGTGAACCGGTCGACAGCATCGACGAGCTCGGCGGTGTCATCGGACGGGGGAACGACGAGTTCGGCGGTGCCGCCGAAGACCACCAGGCCGATTCGGGTGCCGTCCTCGCGCTCCGAAACGAACGACCGAGCCGCCTCCTGCGCCGCCGCAAGGCGATTCGGGGCCACGTCGGTCGAACACATCGACAGGGAGACATCGAGCGCCAAGATGATCGACGTTCGATTGAGTGGGACCTGAATCGTCGACTGCGGACGTGCAGTTGCGATCGACAGTGCCGCCAGTCCGAGCAGCCAAAGCGCAATGGGTACGTGCCGTCTCCAGCTCGGGCCAGAAGGAGCGGCTTCGCGGACGACGGTGAGGCTGCCGTACCGGATCGGATTCCGGCGGCGCCGACGGAGTGAGAAGAGGTACAACGCCAGCAACAAGGCAGGGATCAAGAGGCTCAGGAGCATCAGCGGCCAGGCGAAAGTCACACAAGCCTCCCGTCTCGAAGGAATCCTGCCGCGGCGGCAAGTGCGGCGACGATCAACGCAGCGAGCGCAAAGAGCCCCGTGATCTCGGTCTCTTCTGCATCGATGCGGAGAGAGCGTTCGACGTCGTCGTAGACAGCGTCGAGGTCGAGGCTCTCGTCAGCTCGTTGGTAGGTACCGTTGGCGGTCGCCGCAATCGCCTGGAGCTGTTCTTCGGCGAGAGCCGTCGACACGCTGAACCCGTCGAGTTCGAGTACGGCGCCTTCGATGGTGCCGATGCCGACGGTGTCGATCCGGATCCCGGCGCTCCCTGCGAGCTCCGCAATCGGCAAGGGGTTCGTTTCGGTCGTGTCCTCGCCGTCGGAGAAGACGATGATGATCGCCGACCCGAAATCGTCGAGATCGAGTGGCGGGACCCCGTCGGTCGACGTGTCCGGCGCGATGGCTTCGTCGGGCGTTCCGCCCGCCGAGTCGTCGAGGCGGAGGGGCGAGTCGGCTCCCGCGTCGAGAGCAGCGAGGAGCCCTTGGGAGATTGCGGTGTCTCCGGCAGGGCGTAGGCGATCGATGGCAGCAAGGACGTCGGCACGTACGTCGGTCGGGCGCATCGTCACGAGCCCGCTCGTCGAGAACGACACGACCGCGATCTCGAGATTGTCTGGCGCATTGGCCACGAACGATCGAGCGGTCGACGTCGCAAGGTCGAGGCGGGTCGCCTCTGTCTCGCCACCATCACGGTCTTCGGAACCACGGTCTTCAGAATCACGGTCGTCGGGATCGTCCCCACTGTCTCCGGCAGCGGTGTCCACGGAGACGTCGGTCGCGGCCATCGAGGCGGAGGTGTCGAAGGCGAGGACGACCCGCCCGGACCACGAGGGGACGTCGATGGTCGTGTGCGGTCGGGCGAGGGTGACGATCGCGAGCACGAGGGCGAGCAGCATGAGCGATGGTGCGATGAGTCGTCCCGCCGTTGGCTCGACCGTGGCCCCCACCGAGGCCCCGAGCGCCCGACGGCGCGCCGATCGCTGGAGGTCGACGGTTGCGAATCCCCACACGGCGAGAGGGACGAGCAGGAGCAACGTGAGCGCAAGGGGCCATGCCAGTGTCATCCAGCAGTCCCCCGTGCGACGGGTGCGCTCCGGCGCCGAATCATGCGATCGCGGATCATGGACCGAATCGTGTCGACGACATCGACATCGACACGGAGCTCGTGGGGGTCGGCGCCGGCCTTGCGCACCGCCTCGGCGAAGCTCGCCGAGCGTTCCTGATGGAGCGCCTCGTAGCGCTCGCGGAACCCCGGATCATCGGTGTCGACGAGGATCTGATCGCCCGTTTCGACGTCTTCGATCAGCACCATGCCGGCCGACGGCAGCTCGGACTCGCGAGGGTCATCGCATTGAATGACGACAATCTCGTGGCGGCGGGCGAGGTGGGTGAGTTCGCGCTCCCAACCGGGTTCGACCAGAAAGTCCGACAGGACGAACACGAGCGAGCGGCGACGCATCCTGCTGGAGGCGATCGAGAACAATCCGTCCAGACTCGTGGTCACACCAGGATGCGACGGCGGTGCAGCGAGCTGATCGACGAGCCGAAGGAGATGGAGCCGGCCGCTCCCGGGCTCGACAACCGCGTCGAGGCCCTCGTTCCAGAGAATGGCGCCGACGCGGTTGCCCTGCCGGTTCATCATCGTGGCCACACTCGCCACGAAGCTCGTCGCCACCCCTTCCTTGGACCGGCCGTCAACCTGAACGGTCATGGACTCGGAGCGGTCGATCAGAAACCACACCGTGAGCTCGCGGTCTTCGATGAACTGACGCACGTGCGGTTCGCCAGAGCGGGCGGTCACGTTCCAGTCGATGTGGCGGACGTCGTCGTCGGGACGGTAGGGCCGAAGGTCGCTCAGGTCGGTTCCGCTGCCGAGGTGGGCCGTGCGGTGATCGCCTTGCAACAACCCGTCGAGTCGACGGAGCACATGCCAATCGACGGTCCGCAAGATCTCTGCGGCGTCGGGTCGTGGGGTCACGGTGCGGGCGGCGGAGCGGGGGTAGAGGTGGACGGAGTCGGGTGGGTTGCGGCCGTCTCGCCGATGGCCACATCGGGGAGTGGCACCGAGTGGAGGATCTGGCCGATGACTCGGTCGCTCTCGATCGACTCGGCAAGCGCGTCGTACGACAGCACCACACGATGCCGGAGCACGTCGAGGGCAAGGTCCTTCACGTCCTGGGGGAGGGCGTAGTTGCGGCCCCGAACCAAGGCGAGGGCCTTCGCGGTGAGCACGAGATTGATCGACGCCCGCGGGCTCGCACCGTGCGTTACGTAGCGAGCAAGGTGCTCCTGGCCGATCGTGGACGGGTTGCGGGTCGCTCCGACAACCTTGACGGCGTATTCGATGATTGCCGGGTCGACGTACACGGCGTCGGCCGCTGCTTGGAGCGTCTCGAGTTCGGCGGTGGTGATGACCTGGCGGATCGCTTCGACCGACGACGTCATTCGTTCGACGATGACGAACTCCTCGGTCGGCGTTGGGTAGTCGACGAGTACCTTCATCATGAACCGGTCGAGTTGCGCCTCGGGCAGCGGGTAGGTGCCTTCGGATTCGATCGGGTTCTGTGTTGCCAGCACGAGGAACGGACTCGGCACGGCGTGGGTCTCTCGGCCGATCGTGACCTGGCGTTCCTGCATGACTTCGAGCAGTGCCGATTGCACCTTCGCTGGGGCACGATTGATTTCGTCGGCGAGCAGAAGGTTTGTGAAGACCGGACCGAGCGATGTCTGGAACTCGCCCGTCTTCTGGTTGTAGATGCGGGTGCCGGTCAGATCAGCCGGAACGAGATCCGGTGTGAACTGGATGCGCTGGAACTCGCCGCCGATCGACTCGGCCAGCGACTTGATGGCCAGCGTCTTCGCGAGTCCGGGTACACCTTCGACGAGGACATGGCCGCGAGCGAGAAGGGCCACGAGCAGCTGCTCGAGAAGGAGGTCTTGGCCGACGATGACCTTCTTCACCTCGTAGAGGACCTCTTCGAGGGGGCGGCGCTCCTCGGTGATCGACGGAGGTGGAGGGTGTTCGGGTGGGGGTGTCAGGCTCATTGTGCGGGCCCTCCTGCGGCCCCTCCAGCAACGGAGATCGGTACAGCGAATCCGAGGCCGGAGAACGTGTCGTCCCCACTCGGATTGGCGAGTGCGGTGACGATGCCGACCACTCGGGCGCCTCGGTCGAGGAGCGGTCCACCGGAGCTACCGGGGTTCACGGCGGCGTCGAACTGAATGAGGTTCTCGAGAATGAGGTCATCGCCCACGGGGATGCGTCGATCGAGCCCAGACACGATGCCCTCGGACAGCGAGCCGCCAAGACCGAGCGGAGCGCCCAGCGCCCAGACGGGATCGCCGACATTGACCCCGCCCCCGAGCACGGCCGGAACGAGCACCTCGGGAAGCGAATCGGGTTGCAGCACGGCAATGTCGTTTTCGGGCTCGGTCGACACGATCTCTGCCGACGATCTCGACCCATCGCTGAACAGAATCGTGATGCCTCCAGCGTCGGCACCGTCGATGACGTGGAACGCCGTGAGGATCTGACCGTCAGCGGAGACGATGACTCCGGAACCGATGCCGTCGTCGTCTGCCGACAGCCGGTCGACATCGATGATGACGGTCGAGGGGATCACGGTGGCGTAGATGGCGGGCCCGAGCGGCTGGGGAACCGTGGTGGACGAGAAGGCTTCCTCGAGCGCGGTCGCGATGTCGTCGTTCGAGAGTGGTTCGGGTCGATTCAGCGACCACGCCGCAAGCGCCGCGATGGCGCCAAAGCACAGCGCCAGGCCGATCCAGATCGGACGTCGACTCCCGCGTTCGTGTTCGACGACCACTGGCGGCCCCGGAATCGGTGCAGAGGTGGCCTCGTGGCCGACGGGCGCGGACGGATCCTCGAGGGGCTCGATCGGGGGACGCGCCGCGGTCACGGACCGCAACGGTACCGGGCCGTCACCGACCCCGGCGGTCACTGCGGGCCGGATGGGATGCAGGACATCACTGCGACCCGGATGGGATGCAGGACATCACTGCGTCCCGTACAAGCGATCTCCACTGTCGCCGAGACCGGGGAGAATGTATCCAGCATCGGTGAGGCCCTCGTCGAGCGCCGCAGCCCAAATGTGCACGTCCGGGTGGAAGTGTCCGATGCGTTCGACGCCGTCGGGTGCGACAACGATCGCCAGCAGGTCGATTCGGCCGACCCGGTACTGCCGGAGGCGATCGATGGCGGCGAGGATGGTATTGCCTGTCGCCACCAGTGGATCGATCAGCAACACCCGTCGTCGAGCAGGTTCGTCGGGGATCTTGAAGTAGTACTCGACGGTATTGCCGATGAAGGTGTCGCGGTAGATCCCGATGTGTCCCGCACTGGCGAACGGCAACACGTTGAGGGCGCCGTCGAGCATGCCGTTGCCGGCACGCATGACGCTGATCACCATCGGTGGGTCGTCGATGCGTTTCGCCGTCGTCGTGGTCAGGGGCGTCTCGATGTCGACGCCGATGGTTTCGAGGTCTCGACCCGCCTCATAGGTGATGAGTTGGGCCATCTCGCGGACGATCTGGCGGAACTGTTGCGTGGTCGTCGACGCGTCACGGAGATGGCCGAGCTTGTGCGCCAGGATCGGATGATCGAGGACGGTGAGATTGTCGTAGGTGCTCAAAACACGGTCCCATCGCTGGCGAGTCGGATCGGTGGTGCGCCGTCCGCGCGCTGTGCTGCGGCGAGCTCTCGTCCGGCATGCCAGGTCCCGCCTTCGAGAATGGCTGGCAACATCAGGTGCGGGGCGTCGAGGGCAGAACGAACGAGGGGAGCGACGAGGTCGAGGAGCGTGATGGTGAGCGCTCGCCACTCGACAATGAGCTCCGAATCGGGGGCGTGGGTAGAGCGGTATTGCGTCTCGTCACGAAGGCCGATGACGCCCCCATCCACGAAGAGGCCACCGTTGCGGTACTCGGCGAGTCCAGTGAGTTCGTCGATTCCTGTGACGGTCGCTCCCGCCCGCATGAGCGGTTCGAGCAGGGAATAGGTCAACCACTGCGACAGTTTGTGGAACGGGATGAGGCGGTCGGAGTCGCCGGAGCCGAGTGCGTCGTGGTGCCAGACATCGCCCATCGGTTGGCCGTGGAGTTCGAGTCGGCTGGGCCAGATTGGCCCGAAGGCGTCAAGGACGGCAGCGAGCACGTCCGTCGCCTGAATCTGGGCTCCGAAGGTGTCGAGGAGATGGTCGCCGAAGCCCCCCGGCCGGTCGCCGACGAACGATTGTCTCGAAGTCACGAGGTCGCCGAGAGCAACGAGCAACCCCGCTCGACCCTTGAGCCCGACGAGCGGATTGGTGTCGCTCACCTGGAACGCCGTGCCGAGCTCGGCGGCGGAGAACGACCGCAACGAGGTCGCGTCGACGACGAACGGCGAGTCGTCGGCTGCCAGCGCCCCGGACGCGACGAGCTCCCAGGACGCGATGGCGAGCCCTTCGGAGCGACCCGCCCGGACCCCGGTGTCGGGTTCGCGCCACGACCATGTCGGCCCAGCGCCCGCATCGAGCAGGACCGAGACGATCACGAGGTCGAGTTCGGCTCGCAGCCGCGCGCGGGGGTCGGCCGGAAGCCGATTCTCGAGTGTTGCGACCCGATCGACTCCGCCGACGCCGAAGTGTCCCCACCGGGAGTGATACGGGACCTCGAGGGAGGGATAGCGGTGGCGGGTGGATTCGGCAACGACATCGGCGACCGATTCGAGTCGATCGAGGTCGACCCAGAAATTGGTGCCTCCTTCAACCGCCTTGTCGAACAGCATCTGCGACCGCGCTCGGATCGTCGACGTCGATCGAAGGAATGCGATTTCGGGATGGGGAGCGTTGCGCTCGGCCGGATCGGCGCTCATCGGCCGAGTTCTCGTCCGAGCACGTCTCGGAGAGCGGCGTCGTCCTTTGCGGCGTCGTCGCTGAAGTAGCCAGCCGCTTTCTTGGCTTCGATCTCGACCTGGGCGTCATCAGGGATCAACTCGTCGGGGAGCGAGAGCCGGTTGTCGATCTCGATGCCGCTTCCGACGATGGCGTCGTACTTCATGTTGCTCATCGAGTGCAGGTTGTGGATGCGTTGGACCCCGAACCACTGCAAGACGTCGGGCATGAACTCCTGGAAGCGGGCGTCCTGCACACCAGCAACACATTCGGTGCGATGGAAGTAGGTGGCGGCGGAGTCGCCGCCCTCCTGGCGTTTACGGGCGTTGTACACGAGGAACTTCGTGACCTCGCCGAGCGCACGCCCTTCCTTGCGGAAGTAGACGATCAGACCGACGCCGCCACGTTGTGCGGTGCGGGCGGCGTCCTCGATGCCCCACGTGAGGTACGGGCGGCAGGTGCAGATGTCGCTTCCGAACACGTCGGAGCCGTTGCACTCATCATGCACCCGACAGGTCAGCTCGACCGTTGGATCGGCGAGGTGGTCGAGGTCGCCGAACACGTATGCGGTCGAACTCCCGATGGGCGGTAACAGCACGTGGAGGTCGGGCCGGGTGATCAACTCCGGAAACATGCCGCCGGTTTCTTCGAAGAGGATCCGGCGGAGGTCGCCTTCGTTGATGCCGAACCGGTCGGCGATCCCGGGCAGGTACCACACGGGCTCGATCGCGACCTTCGTCACTCGAATCTCACCTCGTTCGGTCACGATGTGCCCGTCGGGCTCGAGGCGGCCGCTCGCGATCGCCGAGTGGACCTCGGGAATCTCGAGATGGGCTTGTGTCACCGCGATCGTGGGTTTGATGTTCAGGCCCGACGAGAGCTGCTCGGCGAAGACGGTCGAGGTGCTCGCTCCCCACGGATCGAGGGAGACGATCGCCCGAGGGTCCGACCACGATGGACGGGGCACGATCGGAGTGGTTGGATTGGTGTTCTCGAGATCCGGCCGGTGATCTCGTGGAAAGGCGCCGGATGCGATCGAGAGCGCCCGATACACGGTGTAGCTACCGCTGTGGGTGCCGATCGCGTTGCGATCGTCCTTGTCGGAGATCGTTGCGACGACGGGACCGCGATCGGCCGGATCGGCCGCACCCCAGCGGATCGGGATGACGTCCTTGAAGACCTGGTTCGCATGGCTCGTGAGCACGACGTGGGTGGCGCGATCCATGGACGAGGACATTAGGTTCAATCGGGAGGTTCAATCCGGACGTGAGCGACGAAACACAAGATCAGATCCTCGACGCCGTCCAGGCCGTCATTGTGCGCGATGGCGTCCAGGGCACGAGCATGCGGCAGGTGGCCCTCGAAGCCGACGTTTCGGTCGGCCTGCTGAGCTACCACTTTGACGACAAGGAGAATCTCATCATTGCCGCGTTCACGCGCGCGACCGATCGGCTTCTCGAGGCATCCCACGAGGCGTCCGCTGTCGTCGACGACCCCTGCGACAAGGTCCGGGCCTTCCACCGCGGGTCGTTCTCGGATGAGTTTCTCGATGGTGACTATCTCCAGCTCCGAATTGCCCTGTGGGCGGTGTCGCTTAACGATCCGGTGCTCGCCGCGATCGATGCGGAGTACTTGTCGAGATATCTCGGAACGCTCGAAGGTCTGCTCGCGGCCGCCCGGCCCGAGCTCGAGACCGGCGTCATCGCCCGCCGAACCCGCGATGCGTTCGCCTTTTCGAATGGTCTTTGGCTCGAATGGGCCCGACATCCCGACGCCGCAGCGCTCGACCGCGGACTCCAGCGATGCGAGGCGATGATGCTCGACGGTGATGTATGGGACGACTAGCCGATCTCTCGGTTGTCGTAACCGGCGCCAGCAGCGGCATCGGTGAAGCCATCGCCGAGCGCTTCTGGCAAGAAGGAGCTCGACTCACCCTGGGTAGCCGCCGTGAACCGTCGGCGGTCGGTGGCGCCGGCGTTCGATGGGTGCCCACCGACGTCAGCGACTCGTCGCAGGCCGACGCGCTTGTGGCGGCTGCCGTTGAGCAGTGGGGGCGTCTCGACGTCCTCGTCAACAACGCCGGGATGCAGATCGAGAAGACGATCGTCGACACCACCGACGACGACTACGACGACCTCATGGGCGTGAACGTCCGAGGCGTGTTCAACTGCGCCCGCGCCGCCGTCCGCCAGATCACCGCCCAACCCGGAGGCGGATCGATCATCAACATCGGCTCGATCTCCGGTGACTCCGCCGACCACGGCATGGCGATCTACAACGCCTCCAAAGGTGCGGTCCATGCACTCACCCGGGCCATTGCGACCGACCACGGACGAGACGGCATCCGCTGCAACGCCATCGCTCCAGGCTGGATCGCCACCAAACTCGCCGACGCCGCCTTCGACGCGATGGACGACCCCGAACGAGCGCGCGGTGACGCCGTCGGAAAACACCCGGTCGGCCGACTGGGTCTACCGAGCGACATCGCCAGCCTCGCCGTCTGGCTCGCGTCCGACGAATCGACATTCGCTTCCGGAAGCATCTTCACCATCGACGGCGGCCTCACCGCCCAATCACCGCTGTGACTCCCCGCACGGCGAGATCCGGACGAATCCATGAGGATTCGCCCTCGACTCGCGCTGCGGAACTTCCCGCACGGCGAGATCCGGACGAATCCATGAGGATTCGCCCTCGACTCGCGCTGCGGAACTTCCCGCACGGCGAGATCCGGACGAATCCATGAGGATTCGCCCTCCCCATGCGCTACCAGTGCATGGGCAGTTGGCGCGGACCGCGAACCTGACCGCCGGCCCAGGTGATGTGCGCCGGATCGGCGAGTTCGAATTCGGGGATGCGATCGAACCACACGCCCAACGCGACCTCCATCTCGAGCCGAGCGAGATTCGACCCGGCGCAACGATGGATGCCCGACCCGAAGGCCAGATGCCGGTTGCGGGTTCGGTCGATCTGAATCTGGTCAGGATCCTCGAAGGCCTCGGGATCATGGTTGGCGCCGGGGAAGTTCATCAACACCTTCTCGCCCTCCCGAATCACCACGTCGCCGTACTCCACGTCGGTCTGGGCGACCCGTGCCATCGTCACCGGTGAGTAGTAGCGGAGCATTTCCTCTACGGCGGTGGGAAGAAGTGAGCGGTCGTCGGCGAGACGTCGACGGTCGGCTGGCGTCGACCCGAAATGGAAGAGCGCCGAGCCAATCGAACTCCACGTCGTATCGATGCCAGCGATGACCAGCAGGTTGCAGATTCCGACGACGACTCGCAGTTCGCGTCCCTCCATTTCCGGAACGTCCATCCTGAGGAGTTGGCTGATGAGGTCGTCTCGAGGATTCGCCCAGCGATCTTTGACCTCGGCAGCCAAGAACACGTTGAACTCCTGACGGTTCTTCACCCGTGCGGCCGGGTCATAGAAGCCGATTTCGAGAATGCCGCGCACCCACTCGACGAACTGGTCGGCCATGCCCGGGTCGAAACCCAACAGGTGGGCAATCACCCGCGGCGGGATCTGTTGGGCGTACTGAACCGCCGCGTCGCAGCTTCCGTCGTCGACGAAGCGGTCGATGAGCTCGTGACAGAGGTTCTCGGTGAACCCCCGGTGTGCTTCGATCGCTTTCGGGGCGAAGGCCGGCAGGATCATCTTGCGAGTCCACGTCTGCTCGGGCGGATCGGCACTGATCGGGGCGGCGTTCAGCCCGTCTTCGTTGGCGTCGAGGGGATCGATGGCCTGGAACTCGGGCGGCAGGGTGATGACGAGCGGGTCCTTCGACGACAAATCGGGGACGAGACCCGCGAGCGCCCGAACATCATCAAACCGTGTCGGCATCCACGTGCGAATGCCCCGGCGATCGGTCCGCGCCATCGGGCAACCCGAACGGAGATCCTCCCAGACAGGCAGCGGATCGGTGATGTAGTCCGCATCGAGGAGGTCGAAGTCGGTCGTCCAGTCCTCGACGGGTTCGGTCGCCGGGGGACTCGTCGGATTCGTCGTCTCCGCGTTGCTCATGACCTACTCGTGATCGTCTCGTGGTTGTCTTGTTGGGGGAGGGCGCATCGATCTCGGTTGGCGAGGGATGTCGTGACCGACAGCACATCGCTAGGGGACAGTACCGTACGGCGGTGATGGCAGATCCAACTCGAGATCCAGTAGCGCTCTCTACCCGGGCGCTCGACTCCGGCACGTGTGACGAGCTGACGAACCGGCTGACCCAAACGCTCACCGAACTCGACGACGGGATGGCGATCGTCGAGTCATTCAGCCACCTGGTGGCCTTCGACACGGGAGAGGGGTTGTTGTGCGTCGACTCCAGCGGCGTGTTCACCGGTGCCGACGTGACGACGTCGCTGCGGGGATGGTCGACCGATCGGGTTCATTCGCTTGTGTATACACACGGCCACGTCGACCATGTCGGGGGATCGGCAGCGTTGGCGGCGGACGCCGAGAACCGGGGGTATGAGTTGCCCGACGTCGTTGCGCACCGGGGGGTTCAGCGGCGCTTCGAGCGGTATCGACGGACGAACGATTGGAACCTGGCGATCAACGCTCGGCAGTTCGGCACGGTCCCGACAGGCTCGGGTTTCGGCATCGGCGGCATGACCGACTTCTTGGGAGAAGGCACGTTGTGGCCTGATCATCTCTACGAGGAGTCCCACACCCTCGAGATCGGTGACCTATCCGTCGAGCTGAGCCACGACCGAGGTGAAACCGACGACCACACGTGGCTGTGGTTCCCGGAGCGGAAGGTCATCTGCGCAGGCGACTTCGTCACCTGGGTGTTCCCGAACTGCGGCAATCCCCAGAAGGCGCAGCGCTACCCGGATGAGTGGGCAGCGGCACTGCGCAAGATGCAGGGTCTTGGCGCTGAGTGGCTGATCGGGGCACACGGCTTGCCGGTCCACGGTGCCGAGCGCGTGGAACGTCTTCTCGACGACCTCGCATCCGCTCTCGAGTCATTGGTCGAGCAGACCCTGACGATGATGAACAACGGTGCGACCCTGGACACGATTCTCCACGAGGTGCGGTTGCCCGACGACGTGCTCGAGCGACCGTGGATGATGCCGATCTACGACGAGCCCGAGTTCGTCGTTCGCAACATCTGGCGCCTGTACGGCGGCTGGTGGGATCTCGACCCCGGCTCGCTCAAGCCGGCTCCGGCTGCGTCGGTCGCCACCGAATTGGCTGCACTGGCCGGCGGTCACCGCCGATTGGCCGCGCGTGCGGTCGAGCTGAGCGAGGCCGGGGAGCATCGCGTTGCGTGCCAGCTGATCGAACATGCGATGCATGCCGCTCCCGGAGATCGTTCGGTTCACGAGCGGCGCGCTGCGATCTACGAGCGGCGCCGTGTCACCGAACTGTCGATCATGAGCCAGGGCATCTTCACCGCCGCCGAACGGTCGTCTCGAATCACTCTTGCCGACAGCGACAAGACCGCTGTGTTCGACGAGTGGAACGTGCCGGTCGAGCTGCCGGAGCCGCCAGCCGACAGGGGATGCCCGGACGGGGAGTGGCCGATCGGCGAATCGATCGACGAGATCGATGCGCTCCTCGACGAGGCCGTGGCGCTGCCCACACATGTGGCTGGCCAGCATCTCGCCGTGGTCGTCGTGCATCGAGGGCAGATCGTCGCCGAGCGGTACTCGCCGACGACCGACACCGACACGGCGTTGATCTCGTGGTCGATGGGCAAGTCGATCACGCAGGCCCTGGTGGGCATTTCGTCGATGATCGAACCACGCTTTTCGATCGATGACCGGGCGCCCGTCCCGGAGTGGTCCGATCCGGATGACCCGCGGCGAGCCATCACGATCGACCAGCTGCTGCGCATGTCGTCGGGGCTCGAGTTCAACGAGGACTACGTCGACGAGGGCACGAGCCACTGTCTCGAGATGCTGTTCGGCGAGGCCCGCGAGGACGCTGGGGCGTACGCAGCGAGCCTGCCGCTCGTCGGCGAGGTCGGACAGACCTTCAACTACTCGAGCGGAACGACGAACATCTTGTGCCGCATGCTCGCTGAGCGGCATGGGCGACACGAGGCGTTTGCCGCTTGGGCCAACGAGGTGCTGTTCGACCCGATCGCCATGTCGCTGGATCTCACCTTCGATCCCTCCGGTACGTGGGTCGGATCCAGTTTTGCCCATGCAACCGCTCGGGACTTCGCCCGCTTCGGCCTGCTGTACCTCCGCGACGGGGTGTGGAACGGAAAGCGCATTCTGCCGGAAGGCTGGGTCGACAACGCCCGAACCCGTCGGGCACAGAACGCCGACGGCGTCGGATACGGCTCACACTGGTGGACCTGGGACTCGCAGCCCGGCGCGTTCTATGCCGGCGGCTACGAGACCCAACGCATCGTCTGCGACCCAGTCTCGGACAGCGTTGTCGTGCGACTCGGCAAAACCCCAATCGACCAATCGCTCGCCGTCGACGCATGGATCGACGACCTGCTCTCGGTCCTCCGTAACCCGTCGTCTTGCGTAACCACCTAACCTTGCGTGGTGCCTGACGTGACCTCGGCGACGCGAGTCGATGTGCCTCGGGCGGTGTGGATCGCCGTCGCCGCTGCGGGCGCGATCACTGCGATCTCGCTCGGGGTCCGGTCGACGTTCGGGCTCCTCATCGATCCGATCGTCGACGGACTCGGGACCGACCGGGGGTCCATTTCGCTCGCCATTGCGGTGCAGAACCTCATGTGGGGGTTCAGCCAGCCGATCGCCGGAGCCATCTCGGATCGGTTCGGAGCGGCTCGCACGCTCGCCGGCGGCGCGTTGCTGTACGCCGTGGCTCTCCTGCTGATGGCGAGCGCCGACAGCAGCGGCATGGTGTTGCTCTCGGGCGGATTCCTCACGGGCATCGCGATCGGCGCGGCGAGCTTCGCCGTGGCCCTCTCGGCGATCGGGCGAATCGCGCCTCCCGAGAAGCGGTCGTTGATGCTTGGGATCGTGAGCGCGGTCGGTTCGATCGGCCAATTCATCTTGATCCCGATCGCCAACCGGTTGCTCGAGAGCGGCGGCTGGCAGAGCACGGCGCAGGTTTTGGCGATCCTGTGCCTGCCGATTCTGTTGATCGCACCGCTGATCCGGCGGAGTCTCGAGAACCCGCCATCGACGGGTGATGCCGAGGACACCGTCACGCGGACGTTGTCATATGACCTCCGGCGGGCGGCGCAGTCCAGCAGCTACCTGATGGTCAACGGCGCATTCTTCGTGTGCGGCTTCCACGTGACGTTCATCGGGATTCATCTTGTCGGTCATGTCGGCGACCTCGGCATCTCCGGACAGACCGCGAGCACGGCGTTGGCCCTCATCGGGTTGTTCAATGTGTTCGGCTCGTTGTTCGTCGGCTGGCTCGGCGGTCGAATGGCCTTCACCCACGTGCTCGCCGGCATCTACGGACTCCGGGCAGTGGTGATCGCCGCCTTTGTACTCGTGCCGATCAGCCCGGCGAGCACGATCGTCTTCGGCATGGCGATCGGGTTGCTCTGGCTTGCGACGGTGCCAATGACGTCTGCGATTGTCACGCAGCAATTTGGTCCCGCGAACTCGGGAGCGCTCTTCGGCATCGTCTTCTTGTCGCACCAGCTGGGTTCATTCATCGGCGCATGGATGGGCGGCGAAGTCGTCGACGCCACCGGCTCGTATTCGGCGGTTTGGTGGACCGCCGTCGCCCTCGGCGTGATGGCCATGGTGCTCCATCTACTCGTCGACGAGTCGCCCCTGCCGGATCTGCCGACGGGCCACGATGGATCCGGGCTACGCCTTGCGCCGGGTGCGGCTGCCGCCGTGGCGGTCGTCGGCCTGTCCATTGGCCTCGCACTCACACTCGGATTGGCTGATGGGCCAGTGAAAGGCGGTCCGCCTGCGCAGGTGGTTGCATTCTGTAGTCTCATTACATGACACACAGGCGGCATGACATCGGCGGACTTCGACGGCACTCGAGCGTCTGTTCGGGGCTTCTCGGCCTGGCGCTCGTAGCAGTCCTTGCTTCAGCGTCGAGCGCTGGGGCACAAGCAGACACCGGAACCTTGCGAGTGGAGGTCCGGTACCCCGACGGGAGCTTGGTAGATGATCAGCCGGTCTGCGTGTCCGGCATTTTGGCGACACCGGGAGTGGAGATCTTCGGGGTGTCGTTCGGCGCGACGGGAGTCATCGATGGCGCCGTCTCCGAGCGGGAAGTGTTTGCCGGGCTGCCATACACCGTGGCGGCAGGCGTGTGCGGAGCTCCCGAGAATCCAATCGCTCCGGTCTTCCACAACGGCCGCGGTTTGCAACGCGGCGAGGTTCAGCCGACCGATGCGCTGCTCAACCCGGTCATCGTGGCGACAGGGGAGCGGCGCACCATCACCTTGACCACGGGGCGCTCCGTTCTGAAGGGGCGGTTTACGTCCGCCGACAGTGGAGGTTGCTGGGCTACTGCGATCGGCACGCCGACCGGATCTGGCCTGCCGTCATCGCCGCAAGGCATCTTTGACATCGACGGCCAGAACTACGAGATCTTGGTTCCACCTGGTCGATACATCGTCAAAGCGATGTGCCCGTTCTCGGAGCCGGTCTTTTGGGGTGGCGCCACTGAGGAGACCGCGTCGGCGATCACGGTGACGCATGGTCAGATCGCAGACGGGCTGAACCTTGCGCCGACCCGACTCACCGACAGCGGCGAACCCGACGATCGATCTGTCGGTGTGGTGAGCGCAACGCTCCAGACCGCAGAAGATCAACTGACGCCGCATTGCACGGAGCTGTACACCGTTGGTTCCGCGACGCCGATTCGCCGCACCTACACCGCCGCCGCCCGGGAGTGGACTGGCGCCGCCGTGCCCTTGGGGTCCTACGAAATGCGGATCGTCGACTGTTACGGAGCGGGGTTCGACCCGGTGTGGGTGCCCGGGTACGCCGATCGTGCCGGCGCGAGCACGATCGAGGTGTCGCTCGCCCACCCGTTCGACATCTTCATCGACATGACGGCGCCGCTCCGCGACCCGCAGCAGGTCTACCTCTGCGGAGGTCGAGTCGCCACGATCGTCGGCACGGAAGGCGACGACACGCTCCTCGGTACCCCGGACGACGACGTCATCGTCGGACTTGGCGGGGACGACGTGATCCGTGGCTTCGACGGCGAGGACTTCATCTGCGGCGGCAATGGCCGAGATCTCCTGGTGGGCGGACAACGTAAAGATCGGCTCTGGGGCGGACCGGGCCGCGACGTTTTGCGCGGCGGGCAGGGCAAGGATCGGCTCTACGGCGAACGCAATCGTGATCGACTCATCGGAGGTGGGGGCAATGACTTCTTGGTCGGTGGCCACGGACCGGGAGATCGCCTCGTCGGCCGCTTGGGCATCGACCGATGCATCGACCCCGAACCCGATACCAGCCGCTCGACGTGTGAGTCAGAAATCTGACGACCCTGAACGGTTGCTGGTCGGGTCGTAGAGTGCGGTCATGGCAGCCAAACCACAGCCGCTCGAAGCTGGTACGCCGGCCCCCGATTTCACCGCGACGACCCACGACGGCACCACGGTGTCGTTGTCGGACTACCGGGGCCGAATGCTTGCGTTGTACTTCTATCCGAAGGACTCGACGTCCGGATGCACCAAACAGGCATGCAACCTGCAGGAGAACCTCGACGGACTCGCTGAGGCGGGCGTGGCCGTCGTCGGGGTGTCCCCGGACTCGCTTGAAAGCCACGAGAAGTTCTCCGGCAAGCACGACCTCTCGTTTCCGCTGATCGCCGACCCGGATCACGAGCTGATCGGTCCCTATGGCGTGTGGGGCGAGAAATCGAACTATGGCAAGACCTACATGGGTCTGCAGCGCACGACGTTCTTGATCGATGCCGAAGGGGTCATCCAGCACGTCTTCAAGCGGCCCAAGACCAACGCGCATGCCGAAGAGATCCTGAGCAAGCTGTGACCGTGAAGATCGGCGTATTCGGCACCAGCTGGTGGGCCGACACGATGTACCTCCCGCCGCTCGCCGCCCACCCGGACTGCGAAGTCGTGGCCGTGTGCGGGCGCCGGCCGGACCCCGCTGCTGCCTTCGCCGAACAATGGAACGTTCCGAAGTGGTTCGTTGATCCGACCGAGATGCTCGAGACGGTTGAACTGGATGGCGTCGTCATTGCGACCTCCAACGATGCGCACCACGATCTCGCCCTCGCCGCGATCGAACGTGGCCTGCACGTGTTGTGCGAGAAGCCGCTGGCGAGGACTGTCGCCGAAGCGAAGGCGATGACGGCGGCAGCGTCCGAGGCCGGCGTGATCACGATGCTGCCGTTCACCTATCACCACATGCCGGTCAACCAATGGGTGAAGCGGTTGATCGATGACGGCTACATCGGCCGGCCGCTGCACGCCAACATCCGGTACTACACGGACTTCGGGTTCGACGACGCGTATTCGTGGCGTTTCGACAAGGAACTCGCTGGGAGCGGGATCATCGGCGATCTCGGCGCGCATTGGGTCCACCTGTCGCGCTGGTTGTTGAACTCGACCGAGACCGTGGTGTCGGCGATGTCGTCGACCTTCGTCGAACGGGGACCGCGTCCCGACGGCTCGGCGTATGAGCCGTGCGAGGACTCCGTCGTGATGAACATCCGGTATGCGTCGGGGGCCTACGCCTCGTTGCAAACCTCGGCGGTGTGCTGGTCGGGGACGCCGTTCGGGCAGACCCACCATCTCGAGGTCCATGGCACTGAGGGGGCGCTCCACGCCTTCTGCGACTGGGACACCGTCCAGGAGGTGCGAGGCGTGAAGAAAGGCGACTCGCAACCGGCGCAGATCATTCCGATTCCCGATGAGGTGTGGAACGGGGTTCGCCGGGACACGGTGCACAACACCTACCGAGACGTGTTTCGCACGACCGACACGATGACGCGTGCGTGGGTGTCGGCCATCCGAGACGGTGCACAAGTTGCGCCGGACTTCGACGAGGGACTCGCCGTCCAACGAGTCCTCGATGCCGCCGTCGAGTCGTCGGCGGGCGAGGGGACCCCGATTCGGCTCTGACCGGGTCGACGGTCACGTAGGCCGAATGGCTCTCTAGCTCGACCACTCGATGGGTCGAAATCTGAGAGGTGAAGCACACGACCGTGCCCGAACGGCGACCCGACGACGAGCTCGCTCGCGCCATCCGCTCTGCGGGCCGGGGCGAGGCGCCCGGTGTCGACTACTTGTGGAACCGGTTTTCTCGGGCGGCCGTGGCGTACTCGCTGGTTTGCGGCGATGAGGAGGCGGTCGAAGTCGTGGCTGCAGCGTTCGAACGTGCGGTTGACCAAGTCGCCGACTTGGCTCGGCCAGAGGACTTCGCCCGACGATTGATCTCCTGCGTGCGTGTGCGCAGCGCCGAGACGGGCGACAGGGGCGCCGAAGGGGTGCCGACTGGCCTCGCCGCGGCGATGAGCGAGATCCAGGCATCGGCACTTCTGACGCTCGACCCCGATGATCAACACGTCCTGTTGCTCCGCGTCATCCCCGAGCTGAGCCGAGCCGACGTGGCGATCGTGCTCGGCAGGTCCGAGGACGATGTCGCTGCCATAGAGGTTCGGGTGCTACGGGCCATCCGCGACGTCGAGCAGGCCGTGCCGACCACGGACTCCGGAGCGCACCAATGACCGAACGTTCGGATCCCATCGATGAGGCCACAGCAGACCGACTGCTCTCCAGCGACCCAGACATGCTCGACGAGCTGCAGCACCCCGAGGTCACGGCCTGCGTGAATGAGATTCGCTCATGGGTGCGCAACCTTCCGACTCCTGTCCGGACGTAGCATGCGAGCGTGACCAACGGGGCCGTCCGATTCATCGTCTATGCCGGCCTCGGAATCGTCATCGGCGGACTCGTCGCGCTGCTCGATTGGATCACGGTCGAAGTGGTCCTGGAGCGGGTGCTCGTCGCCCCGCTGTGGCTCCAACTGATCCTTCCCTCGATCGGCATGATCGCCGTCGCATTGATCTTGCGAGTGCGACCCGGAACGACCTCATCGACCTCGGACTCCTACATCGCATCGTTCCACTCGGGTTCGGGCGCCGAGGCGGGATCGTTGCTCCCCAAGCTGACGGCCGCATTCGCCACGATTGGCTCCGGCGGGGCTGTGGGGATGGAGGGTCCAGCCGTGCTGACGGGTGCGACGCTCGGCCAGACGCTTGGAGATCGCTTGCCGAGGGTCCTAGGAGAGCGGCCTCGACTGGTGTTGTTGGTGGCTGGCGCAGCCGCAGGCGTGGCCGCCATCTTCAAAGCACCAGCGACCGGCGTGCTCTTCGCCATGGAGTCGCCGTATCGGCGAGACATCTCGCGCCACGGCCTGATTCCTGCGCTCGTCGCCGCAGCGGCCTCGTATCTGACGTTTGTGGCGTTCCTCGGCGACAAGCCACTGCTCGAGTTCGATCCGGTCGAGGTGACCCTCCAGGACGAGATCGTCGCCGCAGTCCTGCTCGGCGTGACCGCAGGGTTTGCGGCGCGGGCCCTTGCGTCATGGTTCAAATGGGCGAAGTCGCTGCACAAGACCTACTCGTTCATGCAGCGATTCTGCGTCGCTGGGCTGACCTTCGCGTTGTGTCTGGTGGCGGCGGACGCGCTGGTCGACCGACCACTCACACTCGGGCTCGGCGCCGAGATGGCAGCCGAGCTGGTGCAAGACCAGGAGGTCACGGTCTTCGTCGCCATCGCGTTGTTCTTCCTCCGGGCCTTAGTGACTGGAGCCACCCTCGGTGTTGGCGGCGTCGGTGGATTGTTCATCCCGCTCGTCGTCCAGGGCTTGCTGCTTGGTTCGGCCGTCGAGATCCTCGTGAGGGCGCCGACCACCGGCCTGTATCCGGTGATCGGCCTCGCAGCGGTGCTCGGTGCCGCGTATCGCACGCCGCTCGCCGCGGTTGTGTTTGTCGCCGAGACGACGGGGCGAGCCGAGTTCGTCATTCCGGCCCTCATCGCGACCGCCATTGCGCAGTCGCTTATGGGAGAGGTGTCGGTATCAGATGGGCAACGATCCGAACGACAGGGACAGCTCGAGAGACGGCTTGTCGAGCCAGCGGCAGTCGTCATGGTTGACGACATCGGCGTGATCGACCCCGAGGCCACGCTGCTCGACGTCATTGACCAGTACGGCGATCGGCCCGAGTCGCTCGCGGTTCCGGTGGGCGGGCCGATGTACGAAGGGCTATTGGTCCTCCATGATCTGGCCTCGGCGATGCTCGAACACGGGCCGGACGCCCGGGCGCGTCTGGCGATGCGTGCTCTGCCGGCCGTCGACGCCGAAGCACCGGCAATCGACGCGGCTCGGTTGATGAATCAGCATGACACCGCGGCGATTGCGGTCGTCAACGAGCGCAATCGCCCCATCGGGGTGATCTCCACGACGTCGCTCGCCGGTCTCAAGAGTCTCGGTTCGGGGCAAGCCGACTCGATCTGAGACGCGGAATCTGATCAGGCGGGGCGGATCTCGTCGAGCAGGATCGAGGTCTGGGTCGACACGACGCCGTCGACTGCCTGGAGGTCTCGGAGGACGACGTCGCGCATCTCATTCAGGTTTGCTGCTCGGAGCCGCACGATGACGTCGTGTTCGCCCGCGGCGAGTCCGATCCACTCGACCCCGGGAAGGGCGGCGAGCGCCGCGCTTGTCGATCGCCAGTGGTGCTGTTCGACCCGTAGAAAGGCGAGGGCACACACCGTCAACCCGACTTTGGCCGGATCAACGGTTGCGTGGAATCCCTCGATGATGCCGTCGTCGCACAGGCGGTCGAACCGGGCGTACGCAGTGGCCCGACCGATGCCAACGTGCTCGGCGAGTGCCGGGATCGAGAGGCGCCCGTCGTCGACGAGGCGCTCGACGATCGTCCGGTCGATCGGATCAAGAGGTGCGCCTTCCGGGATGTTCATCTCCTGCAGGGTATCGAACTGAGATGATCATCTGGTAATGAGATCAGATCAGGAATGATCAGGTGCATTCATGCATCATGGGTGAATGATCGTCAAGACCGAGGCCGCCACGGACGCGGCGTACTGGTCGCGGCGGGCCTGGTTTGAGGCGCACGCTGCGGGAGCGGGCGCCCAACCAGTGCCCGTCGACTATCTCGACGAGGAACACGCCGTTTGGGCTGCGGTCGTGCCCGCACTTCACGAACGTTGGGAACGGCTCGCCGTGCCCGAGGTGCTCGATGCGGCCCGTTCGGTCGAGCTGCCACACGATCGAGTGCCGCAGCTCGATGAGGTGACCGAGCGGCTCACGTCGACCGGATTTCGGTTCGAGGCCGTCGCCGGATTGGTACCGGTCGATACCTTCTTCGGCGCATTGGCCGACCGACGATTCCTGTCGACGCAGTACCTGCGTCATCCGTCTTCGCCGCTCTACACCGAGGAGCCCGATGTCGTTCACGAGGTCGTCGGCCACGGGACACTTCTCGCAGACTCGGGGCTGGCTTCGCTCCATGTTGCGGCTGGTGAGGCGATCCTTCGCTGTGACGAGCCGGCAGCCCGCCAGTTCGTGGCCGACGTGTTTTGGTTCAGTGTGGAGTTCGGGGTCGTTCGTGCGAGCGACGGGACGACCCGGGCATGGGGCGCCGGCGTGCTCTCCTCGGTCGCCGAGCTCGACCATCTCGAACGGGTCACGGTCCGGCCCATCGACATCGACGAGATGGGTGGCCAGGCGTATCGAATCGACCAGGTGCAGCCTGTTCTGTTTGGAGCCGAATCGCTTACCCACGCCATCGATGTTGTCGGGACGTTCTTCGAGGCAGCGACGAATGAGAACGTGTTGCGGCGCCTTCAGGCCCAGCGTCCGTCTGCGGTGGCCTGATGCGGCCCGAGTAGCTCGTCGAGCCGGCTCTCGCTCGAACCCAGTAGTGCGTTGTACGTCGCGATCGTGAGCGCTCGCGCGTCGGCGCCCGGCCAGTCGTCAGGGATGAGTGCGGTGGGTACCGCCGGGGTGCGAAGGGCGAGCCGACGCCAGTTAGTGATCAGGAGCACCCGGATCGACAGTGCCGTGGCCGGGTCCAGATCTCCCCACATCTCGCCACCATCGAAGGCGCGGAGGTGTCGCAGGTAGAGCGCTTCGAGGTCGCCGTGCGGGTCGAGCAGATCCCGACCGCGGCGGCCTGTCGCCCAGCTCCCGTCACGGAGCGGGCCCCTCGTGACCGCAGCAAGTGGAGCGTTGAGCCGTGCGGCTTCGTCGATCGCCACTGTCGGATCCGCGGTCGGCGAGAGCCACACCGACGAGTGGAGCTGTCGGTACCCGGCCCAGCCAAGCGCACGACCGAGAGCAGTACGAGAGTCGCTGTTGGGCTCGTCGGCGATGACGACTGTCCACTCGCCGTCCCAGTCGGGAGCGGACGCGCCGTAGATCCGCGCCTCGCCTTGCTCGAAGGTCGCGTCGGCTTCGGGAGCGACGGCGTAGAAGCTCTGGCGCCCCTCTCGCTCCGCGGCCACGAGACCGTCGGTGGAGAGTCGGTGAAGTGCGGTTCGTACGGCGCGATCGTTGACGCCGAGCGGGTCCATGATCGCGCTCAACTGCTGGACGCCGGCTCGCGCCCGGCGAGGACGGAGCGCGTCGCCGAACACCGTCGTGAGCATGACTCGGGCGCTGGCCTCGAGGTGTTCGTCGGCCAGAAGCGCGGCGAGCGGGTTCACCACGTGTGAAAGCCGCGGCCGGTTTTCTTGCCGAGGTGGCCGTCCTCGACGAGGTCTCGGAGCAGCTGCGGTGGCTCGAATCGGTCGCCGAGCTCGGCGTGGAGATGTTCGGCGATTGCGAGGCGCACATCGAGACCGACGAGATCGGTGAGCCGGAGCGGGCCCATCGGATGCTTGTACCCGAGCTCCATTGCGGTGTCGATGTCGGCGGCGGACGCCACGCCAGCTTCGACCATGCGGACCGCTTCGAGCCCGAGTGCGAGGCCGAGCCGGCTCGACGCAAAGCCGGGGGAGTCCTGAACGACGATCGGCGTCTTGTCGATCGAGCGGACGAACTCGAGGCAGGTATCAACCGTCGCGGTGTCGGTGGCTGTGCCGGTGACGATCTCGACGAGTGACGAGACGGGCACGGGATTGAAGAAGTGCAGGCCGATCACGCGACTCGGATGGGTGAGTGGCTCGGCGATGCGTCCGATCGGGAGCGAGCTGGTGTTGCTCGCGAGGATCGTCGATGGGTCGTTTGCAGATTCGAGATCGCCGAAGCAGGCGATCTTCAGGTCGAGGTCTTCGGGGATTGCTTCAATCACGAGGTCGACGGACGGGGAAGGGCCGTCGGTGGTGACCCAGCTGATCGAACCGATGATCGTGGTCGGATCGAGAGCCTCATTGCGGCGGGCGAGTCGGGTGAGGGAGTCGTCGACCCTGGCTCGGGCGGCGTCGAGCGCCTCGGCGGAGGCGTCCCGCACGTGGACGGTATGGCCGTGGACCGCTGCGGTGGTGGCGATGCCGGCACCCATGGTGCCGCCGCCGACGACGAGGATGTTCATGCGCTCAGCCTACCAGTGAGCCGACAACGTGATACAGATGCTTTACGAAGCGGCGCCCCATCCGTATCATGACCGACATGCGGATTCTCGAGAGTCATGTCGCCGGCGTGTGGAGCGCTCCTCCTGCAGGAACAGAGGGTCGCCCGATCCGCAACGCCGTGACGGGCGACGCGATCGGTGCGGTGTCTTCTGAGGGGGTCGACATGGGGGCCGTGCTCGATCACGCCAGAACGGTCGGTGGGCCGGCGCTGCGGGAGATGACCTTCCACGAACGATCGCTGTTGCTCAAGGCGGTC
>JAHDDK010000107.1:0-7405 GCA_020629375.1 Acidimicrobiales bacterium
GTCGGCCACATGACGATCGATCGCAAGCAGCAGCGCCATCGTGAGTTCGGCGACCGCGACCGCATTGCGGCCGGGAACATTCGCCACATACACGCCGCTGGCCGAAGCCGCCTCTTTGTCGACGTTGTCCGTACCGGCGCCAGCTCGCACGACCAGCCCGAGTTCTGGCGCTGCGCCGATCGCCTCGGCACTCACCTTCGTGCTCCGGACGACGAGAACATCCACCCCGGCCCCGTCGAGTCGGTCCGGTAGGTCAGTCGCTCCGAGTTCGGGTTCGACGAGCACCTCGTGTCCCTGTAGTCGGAGCGGGTCGAGCAGCTCGTCGGCGAGCGCGTCAGCGCAAAGAATTCTCATCGGGGTTCCTCTCCGGTGCCGGCGGCGGCCTGAGCGGCGACCGGGACCAGTGCGGGGCAAGTTACGGAGGTGCAGAGTACCGACGACGACCCCGGGGGGCCAGCATCACGCTGCAGCTCAGCTGCGAAACGACAGGGCTTCGACCATCTCGGGGACATGCAGGGAGGCCCAACGACCGCTCGTCCTCACGACGTACACAAAGATCCACAACGTATAGGCGACGCTCACGACGCCAACGACCACTCCGAGCAGTGCAGACACAAAGATCGACGCCGCGGTAGTCGCCGCGACGCCCGGAGCGGAAATCACCAGCGCGACGAGCAGCCCGATGAGGCTCATCAGGCCGGGCAGGCACCCCTGGTTGCCTTGCATGCCGATCGACATCGTCTTCTCCGGAACGACGAAGGGGTATCGAACGGTGACGTACACCGACACGGCCAGCGCCGCGAGCAAGGCCGAGACGGCGATGAGGATGCTTGGCACCACAAAGCTCCAACCGCCGGTGTACGCCGCAAGTCCGATGGCCCCGAGGACAACTGGCACGATGCCGATCGTCGCTCGGGCGAGGGCCTTCCCGAGCACGACTGGGGTCAGATCAGCCGAGGCAAGAGCATCGACGGCGAACGACGGTCCGTCCATGCCGAACATGTTCATCGACGTAAAGGCGACAATCAGACCAAGCATCGACGAGGCAAGCACGATCCGTGGGTCGCCCTCGCGAATCAGGTCGGCCGATGGCAACGCCATGATGACGACGAGCGGCATGAACCCGGCCAGCTGGGCGAGTTCTCTCGGGTCGCGTCGGATCTGTCGCAACGACCGCATCCACGACGCTTCGACCGCGGGAGGAGCGATGGCAGCGATCACGCCCTCGATCCTCGAGCGGCGTTCGATCACGACCGCTGCCGCCGTCGCTGCACCGGTGAACAGCTGGGCGGTCGCACGCCTCCACAGCTCGAACACCAACCCAAGCCACACTACTCCGGCACCCAAAAACAGCACAGCGGAGACAACCTGCCCGTCGCTGGCACGTCCTGCCGCCTCTGGCGTCCAACCGACCGGCAACCAGCGAAGAATCGATCGACCGGTTTCGAGGCGACTTGGGGTCAGCCATTCGACGATGAAGAATCCGAGCTGGAACGCCAAGCCGGCAAGCATGGCGATCACGGCAACGATCAGTGCGGCGCCGTCACGTGCCTTGCGACCCCGGAGCCCTGCCGACATGAGCGCAATGCCGAGCCGGCTCCCCACGACAACCGTCGTCAGGCTCACCAACGCACACAGTGCGAGTATCGCTGCCGATACGACGCCCGTGCCGCGACTCGCAATCGCGGCGAGCACGATTGCCGTTCCGATGACTGGTGCGCCGATGGTTGAAGCGCCAACCATGGCCACGTTGAGTTGCCTCACCGTAATCGGGAAGAGCGAGAACCGGTCCACGGTAAGCGTCGTCTCTCCGCCGCCCATGAGCAACGGTGTCACCAGCCAACCAATCGACAAGATGGCGAGCCAGAACATCAGCTCATCCGAGGCGTTTGCACGGTCGGCTCGCAACACGACTGCTGCGGCGCCGCCGACGCCCGCAAGCAGCGCCGCGGCGTAGCCGAGCACTCGGAGCGCCGCCTGCAGCGATGGTCCCGAGGTCAGAAGTCTCAGCTTCAAGCCCATGACGAGCCGAGTCAGCTCAACCGTCGACATCGGACTCGCCTACAGCTTGCGAATCGCTCGGGGGCAACGGTGGAGATGGAGGTGGAGGTGGAGGCGCAACTGGATGCTGTCCGGCCAACCACGAGAGGCTTGCGGCGTCGAGATTCTCCGCTCCGACCGCCCTCGCGAACGCATCTTCGAGCGATCCGTCGCCGCAGACCGTCGCCATCGTCCCGCTCGCAACCACAGCACCGTGATCCAGGATCGTGACGTGATCGCACAGGGATTGCACCGTGGCCATCACGTGGCTCGAGAACACGATCGTGGCGCCACCATCAACGAGGGTGTCGAGCACCGTGCGGATGTGGCGTACCGAGATCGGGTCGACGGACTCGAATGGCTCGTCGAGGAACAGCACCCGCGGCGCGTGGAGCAGCGACGCTGCGAGCGAGATCTTCTTTCGCATGCCTTGACTGAAATCGGCGACGAGCTTGTCTGCTTCGTCGGTGAGACCGAGCACGTCGAGCAGCTGTTCTCGCCGTTCGGTCACGGTGCCGCGATCCAGGCGACGGAGACGTCCGACATAGTCCAGAAGCTCTCGTCCGGAGAGCCGTTCGAACAACAAGAGCGTCTCGGGGACCACACCGATCGAGGCCTTGACCGCGACCGGGTCGGCCCATACGTCCATTCCGCTCACCATTACTGACCCCGCGTCGGGGCGGAGCAGACCGGTGATCATCGACAACGTGGTGCTCTTGCCCGCACCGTTCGGTCCGAGAAGCCCGTAGAACGTTCCGGCGGGTACGGCGAGGTCGACACCTGCGACGGCGTGTTTGTCCCCGAAGCGCTTGTGCAACCCCTGTACCTGGACCGCCCACTCGATGCTCATGGACGGTGACGATAGTTCGATCTACCGCTCGGGCATCTGCGTGGCAGGTGGGGCGTGATCCGACCCGTCCGCGTCGGACGCTGCGGCGTCCGGTGTCCAGCCGTCGTCAATCCTCCCGATCCACCAGCGTGTGAGGGCCCAGCCAACAACAGCAACGACCGCGACGGGGATGATGCCGAGCGGGTCTCCTTCGACGAGGTCGAACGAGACGAATCGACCAAAGCCGAAGATCGAGAACGCTGCAGCAAACGCCGTCAGTGCGCCGAGCATGCCCCGTATGTGTGCTTCGAGCGTTCGAACGGTGGTGACGCCATCACGAGCTCCCCAGCCCTCGCCAATGGCGATTGCGCCAACGCCAACACCAAACCAGCCGAGCGGACCGATCACGCCAGTGAGTGCCCAGACGCCAGCAGCGACAAGCAAGACCCCTGCTGCGGCAGTTGCCCAGGCAAGAATCTGGCGGACGATCCGAGGCAGCACACCGAATCTGACCGTCGACGTACCCACGGCGAGATCTCCAGCCGCCAAGAGCCCGAGCGCTCCAAGGACGCCGACGAACAGCCGAACAAGTGCTCGGACACGATCGGGGTCGGACTCCGATGCCAGGTCATCGCCGATGAACGAATCAACCCCAAAGAGCGCCCATGCCGTCGACATCAGCGCGGTGACCACCACACCCCAACCGGCCATCACAAAGATTCGCCCGACCTGACGATGTGTCCGACCGCCCTTGCGTATCGACGCAGCAACGACGCCGGAGACGAGTGCCACCGTCCCGACCGAGATGTGCGCAAGCAGAAGGATTTCGTGGAGGCTCATGATGCGTCCTTCAGCAGCTTGCGAGCGTCATCGCACCACTCGAGTCGCCCGCGCAGCGTCACGAGGCCAAGCCGGACTGCAAGAAGTTCGTGAAGGACTTGGGAGGTCCGGGTCTGCTGTCGAAGATCGGCCTCGACCTCGACAAGGAGATCGTGAAGTGACCCGAACGAGACCTCCAAGGTCTCGATCAGCCGTGACGTCACGGCGAGGTCGTCAACCACGTGGGCGAACTCAACCTGCCCCACATACGCCAAGCGCGACGCCGACTCAGCCGGGCCCGTGCGAATCCAGGCGACAAGCTCGTCGCGCCCGCTTTCCGTTCGTTCGTAGACCTTGCGAGACGGACCCTTTTGCGAGGCGACTTCGGTGGAGGTCACGTGGCCTGCCGTCTCGAGCTTTTTCAGCGCGGGGTAGATCTGGCTGAGCTCCGCCGTCCAGTAGTGCGCTGCTCCGCCTTCGAAGGCCTGCCGCAGGTCGTAACCGGACTGCGGCTTCTCGAGCAGTCCGAGAAGAATGTGAGACAGGGACATACCAGTCACTATATAACTACTTATATAGACGTCAAGACTCACCGGGTTCGTTGACAGACCTGGGCGAGCACCGAAGACTGACGCCATGGGCGCACGCTGTCGGACCACGACCCTCTTCGCTCTGCTTGCGGTCGCAGCGGCGTGCGGAGTCAACTCTGGCGACAACGAGAGGGCAGAGATTGCGCCACCAAGCCCCTCAGACCAGTCGGCAACCATTCCTGTCCTCGTCGACACCGACATGGGCTTCGACGACGTGCGAGCGCTCATGCTCCTCGCCACCGACCCGCAGATCGATCTTCGAGCCGTCACCGTCGCCGGCAACGGCCTCGCCCGATGTCCTACCGGAGCCCACAACGCGTCCGCGATCCTTCGACTCCTCGACCACCCAGACGTGCCCGTCGCCTGCGGTTCCAACGGCCCCGTCGACGGCTCCAACCTGGCCCCGACGACGTGGCGCGATGCCGCCGACGGTCTCGCCGGAATGAACCTCACCGAAGCACCGATCGCCGACGAGGATGCTGCAACCCTGTTGATCAACACTATCGACGGCGCCGAGACACCCGTGACTTTGCTGACGCTCGGGCCGCTCACGAACATTGCCGAGGCGCTCGAGATCCAGCCCGACCTCCTGGACAACGTCGATGAAGTGCTGATGATGGGAGGAGCGTTTGACGTCGGCGGCAACACGCTCAGCTTTCGCGCCCGCCCCGTCGCCGAGTTCAACATCTGGTTCGATCCCGTAGCCGCAGCTCGCGTCTTCGAGACCAACGTTCCCCTCACGATCGTCCCGCTCGACGCCACCAACGACGTTCCCGTCACTCCCCTGCTGCACGACGTCGTACTCGATGCTGGAGATGACGCACCACCGGCGACCGTCCTCCTGCGCGACCATCTCCGATCAAGCCCATTTGTTGGAGGCGCTTACCACTGGGACGACCTCGCCGCCGCAAGCCTCACCAACCCCGACCTGCTCACGACCGAAACCGCATCGGTGTCGGTCGTGACGGGCGACGGAGATGATGCGGGTCAGACGATCCGGGACCCCGATGGCCGCCCTGCGACGATCGCTATTGGGGCCGACCGGCTGGCTTTCGAAAGCCAATTCGGCAGCGCATTCGGGCTCCTGCCCTTCGACAGTTCGACCTATACCGCCGATGCCATCGTGGTCTTCGACGGTGAGGAATGCCGCTATGACGGCCCTGACGACGTGCCCGCCGACCTCACCATCGAGATCACGAACTCGTCTTCTCGCTCCGCGCTCGGCGTGAGCGCCGGTGTGTATACCCCTGGGACCACCCGGGAGCAGCTCGAGCAGTATTGGGCGACCAACCCGACCACCCCGCCCGGCTTCCTGTCGATGCATGCAATCGCTCCACTCCCCGCTGCCACGACGTCGTACTGGCGATTCGAGAACCCACCGAACTCGACTCTCAGCTGCGCATACGACCTGACCTCGGGAACCGAACTCGCCGGTCCACGGCTGCCTGACGCACCGGATTGAGTCGCGTCCGGACTCCGGGCAGACTTGGACGGTGCAAGCCCTCCTCTTCGAACGCCGTGAAGGTCGATACGCCGCCGCGGCCGTCGCCAGTCGCATCATGCCTGGTACTGGCGCCGCCGTCGGCCCCCTCACACTCACCGACATCGACCCACCCTCACTGCCCGGTGATGGCTGGCAACGAGTACGGCCGGCCCTGACCGGCATCTGCGGCTCCGACCTCTCGACGATCGACGGGCACTCCTCGGGCTACTTCGACGAGCTCGTCAGCTTTCCGTTCGTGCCCGGCCACGAGGTCGTCGGCACGACCGAAACCGGCGACCGTGTCGCGCTCGAACCGGTTCTCGGCCCCGAGGCTCGAGAGCAGGCACCGGCTTTTGACGGCGCCGCTCCTGGCGATGGCGAGGACTACGGCTACCTCATCGGGGGAACCATCCGCGATGGCATCCAGGTCGGCTTCTGCGCGGACACCGGCGGCGGATGGGGGCAAGAACTCGTGGCGCACGGAAGCCAGCTCCATATGGTGCCCGACTCGTTGACAGACGAAGCCGCAGTGATGCTCGAGCCAGCTGCTGGCGGCGTACACGCTGCCGCAAAGGCCGCCGATCGGCTCGCCGACGGCGGCCTCGCCGTCGTCCTCGGCGCCGGCACGATGGGGCTCGTCACCATCGCCGCACTCCGCCGCTACACCAACGCCAGCCAGATTGTTGCAGTCGCCAAATATCCGATCCAGAAGCGCTTCGCCACCGACCTCGGCGCCGACACCGTCGTCGCACCGGGCGAAGTCGTGCGGGCGGTCCGTCGGATCACGGGCTCCGCGATGCTCGGAGACCACGTCTCCGGAGGCGCCGACGTCACCGTCGACGCGATCGGCAACGCGAATTCGATCGAGCAGTCGATCGGCATCACCAAGCCACGTGGCCGGGTCTTGATGGTCGGAATGCCGGGCAAGGTCAAGGTCGACCTGACCGGCCTGTGGCATCGCGAGACCGAGATGGTCGGCGCCTACACCTACGGCACCGACGTCTGGCCCGACGGTCAACGCATCTCCTCATTCCAACGTGCGATGGAACTGGCGGCCGACGCGGACCTCGGCCGACTCGTATCGGCCGCGTATCCCCTCGACCGCTACCGCGACGCCATCCGCCACGCAGCCGAAGCCGGCCAACGCGGCAGCGTCAAAGTCGTCTTCGACCAGCGCTGAGGTGTGCCTGACCCCACGTTGCTCGTTAGCTGATGTCGATGGGGGTTTCGGGCAGGGTTCCGGTGGCGATGGGTTTGATGAACTCGCGTAGGCGCGGCGGAAGCACCGGGTCGGTGGATGCCAACAACTCGTCGACGTCCCACCATTTCGCGCCCTTGAAGGCGAGCGCCTCGAAGAACTCGAGGCCTTTCGGTGCGTAATCGCCGCCGTCGCAGTGGGCGACGTGGATCCACTCCTGCGAATCGAAGAAGATCCCGGCAAACGTGAACTGGACTTCTTGCGTCCACACGCATGGTCCGAGCTCGAACTCGGTGATCCCGGTCTCCTCGACGATCTCGCGTGCCGCCGCCTGCTCGCTCGTCTCGCCCGGGTCCATTCCCCCACCCGGGATCTCCCACCACGCGGGCTTCGACGGGTCCGCCGGATCGATCGAGTTGATCATGAACAACCGAGCGTCCCGATCG
>JAHDDK010000107.1:7506-8281 GCA_020629375.1 Acidimicrobiales bacterium
GACGACGTGGCAGGCGCGCTGGAAGGACGCGGGCACGTACCACACCCCGAATCCGGCAGGATCACTCACCGACGGCCCGACGAACGGCCCCGAGGATCTAGCGAGCCGGCCGAAGCTCTTCATCATGGACATGTTCCCCTACCCGTCTGGGACCGGGCTCCATGTCGGACACCCGCTCGGCTTCATCAGCACCGACGTGTACGCGCGGTTCAAGCGCATGACTGGCCACAACGTGCTCCACACGATGGGATTCGATGCGTTCGGACTGCCAGCCGAAGAACATGCGCGATCCACCGGCGTGCACCCGCGCGAGAACACCGAGGCCAACATCGCCAACATGAGCCGCCAGCTGGCTCGGCTCGGGCTCGGTCACGACGATCGTCGCGCCATCGCCACGACCGACGTCGCCTACTACCGCTGGACGCAGTGGATCTTCAACCAGATCTTCAACGCCTGGTTCGATCCCGAGACCCAGAAGGCCCGCCCGATCTCCGAACTCGAAGCGGACTTTGCGGATGGTTCTCGCCCGACCCCGGACGGGCGTCCATGGGCCGAGCTGTCGATCAGCCAGCAGCGAGCGGTGCTGCACGAGTACCGCCTGGCGTATGTGTCCGAAGCGCCCGTCAATTGGTGCCCCGGGTTGGGCACCGTGTTGGCGAACGAAGAGGTCACCGCCGAAGGGCGAAGCGACCGCGGCAACTATCCCGTGTTCCGTCGCCCGCTGAAGCAATGGATGATGCGGATCACGGCCTACGCGGACCGTCTGCTCGACGAC
>JAHDDK010000107.1:8408-8923 GCA_020629375.1 Acidimicrobiales bacterium
CTACATGGTGTTGGCCCCCGAACATGAGCTGGTCGACCACCTGATCGCCGACGCCTGGCCCGACGGCACGAAGGACGCATGGACCGCTGGCGCGGCCAACCCCGCCGACGCCGTCGCCGCATACCGGCACGCGACCTCGCAGAAGAGCGACCTCGACCGCCAAGAGAACAAGACCAAGACCGGCGTTTTCACCGGCGCCTACGCGGTCAACCCGGTCAACGACACCTCGATCCCGGTCTTCATCGCCGATTACGTGCTGATGGGTTATGGCACCGGCGCCATCATGGCGGTGCCCGGTCAGGACGAACGAGACTGGGAGTTCGCCGAAGCATTCAACCTCGACATCATTCGCACCGTCCAGCCGCCCGCAGATTGGGACGTGAACACCGCATTCATTGGAGAAGGTCCGGCGATCAACTCGGGCTTCCTCGACGGCATGGCGATCGCCGACGCGAAGTCGACCATGATCGATCACCTGACCGAGATCGGCGCCGGCGAAGGCACCGTCACCACCA
>JAHDDK010000030.1 GCA_020629375.1 Acidimicrobiales bacterium
GCCGTAGGCCTTGGTGAGGTTGGTGACGTTGATCATGCTCCCATCGTGCGGAAATGACCGCTCGGGGTCGTCCCACACCGGGAGGCTTTCGGACTACTCCCCCGGGAGTAGTCGGGCCGTGAGCAACACTCAGGCGGGTCGCACGACCAACTGGAACTCGAGGATTCCGTCATCGGCAACGGTCGCCACACTCGAGTCGGGCGTCTCCACTCCGAAGTCCGCCCACACCAGCTCCGTAGAGCCGACGATGAGCCCGACGCCCGAGTCGACGATTGTCGCTTCGACCGGCACAGTCACGGAGTTGGTGACGCCGGCGATCGTCAGCTCCCCGGCAACATCGACGATCACCGTCTCGCCCCGGTCGAGGGCGTCCGTGTCGATGGGTGTCGGCGAGGTCACCACGAAGGTGGCCGTGGGATGCTCGGACTCCTTGATCACGTCCTTGATCGCTTTGACCCGGGCACCTTCGTCGGAGTCCATCTGCGTCATGTCGACGACGATCTCTCCACTCGAGAACTCCCCAGCCGAGATCACGAGTTCGCCGGAGACGCCACCCGACCGTCCGACGGCGGTTCCGCCGCCGCCAGCGAAGAACGTCTTGCCGACACGGAACCCCGCAAAGCTGCCACTCGCGTTGCCAAACCCGAAATCCCCGAACTCGTCGTCAATTGCCCACGTGCCAACTGCCCCGACGGCCACCGACGTCGCATCGTCGACGACGTCGTCCGAGCTGGTGTCGGAATCTGCGGCTACGGCACTGTCGGCTGCGAGCTGATCGAGCGCGGCCTGCGTCGACACCTCGTCCGGAGCGTCCGTGTCGATGAACTCGTAGACGAACCAGCCGCCGACGAGCAGAACGAGAGCGAGGGCGACCACGAGCACATTGCGCTTCATGGCCCCACAGTAGCCATCGCCCCGTATGCGCTTTGCAAGACCCGATCGAGAACTGGTGAAGGAGGCCCGCTCAGCCCACTTCATCTCGTGTGGGAAGCGCCGATCGGAGAGGGAGGTTTCACCATCATGAATGCGCCATCCAGCACGTACGACCTGGTGATCATCGGCGGGACCGCCGCTGGTCTCTCCGTCGCCATCAGCTCCATCCGCTCAGGCATCGAACTCATTCGGATCATCGAACCGTCCGATGATGTGGCATTCCCCGATCTCGTACCCGAGAACCGACTCGACGTCGGTTACGGAGAGCAGCTCCAGTCCGTCGACGTGGTCAACGACGAGCTCGTCGTCAACACCGATCTCCACGCCTATCGCACCCGGGGCGTGTTCGTCGCGCAGCGAGAACCCGACCCGACATGGACTGCGCCCATCCCGATCCCCGACTCCGACCGGGTTCACACCGACGCGCTCCCCGGGACGATCCTCGAGCAGGACGTCATGGTGATCGGCCACACCGACAACGCCGTCGAGCTCGTCGCCGCCGCGGCCCACGACGGGGCACGAGTGGTGTACGCCGCGGGCGGAATGGACCCCGGAAAGCTGTCGCCAGCGGGTGCACACATGCTTCGACGGCTCGAACGTGAACGAAAGATCACCGTCCTGTACCGGGCGGTCCCCAACCAGATCGGAGATGTCGACGGATACCCGATCTCCTACTTCGACGATCGCCGCACACCCGACCTCGAGTTCGACCACATCGTCTTCGCGTCGAGCCGACAACAGCCGAAGGCAACTCGTGCCGCGATCTCCGACGCGGCGGTTGACACCGGCCGGGTAATCTTCCTCGGCGTGTCGGGTGAGGACCCGACCGTGCCGATCGCGCACGGATGGAACTCGGGCAACGTGGTCGCCGACGCGTGCTTCGCCGAAGCCGAAGTTCCGCCTGCGCCGGTACTTTCCCAACGCACTCGCCATGAGGGAGCCGTCGATGAACTCCGCAAGGAGCACTACAACGCGACGATCACCATGTTCGAGCCGACGCACTCCGATCTGTGGGTCCTGAGGGTTCGCCCCGACACGGGCGATACGTCGTACATGCCAGGGCAGTACGCATCGTTGGGCTTGGGGTTCTGGGAGGCCCGGGTCGACGGCGCCGTCGACGAGAACCTCGACGACCGCTGGTTCAAACTGATTCGACGCAGCTACTCGATCTCCCATCCGATCTTCGACGACACCGGGTATCTGGCACGCCGGACGGGCGAGAACGAGCTCGAGTTCTACATCGTGCTCGTCCCGCCCACCGACGACAACATCCCGGCGCTGACCCCTCGCCTGGCGCTCAAGAAGCCAGGCGACCGCATCTATCTCGGCCCGAAAGTGGCCGGACGCTACACACTCGCTTCGGTCACCGATCCGTGGTCAACCGTCGTGTTCTTGTCGACGGGCACCGGCGAAGCGCCGCACAACGCGATGGTCACCGAGCTGCTCCGCAAGGGACATATGGGGCCGATCGTGTCTGCCGTCACCGTCCGCAACTGGGCAGACCTCGGCTATCTCGAACAACACCGCGAACTCGAAGAGCGATACCCGCAATACCACTACCTCCCGGCGCCGACCCGCGAGACCGACGTGCCAAAGCGGTACCTTCAAGATCTGATCCGCGACGGCGATATCGACGAGGTCACCGGACAGCGTTTCACCGCGGATGCGAGCCACGTCTTCTTGTGCGGCAATCCATCGATGATCGGTCTGCCTGAAGACGGCGCCGACGGTACCGAGTGGCCCGAACCCGCTGGCGTCGTCCAGCTGCTGACCGAGCGCGGGTTCACAATCGATCGCCGCGGGGAGCCCGGCAACGTCCACTTCGAGGAGTACTGGTAACCCGTATCACTGCGTCGGCGGAGGTGCGATACTGAAGGCATGAAGATCGAGAATTCCTTCACCGTCGATGCACCGATCGAGCGGGCATGGGACGTTCTGACCGACATTCCAACCATCGCCCCGTGCTTGCCCGGCGCCAAGCTCGAGTCCTCCGATGGCGACACCCACAAGGGTCGGGTCAAGGTGAAGGTCGGTCCGGTCACCGCCGAGTACACCGGCCAAGCGACCTTCGTCGAGCGAGACGAAGTCGCCCGACGGGTCGTCATCAACGGGAAAGGCCGCGACACCCGTGGCGCAGGCAACGCCCAAGCAACGATCACCGCACAGATGACGGCGGTCGGCGACAAGACCACCGTCTCGATCGACACCGACCTCAAGGTCAGCGGCAAGGTCGCCCAGTTCGGCCGTGGCGTCATGCAGGACGTGAGCGAGAAACTGCTCGGTCAGTTCGCCGAGTGTGTCGCCGGAAAGCTCGCCGAGCCATCGGAGCTGACCCCGCCTCCGATCACGTCTTCCGGCGACGTCGCTGGCACGACAACGGAGTCGACAGCCCGACCTCAGGACGCCGCCGTGACTCCCCCGCCCACGCCCACGCCCTCGGCGTCGTCGGCCGCGTCGAAGGGCGCCTCCGATGACGACGATGCCATCGATCTGCTCGATGTTGCGGGCAACGCCATGTGGAAACGCGCCGCGCCGGTCGCCGGGGTTGTGCTTGCGCTGTCGATCCTGCGAATCCTGATCAAGCGTCGCAAGTCGGCCTGATCAGCCCTCTTCGAACAGTTCGGGCGGGAAGCCGCCCTTGCTGATCGGACCCCACCGAGTCGGCGTGATCAGGATCACCGACTTTCCTTGGTCGATCATCGCCTGGCGGTACTCATCCCAATTGGGGTGTTCGCCCGAGATTGCCCTGAAGTACTCGACTAACCCGTCGACGGCTTCGGGTACGTCGGTTGCCTCGGCTGTGCCGTCGATCTGCACCCATTCGTCGTTGAACTCGTCTCCCATAACCAGGACCGACACGTCGGGGTTCGCTTTGGCGTTGTGCACCTTGGCTCGCATCGGGTAGCTCGCGATAGCCAGCCGACCGTCGGGCAACATGCCTCCGCTCACGAGGCTCATCTGCGGACGCCCATCGCGCCGCGTCGTCGCGAGCACCCAGCGATTCTTGCCCTCGACGAATGCGGCAAGCGCCGCGGAGTCAACATCACGATCCGACGCCAGGTATTGGGCACGACGATCGTCTCGTGGGATCTTCTTCACCATGGCCCAACGATACGACGCAGACGCTCTCGATTCGGGTGACGTGTTGATCCACTCTCGGTCGTACGACGTCGCCTCCTACCGGGTGAACGACGCGACCATCCGCCTCGACGGCCGAATCGTCGATGCGAAGCCGGCAGGCCTGTTCGTGAAGGGCGATGCCGACGCGCTGCCTGTCCACGACATGACCGTCTCGTTGACCCTCCGGTTCCCCGAGCTCGAGATCGCGGCGATCGATGTGCGCTTTGCCGAACACCCGCACCACGAGTGTCCCGGGATCACCGCGGCGTACCAGACTCTCGTCGGCCAATCGATCGCCGCTGGCTTCAGCCGGTTCGTGAACGCCACCTTCGGGCGCCAGTCAGGGTGCACGCACATCGGTGCGCTGCTCAAGGCAATGGCTCCCGTCGCGATTCAGTCGATCTACTCGATGCGCCAGCTCCCCCACGTCGACGGCCAGCCCCTCGGCGCCCAGGAATGGACAAACGAGGAGAAGGCCCTGTCGATGGCGTTCACCCTCAACTCGTGTCATGTGTGGGACGAGAATGGCGAGCACGCCCGTGCAACGATTGCAGGCGAACCAACCGGCGCGCCCGTCTGGATCGAGAAGCGCCTCGAAGCCCTCGGCACCCCTGAGCTGACTGCGAACTGGGAGAACTGAACAGCCGAACAACGCTAGGTAAGAGTTCGTTCGGACGTCGCATGGCAACACACACGCGGGGTCCAACACGCAATACCGTGGCCTTCATGCGATCGTCGACCAGGAAGGCGCTGGCTCTGTGTCTCGGCATGCTGCTCATCACGACCGCCTGCGCCTCGAATGCGCCGGAAACCGCGTCGGACCTGACCGCCACGGCTGCGGCGAACGAGCACCTGACCGGCGAATTCGCCAGCCTCGACGGGCAGACCATCGAGCTGGACTCGCTTCAAGGCGACGACGTCGTGCTCTGGTTCTGGGCGCCCTGGTGACCGTTTTGACGTCGTGAAGCGCCCACGGTCGTGGACGTACAGAACCAATTCGGTGACGAAGTCACCTTCATCGGTGTTCCGGGCCTCGCCGACACATCGTCGATGTCCGAGTTCGTCGCGGAGCAAGGCGTGACTGGATTTCCGCACATTCCCGACGACACCGGCGAGATCTGGTCGCGGTTCGGGGTCACCGAGCAACGAACCTACGTCTTGATCGACAACGACGGCACGTGGCGGCGTACCGGCTACGGAACGCTCCGCGAAGACGTCGAAGCCCTCATAGCCGGCTAACCCTCGCCGTCATCCGTCGTGGGGTGTCTGACACCGGGGTAACGGTTTGGCCGGGAGTACGATGCGAGCGATGAGCGCTGAAGACCAGGCCGATCTCGACATCATCCTGGAGAGCCTCGACCTCGAAGAACTCGACCTCAACCTCTATCGGGGGCATCCGCCGTACTGGGAGGCGTTTCGCCTCTTTGGCGGCCTTGTGGCTGGCCAGGCCCTCGCTGCCGCGTATCGCACGATCGACGGGATCGACGTGCATTCGCTTCACTCCTACTTTCTGCGACCGGGCGATCCGACCGTGCCGGTCATCCTTGACGTCGACAGGATCCGCGACGGGCGGAGCTTCGCGACGCGCCGTGTGGTCGCCCGCCAGCATGGTGAGGCGATCTTTCACTTGTCGGCCTCTTTCCACAAGAGCGAAGATGGTTTCGAGCACGAAATGGCCATGCCGGACGTGCCGGGACCAGCCGACACTCCGACTCCCGAAGACTTCGGGCTGACGTCGAGAGACTTTCTGCCCCGCCATTGGAACCTCAAGGGCATTCCGATCGAAGTGCGTCACTTCGTGTCGCCGAGCGACTGGACGCCCGGTGATCCGGTTCGGCGCATGTGGTTCCGCGCAAATGGCATGCTCCCCGATGGCGACCAGGCCATCCACCGCCAGTTACTCACGTACATGAGCGACTTCGCCCTCCTCGGAACCGCCGTCCGGGCTCACGCCTCGTCGTTCGATCAGATCATGGCCGCAAGCCTCGACCATGCGATGTGGTTTCATCGACCCGTGGTCGCCAACGAGTGGATGCTGTATTCGATGCACTCGCCCTCGGCGTCGGGCGCCCGAGGGTTCAACATCGGCCACGTGTTCTCCGAGGACGGCACGCTCGTGGCCTCCGCGACGCAGGAAGGTCTGATGCGGCCGATCGACCCCGAACGGAGCACCTGATGACACCGAAGCAGTGGGAGGACGCTGCCCGATCCGAGCTACGCGGCAAAGATCTTGCCGACCTGACGATCACGACCCCCGAAGGCATTGACGTCAAGCCGCTCTACACCGCCGATGATCTCGATGAGGTCGATCATCTCGGCTCGATCCCCGGCGAGGCGCCGTTCGTTCGGGGCCCGCGGGCGACGATGTACACCAACCGGCCGTGGACAATCCGTCAGTACGCCGGCTTCTCCACGGCCGAAGAGTCGAACGCGTTCTACCGGGCGAACCTCGCCGCCGGACAGATGGGTCTATCCGTGGCCTTCGATCTCGCGACTCACCGGGGATATGACTCCGATCATCCGCGGGTTGTCGGCGATGTCGGCAAGGCCGGTGTGGCCATCGACTCGGTCGAGGACATGTCGATCTTGTTCGACGGCATCCCGCTCGATCAGATGAGCGTGTCGATGACGATGAACGGCGCCGTGCTCCCGATCATGGCGTGCTACATCGTGGCGGCCGAGGAACAGGGCGTCGATCAAGCCCGGCTGTCGGGGACCATCCAGAACGACATTCTCAAGGAGTTCATGGTCCGCAACACCTACATCTATCCGCCCGAGCCGAGCATGCGGATCGTCGCCGACATCATCGAGTACACGAGCCAACACATGCCTCGGTTCAACTCGATCTCGATCAGCGGCTACCACATCCAAGAAGCCGGGGCGACGTGCGACCTCGAGCTCGCCTACACCCTCGCAGACGGGCTGGAGTACGTGCGTGCCGCACTGTCGAAGGGGCTCGACGTCGACGCATTCGCTCCTCGGCTGAGCTTCTTCTTCAACATCGGCATGGACTTCTTCATGGAGATCGCCAAGCTCCGTGCCGCACGGATGTTGTGGGCCGAGCTCATGGAGCAGTTCGAACCGAAGAACCCGAAGTCGTCGATGCTGCGGACCCACTGCCAGACATCGGGGGTGTCGCTCACCGAGCAGGACCCCCACAACAACGTGGTCCGCACCGCGTTCGAGGCGATGGCAGCGGTGCTCGGCGGCACCCAGAGCCTGCACACGAACAGTTTCGACGAGGCGCTCGGACTCCCCACCGAGTTCTCCGCCCGGATCGCCCGCAATACGCAACTCATCCTTGCCGAAGAAACGGGCGTGACCCGAACGGTCGACCCCCTCGCTGGCAGCTACTACGTCGAGTCACTCACAGCTGCCCTTGCCGATCGGGCCCGGGAGATCATCGCCGAGGTCGAAGCAGTTGGTGGGATGACCAAGGCGATCGATCAAGGCATCCCCAAGCTCCGCATCGAAGAAGCTGCAGCGTTGCGTCAGGTCCGTGTGGATCAGGGCGTCGACACGATCGTCGGGGTGAACAAGTACACGGTCGACTCATCTGAGGGTGTCGAGGTGCTCGACATCGACAACGGCGAGGTCCGCCAACAGCAGATGCGACGACTCGAAGAAATTCGATCCAGCCGCGATGCGGCTGCCACCGAGGCGGCGCTCGAAGCCATCACGTCGACGGCGATCGGGTCGGGGAACCTGCTGGCGGCCTGCGTAGAGGCTGCACGGGCACGGGCGACGGTCGGCGAGATGTCCGACGCCATGGAGGCGGTCTTCGAACGACACCGCGCTCAGACGCAACTGCTGTCCGGGGTGTATGCCAAGGCGTACGAGGGCCACCCCGAGTTCGAGGCCGTCATCGCTGCCGTCGAGGCGTTCCGCGCCGACCATGGCCGCTCGCCACGCATGTTCGTGGCAAAGATGGGCCAGGACGGGCACGACCGCGGCGGTCGGGTCATCGCGACCGCGTTCGCCGACATGGGTATCGACGTGTTCGTCGGCCCGCTCTTCCAGACACCAGAAGAAGCAGCAGCCGAAGCCGCCCGTCACGAGGTCGACGTCGTCGGCGTGTCGAGCCATGCAGCAGGCCACACCACGCTCGTGCCCCAGCTGATCACGGCGCTCGACGCAGCCGGGGCTGACATTGCCGTGATCTGCGGAGGCGTGATCCCACCGAAGGACTACGACGAACTCACCGACGCCGGCGTGGTCGGAATTTTCGGCCCAGGCACAAACGTTCCCGAGGCTGCAGCCGAAGTCGTGCAGTTGCTGAGCGAAAGGGCTGGTGCGTGACCGATCGCCCATTCCAGATTCTCGGCGTTCAGCAGATCGCCATCGGCGGACTCGATCTCGGTGCGCTTCGATCGCTGTGGGTCGACACGTTTGGGGTCGAGAAGACCGGCGAGTACACGAGCGACAGCGAGAATGTCACCGAGGACATCTTGACGATCGGTGAAGGTGCCCACGCCATCGAGATCGATCTGATGCAGCCCCTTGACGCTGACTCGCGGCCGAAGGTGCACGACCCAGCACTGAATCACATCGGACTCTGGGTCGATGACCTACCGGCCGCCGTCGACTGGCTCACCGAGCAGGGCATGCGTTTCACGCCGGGGGGCATCCGTCCGGGCGCCGCAGGGCACGACATCGTCTTCGTCCACCCGAAGTCCAACGACGAGTTCCCGCTGTCGGGCGAAGGCGTCCTCATCGAACTCGTCCAAGCCCCCGCCGATGTCATCGCTACGTTGCGCAACGAGTGACCTGGGGTCAGGCACACATCATTATCAACTCGCCGACGGCTCGAATGTTGCTAATGAGGCGTGCCTGACCCCAATGTGCCGTGAGCGGAGAGGTTCGTCGTGTGGCCGACCGAGAGGCCTGCGGCTTCGAGGGCGTTGACGAGGGCGGTCAACAAGGCCGATCGGTGCATCGGTTCGGTCGAGCGGTCAGCGATCCACGCGTACACCTTGAAGATGGTGGCGTCGCCGGCTACCTCGTCAAAGCAGATCGTCGGGGGCCGTTCGGGGAGTTCCCACGGCCAGTGCCGAACGACATCGTTCATCACCTCGCGAGCAAGATCTCGGTCGGGGTTGTGGTCGAGGGGGATGTCGATCTCGATTCGGTAGCCGCCCATGCGGGAGTGGTTCAGCGTCATCCGTTCAGACACGACGGCGTTCGGGATCCACACCGTCGTGCCGTCGGGACGTCCCAACTCGATACGCAGCAACGATCGGCTGAGCACGGTGCCCCAGGTGCCATCGACTTCGATCACATCGCCGACGTCATAGATGTCATCGAGGGTCGTGACCACGCCAGCGACGATGTTCTGACCAAGCGGGGTGAACACGACCGCACCGGTGAACCCGACGGTGGCGAGAATCGCAGCCATTCCCGTCACGTCAATCCCGGCGACTTCGAGTCCGACCGCGACGACCACGATCCGGACCGTCTTGGGGGCGAAGAAGTCGAGCTGTCGGCGCGTGCGCGCATCGTCGATGTTGCGGACCGCTCGTTTCACGATGCGCGACGCAAGAAAGGACAGGAGCGAGAGCCCGCAGAGCCGCACCACGATTGGTCCACTCGTGGTGATCAGTGCAGCGCCGTCGAAGTCGATGCCGAGACTTGCGTTCAGGAAGTCCTCGCCCACGTTGCCGTGTCCTTCCAACCACCCGCATGTCGATTCGTAATGCTCGTAACATAATCGACACATACTCCGATTGCACGCATCACGCGGCAACCGACGGCGGCGGAGGTCAGTCGATCACGACGTCGCCGTGCGAGGTGGAGAAGGTTGCCGAGAGACCCTCAGGCCCGCGCACCACCGAGACACGGGGCAGGCTGAAGGACGCGAGCATGGCTCGAACTGACTCGTCCGGGTGGCGAAGCTCGAGCTCGATGAGCTCGCCCATCGATGGCAATGTCGGCGCCGGACCCGGGCCGCTCCCCCAGTCGATCACGAACGGGACAACTCCCCCACCAGCGAATCCCGTACCGGACCCCCGGAGTTGGCTCCATCGCAGAACCTCCCCCGTCGGAGTCCGACGGCTCATCGATGCGACGTCACCAACATCGATGCCCGCTGCCACCATCATCTGCCCGACCTCCTCGAGGCGCTCGCCGGGTGCAGGGTGGATCGCAAAGGTGACCAGACGACTGCCGGTCATCCGATCGATGCCGAAAGGTCGGTCGACAGCGGGCTCTGGCTGATCCTCGTCGACTCCGATGACCTCGTAATAGGTGGTCTCGTCGATGCCCAGCAGATGGTTGCGAGTTCCGAATCCTTCGTGACGGCCACCCACCACCGGTTCAACGCCGAACCGTGCCTTCGCGTCGGCCACCGCTGCATCGAGGTCTTCGGCGGCGAAAACGAGGTGATCGATCTCTGGCATTGGGTTCCTCCAGGCTGGTCAGCCCCGGTTGATGGCCTGCCACACTCGTTGTGGGCTGACCGGAATGTCGACATGCGTCACGCCCAGATGAGACAACGCGTCCACGACCGCGTTCTGTACCGCTGGCGTCGCGCCGATCGTTCCGGACTCACCGATCCCCTTCACGCCCATCGGGTTGCGGTCGGTCGGCGTCTCCATGACGAGCCGCTCGAAGCTCGGGAACTCGCTCGCCGCAGGCATTGCGTAGTCCATGAAGTTGGCAGTGAGCGGGTTGCCATCCTCGTCGTAGGTGAAGACCTCCATGAGCGCCTGCGACATCCCCGCAGATACTCCGCCATGCACCTGCCCATCGACGATCGTCGGGTTGACGATCACGCCAGCGTCGTCGCATGCGATGTGTCGAAGTGGCGTGACCTGACCGGTGTCGCGGTCGACTTCGACCACCGACAGGTGCACGCCAAACGGGAACGTGGCTGCCGGTGGCTGGAAGTCTGTCTCCTCGATGAACGGCGTCTGCTCGTCGCCTTCCCAACGGGCAGCGACGTCTCCCCAGCTGACCGTCACGGCCGGCGTGCCGGCAACGCTGAACGCCCCCGCCTCGAGATCGAGCACGATGTCGTCGACGCTCGCCTCCAAGACGTCTGCGGCCACGGCCTTGGCTCGGTCGACAAGGCCGCCCGCAGCGTTCCAGACGGCCACGCCACCGGTCTGCAATGACCGCGATCCTCCGGTCCCGCCACCCCGCGGCACCTCGTCGGTGTCGCCGTGACGCACCTCGATGCGGTCGAACGCGATCCCGGTCTGATCGCTCGCGATCTGGGCGAAGGCCGTGTCGTGCCCCTGCCCGTGCGCAGACGAACCCGTCAACACGACCGCGGATCCGTCCGGACGCACCCGCATCGACCCGTACTCACCGGCCCCCATCGGGTTGGCGATCTCGACATAGGCGCACCACCCGAGGCCGAGAAGGGGCACGGAGGGGTCGTCGATGCGTCGAGCCTGCTCCGCTCGAAGCTCGTCGTGCCCGGCTGCTGTCGCGACACGATCCATGGCCTCGGCGTACGCGCCGGAGTCCATGTCGGCCCCTGTCGGGGTCTTCACCGGAAAATCGGCTGGTCGGTGGAAGTTCTTCCGGCGGAGCTCGCCCGCATCCATGCCGATCTCGGCGGCGAATACGTCGATGATTCGTTCGAGCGGCAAGGTTGCTTCGGGGCGTCCAGCGCCGCGATATGCCCCGATCGGCACGGTGTTCGTAACCATGCTCTCGGCAGTCATCTTCACGGCGGGGATCGCGTAGCAACCGCTCGCCATGATCAGGCTGAGGAACGGCAGGATGGCGCCGATCAGCGGGTACGCACCGGCGTCTTGAATCATGTGAATCCGCAGCGCCTGGATGTCGCCATCCGCCGTGCCGCCCATGGCGAGCCGGTATCGCAGCGAGCGGGCATGCGCAAGCGACAGCATCGACTCGGTGCGGGTCTCCGTCCACCGGATCGGGCGATCGAGACGCTTGGCGGCCTGTGCGAGGACAAGATCCTCGACGTAGGAGCCGTTCTTCGCTCCGAATCCGCCGCCCACGTCGGGGGTGATGACCCGCACAGACTCGGTCTCGACCCCGACGGCCGACGCCAGGGCGTCCCGGGTGCGGTGGGGAAACTGCGTGCTCGACCACTGGGTCAACCGGCCGTCCCGCCACTCAGCAACCGCGGCCCGAGGCTCGATCGGAGCGGCGGTCAGGCGAGGATTGTCGAACACGAGCTCGACCACGACGTCGCATCCCTCAGTTGGGTCCGGGCTGTCGTTCGGAGGCAGAGAGAAGCACCGATTCGTGCCGATCTCGGGGAACAACAGCACATCCCCATCGGCCGCGTCATCGACATCGACAACGACATCGAGGGGCTCGTAGTCGACGACAACCAGCTCGGCGGCGTCGACGCCCTGCTCAATCGACTGAGCCACGATGGCGACGATCGGCTCGCCGACGAAGCGAACCGTCCCCGACGCCAGCGGTGCACGCACGAACGCCTGGTCGATCATCGGGTTTCCCGGAGCCCGGGCATCCATGCCCAACGAGTCCGCCGTAAACACCGCAAGCACCCCGGGCGCCGACTCGGCCTCCACGGTGTCGACCTCGAGCAGCGCAGCATGAGCCATCGTCGACCGGACGAAGATCAGATGCGCCGCATCTTCGGGACCGGTGTCCGCCACATAGGTGCCGCCGTCGCTCAGCAGAGCCGGATCTTCTCGCCGGACGACACGGGTGCCAATCATCGACATGGGCGGTCCTCCAGATGGGTGAGTGCGCTGATGCTACAGAACACGACCGCTGAAGCTGTCGGTGATCAGGTACTCATAGGGGCGTCGCCGCACGTTCTCCTGCCATGCCCGCTGCACTCGGGCGAGCTGCTTGAGCCGCGGGAACTCCTTGATCTGCCGCTCATAAAGCGCATCGACCTGCGCCCGATCGATGGGGTCTGGAAGGCGGGTGTTGAACGTCGCCATCGCCGGGTCGACCCAGTCATCCGCACCGATCCGCTTCAGGAAAACGACGGTTTGCGTGAGGGCGTGCGTCGGCGACCGGTAGTACCCGAAAATCTTCGCCACCTCACGCCGAAGCACCGGCTTGAGGACGGCCGGCAGTGTTCGGTACCCCGAGTCGAAGTTGCCGTTGAAGCGACCCTCGGAGTCGAAGGTCATCGGCGTCGAGAAGTCAAAGAGCCAAAGCTCGTCGTCGTGCCAGGCAAAGTTCGGGACCTGCGGGTCGATGGCGAAATCTGCGCTGTTGACCTCGGTAACCATGTTGCACAGCGCAACGAGAACTGGGTGGTCGACTGCGGGCGTTTCCGTCTCAAGGAGTCGCTCGGCCAAGAGCTCGCCGGGGATCACCGGTTGGAGCAAATACGGCACGAACCCGCCACCGTCACGGTCGAGCACGCGTACATCGGTGCCCACCAACCGCCCTCCATTGGCCTCGATGCGGCGCGCGAAGTCGATGATCATGTCGACGTCTCGCTGGGCGTCGGCCCGGTTGTGTGAGGGCAGCAAACGCTTGGCGACAAAGAGCGGCTCGTCCGTCGGCCATCCCACCGCCACGCTGATCTCGCCGAGCCCAAGCACACGGAGATGCTCGACACTGCGCTCGATCTGCGCCCGTTGGATGGCTCGGTCCACGTCGTTGAGCTCAGTGTCCGAAACCTCTGGTGCCACGAACGGGCTGTCCGTTCCGACGATCGTCATACCCTCAGTCTCCCAGTGTGACGCGGGTCATAGCCACCCGAGTAGCGTGTCCGCCCATGGGCGCAGCAACCCCGGACCGGATTGCCGTCGTCTCGGGAGGGGCTAGCGGGATCGGCGCCACAATTGCCTCGGCGCTGGCCGCCGATGGACGATCAGTCGTCGTGGCCGACATCGATGTGGCTGGAGCGAACCAGGTCGCTGATCGCATCCGCTCCGCCGGAGGAGCGGCGATGGCGTTCCGGATGGACGTGCTGTCGACCGACTCGATTCAACGCGCACGCGAAGAGATCAACGCCGAACTTGGCACCGTCGACATCCTGGTGAACTCCGCAGGATGGGATCGATTCCGCAAGTTCCTCGACACCGACGAGGAGTTCTGGGACCACGTGCTCGATCTCAACTTCAAAGGCGTACTGCGAACGTGCCATGCCTTTGCGCCGGGCATGGTCGACGCCGGGTGGGGCCGCATCGTCAACATCTCGTCCGATGCGGGCCGCGTCGGCTCATCGCTCGAAGCGGTCTACTCGGGCGCAAAGGGCGCGACCATCGCCTTTTCGAAGACACTCGCCCGAGAGCTCGCTCGAAAAAGCGTGACGGTCAACGTTGTCTGCCCTGGGCCTACCGACACGCCTCTGCTCGACGCAATCGCCGGAGAAGCCGCCGATGCCGTCAAGGTCACCAACGCCATGGCCGGCGCCACCGCCATGAAACGCCTTGGCCAACCAGAAGAAGTCGCCCCAGCGGTCGTCTACTTCTGCAGCGAAGCCGCAGGCTTCACCACCGGCCAAACCCTCTCCGTCAGCGGCGGCCTCACGATGGCCTGACGGGTGACTTGGGGTCAGGCACTTATCATTAACAACACAGGAGCCAACGGCGAGTTGTTAATGATAAGTGCCTGACCCCAAGTCAGTTCTTTGGGAGCTCGTTGAAGGGGGTGGTCTTGTCGGGGCCGGGTTCTTTGAGGAGGCCCAGACCGCGTTCGCCAATGATGTTTCGCTGGATCTGGTCGGTGCCGCCGTAGATAGCGGGGCCTGGCGAGAACATGATCAGTTCTTGGACGAGTGCTTCGAGTCCTTCGTCGTCGTGGAGGGTGGCATCCATGCCGAGCACTGCTGCGCCGAGCTCGCGGGCTCCTCGATACAGGTCGCTCATCATCAGCTTGGACAGGTTGGGGGTGACCGGGCTGGCTCCCTTGACGCGCCCGCGCATGGCGAGCATCCGATTGACCTCGGCGAGTTCGTAGAACCGCACGAACTGGTCGCGCAGGATCGGGTCCTCGATGCGGCCGGTCTTCGTGGCGTACTCCACGAGTCGTTCCCAGAGGACGAGGTTGGGTGATGGGACGCCAGACTCTCCGGAACCGGCGGACACGACAATGTCTCCGGCGCGGCGTTCGAGGTTGTTGGCGACCGGTCCTGGCGAGCAGCTCTTGAGCGGCACCGGATTCGCGCCGAGGCTCATGCGTTCGAACAGCAGCGTGTCGTTGGCGACCCGCCAACCGTTCTGGGCATCGCCGATCATGTCGTCGCTGTGCACGCGAGCATCATCGATGAAGACCTCGTTGAAGATCGCTCGGCCGGTCATCTCCGTGAGCGGGCGCACGTCGACGCCAGGCTGGTCCATGTCGAACGCGAACCAGGTGATGCCGACGTGCTTGGGAAGCTCGACGTCGGTCCGGGCGATGAGCATGCCTTTGTTGGCGATCTTGCCGCCCGAGGTCCACACCTTCTGACCGTTGACGACGAACTCGTCGCCGTCTCGGATCGCTGAGGTCTGCAGGCTGGCCAGGTCACTGCCTGCGTTTGGTTCGGAGAACAGCTGACACCAGGCGTCGGTGCCGTCGATCATCGGCCGGATCAGGCGATCGATCTGCGCCTGCGTGCCGTGGGCGGCGATCGTCGGCGCCGCGAGCATCATGCCGAGGCCTGTAGGGGGGCCCATTGCTCCACCGTCCGCAATCGCCTGGCGAACCGCACGATTGCCAGTACGGTTGTATCCCCGGCCTCCGGCGTTCTCCGGCAGCGTTGGATGGCCGTAGCCAGAGTCGGCAAGCGTCGCCCACCATTCGCCGACGCTCAGGTCAGGGTCCCAGTTGTCGGTCACCCATGCGTTCGCTTCGGCGGCAATCGTGTCGGTGTCGGCCATGGCATGTGCCCCTTCGTTCAGACTTCGAGCAACTCCGCATCGAGGATGTGACCCGGACCGTCGCAGGTGTCGCACTGCGAGGAGAGACTCTCGACAAGTCCTTCACCGATGCGCTTGCGGGTCATCTCGACCAGACCGAGCTCGGAGATGTCGAACACCTGCGTACGGGTCTTGTCCTGGGCGAGCGCTTCTCGGAAGACCTTCGTGACCTCTTCGCGGTTCTTCTTGATCTCCATGTCGACGAAGTCAATCACGATGATCCCGCCAATGTCTCGCAGCCGGAGCTGACGAGCGATCTCGCGGGCCGCTTCGAGGTTGTTGCGGTACACGGTCTCTTCGAGGCTCGACGAGCCAACGTTCTTGCCCGTGTTGACGTCGATGACGGTAAGCGCCTCGGTCTGTTCGATGATGAGCGAACCGCCCGATGGCAGCCAGACCTTCGGATCAACAGCCTTGCGAAGTTGTTCGCTGACGTGATGGCGCTCGAAGAGGCTGATCTTCTCTTGCTCACGGTCGTAGAACTGGACACGGTCGGCCAGCGCCGGGGTGATCGAGGCGACGTAGTTCTTGACGTCCTCGTACAGCTCGCGATCGTCGATGACGACCCCGCGGTAGTCCTTGTTGAACTCCTCACGGATCACGCGGACGGCCATCTCGGGCTCTCGGTACAGGAGCGCCGGCTTGTTCGACTTCTTGGCGAGATCGTCGATGGCTTTCCACTGGTCGGCGAGACGCTTCACGTCGGCGACGATCTCTTCTTCGGTGACGTTCTCGGCAGCGGTGCGCACGATGATGCCGGCGCCCTTCGGCTTGACGCGATCGAGGATCTTGCGGAGCCGCTTGCGTTCCTTGTCCGGCAAGCGCTTCGAGATGCCGTAGGTGTCCGAATTTGGGACGAGCACGACGAAGCGGCCGGGCAGCGAGATCTCTTGTGTGAGCCGCGCGCCCTTGTGGGCGATCGGGTTCTTTGTGACCTGGCAGAGGATGTTCTGCTTCGGCTTGAGGAGCTGTTCGATCTTCGGGTTGCGGGACTCGACGTCTTCGCGGTCGAACTGCACATCGCCTCGGTAGAGCACGGCGTTCTTGGGCGTCGTGATGTCGATGAATGCAGCTTCCATACCGGGAAGCACGTTCTGGACTCGACCCATGTAGATGTTGCCGTGGATCTGGCTGATGTCGTCGCTCGGTCGGGACACGTAGTGCTCGATGAGATTGCGACCTTCGAGCACGGCGATCTGTGTGGCCTTGTCTCGAACCGACACACACATGAGGTAGCGCCCCGCCGGCTTGCCCTTGCGCTCACGGCCCTTGCGAAGCGCGAGCTGTTCGTCGTCGAGTTCGACCGCATCGCCGGTCAGTGCCGTGACTGGCTCGTTCGAGGTGTTACCCCCCGAATTACCTCTGCCTCGTCCACCTCGGCGACGACGACGGCCGCCTCCCGAACCTTGACCGTTCTGCTGACTGCCGTCGCCTTTCGGCGATGAGCCATTGCGGTTGCGGCTCTGAAGGTTCTGCTTGTTTGAGGTCTGGTCGCTGTTCGAAGACCGACTCTGACCACCGTCGCCGGTGTTCTGGCCGCTGTCCTGGCCCTTGTTTTGGCCGCCGCGGCGGCGACGTCGTCCACCGCCCGACCCGCTCTTCGCAGTGCCATTCCCGCCGCTCTCAGCCGGGGCTTCGGGAGCGGGTCGTTTGTCGCCGATCTTGGGGCGGCGAGTATCGCCAACCTTCGGCTTGTCGGTTGTCGATGCCGCCGTCGAGGAGGATCCGCCATCGCTGGCGCCTCCCGCGTTGCGCGGAGAACGTTGGGGCGTATCGCCCTGCGAGGATCGCGAGTTCTCAGGCGCGCGTTGGCGACTCCCCTGGCGCTGCTGCGCCGGCTTCTCGTCGGACATGTGTTTCCCTTCTCATGACGCACACTTCGTGTGCGCAGCTCGGGAGACGACGGCCTCATGTGGCTCGATTCTCGTCATCCCGTCTGAAATCCATTGGTGCAGCCGTCGCACGCTCGTGGCTCGAACCGGTGGTTCGAGGACCGAGACGAACTCTGCGGGCCGCAGCGACCGGGACTCGGTGCCGAGTTCGGCGTGAATCCGTGGAGTCGCAGTTTCTGTGTGCATGAACACCTTCAGTGAGAGCAGATCGGGGCGGATGTCATCGCGAACCGGCTTCCCTTTGCGCTCTCTCTCGATCATCACCCTATCGGCAGCCAAGAGCCGATCTACAGATGCTTGAACCGTGTCGAGATCCTGGCCGTCGACATCGATGGCCCAGTCACAGCTCGTGACCGCCTCCATGAGTGACGTCCGGGACCGGGCGACCTCGCCGACTTCGATCAGGTCGATGCCGTCGGGCAGTGCTGCACCGAGCCGTGCGGCGACCTCTGCGAGATCGACATCGACGGCGGTTGATACGTCGAGGTACTCGTTGTCGCTCTCATATCCGACCGATAGCGCAAGTCCGAACGAGAGCTTCGGGCGCGGCGAGAACCCCTCGCTGTAGGCCACCGGCACCTTGGCGACGCGCAGGGACCGTTCGAAGATACGGGCAACGTCACGATGCCCGATGAATCGAATCTTGCCCTGCTTCGAGAATCGAAGTCGCAGGATCACCCGACCGGCACCCGAGCCTTCGAGAGCAGCGTCACCGGTACGGCGCCGCCACTTGCCAGGTCCTGTCCGGTCCCTTGGCTTCCGCCGGCAGGAGGGGTAGCCGACGCGACCACGTGTTCGATGCCGTATCCGGTGCACGCACCGCAGTCGTAGCACGGTGTCCACCGGCAGTCTTCGAGACCGACTTCGGCGAGCGCGTCCTGCCACTCTTGCCACAAGAAGTCCTTATGGAGGCCGGCGGACAGGTGATCCCACGGGAAGACTTCGTCTTCGGTCCGGTGGCGATACACGTACCACTCATGGTCAATGCCATGTTCGGCGCACGCATCAAGCCAACGGTCGAGATCGAGATGCTCGCTCCATTCCTGGAACGTGCCGCCGTTGCGCCAAACCGTCTCGATCACCGGTCCGATCCGCCTGTCGCCCCGGCTGAGTAGGCCTTCGACGAGGGTGGCTTCGGCATCATGCCACTTGAACTGCACGCCCCGGCTCTTGCGGTTCTCGTCGATCAGCACACCGATCTTGCGACGTAGCTCTTCGAGCGTGTTCTGCCCAAACCACTGGAACGGCGTGAATGGCTTGGGCACGAAGCCGCCAACCGACACGGTGACCGAGGCTCCGGACGTGTGATGCTTGCCGATCTTCACGCAGTTGCGGGCCAGCTCGAAGATCCCTCGGGTGTCTTCGTCGGTCTCGGTCGGGAGTCCGGTCAGGAAATACAGCTTGGAGCGGCGCCACCCCTGGCTGAAGGCGGACTCGACGGCGCCGTAGAGGTCCTCTTCGCGGATCAGTTTGTTGATGACCTGACGCATGCGCCACGTGCCCGCTTCGGGAGCGAACGTGAGTCCGCTGCGACGCCCTCGTTGAAGCTCCGCCGCGATGTCGACGCCGAACGCGTCGACCCGCAACGACGGCAACGAGATCGACAGATTGGAACAGTTCGGGTCGTTCATCGTGTCGGCGATGACGCCTTCGATTCCGCTGAAGTCGGCCGTCGAGAGTGACGTCAGCGCCACCTCGTCGTAGCCAGCACGAGCGACCCCTGCCGAGATCATCTCGCGGACTTGCTCGGCCGGACGTTCCCGAACGGGCCGAGTGATCATCCCGGCCTGGCAGAAACGGCAGCCGCGGGTGCAACCGCGGAACACCTCAACGTTGAGCCGGTCGTGAACCACGTCGGTAATTGGGACGAGGGGGGTCTTCGGGTAGGGCCACTCCCCCAGATCGGCGATCGTGCGCTTCTCGACCCGAGCGGGCACGTCGTCGAACAACGGTCGAGTCTCGAGCAGATCCTGGCCGTCGTACACCGCTTCGTAGAGCGATGGGACGTAGACCCCGACGATCGTCGTCAGCTCCCGAAGGATCGCCTCGCGGCCACCTGGTCGTCCGGCCTGCTTCCAACAATGGAACGCATCGGTGATCTCGGAGATCACTTCTTCGCCATCGCCGAGCACGACGGCGTCGACGTAGTCGGCCAACGGCTCGGGGTTGTACGTGCAGTGGCCGCCGACGATCACGAAGAGGTCGTCGAGTCCACGGTCGGCCGTGCGGACCGGCGTTCCGGCGAGGTCGACGCAATTGAGCAGGTTGGTGTAGGTGAGCTCGGCGGACAGGTTGAACGCAATGATGTCGAACGCGCTCGCTGCTCGATGCGTGTCGACGCTGAAGAGTGGAACGCCCTCGGCACGCATCAGCGCTTCGAGGTCGGTCCATGGAGCGTAGGACCGTTCGGCGACGCCGTGGGGTGACTCGTTCACGATCTCGTAGAGGATCTGCAGGCCCTGGTTCGGCAAGCCGACTTCGTACGTGTCGGGGTAGGTGAACAGCCAGGCGACATCGCCATCGTTGTGGATCGGCGTCTGCGCACCGCCTTCGCCGCCGATGTAGCGAGCGGGCTTCTCGACGCGCATGAGCAACGGTTCGAGCTGGTTCCAGAGAGCGGTCGTCGAGGTCGACATGACGTCGATGATACGCGCCGGCTGCGCTCGCTCGGGGCCAGCGCCAGCGGGCAGTGACTTTACCGAAGGCGGTGGGCGTGCACGTTCTCGACCAGCCCAATCGCGATCAAGCTGGTGATCATCGACGTGCCGCCCGCAGAGATCATTGGCAGAGGGATGCCGGTCACCGGCATGATGCCCATGTTCATCCCGACCGACTGGAACGCCTGGAACAAGAACATCGAGAAGACCCCGACGGCGATGAGCCGCCCGTAGTCGTTCTCGGCCAGTACGGCGATGCGCCAGATGCGGGCCAGGAGCAACCCGAAGAGCACCAGCAGCGTGGCGCCACCAACGAAGCCGAGCTCTTCGCCGAGCACGCTGAAGATGAAGTCGGTCTCCTTCTCGGGCACGAGCGAGTTGTTGTTTTGTGTTCCTTCGAACAGGCCCTGGCCGGTCAGTCCACCGTTGCCGATCGCGATCTCGGCCTGGTCGACGTTGTACCGCTCGCGGGTCCCGGTCTCGGCCGCGAAGGCGGTGAAACGATCGATCTGGTAAGCCTCGAGGCGCTCAGACGAGATCAAGAACGCCACCGCCCCGACCAGGCCGAAGAGCACAACGACAACGTGCGACGGCTTGACGCCACCGACAACGACGATGCCCGCCACGATGGCGCCGTAGACCATCACCGTGCCGTAGTCGGGTTGCATCAGCACAAGCAGTCCGAGAAGCCCAGCGATGGCACCGCCCAACGCCACCTCCGGCATCGACAGCTCGCCGGAGTCACGCGAGTTTGAGAACCATGACGCGAGCGCCACGATGAGCGTGAGTTTGGCGAGCTCGGAGGGTTGCAACGTCATGCCCGCGACCGAATACCACGACGTCGCGTTGTTGAAGGTCGACCCGAAGAAGAACAAACCGACCAGCAAGACCACCGTGAGGGCGTAAAGGACCGGGACGATTGCCCGCGTCTTGCGATAGTCGACCGCTGCCGCGAGGGCCCCGAGAAACGCCCCGACACCGACGAAGATGATCTGCGCCTCCAACACGGCCCGATTCGGGGTGTCGTCCGGAGTCCGGACCCCGCGTGTCGCCGAGTAGACGACGACCAGGCCCATCGCGACGAGGGCGACCGTCAGCAGGATCACCGAGACGTCGAGCCGGATCCACAGCGGACCTTGCGTTTCGCGGTCGTCGAAACCGGCCTTACCGGCCCGGAGCGCGGTCACGGCTCCTCACCCGTTTCGGGCGCTTCGAGCTCGAGGCTCGCCGACAGCGCGTAGAACTCGTCTGCCTCGTCCTGGCTGATGGCTCGATCGATGTCGTTCTCGGCGATGGCTTTGAACATCCGCGCCACCATCGGTGCGGCGATCTTCGAACCAAACCCGGACTCCTCCATCACAACGGCCATGACGTACTCCGGCTCGTTGTCTGGTGTCGACCAGTACGTCGATCCGGACGGCCCGAAGCCGACGTACATCGAGTTGTCGGCCTTCCCGACGACCTCTGCCGTACCGGTCTTGCCAGCCACCGGCCATGCGGCGAGGGGGAAATCGACCCCACCCTCGCCCGGCTCATTGAACGCGTCGAAGGCTGTTCCGGGAGGTTGGGCCGCATTGAACTTGTCCAAGAAGTTGACCCCAAGTAGCCCGTCAAGGATGACTTGCTCGATCGACGTCGGGATGTTCACCTCGCGAAGGACCCGGGGTTCGAAGGTGACTTCGACGTCGTTCGACAACGGGTTCGGCTCCACCCGCGTGACGATGTTCGGCGAGTACAGCGTGCCACCGTTTGCGAGCACGGCGTACGAGTTCGCAAGCTGCAGCGGCGTCACAAGCACATCGCCCTGGCCAATGGCGATATTCGTGTTGTCACCCGACGTCCATTGGCCTCGGGGGAAAATGTCGGGATTCTCTTCGTGTCGGGTCCGCATCAACTCGGCCGTCGGCATGAGCCCCGGGCGCTCATTGGGGAGCTGCACACCGCTCGCCGATCCGAACCCAAAGTCGCGGGCGGTGATCTGGATGCCGTCCGGATTGATCTGGTCATCAGGGGCGACCCAGAACGCCTCGCCGATCTTGTAGTAGTAGGTGTCCGACGAGAACGTGAGTGAGTGCTGCAGGTCGACGCCTTCCATCGGTTGGTCGCCGGCGTTTCGCTTTCGGCAACCTGAGGCAAGGGCGCCCTCGACATCGCCGGTGAAGTCGATCTTGCAGGACTGGAGATCCCAGTAGCCCGGATCGCTCGTGTACACGTTCCAGTCCTCGACGAAGTCCCAGCCGAAGACGTCGAAGTTCTCGGCGGCGATCGCCGTGAAGGGTTTGAAGGTCGACGCGGCCGGGTAGGCGCCCTCGATCGCTCGATTCACGAGGGGTTGATGCTCGAACGGATCGTTGAAACGGCGGTCGTATTCGTCTTGAGACAAGCCCTCGATGAAGTCCGCCGGGCTGTACGTGGGGTACGACGCCATAGCGAGGACCTCCCCCGTTCGGGGGTCCATGATCACGGCGGCGCCAGCCGGCGCGTTGAACGGCGGCTCGTCCTGCTCGGCCTCGGCCTCCCGCGCCCGGTCAAGGGCCTGCTTCAGTTCGAGCTCGAGGCGGATCTGAAGATCGATGTCGATCGTGAGATGCACGTCGGATCCCGGTCGAGGGTCGAGGTCCTCGCCGATCGGCGCAACGAAGTTGCCGACGTTGTCGACCAAGAAGCTCCGTGTGCCGGGGATTCCGCGTAGGTCATCCTCGAAGAATCGTTCGATGCCGGCCTTTCCGATCTCGTCATTCGGCCGGTACTGCTTCCCTTCCGGATCCTGGATCTTGACCGTCGGGTCATCGGAATCGGGATCGTCGATCAAGTAGAGGTTTTCTTTCGCCTCGATCTCCGTCTGATTGATCGACCCGACGTAGCCCAGAAGATGCGCCGCTGCATCGCCGAACGGATAACTCCGGACAACGTCTTGTGTGACCCGAACGCCCGGAAACACGTCCGGACGCTCACCGATGAAGATCAGCAGCTCTTCATCGACGTCTCGGGCGATCGGGATCTCTTCGAAGTCGGTGAAGCTTCGGTCGGTGAAGGCCCGTTCGAGCTGCGAGACCTTGGTGAGCTGACCCGAAGACGACAGCTCTCGGGCGAGTGTCGCGAACATCTCGGCCCGAAACTCGTCCCGTTCGGCCTTCGACTCGAGACCGGCAGCGATCAGGGCCTGCTTGTTCTCGTCGCGGTGGATCGTGACGATCGTCGACAGTCGGTTCTCGACCAGAACGCGTCCATTGCGATCGAAGATCTGGCCGCGCTCGGCCTGGGTACGGATACTCCGAGTGATCTGCTGTGTGGCGACCTGCTGGAACTCCTCGTTCTGCAGTGCCTGGAGGTACCAGAGCCTGCCGAAGAGCGCCAGAAAGAGCGAGACGGCGACGACCGCCAGGATGCGCATTCGGAGACGAACGGAGTCTTCCACTCAGAAGTACCTCGGTTTGGTGACCACCCGAACCTCCATCAGTTCACCACAGTCCGGGCGGTGTCGCCTGTCGCGAATCGGCGTTCTGCCGACGCGACCCAGCCGTAAGCCATCCGCACCGGAAACAGAAAGACGAATGCCCACACGGCGACCACAAAGGCGATCCACAGAACGCTGCCACTGATCAATCCACCGGCCCCCAGGAGGCCAAGCGACACCGCGTAGGCGGCGGTACCGACCATCGTCAGCAAGAAGACGCCAAACGGCAGGATTCGAGAATCATCCGAGTCAATCGCTTGCCCCAACAGGCCCGATCCGTAGCCGATGACGCCGTAGATGCCTGCAGCCAGTCCGAACGGACCCGCAAGGACGAGGTCAAAGAGGAGCCCGGCGATGAAACCGTGCCGGGCGCCGTAGTCGTCGCCGCCGATCAGCCCGCCGACGATCGCCGCCACGAGCATGAGGTCGGGAGCCACACCGAACGGACGAAGGAACGAGAACAACCCGACCTGGATCGCCACACAAACGAACAGGACGACCGTGCTTCGCCAGCGGCTCATCGAGCGATCCCTACGGGGCCGGGATCTACATCTTCGCCGGGCTTGACCAGAACGACGCTCACGAATCGGAGATCGACGGGCGCTGCTGCCAATTCGATGACGACGGTTGTCTTCGCGTCGTTCACCTGCCGTGAGCGGACGGTCCCGATGACCAGATCGGGCGGAAACAGGCTTCGATCAGACGAGGTCGTCGTGACCGGATCGCCCACTTCGATCTCGGCGCGGCCGCTGATCCCTTCTTCGATCCGGAGCCGGGTCGAGCTGTTGATGCCCCGCGCAAGCCCAACCTCACCGTTGATCTCGGCGCCGATGACAAAGCGATCACTCGAGACCAACAGAACGGTCGAGGACGTGCGATCGGCCTGCTCGACACGGCCGACGAGGCCCGCCCGGGTCACGACGGCCATGTCCTTCTCGACACCATCGGCAGTACCACGTTCGATCTCGATCACCCCGGTGTTGAAGTTGCCGACGGAGCCCGTTCGGACGGGGGCGAGCAGCAGTGGATACCCTTGCGGGACCTCGAGACCGTTCATCTCGAGAAGCGCTTCGTAATCGCCACGGTCGACGCCGGAGCGGACGAGGTCACCTCGCAAGCGGTCGATCTCCTCGCGAAGTTCGATATTTTCGGCTTCGAGCTCGTCGTACTGGGTCGCACCTTCCCAGAGTCCGGTTATCGGCGACGTGATCCGCTCTCCCCCGCTACGAATCGGTGAGAGAATCTCGCGGAGCCCTGTCTGGATGGTCCCGAGCGGTCCGAAACTCTGAAAATCCAGCGTGATCAGCGACAAGGACGCGAGCAGGATCAACCCGAGGGTCACTCGGCGGCGTCCCGAGCCCTGCGGCGCGGTCATTCGTCAGGTTCAGATCGAGCTGGAAGAGAACAGCACGCCGCGCAGGCGATCGAACTGTTCGAGGCTTTCACCAGAACCGAGAGCCACCGCGTCGAGCGGACGTTCGGCTACGAAGACGGGCATACCCGTCTCGTCGCGGAGGCGGACGTCGAGCCCGTGGAGTAGGGCGCCGCCACCGGCAAGGCATACGCCGCGTTCCATGATGTCGGCGGCAAGTTCGGGGGGCGTTTGATCGAGGGTCATCTTGACCGCATCGCAAATCGCCTGGACCGGCTCAGCGAGCGCCTCGCGGATCATGTCTGTCGTCATCTCGATGGTCTGTGGCAAGCCCGTGACCAAGTCACGCCCACGCACTTCGGCTCGGAGCTCTTGTTGGAGCGGCCATGCCGACCCAAGTGCCTTCTTGATTTCCTCGGCCGTGCGATCGCCGACGGCGACACTGCACTCCTTCTTGACGTATTGCACGATCGCGTCGTCGAGTTCGTCGCCTCCGACGCGGACCGACTGGCTGGCCACGACGCCGCCGAGCGAGATCACGGCGACCTCGGTCGTTCCACCGCCAATGTCGACGATCATCGAGCCGGTGGGATCCTGGACCGGCAGACCAGCACCGATCGCTGCCGCCATCGGCTCTTCGATGATGTACGCAGGCTTGCGCGCCCCGGCGAACTCGGCTGCTTCCTGCACAGCACGCTGCTCGACGCCGGTGATCCCCGACGGGACGCAGATCACCATGCGCGGACGAGCCCACTTACGTGGGTGCACCCGCTCGATGAAGTAGCGGAGCATCTTCTCGCAGATGTCGAAGTCGGCGATCACGCCGTCCTTCAACGGACGGACCGCTTGAATGTGCGATGGCGTGCGGCCGATCATTCGCTTGGCTTCAGCGCCGACGGCCAGCGGCTCACCGGTGTGCACGTTGACCGCAACGACGGACGGCTCGTTGAGGACGATGCCCTCACCGCGGACGTACACCAGGGTGTTGGCGGTTCCGAGGTCCACGGCCATATCTCGCCCGGCCACCGAGCCAAAGCCCGAGAACCCTCTCCGCACACTGTCAGCCATCGATGCTCCCAGTCGGAGGCGCCGCATGGGTACGGCCCCTCGCTCCTGGCCAAACTCTAGGCAGTGTCGTAACCAAGTTGCAAAACACAACCCACCACGTAACGACCCTCCGTGCGCAGACAACCACGAGCCGCGAGATCACGGCGAGAGAGGAGCCGCGACATCACCGCGCAAGCGGCCCGGGACGGGCCACCTCAGAGGTTCGGGAAGAAGATTCCGATCTCCCGCGCCGCCGACTCATTCGAGTCCGAGCCGTGGACGAGGTTCTCGGTCATGATCGTGCCGAAATCGCCACGAATCGTTCCGGCCGGCGATTCGGCAGGATTCGTTGCCCCCATCATCGATCGAACGATCGCATACGTGTCGTCCGGGCCTTCGAGCACCATGACCATCGCTGGAGACCGACTCATGAAGGCCTTGAGATCCGGGTAGAAGCCCTTGTCGACATGCTCTTCGTAGTGCTTGTCGAGAGTGGCATCGTCGAGCTGGCGCAGCTCGGCGGCGACGATGGTGAGGCCCTTGTCCTCGAAGCGGGAAACGATGCGCCCAACGAGGCCTCGTTCGACGGCGTCGGGCTTGCAGATCACGAAGGTCCGGTTCATGGCGCAGAATCTACCGTCGGTGCGATCACAACATCGTGATTCCCGCGGATACACATGGACCCCTCGGCCGTCCAAGGATGCGGTGACCACGGCGATGACCACATCGACACTCCAGACACGAGCCCGAGCGGGCGACCCCGAAGCCTTCGGCGCGCTCATTCGACGTTGGGACGGCGACCTCCGGGGCGTTGCGTGGAGTGTCGTCCGCTCCGGTTCAGCGACCGATGACGTCATGCAAGTCGCGTACGAGCGAGCCTTCCGTTCGATCGATCGGTTCGACGGGAGGGCATCGATGAAAACCTGGCTGCACTCGATTGTCTATCGCACGGCGATCGACCACCTCCGCTACGAAGGGCGTCGCCGCCACGACGAGATCGACTCACTCCTTGGAACGTCCGCCACCGACCCGGGCACCGAGCGAGCAGCCGTGACCCGTGCGGAGCTCGACGCGGTCCTCGACGACTGCTCACCGGACCAACGGGCGATGCTGATGCTCGTTGCCGCCGACGGCTACTCGATCGACGAAGCCGCCGAGATCCTCGAGATTCCTCGTGGCACGGTCGCCTCTCGACTATCCCGCATCCGAAAACGGCTCTCTCGATGGGAGGACACCTGATGACACACGACGATCCTCTCTCCGCGCCTGACGGCGACTCTTGGCCCGACGGTCTCGCTGCGTCACTCCGAGCCGCCGTACCCGACCCCGGCGCCGGATACTGGGACGAAATCGGCGTCCGGTTGAACAACATCGCTACGACTCGTGAGTCGTCCGGACTCACACCCGACGCGACCGACACCGCAATCGGACTCGACCGTGCGATCGACACGACGATCTCTCCTCATGAAGGTCCGTTACTCGAACCCCGGGCCAAGAGACGACGAGCGGCCTTTGCCCTCGCCGCCGCAGCGACACTGATCGCCGGCGTGATCGCTGCGGACTCGCTCCGCGACGAAACCGCCACGCTCGACACCGCTGGCTCCGCCACGACCACCGCGCCGGCGAAAGCGACCGAACTCGCTGTCTCCACCACCACGACAGAGGTTGCCCCCACCACGATCGCCAACACAACCACGACGACAACGCCCTCGACGTCGATCGCCGGCGCCGAAGACGCTGACGCTGACGCGACCACGGCCGGACCACCCGCAACGACCACGACGACGATCGCCCGCAATGAGCGGCCACCGATCGGAATGTCGGCCGAGTCCATGCCGACCTGCTACTCGGCGGGATCCGACGATCGACTGCTCATCCTCGTCGACGAACTGGTCGACGGACGTCGATTCACCGCATCAGAGTTCGTTGGTGGACAAACAACGCCCACGAATCTTTCCTACGGCGCCAACGACGGTTCGGTCGAGGCCGCTGACGGCTGGCACGCACTGACCAACCTGACGCGGCGTCCGAACGTGGAGACTCGCACTGTTTCGTGGGTCTTCGACGGTGAGAGTGCCTCGAGTTATGAAGACGAGGCCTGGTTCGCCGCCGACTGCGAAGCCTGGAGCGATCTCGACGAACTCATCGATGACACCATCGAGGCGGTCGGCATCGCCGAAACTCTTGACCGAAGCGTCGACCTTCGTCCCCTCGACGCGATGGCGACAGCGGGGTCCGGCGTCGTCGCAACGATCTCGAACGGCCAACGCTGGACGGTGCACACCTGGCCGGGCACAGACATGCCCGCCTTCGGCACGCTCGGCGCCGGGGTCAACAACATCACTGCCTCTGGCCGAATCGCAACCGTCGATGGTGAGTCGTGGACCGAGCTCGACTTTCCACGCTTCCCAACCGGCACGAGCTCGCGAGCCTGGATTCCAACGGCGGCGCTCACCGGAGAAGTCCGATCCGTCGACGAGGTCGTCGCCAACGGGAACGGCGCAACGTTCGTGCGGATCGATCAGGTCCTCACGCGCGAAGACGACGAACTCGCCCAGTTCGCCGTGCTCATCAGCGGACGTGAGATCCCGATCGCCGATGAGGCGACCCTGTTCGACTTCACCGGCACGCTCGCAGAGATCATTGATTTCGGAGTCCTCAGTGCCGAAGCTGTCGTCGAAGTCCGCCTCGAGGCTGGTGCGATCACCGAACTCCGGGTCGACTCGTTCCTCGCCGGCTAACGCTCAATCCAGCGAACTGCGGGCCTCGCCAACGACGTACAACGAGCCCGTGACGATCACCATGCCATCAGTGCCTGCCAGCACCCGCGCTCGGTCGACCGCATCTTCGGCATCGGTGGCCGTCTCTGCGGTAGCCCCGGCGGACGTCGCAGCGTCGACGATTTGTTGCGGATCGATCGATCGTGGCGAGTTGACCGGAGTCGCGACGACCCAATCGCCAGGGCCAACACCGACTTCGGCGATGAACTCCGCCGGATCCCGCGGCTCCAACGTGGCCAAGACATACACCCGTGGCGATGCGCCACCAAAGCTCGCCTCGATCGTCGAGCGCAACGCCTGTGCAGCCTGCGGATTGTGCGCGCCATCGAGAATCACCAACGGTTCTCGCCCAACGACTTCGACCCGACCCGGAAGCCGAAGCTCTCCCATCGACTCTGCCAGCACGTCGTCTTCGACCGCAGCGTCGAAAAACTCCTCGACCGCCGTGACGGCAATCGAGGCGTTGGTCGCTTGATGGGATCCGAAGACCGACAAGAAAACGTCCTCGTACAGGCCTCGAGGCGTACGGATATCGATCAGGCGACCTCCCACCGCCGGCTGATCACCGATCAGTTCGAAATCTCGTCCGATGAGCTTCGTCGCGGCCGCACCCTCACCTTCGAAGATGTCGAGCAGGTCGGGCGACGGTTCGCCCACGACGAGCGTCGAGGCGGGCTTGGCGATGCCGACCTTCTCGCCCGCAATGTCGCGTCGCCAGTCGCCCTTGCCATCGGTGTGGTCACGCCCGATGTTCGTCACCACCGCAACATCGGCCTCAATCACATTGGTCGCGTCGAATCGGCCGAGCACTCCCACCTCGACGACCGCCACATCGACAGCAACCTCGGCGAACCAGCGGTACGCAGCCGCCGTCAGCAGCTCGAAATAGCTGTTTGGGTGCTCGGTCAGCTCGGCCACCTGAGCCAGCGCCAGCACCTCTGCCCCAAAGTCTTCACGGGCGATCGGCTCGCCATCGATCTCGATCCGTTCCGTGATCGAATCGAGATGCGGGCTCGAATAACGGCCCACCTTCAGACCCTTCGCCTGAAGAAGGCGAGCGATCATCGTCGCCGTCGAGCCCTTTCCGTTCGTCCCAGTCACATGGATCGACCGAAACGCCCGATGCGGATCCCCCGACACCTCCATGAGCGCAGACATCGACTCGAGCGACAGGCCCTCGAAGAACCCCGCACGAGCCTCCAGATTGATGTGGCGATCCAGATACCGCAACGCGTCAGTGAAGCTCATCTACATGACTCCACGGGCCCGAGGGCCCGCTCCGATGCACCACTCAGCGGTGTTCATCTCTTGCCCGACGCTGGAGTCGATCGGATGGCGTCGATCAGCTGGCGGCGCGGCGGGGACGGTCGTCTTCGGCACCAGGCTGAACCGGATGCAGCGTCGGATTGACGCCATCGTTGACCACATCGTCGGTGATCACGACCTTGCTCACGTCATCTCGACCCGGAAGGTCGTACATCGTGGCGAGCAGCACCTCTTCGAGAACGGCACGCAGGCCGCGGGCTCCCACGCCACGGGCGATGGCCTGGTCGGCGATCGCGAGGAGGGCCTCATCGGTGAAGTCGAGCTCGCAGTTCTCGAACTCGAAGAACTTGCGGTACTGCTTGATCAGCGCGTTCTTCGGCTCGGTCAGCACTCGAACGAGATCGTCACGGAAGAGGTTTCCTACCGATCCAACGACTGGCAAACGGCCGATGAACTCGGGGATGAGACCGAAGGTCATCAGATCCTCGGGACGCATGCGGGTGAGGACATCGCCCAGGTCATCGCGTTCTTCACGGCGGCGAATGTTGGCATTGAAGCCGACGCCCCCACGGTCCTCGCGCTCGTCAATGATCTTCTCGATCCCGGCAAACGCGCCGCCACAAATGAACAAGATGTTCGTGGTGTCGATCTGGATGAACTCCTGATGCGGATGCTTGCGGCCGCCCTGTGGCGGAACCGCAGCCGTCGTGCCCTCGAGGATCTTCAGCAACGCCTGCTGCACACCCTCGCCCGAAACGTCACGGGTGATCGACGGGTTCTCGCTCTTGCGGGCGACCTTGTCGATCTCGTCGATGTAGATGATGCCGGTCTCGGCCTTCTTGACGTCGTAGTCGGCGGCCTGCAGGAGCTTGAGGAGGATGTTCTCGACGTCCTCACCGACGTAGCCGGCCTCGGTCAACGCCGTGGCGTCGGCGATGGCGAACGGCACGTTGAGCATGCGAGCCAACGTCTGCGCAAGCAGCGTTTTGCCACAACCCGTCGGTCCGACGAGCAAAATGTTCGACTTCGAGAGTTCGACCTCGTTGTCGAGCGACGCACCGAACTCCACCCGCTTGTAGTGGTTGTACACCGCAACTGCGAGGATCTTCTTCGCGTGCTCCTGCCCGATGATGTACGTGTCGAGGAACTCGTGGATCTCTGTCGGCTTGGGGAGATCGCCGAAGTCGATGTCGGACGCTTCGGCAAGCTCCTCTTCGATGATCTCGTTGCAGAGGTCGATGCACTCGTCACAGATGTACACACCTGGACCAGCGATGAGCTTCTTCACCTGCTTCTGCGACTTTCCGCAGAAGGAGCACTTCAGAAGCTCTCCCCCTTCACCGAATTTGGCCACGCGCTGCTCCCTGATCGAACGATTACCTACCGAAACCTGTCGGTCGGCTACTCGACTGCCTTGATGGGTCCACTGGTATCGATTGCGGCCCGGTTGTCGATGACCTCGTCAATGATTCCATATTCGAGGGCTTCGCTGGCGGTCATTACGTAGTCACGGTCCGTGTCGGCCGAGATCTTCTCGACGGTCTGCCCCGTATGCATCGATAGCAGCTCTTCGAGCTGCACCTTGAGACGATTGATCTCGTTGGCCGCGATCTCGATGTCCGACACCTGGCCCTGCGCACCGGCGTACGGCTGATGGATCAGCACCCGGCTGTGAGCCAGACCGAGACGCTTGCCTGGCGTGCCCGCCGCAAGCAGAACAGCAGCTGCGCTGGCTGCCTGACCGAACACGATCGTCGAGATGTCGGGCTTCACGTACTGCATCGTGTCGTAGATCGCGAACAACGCGTTGATGTCGCCGCCCGGCGAGTTGATGTAGATGTTGATGTCGCGGTCGGGGTTTTCCGACTCGAGGTGCAACAACTGGGCCGAAACGAGGTTGGCGATCGTGTCATCGATTGGCGTGCCGAGAAAGATGATGTTGTCTTTCAGGAGCCGCGAGTAGAGGTCCATGCCTCGCTCGCCGTTGTGGGTCCGCTCGATGACCTGCGGTACCAGATAGTTCTGTGCGTTCGTCACGTTCACTCTTCCTCTGACGCATCGTCGGCGTCGTCCTGTTCTGGCGGGGTCAACAGATCGCGGTCGACGGGATTCCCATCTTCATCGACGATCTCGGCTTTCTCGATCACCCACTGGAGTGCCGAGCGAAGCCGCATGTCGGATCGAATGGCCGTCATCCGCCCATTTGCGTCGAGCGTGGTCTTCACATCGGCAAGTGGCTGGTCGAGCTGAGTCGCCAAGTGCATCAACTCCGTGTCGAGCTCATCCTCATCGACATCGATGCCCTCGGCTTCGGCGATCGCACGCAGCGCCAGGTCGACTCGCGCCGACGTCTGGGCCTGCTCGTTGAGCTGCTCACGGAACATCTCCGGCGTCGTGCCCGTGATCTGGAGGTACTGCTCGAGCTGCAACCCCTGCGCCTGCATACGCATCGCGAGCTCCTGCGCGCGGTTCTCCATCTCGTCCTCGATGAGGGCATCGCTCAGGTCGTCGGTGACGAGCTCGGCGAGCGCTTCGCTCGTCTTCGTGTCGACCTCGGCCGCAGCCTGCGAACGCTTGACATCGGCGATCCGGGTCATGAGGTCATCGCGAAGTTCGTCCATCGTGTCGAACTCCGACGCCTCCTTGGCGAGGTCGTCGTCGGCTTCGGGCAGCACCTGTTCTTGGACCTCTTTGACCTCGATCACAAAGTCGATCGACGTGTCCTGATCGTCCGCAGGATGATCCGCAGCGAACTCGACGGTGTCACCCGCCGACGCTCCGGTCAGGTTCTCATCGATCTCCGCCACGACCGCGCCCGAACCCAGGACATAGTCGTAGTCCTCTGCGGTCAACCCCGGCACCGGCTCACCGTCGACCGTGCCAGCGATGTCGATCGTGACGTGGTCGCCCTCGGTCGCCGCCCGCTCGACCGTTTCGAGCTCGGCGTGCTGGCGGCGGATCGAATCCACACGCTCCTCGAGATCGGCGTCGGTCGCGTGTGGCGACGTGACCTCGATCCGAAGACCTTCGTAGCCGGAGACCGTGACCGTCGGCCGCACTTCGACCACCGCATCAAACGTGATGTCGCCCGCCTCCTGACCACCGGTGATCTCGATCTCCGGGGCAGCGATGACGTCGACGCCGTTGTCGACGACCGCCTTGCTGTAGTACTCGGGCAGCGCAGAACGCATCGCCTCTTCGCGCGCCATCGCCGGGCCGAGCTGCTTCTCCAGCAACTTGCGCGGCACCTTGCCGGGCCGGAAGCCCGGCATGCGAACCTCTTTCGAGATCCGCTTGTAGGCGGCGTCGAGTTCGGGTTCGAACTCGACTTCGTCGATCGTGACGGACAACTTGACTTTGTTGTCCTCGAGGGTTTCGAGCGTGCTGTTCACAGGCGGAGCAGTCTATGGGCACGCAAGCGTTCGCCCCACGGATACACTGACTGAACCCGCGAGTGTAGTTCAACGGCTAGAACCTCAGCCTTCCAAGCTGATGATGTGGGTTCGATTCCCATCACTCGCTCTCTGCCCTTTGCCGCAAGGCTCGCAAAAGGCTCGCACTGCGGAATGCCAGCGGCCACCACCGCACCGACCGGCACAGCCGGATCGGTGCTGCTCCTTGCCGCAAGGCTCGCACCTGCGGAATGCCAGCGGCCCGACCGCCCTCAGAAGTTCGGGTCCGTTATGGCCGTCGATGGAGCCTCGGGGCTAGCCGGCTGCCAATCCGCCGGCTTCGGAGGTGGCGGATTGGCGACGATTGGCCGACTGCGCGCCGTCAGGGTCGCAACCCCCAAGATCGACATTGCCACGAGGTTGGCCACGATCATCGTGGCGACGAAGTTGCCGAAGAGGGCGAGAAGACCGAATGGGACGAGGCAGGTAAGTGAGACGACGATCCCCGCAATGGCTGCGCCTCCCTCAGACCACGGAGCGAGCAGGTCCACCGCCGCGGCAAAGAGTACAAGCACGGTCATTACTGCGACGACAACGAACAGGATCAAGCCGAGCGAACCAAAGATCAGGCCCAAAGCCGCTCCATCTCCCATGAGTTCGGGGTCAGATTCCTTCAGCCCGTCGACAACCAGGTGGTACGAGCTCCAGCCGAACCAACCCACGCCCACGGCGAGAATTGTCAGCGACGTGCGCCAGGCGCGATGCATCTGGACGGATCCGGTCACGACTGAGCTTCGGTTCGTCAGGAAGGCGGATTGAGCCAATGGGGTCGCCCCTCCCTCGACTCTGGTTCTGAAGGTCGAGTGCGCTTCGTCAAGGCCGGCGCTGCGATTCAATGAGGTCAGTGTGCGCCGGTCCACAAGGATCCTGCGGGCTCAGATTCCCATCGCGAGAAACTCAGAGGACTCCGGCGAGCCAGTCTCGGGCATCGACCATCATTTCGATGGTCTGGCTGTGTGCCATGTCATAGGCGTGGTGGCGGAGATCCCACCCGCCCGACTCGAGAGCGGCGATGACCTCCTTCGGCTGATCGGGGCCAATGAAGCCGTCCTTCGTCCCCCACTGGTACAGCACGGGACGGCCATCGCCGGTCGAAAGGTCGACGTCGATCACGTCCGAAGGCGGCAATCCGCAACAAATCGCCCACACCCCGGCGTACCGGGGAGCGTCAGCCTTGCCGGCCAGCGCCAGGGCGAGGTAGCCGCCCTGGCTGAATCCACCCACGATGCACCGTTCGAGCGGTACGCCCGCAGCATCGGCCTCGGCAGCGACGAACTCCTCGAGCCGCTCGAGGGACGGCACGAACTGGCTGGTGTCTTGCTCGAACGTCTCGAGATCGATATGCCACCAACCGGCACCGTCACCATCGGGCATGTCGAACGGGCCACGCGGCGCGATCGCCGTGAAACGCTCGTCCGGGTCGACGAGCGGCACATACGACGCGAGGTGGTGCTGCTCGGCGGTGTAGCCATGCATCAAGAAGAGCAGGCGGTCCACGCCGCCGCGATCGATTCGGTACTGCGTGAAGGTCATGCGTTCCAGTTTCGCGTGGGTCTGCGCGAGGATCTGGTATGTCGTCTCCTCTTCTGCCCGACGGTCTGGTCGCCTTCGTCAAGAAGGACTGCCCCACCTGCGAACTTGTCGTACCCGTTCTGGCGGCTCTGGGAGCCGAGCGCCCGATGACGATTTACACGCAGGACGATCCGAGCTTTCCGGCCATCGACGGGGTGGTCGACGACACGGCGCTGGAGACGAGCTGGCGGTCCGACATCGAGACGGTCCCGACCCTCATCGACGTTCGCGACGGCGTCGAGTCAGGACGCATCGTGGGCTGGAGCACAGACGACTGGCGGAAGTTCACGGGCATCGACACCCTCGGCGAAGGGCTTCCCGAGCATCGACCAGGATGCGGTTCATTGAGCGTCGACCCGGAGCACGCCGACGCGCTCGAAGCGCGTTTCGGCGACGGTCTCGACTCCCGTCGCATCGAATTCGCCACCGCCGAAGACCCGTTCGAGGCAATGCATGACCGCGGCTGGAGCGACGGGCTGCCCGTCGTCCCCCCGACCCCAGAACGCGTCGCACGAATGCTCACCGGCACCTCCCGAGCCGCCGACGACATCGTCGCCGTGGTGCCCCCGAACCTGGCCGAGGTCACGGTCGAAAAGATCGCCATCAACGCCGTCATGGCGGGCTGTCTCCCCGAGTATCTCCCCGTCGTCATCGCCGCCGTCGAAGCGGTGTGCACTGACGAGTTCAACATGCACGGCGTGCTCGCAACGACCATGGGCGTTGCGCCGGTACTCATCGTCAACGGCCCGATTCGCCACGAGATCGGGATGAACTCCGGCATGAATGCCTTTGGCCAGGGCACTCGCGCCAACTCGACCATCGGCAGAGCGCTTCAGCTCGTCGTGCGAAACGTCGGCGGTGGGCGGCCCGGCGAAGTGGACCGAAGCACGCAAGGACAGCCCGGAAAAGTCGGCATGTGTTTCGCCGAAGACGAGGAGGGTTCACCGTGGACCTCCCTCGCCGAATCGCTCGGATTCGATTCGGACGTCTCGACCGTTACCGCGTTCTGTGGCGAAGCGCCACGCATCATCTTCGACCAAATGACCCAAGACCCCGACGGATTGACCGAATCGATCGCCATGGTTGTTCGGGCCAACGTTCACCCCCGAATCACGGGGATGGACACCATCGTCGCCATCTGTCCCGAACACATGGCCAGATTCCGCGACGCCGGCTGGGACCGCGCACGGTTCGAAACCGAACTGACCGCTCGACTCGACGTCGAGGTCGACGGCATCCTGCGCGGATTCGACAACGTCGACGAGGGCATCCCGACCGGCCTCGGATTCGAAGGATCGACCCTTCCGAAGGTTCGACCGGGAGGATTGATCGTCGTCCATGTCGGCGGGCCCGCAGGACTCTTCTCGTCCACCTTCGGTGGATGGGTGAGCGGGCCCATGGGTAGTGTCCCCGTCACGAAGGAGATCGTCCGATGAGCACCATGACCGTCCTCGACCCGACCGATGAGACCACCCCGGTGGCTCGAGAGCGCACCGCCCGACCCGAGTCGCTCGCTGGGCTGACCATCGGCCTGCTCGACATCTCGAAGCCGCGCGGCAACGTGTTTCTGGATCGAGTCGAGGAACGCCTGACCGAGCTCGGCGCGTCGACGAGACGATTCACGAAACCCACATTCTCCAAGCCCGCGCCCACGGATCTGCGCCACGAGATCGCTACGTCCTGCGACGCGGTAATCGAAGCGCTCGCCGATTGAGGATCGTGCGTGTCGTGCAGTGTGCACGACATCAGCGATTTGGAGCGTCGAGGTCTGCCGGGCGTGTTCGTCGCGAGTGCCCCGTTCGTCGATGCTGCCGAAGTGCAGAGCACACGACTTGGCTTCGACGCTGCTCGGGTGTTCACCGAACATCCGATCCAGGATCGGAGCGACGATCAGATGCGCGACATTGCCGATGAGGCAGTGGATCAGTTGATCGCCGCCCTCACCGGCCCCTGATCAACCCGCTTTCGCCATCCGCCGCTCGAGCTTCTCGGCGCGAGCGACCAGAGCACCGGGCATCGCCAGCAAATCTTCGCGCGCCGCGTCGGCTTCGGGGCTCAGGCCCTCGAGATCGGCGAGCGCCCAATCCCGCATCACGGGTGTGAGCACCTTCTCAGCGTGAATACGCAGGTCGTACACCCCCGCACGGGCGGTCTTGGCGGCACGCTTCCGGAAGTTGGGCACAACGGTGCCGGGCATGGCGAAGTTCTCGTAGACCTTCCTCATCGACAGAACACACGCCGACGGATCGTGTTCGAGCATGGCGGACACGATCCCCTTGTAGAAGATGAAGTGATAGTTCTCGTCGGCCGCAACACGCTTCATGATCTCGTACGCGGTCTCGTCGTCGGCGACGACGCCGGTGTTGCGGTGTGACACCCGAGTCGCGAGCTCCTGGGCCGAGGTGTAGACGAAAATGTCGATCGGATCAGTCCACGGCGAGTCCCAACCACGACTGACCGTTTGCATCCTGGCGTCTTCGAGGGCGACCGGATCACAGTTGCGACTGATCATTAGATAGTCGCGAATGACGATCGCGTGCTGCCCTTCCTCGGCAGTCCACCGGCGCGTCCAGCGGCCGATCGCCGAGTCCTCACCGAACTCCGAGGCGATCGCATAGTGGTAGTAGGGCAGGTTGTCCTCGGTCAGCAGGTTGAGCACCATCGCCTCCCGAACCTCGGGGCTGACCGTGCACTGCGACTCGTCCCACGGTTCGTCGACATAGCTCCGCCCCTCCTCCCATGGCACGAGATCGTGGGCGTACCAGGTCGGGCGCTTCGCGATGTGCTCCGCCATGAGCCGCTCGATGTCAGCATCGACGACGGCCATCAACTCCTGTCTCGGACCCATGTGCTCGGAATGTAGTCGACGGGACGCCGCCAACTCTCAACCGGATCCCGATCCACCCGCCGCCCAGCGGCACCGACGCACCTGCCACGGGCCAAACTCGTACGGACGCCGTCCTCGGGGGTAAACAAAAAGCGAACCCGGAGTGCCATCCCGACGCACGCGACGCGGTACCGTCGGAGCCCGTGGCTGTCATCATCGGAATCTCCGGAGGCAGCGGCTCGGGGAAGTCGCGTCTCGCACACGAACTGGCTGATGCACTCGGACGGGACCGGGTGACCGTGCTCCCGTTCGACGCGTACTACAAGGATTTACGGGACATGCCCGAGGCCGAGCGAGCGAAGGTGAACTTCGATCATCCCGACAGTCTCGACGCAGATCTGTTCGGCAGCCACCTCGATGCTCTCCGCGACGGGCTCGATGTGTGCGTGCCGGTGTACGACTTCGCCCGACATCAACGGGCCGACGACCTCACGATCCTGCCCGCCCACGACATCGTGATCGCCGAAGGGATCTTGCTGTTCGCCTTTGACGCCATCGCCGAGCGGTGCGACTTCCGTGTGTTCCGACGCTGCCCCGAAGACGTCCGCTTCGAGCGACGCCTCGCCCGCGACGTCGACGAACGTGGACGTACTCCCGAGAGCGTCCGAGAACAGTTCGACCGGTCGGTCGCGCCAATGCACGACCAGTTCGTCGAACCCTCGCTGGTTCACGCGCAGCGGATCGTCGAACATGGCGAAGATCTCGACGCTGTCGTCGCCGACCTGGCGGCGCAGATTGCGGGCGCCACGGTCTGAACCGACCTGCACAAGCGTGAAGGTGTGCCAGGAGCGTGGTGGGGCCAATCGAATCACGCCTTCCCGCGCCGATCCCGTACAGTTCGGTCATGCGTACCGACTTGTCGATGAGTGACACGACGACGATCCCCATCGAGGAGACCTCCACTCGCGAGGCCACGACCGACGAGGGCGACCACGACAAGTTCGCGCACTACGTCCGCAAGTCCGACATCACGTCGAGCGCGGTCAACGGACACGCGGTCGTTGCGCTCTGCGGAAAGAAGTGGGTTCCGACACGCAAGCCCGATGACTTTCCCGTCTGCCCAGACTGCAAGAAGATCTACGCTTCGCTGAAAAAGGGCTGAGGATCCAACGTCATGCTCCGGCTGACGATCAGCCGACGGGTCGTCCTCTGTGTCGGCATCGCGTGCCTGGCCCTGGCGACGCTCGCCGTCGTGATGGTCCAGGACCGATCGGACGGATCGGGCGCGGCGAGTCTCGACGCGCTCGATTCGGTGGCCGAACCAACTGCGGTGGCAATCGAATCGACGATCCGGGTGCGCATCGATCACCTCGGCGTTGCCGGAGTGGCGTTGGGTGAGGGCGCATCGACCGAGGCGATCGTCGCCGAACTGGAGCGCTCGGGGTTCGTTCAGGTCGAACGTCTGGCCGATGTCGGTACGAGTCGCCTCGGCGCGACGCCGAACCTCCTCCAGCGCTCCGAGGAAAGCCCAGCCGTTGGAGCGACTCGATCGATCCGCGACCGAGTAACCGTCATTGCGGCGGCGCCCGTTATCGGCGCCGAAGCGACCGGGGATCGGCTGATTGGCGCGATCGACATGACGTCATCGGTTGATGTGGTGGCAGCGGCGCGCTCAGGGGAAACGGCCGAAGCGCTCCTCGCGGCGCGGAATTCGACGGGAGAGATCGTCGTCTTCACTCCATCGAGGCACAACGGTGATCGTCCTCTTGCACAGGTCGATCCCGCCACTGCCGCTCTCGTCGAACGCGCCCTCGAAGAGGGACGTGTGGAGATCGAGAACACACCGCTCAATCGACGCGAATCGCACGCTGTTCTTCGGGCAATCGATGGCATCGAATGGGTCGTCATCGCCGCGATGGACTCCGACGAAGCGGTGACCGACGGCATACCGACCTGGTTCGTACCGGCAGTCGCCATCATCGCTCTGCTCTCCCTCATCCCGTTCGTGCCCGTGCGACGACGGATTCGAGACGTGGTGCGGGCGGGCAACCAGCTCGCCCGGGGAGGTTTGACCCACACGATCAGCGACACGACCGACGACGAGGTTGGCGAAATCGCCCGCACCCTCAAAGCTCTCGACGAGCGACTCGAGTCCGACACGGAAGAACGCGGGCGCTCTGCAGCGAAGCTCCAACACCGCGCCACACATGACCCGCTCACGGGGTTGGCCAACCGGGCCCGCCTCATGGAAGAACTGAACGATGCGCTCGATCGACGAGATCCGCTCGCCGTCATCTTCTGCGACATCGACGACTTCAAGGGAATCAACGATTCGCAGGGTCACGAAGGTGGCGACGTCGTCCTGAAGCATGTCGCCAATCAGCTGGCCTCGGTGGGTGGCCCGACCGAGCTGATCTCCCGGTTCGGAGGAGACGAGTTCTGCGTGCTGACCCGAACCGAACCGCAAACGGCGCGGAGCATTGCGTCCCGCATCGAGCGGGCACTCGACAGTTCGGTTGCGGTCAACGACGGACAGCAACGAGTGAGCGGATCGGTTGGACTCGCCATCGCCAAGGTGACCGACACGCCCGACACGCTGCTGAAGAGTGCCGATCTCGCCATGTATCGGGAGAAGGAACGACGCCGCGGTCTTCGTCGAGCACGACGTAGCGCCGAGGAGACCGAGATCTCACCCGAGCAGATCCGCCTGGCCTTTCAACCGGTGATCGAGATGGTGGACCAACAGATCATCGGTGTCGAGGTGCTTGCCCGGTACATGCATCCCGAACTCGGGATGCTCGATCCGTCGTCGTTCCTTCCCCCGGGGACCGAGCAGGGCATGTTCGACAAACTCGATCTCGAGATCTTGACCCGTTCGATCGCGCAACTCTCTGAGTGGTTGGGGCAGGGCGTCGTCGATGAGCGATTCACGATGTCGCTCAATCTTTCTCCCGACCATGTCAGCGACTCGCTCTCGACCAAGGAGATCTTCGAGATCCTTCGCCAGCACCGCGTTCCCTCGACGATGCTGCAGGTCGAGGTGACCGAACAAGCGCTGTCCGCGCACGAAGACGACCTACGCCACTCGCTGACGGTGCTTCGCGAACGCGGCATCAAGATCGCGATCGACGACTTCGGAGTGCAGGGGTCGAATGTGGATCGACTCATCGCTATCCCGAGTGACGTCGTGAAGATCGATCGAAGCCTCGTCTCCGAGATCGACAGCGACGTGCGCGCGGAGAACCGTCTCCGTCACGTTTTGGAAATCATCAGCGGCGAGGAACGTGTAGCCATCGCCGAAGGAGTCGAACGCCAAGCACAGGCCCGGGTGCTCCGCGATCTCCGTGTGCCGTTCGGTCAGGGTTATCTCTGGCATGCACCGATCTCCGCACTTGCACTGACGCCATTGCTCGGACGAGCATCTCGATGGACTCGCAAGAAGCCGCCACCGACCCGCTGATCGACGGCCTCGGTGCGCACCCTCGCGGACCGAAAGCCGACGAGTCTTCAGCGTCGCGGTTGGGTGTGCTGCGCCGCGTAATCGTCGGCATTGCGTCGATTCTGGTCGTCATGCTCCTGCTGCGACCGGGCGGGCAGCCCGAGCCCGTCGACACATCCGACGTCAGCGCCCCAACGACGATCGCCGCTCCCCCGCCAGAATCCGTGGCTGCGTCGCTGACGACCCACAACGTCGATCAACGCTGGCCACTCGGCGAGGAGACCGGGCTCGGCGCCTGGGTCGGCGGCGATTCACCGTTGGCGTTTGTCAATCTCGACACCGGCGAGTCGACGGTCGCGGAGATCCGGGGCTACCCACTCTTCGCGATAGGCGACGACGTGCTCGTCGCAGACCTCGCTGGAGACCGACATCTGTTGTTCTCCAACACGCACCCGGAGAGCGAGCCGCGGGTACTCGAAACGGGTGCGGAGTTCCGCGTCGACCTCGTCGCCCCCTCCGACGTTGATTCGACGGTTTGGCTCGCCGAGGTCGGCGATGACGAAGTTCGGTGGCGCCTACTGTCGACGAGAACCATGGCCCCGGTCCGAGCGGCATCCACACGAACCGTTCGCACATCGAAACTCTCTTCGCAGATCGATCTGGCTCGCCCTCCTCTCCTCGACGAACCGACACCTGGCTCGTTTGTGAGCGGCCCGGGCGCTCCCACCTGGAGCTTCGACGGTCACATCGTCGCCCTGGGCGGTTCATGGGCGATCGTCGACCGCTGCGAGCCGACCTGTCGTCGCCAATGGCTCGACCTGACGTCAGGCAGGTTCGACGACCAGTCCCCGATCCCCACAAACCTCCTGAGCGACGTCGACAACGAACTGTTCGCGGGTCGTCGAATCGTGCACACTCGCGCCGACGATTTGCTGTCCTCCGCCTTCATCAACACAACGACAGGTATGCGTCTTGACACGTCGGTTCGGACGTCGAGACGCCCCTTTGACATCAGTCCCGACGGACGGTGGGCGGGGATCACCGGTTCGCGACGTCTGTGGTTCGTGGACCTCGAGTCCGGCGATCAAAAGGTCATCGGTGACTCCGGAAGCCTCGTCGGCACGGGCTCGTCCGTCGTTTTCGTCACTCGCTGAACGGCAGCCAGCTCGGTCCGTAAGTAGCGCCCCCGGCAGGATTCGAACCTGCAGTCGACGGGATAGAAGCCCGTTGCCTTATCCAGTTTGGCCACGGAGGCAGAAGTTCCTTCAGGCTACGGTTCTCGTGCCGAATGTAGAACGCATGGGTGTTCTACCGAACGAGGTTCTGCCGGAGGCAGCCCAGTCCTTCTTGACCTCTCACCCCGACACCGAAGTCGCGGTGGTCCACGGTGCGGCTCTTCGCCGGATCCGCGCTGCGGACTTCTCGTCAGCGCTCGGGCCGTTCGTGGAGGCGCCTACCTTTGCAAACGAAGGCCGAGATGCCCACGTGGCGTTCCTGCATGCAGTTCGTACCGCGCATCGCGACGGCGTCGCAACGGTCAGCGTTGACCTGCGGGGCGGCGATTGGCTCCTCTCGGCGATCGATATTGTGGACCGGACCGCGATTCTGTTGCTCCTCCATCCAACCGCAGGTCTCACGCAGGTCCGTCCTGTTCAGGAGCGGCGTAACGAAAGCGCCCACCGTCTCATCTGCGACGAACGTCTGATGGTCCTGTCGATCGATGCATCGTTCGCCGACGTAGTTGGGGTCGACGCGGATCGTATTTCCGAGATCTCGGTGCTCGAGCTGATGGTGGGTGAGTCGGTCGATGCGTTCATCGACTGTTGGCTCGATTCGACCATGCAGGCGTTGTCCACGACTCGCGTTCGGATCAACACCCGCGACCGGACCGAACGCTGGTTCCAAGCGACGGCGTCGACGCAGTACAACGCTTCGGAGATCGTTTTCGTTGACGTCACCGACGACGTGATCGCGGCGCGACTCGTCGAGCAACGCGAGCGCAACATCCGCAACATCGCCGAGACCGTTCCGTTCGGGATCTTTCGCTGCCGCCTCGATGGCACGCTCCTCTTCAAGAACTCGAATCTCGATCTCATCTACGGCGCCGACGTTCCGGATCGGATGCCGATCGAGTCGGCGATGACCCTCGACGGAACGCCCCTGGTCGTCGCGCTGTCCAACATCGTCGAAGACCGGGAGGCCACCGTTGACGTTCGTCACCGAGCGCCGTCCGGGGAGCGATTCGTGCGGCTCCGCGTCCGGACGTACACGAATCCGAAGGGCCACATCGAACTGATCGGCTCGGCCGAGGACATCACCGCGACGATCAAGCGACAGGAGCAACTTGAGGTCGAGGCGATCACTGATCCACTGACGGGTGCTGCGAATCGCCGCGGACTGGAGATGGCGCTTACGGACCTTCTCGCACCGGGCGAGCATCATCGTCGGTTCGGCGTTTTGCTGTGCGACCTCGACGGCTTCAAGCAAGTGAACGACTCGTTGGGTCACGACGCCGGGGACGCCGTTATCCGAGAAATCGGTCGCCGCTTGCAGACACTTGTTCGCGCCGACGACCTGGTTGCTCGACTCGGCGGCGACGAGTTCGTCATCCTCGCGAAAGGCATTCCGGACTACGACCACTGCATGGAGTTCGCCGAACGCATCCTGCCGGCCCTTCGGGCGCCGTTCGACATCGGCGACGCACACATCGAGCTGTCGGGCTCGATCGGCGTTGCGGTCTCAGAGGCATCGTCCACGATGCTCACCGTCCTGCAGATGGCCGACCACGCGATGTACGAGGCCAAACGCGCCGGCCGCAACCAAGCGATGCCGTACATGATGCCGGACGACTCGGCACCACTGTCCCCCCTTGCGCTGCGTCGAGATCTCCGCCGCGCACTCAACGCAAACGAGCTCGACCTCGCCTTTCAGCCGATCTACCACGTCGACCAGCCCGACGCTCCCGTAGGAGCTGAGGCGCTGCTCCGCTGGAACCATCCAACCCGCGGCCCGATTCAGCCAGGGCAGATCATCCCCGTCGCCGAGCAATCCGGACTGATCCGTGAGCTGAGCGAGTGGATCGTCGACGAAGCCGTACGCGCTGCGGCGACGGTAAACCGAGAAACCGTCGGCCGAGACATCACGATGGGTGTGAACCTGAGCGCAATCCAGCTGGGGAAGGACGACTTCGTCGAGGTCGTTCTTGCCGCCCTCGAGTTCCATGGTCTCGCTCCCGACCTCCTCGTCCTCGAACTCACCGAAAGTCATCTCGTCGACCGAGTCGACAATGCGCGAGAGTCCATCGAACGGCTGTATTCCGCTGGTGTTCACCTCGCAGTCGACGACTTCGGGTCGAGCCAATCCTCTTTCGACTACGTGCTCACCATGCCCGTGACGCTCCTGAAGTTCGATCGAACGTTTACCGCTCGCCTCGGTGAACGCCGAGCCCACGCGATGTTCGCCGGTCTCTGCGCCGGGGCACGTTCGCTCGGGTTGTCCGTCGTCGCCGAAGGAATCGAAGACGCCGAGTCGCTGGAGCACGCCATGCGCGCGGGCGCCACGCACGTGCAGGGTTTCCATCTTGGGCGACCGATGTCGAGCGCTGAGCTTCTCGATGCCCGTCGACGCGCCGCCTGACCTGGAGGATTCCCACGGCGTGGCCCTCGCCATCCGCGTCCGGTAGCGGTATGGTGTGAGCCGCATTCATGGTGGCTGTAGCTCAGTCCGGTAGAGCGCC
>JAHDDK010000108.1 GCA_020629375.1 Acidimicrobiales bacterium
TCACCTCGGGCCGATCAGGTTCGAAGTCCGGGCGACTCTGGATCGACGTCGACACGTGGGGACGCCTCGCCGGCACCTGCCATCAGCACCTCGCCAAGGGACGCCACGTGCTCGTCAGCGGCCGCCTCACCGAGAAGCAATGGGCCGACGCCACCACCGGCGAGAAGCGAACCCGCTTCGCCGTTCGGGCGACAGTCGTGGATTTTCTTCTGCCGCACTCCCGAGCTTGAGGACGGCGACAGGGTTCGGCGGCCGTAGGGCCGCTGGCGTGACCACCCAGTCCGCGACCATCACCCATCGGCTGAGTCGACTTTCGTAGACTCTGACACGATGGGCGCCAAAGTCGATACCGAAGACCTCGTGACCGCCAGCGAGGTAGCGCAGCTGCTCGGCTTGTCGCAACACAACAGCGTAAGCACCTACCTCAGCCGTTACAGCGACTTCCCGCAGCCGGTAGTGGAGAAGTCCGGGGGCCGGATTCGGCTCTGGCTCCGGCAAGAGATCGGCGCCTGGGCTGACAGCCGAGCTTCAGGCCAGGAGGCAAACCGATCGGCGGCGCCCCAAAGGCCCCAGCTACCGGAGGATCACTGTCACACCGCGAAGCCACGATGGTACGTGTGACAACCGAAGACCGCCGAATGAATCGGTACAACGACGAGCCGACCGGTTCCCCGCTCCCCGAAACTCGGCCACATCCCCGACCGCCGATTGCCCCTGACCTTGCGACGATCAAGGGGGGCAAGGGGGGCGTCTTCTATCGGGCTCACTCGTACCACACCAAAGTCCCGGTTGAGGGCATCGTTCGGCTTCTCGAGCACTACACGGAGCCAGGTGACTTCGTCGCTGACCCGTTCTGCGGCTCAGGCCAAACCGGCGTCGCAGCCATATTGACCGGACGCCACGCAGTCCTATCCGACCTCTCGCCAGCCGCGGTCCACATTGCGAAGGGCTACACGACGCAAGTCGACCCGCGAGCATTTCGCTTGGCTGGTTCCCAACTGCTTGAGCGACTTGCTGACACCGAGCAAAGCCTCTACGGCCGGGGCGCCAACCGAGTCGAGTACACCGTCTGGTCAGACGAGTACGAGTGCCCAGAATGCAGCACCAAGATCTCGTTCTGGGACCACGCCGTGGACCACGCAGCTGGCACCCTCTCGAAGACTCTCACATGTCCAAGAGGCCACGGGCCTTTCAAGAAGGCGGACACGCCATGGGTCCGCTCAGTACCGGTTCAGCAGAACATCAGCCTGCCGGGGGTCCGAAGCCGCACTGTCCGCGATCTGCTAGGCGACGATCGTGAACCAGATAGCGGCCCCCTACCCGATGACTGGTTCCCCACGACGCCGTGGGAGCCATGGCGGGAGATGTGGCGCGCACAGCACGACCGGATGGGGATCGCTACAGCCGCCGATTTCTACACATCCAAGAACCTTGCTGCGCTCGCTGCGCTGTGGCGCGAAATCGGGAGCATCAACGACGAAAACGCACGCGACGCCCTGCGGTTCGCCTTCACCTCCATCGTGAACCGGGCCTCCCGGCGCTATCAGTGGCATCCAAGCAGGCCGACCAACGTGCTCTCATCGACGATGTACATCGCGTCGTTGAACTACGAGTTCAACGTCTTCAGCCTTCTGCGCCGCAAGCTGGCGACACTCGAGAAAATGTACGAGGCAACTTGGTCGGCGCCCGGGACGTGTGCCGTTCGACAGAGCTCTGCGACCGATCTCGGTTGGCTGGCGGACGACTCGGTTGACTACGTCTTCACCGACCCGCCCTTCGGATCGAACATCTTCTACGGGGACTCCTCGTTTCTCTGGGAATCATGGCTCGGGGAACACACTGACGTCGGCGCGGAGACGGTCGTCAATCGACGTCTCGATGCGAGCCACGGGCGAACTGACCTCGCCGAGTACGAGAAGGCGATGGCGAGCGCGATGTGCGAGACCGCGAGAGTTCTGCGTCCGAACGGGTGGCTATCGCTGCAGTTTCACAACTCTGACGACGCAGTCTGGTCGAGTGTGCAGAGTGCTGTCGAGAGCGCGGACCTGCAGATGCGAGCAGCAGTCGTCATGGACAAGGGCCAGAAGTCGTTCAAGGGGCTGCGACACGCCTCGCGGGGAGAACGAGTGGCCAACTTTGACCTAGTGATGCACCTTGAACAGACAACACGGCCTTCAGCGGCCACTCCGCAAACCCCTCAGGATCGCAGCGCCGTGGCCAACGAACTGAAGCGCTGTATCGAGGGCAAGCCGGCGTCACAAAGAACTACACCGTGGCTTCATTCTCAGGTCATGCGATACCTGCTTGAGAACGGCGCCGACCTTCGGGGCTGGAGTTTCGCCGCCGTGGAGAAACTCTGCTCCGAACTCTTCGACCGGAAAGGTACAGCATGGACAACTCGGAACTGAGACCAGTCTCTCTCGCTCGGCGCCGAACGCTGCCGGAGTACGTCGCTGGCAGCAAAGGGGGCCCGTGGTACACGTCGCACACCTATCCGACGAAAGTTCCCCCAGAGACAATTGTCCCATTCATCGAAGCCTCAACAGAGGTGGGCGGCACAGTTCTAGACCCGTTCTGCGGGTCGGGCATGACGGGGGTTGCCGTGGCGCTTTCTGGCCGCAGCGGAGTTCTCTCAGACCTTTCCCCTGGAGCAGTTCATCTCGCACGGAACCACACCCGACGGGTAGCGACTGATGCGATTGCCCACGCAGTTGATCGGTTCGATCGTTCGTGGATGCGAGCGTTCGAACGTGACCTGTACCTCTCATCTGTGATCGATGAGAACGGCGACCGAGTCGAAGGACTAGCGCGTCACACCGTTTGGTCCGAGATCTACGCTTGCCCGAAGTGCCGAGCGGAATCGAACCTCTGGGCGATCACGGAGGCACACGCCGGGCCGCTGCCACGCCGCATCGACTGCGAAGCTTGTGGCGCACCGTTCGACCGAACGCACCAGCGCCCTCTCCGATCCGAGCCAGCCAACCTTGCGATCAAGCCCTCTGGGGGCGGGAAGCTGCTCCACGGCAAACCAAGCGCCGCGGCGATCGAGCGAATCTCGGCCTTACAGCGGCGACGGCTTCGCCACTGGATCCCAGACCACACGATCGACCCAAGCCGAGAGATGTACATCCGCTCGGCGCTTCACCTCCGCGGCGTGCGAACGGTGAAGGACATGTTCGACAAACGGCCGGCGTTGGCTCTCTCCCGACTTTGGCACGAGATACAGACGATCGACGACGCTCCCGTTCGAGAATCGTTCGAGTTCGCATTCACGAACACGGCATGGCACTCAAGCCGCATGCGGCGGTACAACGCCAAGGGCGGACAAAGGCCCCTCACAGGAACCCTGTTCATTCCACAGCTGGTATCCGAGCCAAACGTGTTCGAGGTGTTTCGCAACCAACTGAGACAGGTGAGCCGCCTCTACGAGGTGCTTCCGGACAGCGACGTGTCCGTGCGTCAATCGTCAGCGACTGATCTCTCATGGATCCCGGACGGTTCGATCGACTACGTGTTCACCGATCCACCTTTTGGCAACAACATCCACTACGCGGACTGCAACCTGGTCTGGGAATCATGGCTCGGTGAACCAGGTGACAACGACGCCGAGATTGTCGTCAACAAGTCGCGAAGCGTTCACCAGGGCGGAAAGACGGTGAGTGACTATCAGCGCCTTCTCACCGAGGCGTTCACTGAATGTCGACGCGTGGTCTGTCCAACGGGCCGGGTTTCGATTGTCTTCCACAACTCAGACGACGCAGTGTGGTCGGCCCTGCTCGACGCTGTCGAGAACGCAGGACTGCACCAAGCTGAAGTGTCCATCATGGACAAGGGCCAGCGGAGCCAGAAGGGCTACAAGGCCCGCCAAGGGGAGCTGGTGCCGTTCTATGACCTCGTGATGACCTTCACTCCGGACCGTCAGAGGTTTGAGCGGCTCAACGGCGCTGGGAACATCGCCCTCGACGCTGTAACTGCGCACTTGAACCGCCTCGACTCCGGTCGCAACACGACGAAGAGAAACTTGGACTACCTCTACTCAGTCGCAGTCGGCGAAGTGATCCGATCTGGCCAGCGACCGACCGGCCTGTCGTTGCGAGCCTTCGAACAGTTGTGCAACGACAACCTCGAGCGAGTCGACAACGAGTTCTTTGTGCCAGGAGCCTGACCCGTGACCCTTCACGACGACTTCGCCGAGATACTGGGGCAATGCGGCCTGCCGGTGCTCACGGCGGACCCACTCTCCGGAACAAGGCGTGCGCCGAACCCAACTCAAATAACGATCAGTCAAGGACGAAGAAGCATCACGTACGACGTCTTTCTCTGGAGGATCACGCACGAAGGGAAGGGCCGGAGCGGCGACAACTGGCGCATTCAAGGGACATCGTTCGGGCAGAAGAACTCGACGGTCGACATCACTCCTACAACGCTGGGGCTTGGCTGGCACGAGGCCACGGGCGTGTACGTCGCTTTCGATCCTTGGGTCAAACGAAGCCCGGGCTCCTCGTCCAGTGTTCACATTCGCGACGACCTTCTTCAGGCCGCTCGGTCGGCAGGAGCCGTTGCGACCGCACACGGCGACCACACCTGGGATCCCCGGTTCGCTTTCACTCCGCCCAATAGCGCTGGGCTCTTCGAGTGGACCCAGCGCCTGTGGGCTCCGAAAGACGTTCATGTCGCCGTCGTTGACTATTCGCAGATCTCACCGGACAAGATTGTCGCTGAAGCCGACCCGCGGCCGAACGCCAGTCCTAACGCGGCGGGCGTCCGCCCCGGTGACAGGATCAGTATCTGCGACGAGCATGGACGCCGACTGACCGAGTACTTCTGGCGAGTAGTAGGGATAGAGATCAAGGACCTGACGCCCAATGGCGGAAGGAATCGGATTCACTACCTCCTTGAGGCCGACAAATCAGCAAGGCTGGCTAGTACCCCATGACTTCTCTCGAAATTGACTTCCTGAGCGACTTCACGCAAACGCGCGATCTCGTGGATTCGCCGCTGGTCGCCCCGGGCGGTGCAGCGGATATCGGAGCGAAGGTCGTCGAGGGACTACAGCGCCGCAAGATGGTTCTCCCCGATCAGGAAACTCTGGTCAACCGAGCGGTGACAGGCCTGTTGACCGGCCATCTGATTTTGGCCGGGCCTCCTGGAACCGGCAAGACGACGCTTGCTGCGGTCCTCGCTGAGGCGTTCAACTGCTCGGCGCACCTGGAGACCGCCACAGCCGACTGGAGCACCTACGACGTTATCGGTGGTCTACAGCCACAGATCACTCACACTGGTACCCATGCCATGGAGACGATAGCCCCGTGGCAGGGACACGTCGTTAAGGCGGCTCTCGACTGCGCCCGAGCGATGCGTCGTCACGAGGACGATCCGGCCGTTCATGAGCACCAAGCACACTGGTTCATTATCGACGAGTTCAATCGTGCTGAGATCGACCGGGCAATCGGTGGGCTGTACACGGTGCTGAGCGGCGGAGGTGAGCCGCTCCGGCTCTGGTACGAGCAAGACGAGAAGAAGGCCAACGTCTGGCTCCCGGGGCGGTTCCGGATAATTGGAACGCTCAACTCAGTAGATACCAGCTATGTGTACGGCTTCAGCCAGGGGCTGACACGACGTTTTCGCTACGTGTACGTTGGCGTGCCCGAAGAGGCGCAACTGGCTGACGAGTTCGACAAGGCCGCAGCGCAAGCTGTTTCCTGGCAAGCAGACACCTACGGTGCTCATACCGACGCTGCAGTCAGCGCAGCGATCGAGAGCGCGCGTGCGACCCTCACGGACTTCGTCCGCCTAGTCCGGTACGGACATGCCGATATCCCCGGCTGGCCGATGGGCTCAGCGCAACTGGTCGATGTTCTTCGGCAGGTCGCACTGCATGGGGACGGGAGCCTGCAGCACTTGGACCTTGCGCTCGCCGACTTGGTCGTTCCGCAAATGATGGACCTAGCCGGAGATCAGCTAGATCACATCAACGACTCCATCTCGCCAGATCTCCCACGAACGAAGGCTTCGCTCGCTCAGCTACGACTGGCACACTCGACGTCCTTCGCATGACGAGCGGTGCAGACCCCTCGTCGCCCTCTGACGATGACGACAGCGTCTCAGGCAGCCTCACGGCGGCCGAACGACGTCATGTCGTTGCACAGGCGTTGCCGATGCTGGCGAGCTACTTCGCAGCCGGCGTTGATTCGCTGCAGTCGGAAAACGCTGTGGCGAGCACTTCCTCCGAAGACCCGCTGGATGAAATCGCTTGGCTGGTCCGGCTTCGCGTCCTTCTGGCCGCCGCAGAGAAGATCGACCCACTAGTCCAACAGATCCTTCGACGGAGTTCCTTTCGGTATCAACGCGCAGCGGATGTGTCGGCAGGCCTAATCCGCGGCCGGCTAGACACCGTGAAGTACCTGCGTAGCCGACACGAAATCTCGGCACCTCGAACGTTTCCGATCATCGAGACCAGGCGCCGCCACGATCTGCCGGAAAACACTCTGGCGACTGCGGCTGTCGTCCTTCTGCTAAACGAGATCCGGCGGATCCCGCTGGAACGCGTGCCCGACAACTCGATCGAGCTGCGCAGAGTCCGGCAAGCTGCGACTCGCCTGCGCAGGCTCCTTAGCCACCAGACGCTGTCGGAGTGCCTGGAACACGCAGAAGGTGTGCTCCGCAGGCGAGAGATCAGGGATCTCGTCGCAACAGTCCAGCGACGAATCGAGGCCGGGCACATCCCAAATCCGGAGGCCTACGGCGCCATTGCCGAGTGGGTCGAGGATTTTGACATCGGCGGCGCAGCGTCGCCCGGCGACCTTGAGTGGCTGTTCTACGACAACCGGTTCGACACACGGTTGTTCGAGGTCTGGGCGCTCAGACTCCTCGCCTCGGCAATCTCCCACCGACTTGGATCACCCGACACGACGCGGCTACTGCTCGAGCGGTCGTCTGGTCCAATCGCTACCTGGCGAACTGCGGGCTACTCCGTCGAGCTTTGGTTTCAAGCCGGGCTCGGGCGTCTCAACGTGGGGGGCCCGTCCTGGGAGTACGTCGAGGTTGACTCCGAGGAAGACCCACAGTCCTTCGGCGGTATCCCCGATATCACCGTGGTCGTTGAGGACGCTGCTGGGGTGCGCACTCCGGTGCTCATCGACCCGAAACTCCGCCAGCGAGCTTCGATCCCGGGGTCTGAGCTTTACAAGATTCTGGGCTATTTCGGAAACCTCCCAGCATCCTTACCGAAACGAGGTGCAATAGTCTTTCACTGCCCGGGTCAGCCTCGTTCGTATCGGCTCACGAGTGGTTCGGACCTCGAAGCTGAGCTACTTGCCATCGGGGTCGATCCGTTCGATGAGATGACGGGCACACAGTTTGAGCTTCTCGCCGTGCTCGCAACTGAGTTGGTTCCGAAGAGCGCAATCGTTCGATCACGAGGGCCTGCCGACCCAAGCAACGCCGAATCAGTGGAAGAGTGGGCAAATGAATGCCAGCGTGTGGCTGTCGCCGAGATGGAGGCGTCCATCGACCAAGACTCACTCGAGCGCGCAACGAAAAACCTTCGGTCGAATCTCCTCGAGACATGGGAATTGCTAGACCAACCAACCCGGCGAATGCTCGCGACAGCCGAGCACTTTGGTAGCTCGGCGACCCAGGACATGGACCACTCCGGACCACTCCTCGGTCTCGCCGCCGGTTGTGAACGGGTCCTCCGACTGCACGCCGCCGCCGCCGGCGTCCTACTCGACTCGAAATCGACGCTCGGCCGTCTGCTCAGACAGTACCGGGAGGCCTGCGAAGTGGTCCCCGGACGTGAAGCGCTACCGCTGAACGGAGTTCTGCGATCCGCCGGCGTGAACCTCGCCGAGATGAGAGCTCTCATCGATGAGATGTTCCGGCTGAACAAGCGGTACCGGATTCCAGCCGCTCATGCAGATGTGCTTGAGGAGGACGATTGGATACGGGGCCGAGCGCTGATCCTTGTGGGCGATAGGAGTCTCCTAACAAGGTTGGTTCGGAGTCTGCAGTCCTCAGGTGGACCCCAGCAGCTGGCCTAGCGATTCTGACTGGTGGATGCTGATCCAGAGCCAGCTGCGCCGGGGCCGATCTCACTCCACAACGCCGCCGTCGCCTGGTCCACTTCGACCCATGGACCAAGTCTCTCCGCTGACCGCAACGCTTGATTGAACGAAGCCGCGATCGCCGGCCCATCACCCCTAGCAGCCGCCGTCCTCATTCGAAGTCGGCACATCGCCTCGCTGTCAGGAGTGAGGCGAATTCCCGCCGCTGCTGCCTCGTCAGCAAGTCGTATGTCGCTGGTGGCAAGTCCAAGCGTTCCGAGCGCCGACGCAGCGTCAACGAGGACGCGTTCCATGTAGCCGTAGACCTGATGGTCCTCGACCAGCCATCCGAACTGTCGTGCCGGCGCATCTGCCCCGATCTGGCCTCCTACGAGTTCAAGGGCGGCAGCCAGCAGATCCGTCTGTTCCGCGGCCGGACGGCCTTTCGAAGCATCAATCAGCGCCTCGGCTCGGTGCCAGTCGCAGCCGACCTCGTCGCTCAGCTGGTTCTCACCGGTGTTGATCGCCTGGGTGAGACGCTGATCGCCGTCGTCGGAGACGCCGAGCATCGTGCGGATCTGACTGATTGCATTGTCGGCCGTCTTGCGGCTGGTGGCATTGGGCCAAAACGTATCGCGCAGGCGCTGCGAGGTGACCGAGCGGTGGTACGCCAGGTAGCAGATGACCGAGAGCTGCTTGGCGGGCGGATCGCTCTCCAGCCCATCGACCGACGGCTTCGGCCGGAGCAGCCGGACCTCGATCGGTTTGGG
>JAHDDK010000031.1 GCA_020629375.1 Acidimicrobiales bacterium
ACCTCGTGGGCATGAAGGGCTCCAAGCACATCATCGCGATCAACAAGGACGAAGAAGCACCAATCTTCGGCGTAGCTGACCTCGGCATCGTCGGCGATGTGCACGCTGTCGTCCCGAAGCTCATCGAGGCTCTCGAGGCGCGCTGAGCTGTCTGCGGGGCTGTGCCACGCAAGACATCGCGGAGAGCCGGGTGCCTTGTGCGCCCGGCTCTCGTCGTTTTCGAGCAACGTGGGGTCAGGCACATTTCATTAACAACCCGCCTTCGGCTCACCAGTTGTTAATGAAATGTGCCTGACCCCTCAGACCATGGGCCAGGGCCAGCGGCGACCGGTCGGGTCGTCGGGGTAAACGCCGCTGCGGAGTAGCGCTCGGGTGCGGGTGAGCAGCGCGTCGTTCTCGAAGGTGTCGAGTCGGTCGGCGAGGGACTTGACCACGCCTTCGTCGAGCAGCCGCTCAAGTCCGTCTCGGACATGCTGGGGCAGGAACTCGCCGGCGAAGTCCCAGATGACGGTGCGAAGCTTGAACTCGCTGTGGAAGCTCAGCCCATTGTCGATGGCGTGTATCTCGTCGTCGATTCCCAACAGCACGTGTCCGGACTTGCGGTCGGTGTTGTTGGCAACGAAGTCGAAGGCACAGATCTCTCGGAAGGCCTCGTGGCGAGACTCGTCGTCGAGCATTGTGAAGTAGTGCTCTTCGAACTCCGCCGGAACAAAGAGCTGTAACGAACCGATGCCGAGAGGGCCGTCGCGTTCGATCGTCGGCGGCACGTGACCCCACCCCAACTGGTTCGAGAGCTCGAATGCGCCAACCTCTCGTTTCCAGAGTTTGGGCGGGAAGTCCCACAGGGGCTGCTCTCCTGCCTCGGGCTTGTAGATCGCTTGCGCGGGGCAGTCCTCGCCGACCCACAAGTCGACGAGAAAGGTCCCGTTCGAGCTGTACGGCATGCGTCCGAGCGGGTCGATCCGGGCTGTGGTCAAGATCGCCAGGGCTTCCGCAGTCGGCAGGGGAGCGCGGTCGCGAAACGGACTACCGTCGTCGGCTTCGGCTGCTTCTGCTGGGTCGTCGCTGCTGCCCGCAGTCATCTTGTCGATGTCAGTTCCAGCAGGGGCAGAAGCCGTCTTCGCCGTGGTTGAGCGGCCGGTTGCACCATGGGCAGGGTGGACGTCCGGCGCCGACGACCTCGTTTGCCCGTTCGACGAACGCGAGCGTCTGGCCTCGGCCGAGACGGAAGGTCATGACGTCGCTGTCGACCTCGTCGTCGAGTTCCATCTGCTCGGCCATCAGTACGACCGAGTCGGTTCGGGTGTCGTAGGCGGCCCCCATCGCCCCGACGATCCAGAGCGGCTCGATCGGTTCGATGAGGTCGGGCGCACTCGTCCATTCCTGGGCGGTGACCTCGGGAAGGTCGGCGAGCATTTGGGCGAGATGTTGGCCGAGCGCATCGACCTGCTGCTTTTCGAGCTGGAGGCTCACGACACCGTCGTCGGTCCGGGCCTGCAAGTAGAACGTTCGTTGTCCCTTCGGGCCGACCGTCCCCGTCGTGAACCACTGAACCTCGTGGAGTTCGTAGCTGTCGTCCATGTCAGCTCGGTACGAGGGCGCTCAGGTCGTCGCCAGTCGAGTTCATGGCGAGCACGATGGGTCCCGTCGCCGTATACATGACGACCGACACCGAACACGGCGATACGACAATGCGCTGGAACAGATCGAGCGGCGTGCCAGCGGCTTCGGCGAGGGCGGCTTTGATCGTGTCGGCATGAGAGACAGCGACGATGGTCTCGCCGGGATGGCGACCCACGAGGTCGGCGACCGCTCCCGTCATCCGGGTCTGCATCTCCGCGAACGACTCACCGCCGGGGAACCGAAAGCCACTCGGGTAACGCTGGACGGTGTTCCACTCGGGCAGCTTGCGCAACGCCGACAACTTCTTGCCGGTCCACTGACCGAAGTCTGCCTCGATCAGGCCCTTGTGCGTCCGTACTCGGAGGCCGCACGCTTTCGCGATCGGCTTCGCGGTCTCTTGGGTCCGTTCCATCGGCGACGCATAGACGGCCTTCACGGTTTCGAGTGCGCCGATCCGGGCGCCCGCTGCTTCGGCCTGGGCGATCCCCTTCTCGGCGAGATGGAGTCCCGGGGCTCGCCCTGGCAACGTCGAGCCCGTCGTTGGGGTTTGCCCGTGACGTACGAAGAGCACGACGGTGGGTTTCGGTTCTGCCTTGGCCATCGAAGAAACGCTACCGCCGCTACGTTGCGGTGATGGCTCCAACCAGCCGTCGCTCGCTCGACGATCTCGCCGATCGGGTCATTGCGTGTCGGACCTGCCCAAGGCTTGTCGCCTGGCGCGAAGAGGTCGCTCAAACCAAGCGTGCCGCCTTCGCCGACGAGGACTACTGGGGGAAGGCGGTTCCGGGCTTTGGCGATCCCAATGCCCGGATCGTGGTGGTCGGGCTCGCTCCGGCAGCACACGGCGCCAACCGAACTGGCCGGATGTTCACCGGCGATCGCAGCGGCGACTGGCTCTTCGGCGCCCTGCATCGAGCCGGTCTGGCAAACCAGGCCGCGTCCACTCACCTCGACGATGGACTCGAACTCACCGACGTCTGGGTCACCTCACCGGTCAAGTGTGCCCCACCGGCCAACAGTCCCACCGCAGCCGAGCGACAGAACTGTGCGCCCTTTCTGACCGAGGAGTTCGAGTTGCTCGACTCCGCTCGTGTCGTCGTGGCACTCGGTGGGGTCGGCACGGCCGCTGTGGCGCGGCACTTCGATCTCCGGCCCCGCCCAAAGTTCGGGCACGGTCTCGAATATGCGATCCCCGGGCTCGGCACGTTGCTGACGTGTTTCCACGTCTCCCAACTCAACACCTTCACCGGCAGACTCACCGAAGACATGCTCGACCAGGTGTTCGAGCGAGCGCGTCACCTCGCAGACCGACCGGTACATTGAGGCCACTATGTCTCGTCGACTGCTGATGATGATCGCCTTCGTCGTGTTCGCCGCCGCGGCTTGCACGAGCGAGGGCCTGCCGAACTCCTACGCCGATCAAGAAGGTCGTGCCGAATCACAGTTCGTCGAGGCGTGCGAGACCGCACTCGCCGACTCTGACGTCGACGACCCCGCCGACTACTGCCAATGCGCCTTCTATACGGTCGCCAGTCAGCTCAGCTTCGACGAGTTCCTCGCTCTCGACGAGCGGCTCCGAGACGATCCGGGCAATCTCTCGCTCGAGGAGCGCACGTTGCTCGAAGGCATCGAGACGCCGTGCGCCTTCGGCGCGGACGACGTGCAGACTGCCGTCGCCACCGGCTGAGCCCGAGTCCCTCTATTCCGCGTGCGCGCCGGTCACCCGGGGCACGCAGCGTCGCTTCGAGGGGGGACCTGGGCCCCGTGCTGGTCAGCCGTTGGCCGAGCCGGCCTGACCCAACTCGGGGAAATCGGCCAGCGCTTCGGGAGACAGTGCGTTGATCACGGCACGAGCCTGCTCGCGGTGCTGTCCGACGAGCGCCCACATCTCCGCGATACGAGCACGCTCTTCTTCGAGTGAGCGTTCCTCGGCCGCCAGGCGCTTGCGGATCTCGTCGAGATGGATGCGCTCGGCGTCGAGCCGTTTCTTCTCCTCGGCGTTGTCCTTGCGGATCGCGTCGAGACGTCCGTTGTCGGCTGCGAGGTCCGTCTCTTTGCGGTCGAACTCGAGCTGCTGACCGTTGAGCGTCTCGCGGCGCTCAGCGACGATGGCGGCCATCTTCCGCAGCTCCGCCTCTTCACCCTTCAGCGACTCGCGACGCACGTTCAGGTCGGCTTGGAATCCAGCAAGGCTCGACGCCTCGGCCTCGGCCTGGCTTTCGGCGGTTTCGACCTCGGTCTGCTGACGGGCAAGGGATTCGAGTTTGTCGTCCAAGACGGCTCGATCTCGTTCGTGCTGGCGGGCGCGATCATCGAGAATGTCGCTCTCTTCATCGAGCTGACGGCGGCGTTCGACGAGCTGGCTTTGTTGGCGGTTGATGAACTCGCTTTGCTCGTTGAGCTGCTTGCGCTGCTCGGCGAGCGCGTCGCGAGAGTTGTCGAGTCCCGACTTTTCGGCCTCGAGGTGCTCACGTTGCTCGGCAACCATCGTCCGCTGATCGTCGAGCGACGTCGATTCGCCAGCGAGGCGCGCTCGTTCGTGTTCGATCTGGGCTCGCTGCCGGGACAGAAGCGCTGCGTCTTCGTCGAGTTGAGCTCGTTCGGCATCGAGTGTCTCGACCCGGGCACGAACTTCGGCGACCTCTGCCGCACCCGACTCGACCTCGGCCTGCGCCGCGTCGAGCTGCACACGGCGCCCATCGAGTTCGGTCGCCCGAGCGTCGAGCGACGCGGCATCGTTGTCGAGCTGAGCTCGGCGACCCTGTAGGTCGTTCTCACGACCGTCGAGCTCCGATGTCGTTTCGTCGAGTTTGACGCGGCGCTCGTCGAGCGACGCCTGCGCAGCGCTCAGCTCGTCATCGGCTCGGTCGATCGACGACCGCTTGGCGTCGATGTCGGCAAGCTGGCTGTCGAGCTCGGCAGCCTGTGCCTGCGCTGCGACGATCTCGGCACGGCGGTCTTCGTTCTGGGCGAGAATCCGATCTCGCTCGAACTCGAAGTCGGCCTCGAGCGCGGCGAGCGCCCGTTTGTGTGCTTCGGCGATCTGACGTTCTTTCGCCTGAAACTCGGTCTGCTGGGCTGCCAGATTGTCGGCGGTGTCGCTGATCGACTTCTGCAGGTCGTAAAGCTCGTTCTGCCGTTGCTTGAGGTCGGCTTCGGCCGAGGCGATCCGAGCCTGCGTGGCAGCCTCCTTCGAGCTGCGCTCGGCATCGTCGGCCGCTTGGTCGAGCGCGTCGACCTCGTCTTTCATGCGTGATCGAGCTTCGGTGAGGTCCTGCTTCGCGGATTCGAGCATGTCGCGCAGCGATGCCACCTCGGCCTGCGCGGCTTCGAGCTGCGCACGCTCGGCGTCGACGTTCTCCCGTGTGGCGCGAAGTGAATCGAGTTCCACTCGCTCGGCTGCTAGCTCGGCACCCATTGCCGCGAGGTGTTCGCGCTCGGCGTCGAGCTCGGCCCGCTGGGCCATGAGATCGTCCTTCTGCGTTTGGATCTCGCCACGCAGAGCTTCTTTCGACTCAGCGACCTCTGAGGCCAGCGAGCTCGTCTCGGCAGTAGCGTTCGCCCGGCGATCCGCGAGTTCGCGCTCGAGTTGCTCGACCGATGCGGCATCAGCGGCGAGCGTTTCGGCGCGTGCTTCGAGGTCGGCACGCTCGGCCTCAAGGCGAGCCCGAGCGGCATCGAGTGCCGAATAGCCCTCGTCGACCTCACGTTGGTGGGCGATCAGGTCGGCCCTGGCTTGCTCCGCAGCGTCGATCTCTTCGATCGATGGTCTGATGGCAAGCCCCTGCTGATGGTCGAGCTCGGCCTTTCGGACCGCGAGATCCTCCCGTTCGATCGCCCGGCGACGCTCGGTCACCTCGGCTTCGGCCTCGGCCAGCTTCGACCGGTAGTCGTCGACCTCGTGGCGGCGCTTCTCGATCTCGGTGGCCAACTGTTTGAGGTGGCCACGAGCCTCCTCGATCCGGGCGAGTTCGGCTCGTTGGTCCGCTTGTGTTCGCTCGATCTGCTCACGGAGCCTCGAGAGCTGCTGCTGGCGTGCGAGCAGGAGTTCTTCTTCGTTGTCGAGGGACGCGTTGGCGCGTTCGATCCGCATGTCGCGGAGGCGATCTGCGGCAGCGCTGTCGTTCGTCATGTCGTCAGCCATGCGGGTCTCCTACGGAGGTTCTGCACCGAATCATAGGGCGTGGCGTCGGCGACCCGTGATGTCGGCGAAAGAACGTGGCTGTCGGTCGCCAGGCTGTCCGAATCAGCGATCGATGACTTCGGCGGCGGAGTCGGTCAGGTCGATGACATGGGTCTCGTCCTGCGTGGTGTCCGACTCTGCCGTCGACGCAAGATCCTTGGCCTGGCGTCGATGATCCTCGACCATCGACCACAGCTCATCGAGGCGCCGCCGTTCCCGCTCGATGGCGGCGTGGCGGTCGGAAAGTGCGTCGCTACGAGACGAAAGTTCGGCCTCTTCGGCGTCCATCTCCGCGCGGCGGGAATCATGCGCTGCGGCGCGCTCGGCGTTGGCATGTTCTGCGTCGCGCACGTCGGCCTGGCGTTCCTCGAGTCGCCGCCCCTCGTCCTCGACCTCCGACCACCTCCGCCGGAGATACTCGGCGCGGTCGGCGAGTTGCTGAACGTTCTCGTCGAGGGCTCGCCGCCGTGCTCGGGTGTCGATCTGTTCGACGCCGAGAGCAGCCGCGTCGTCGTCGTGCACCAATCGATCCGATTCGATTGTGTGTCGCTGCGCATCCACCCGGACTGCCGCGTCCTCGACGCTCGCTCGTTCGGCGGCCAGAAGTGCACGGCGCTTTTTCAGAAGATCCTGGTCGTCGTCGAGTGCACGGTTCTCGGCATCGATCTGGCGTTGGCGATCCTGCATCGACGCCTCGAGCGTCGCCAGGCGTGATCGCTGATCGGCCAGGGCACCTCGTTCGCTCGCCACCGCATCGCGTTCGGCGCGAAGTTGATCGTGCTCCTCGTCGATCCGGTCGGCGAGGACCCGAAGATCCTCGGATTGCCCGGCGAGGGCCGACCGCTCGTGATCGATCGCTTCGCGCTGGCGACTCAACAACAAAAGCTCGTGTTCGACGTCCTCGCGCTCGTTCTCCAGCCGGGCGATCAGGCGCTCGGCCTTCTCGAGCCGTTCACGATCTGCTTCGATCTCCTCGAGCCGATTATCAAGCTCCGCACGATCGAGTTCGATTGCTGCACTCCGCTCGGCGACCGTCCGCTCTTGCGCAGCGAGTTCGTCGACCCGCTCATTGAGCTTGAGTGCCGTCGCCCGGACCTCGACGTCGAGCGCGTCGAGCTCGACGACATGCGCCTGTTGATCGGCACGGCGCTGATCGAGATCTGCCTGCAGCGCATCGAGCTCACGCGCCGCCGCGTCGAGCCGGGCCTCTCGCGCATCGAGGGCTTCTTGGTCGCTGTCGAGGCCGCGAGCTCGCTCGGTGAGCATCGTTTGTTGTTGGTCGAGACTGGCGGCCAGCTCATCGAGCTCGCGGCGTCGCTCGGACAGTGTGTCCCGACGGGATGTGGTGGCTGCTTCGAGACGGTCGACTTCTTCGACCTCGGTGTCGATCGCCGTTCGTTCGCCGGCAACCTCGACCCGCCGGACCGCAAGATCGGCACGCATCGCTTCGAGCTCGGCGTGCTGCTCGGCAATCACCGCCGAGGCGGTCTCGAGCTCGTGTTGACGGCGCTCGAGTTCGATCACGCGGTCATCGAGCTCGGTGGATCGCTGCTCGAGCTCGTGAACGTCGTCGGTTCGGGCCCGAAGATCTGCATGGCGGCTTTCGATCTTCGACATCCGCTCGGCAATCTCGGACTCGAGTTGATCGAGTTCGGCAGAACGAGCTGCGAGCTCGGCGGCTCGTTCGTTTTGTGCGTCAACGTCCACTCGCCGCGCTGCCAGATCGTCTTCGAGCCGGTCGATGTCGTCCGACTCTGCGGCGAGTACCCGACGCTCAGCGTCGATGTCCGAACGTTCGACGTCGAGCTCCTCTCGGGCGCCGGCCAGCTGATCGGCCTCGGCGGCGAGAGTCAACCGCTGTTTGTCGAGCTGTTCGGCGAGATCGTCGAGCTCGGCCTGCTGTGCCGAGAGCATCGCGGAGCGTTCGTCGATCGACGTCTCGAACCGTTGAAGCTCGGACTCGGCGGCCTCGGCGGCGGCATGGCTGAGCTGGGCGTGCCGTGACTCCATCTCGGCGCGTTGGCGATCGAGGTCGTCGTGTTGCCGCTGAAGGACCGCTCGCTCATCGGCGATCGCCGCGCGGCGGGCATCGAGCTCGGCGCGTTCGCCCTCGATCGTCGCCTGGAGTTGTTCGAGGTCGATCTGTTCGGCGTCGAGTGCGGATGAACGGGATTCGAGCTGGGTCGCTGTTCGCTTCAGGTCGGCCTCGAGAGTCTCGAGCCGAAGTTGTTCCGCGATCGTTGCCTCGCTCGATGACGCCAGCTGATCACTTCGGGCTCGCAACTCCTCCGAACGCGCAGCGACAAACGCCTCTTGTTGGGCAAGCTCGCCATTGAGGTCTTCGAGCTCCCGGGCTCGCGCCTGCGCATCGTCGAAACGTTTCTCGAGGGATTGCTCTTCGTCTTCGAGGCCAGCCACGCGGAACTCGATGTCCTCGCGGTCTTTCTCGATCCGCTCACGAACCTCGACCAGCTTCTCTTCGAGCTGTTCGAGTTCGGCGTGTTCGGCCAATAGCCTCGAACGTTCCCGGTCGAGGTCGGCCTGCGTTGCCGAGGAGAGCTCTTCGACGTCGGCACGCATCGACTCATAGCTCGCCTCGTCGGCCGCAAGCGACGCTCGTTGATCTTCGAACTGTGCACGTTCGGATTCCAAGCGGGCGCGCCGGTCCGCAAGTTCCTCGACGTCAGCTCGGAGTTGCGCGGCCTCGAGATCGGTCGTGCTTCGGAGTTCGACGAGCTCACGAACACGGTCACGGAGCTCATGCTGCTCGCGATCAAGATCTGCGCGGAGCTCAGCGAGGTCCCGCCGCTCGGCTTCGAGCTCAGTTCGGGCGGCGGACAGGCTGTTCTGGGCGATGGTGTCGTCGATGCGGTCGATGTCGTCGGGCAACGACGGGGGAGCCGCAGGTGGGACAGGAGGCGGCGAGGGTTGGGCCGACTCGTCGACCGACGGTCCGCGTCCCCAACGATCGGCTGCAGGAGCACCGAGGCCTGGCACGTCGCTTCGGCGCCAGACGGCGTCGGTCGTCGATTCGTGATCGTCGCTCGACGGCGTGTCGGTCGATGCCATGAAGTCCGTGCTCCTCCCGGGCGAACCAGCGGTAGCTGGCCGCTCCCATGCCCGAGAGTAGAGAATCGACCGGCCGAAACCAAAAGCGACTCGATCGACGGGAGAAGCCGGTCTCGATGGCGCCCTCGGCAGGATTCGAACCTGCGCTCACGGCTCCGGAGGCCGATGCTCTATCCACTGAGCTACGAGGGCTTGGGCATCGCAGGCTAGCCGCTGGATCAGAGGTCCGGCACAGCTAGCCTTGCGTCTCACGATCTCGCCCGACCGCGGCGCGATTGCGCTCTCGACTCGAGGGCTGTTGGGAGGACTCGTGATCCAGGAAACGCTTCGATCGGCGCTCGTCGATGCCGCGTCCGTCGTCGGCGTGACGCCGCCTGCCGAGATCACCCTCGAACGTCCGGCCAACACCGATCACGGCGACTGGTCGACGAATCTCGCCATGGTCACCTCGAAGCAGTTCGACGGAAGCCCCCGCGATCTCGCCCAGGCGCTCGTGGCGGCGCTCCAGGCGGCGTCGGTCGAACATGTCGAGGCGATCGAGATCGCTGGCCCGGGGTTCATCAACTTCCGGGTGACCGACGCATGGCTGTACGACGTCCTGATCCGGACGCACGAGCTCGGTGTCGACGGCTTCGGCCGAACGACGGCGGGCGTCGGCACGACGGTCAACGTCGAGTTCGTCTCGGCGAACCCGACCGGGCCGCTGCACGCCGGGCATGGTCGGGGCGCGATCTACGGCGATGCGGTGGCGGCGTTGCTCGAAGCGACCGGGCACACCGTCGTTCGGGAGAACTACATCAACGATCGTGGCGTGCAGATGCAGACATATGCTGCGTCGCTGGCCGCACGTGCGGCGGGGGACGAGCCGCCCGAGGGCGGCTACATGGGGCAATACATTTCGGACTGGGCGGCCGATCTTCCTGCGGACACCGACGTTCTCGAATGGGGATACGCCCGCGCGCTGCAGGACCATCGTGAGGTGCTCGGCGAGCTCGGGATTGAGTTCGACGTCTGGTTCAGCGAGCGGTCGCTTGTGGAGTCCGGTGCGATCGAGGCGGCGCTACAGACGCTCCGGGAACGGGAGATGGTCTACGACGCAGACGATGCCGTCTGGCTTCGGAGCACCGACTTCGGTGATGACAAGGATCGCGTGCTCGTCAAGAACGATGGCGAGTTCACCTATCTGACCCCTGACGTCGCCTACCACGCCGACAAATTCTCTCGTGCCGACCAGCTCATCAACGTGTGGGGCGCCGACCATCACGGCTACATCGCACGGATGAAGGCGGCGATGGCGGCGCTCGGCAATGATCCCGACGCTCTTGACGTTCGAGTCACGCAGATGGTCCGGCTGATGCGTGACGGCGAAGAGGTGAAGATGGGGAAGCGGATCGGCAACATTGTCGAACTCCGCGATGTTGTCGACGAGGTCGGTGCAGACGCCACCCGCTTCACCTATTTGCTCCAGTCAGTAGACAGTCAACAGACGTTCGATCTGGCCCTTGCGGCATCGGCGAAGATGGAGAACCCAGTCCACAGTACGCAGTACGCTCACGCACGGCTCTGCCGCATTGCGGCAAAGTCGGCCGAGGCCGGCTTGATGCGGGGCGAGGTTGCCGATGCCGATCTGTCGTTGCTGGTCCTCGACCGAGAGCTCGAGATCCTCCGGGTGCTCTTCGGGGCGGAGTCGATCGTTGAGCTCGCTGCGCAGGAACGGGCGCCGCATCGGCTCGTCAACTGGGTTCGCGAGCTCGCGTCGGCGGTCAACAGTTGGTACCAGGACGACGAGTGCCGCGTGCTCGCCGAGGGCAACTCGCCCGAGCTTGTACAGGCTCGGCTTCAACTCGTTGAGGCAGCGCGGATCGGACTGGCTGCCGGTCTCGGCATTCTCGGCGTGAGCGCCCCCGAGTCGATGTGGACCGACGAGTGAGCGCCGACGCCAGCGCGGTGAACGCGGGCCAGCCGATCCCGGCGCACCTGCTTCCCGACAATGCGCAGATTGTTGACGGTCGGCTCACCATCGCCGGTTGCGATGTCGCCGCACTCGCCGAGGAGTTCGGGACACCGTTGTTCGTTTATGACGAAGATCATCTTCGGGCGCGAGCTCGCGAGGCGGTCGACGCCTTCGGCCCTGGGGCGGCCTATGCGAGCAAGGCCTTCTTGTGCACGGCCATGGCCAAGCTGGTCCACGACGAAGGCATGGACATCGACGTCTCGACGGCCGGCGAGTTCCACATCGCTCGGGCCGCAGGCGTCCCGCCAGCGTCACTCGTCTTCCATGGCAACAACAAAAGCGACGCCGAACTCGCTCTTGCCATGGACGAACAGGTCGGCCGCGTCGTCGTCGACTCGTTTGACGAAATCGACCGGATCGAGCGCCTCCACGCCTCCGGACATGCGGCAGTCGACGTGCTGCTTCGGATCACTCCCGGTGTTGAGGCCCACACCCACGAGTACATCTCGACGGGTCGAGACGACTCGAAGTTCGGCTTCACTGTCTCTACCGGCCTCGCCGAAAAGGCGATCGAACGAGCCAAGGCGTCGCCGGCGATGCGGCTCCGCGGCGTGCATGCCCACATTGGATCGCAGGTGTTTCGGGTGGATTCGTTCGCCAAGGCCGCCGAAGTCATCGCCGCCGTCGGCGAACGACACGGCTTCGAAGAACTGTCCGTCGGTGGCGGACTCGGCGTGCCCTACGTCGTCGGCGAAGAAGGCGCCACGATCACGTCGTGGGCCAACGTCGTCCACGACGCCCTCGGTGCGGCTGGCGTCACCGCGAAGGTGCTCGCCGAGCCCGGCCGCTCGATTGCGGCGGCGGCGGCGATCACCGTCTACCGGGTCGGGACTGTCAAACAACTCGACGGCATCCGCACCTACGTCGCCGTCGACGGGGGCATGTCGGACAACCCCCGTCCGGTGCTCTACGGCAGCGGCTATGAGTCGTTCGTCGTCGATCGTGCAGACGCCACACGCGACCTCGAAGTGCGTGTCGTCGGCAAGCACTGCGAGTCCGGCGACGTGTTGGTCCGCGAGGGCCGGGTGCCATCTGACATTTCGGTCGGCGATCTGCTCGCCACGCCAGTAACTGGCGCCTATGGCCATTCGATGGGCTCCAACTACAACGCGATTACTCGGCCACCCGTGGTGTTCGTGCGAGACGGCGACGCCCGCCTCGTCGTTCGTCGCGAGACGCTCGACGACCTACTCGCACGCGATCTCGGCTGATCGATGACCGCGTCGTCGACCACGTACCGACGTCGCAACGCCGCCGAGCGCCGGCTCACCAGCAACCGTCTTCTCGTTCATGCGGTCGGTGAGCCCGCTGGCACCATCCTCGGTGGGTCGGCCCCAGTCATTTGGGAACTCCTCGGCCAGGGCGTCACTACCGAAGATGACATCGTCGCGGCCCTCCTCGTTCGGTACTCCGACACCGAGGACGTCATCCGTGCCGGTGTCACTGCGGCACTCGCCGACCTTGTGCGCGCCGACCTTCTCGAGGGCGTCCCATGAGCTGGCTCGACGTCGTTTCGGCATTCACCCAGTTCGACCTTGCGCAGGCGAGCGATCGTCCGATCGTCATCGACGATGCCGACGTCCCCGCAATGATGCGCGACCTCGATCGTCACCGGCTCGTGGGGGTGGCCGCTGCCGCAGTCGAGCGAGGGCGTGTCGAGGGCGCGATCGCGTGCTCGGCGATCGCGGCCCGACACGACGAGGTCATGGCGTCGAGCGCGCGGATCGAACTCCTTGCCCGGCGGTGCAGCACCCGCCTGGCCGAGGCGGGGATCGACCATCGACTCCTGAAGGGTGCGGCACTCGCTCATCTGGTCGCGTCGGATTCGTCGGAGCGCGAGTATCGAGACGTCGACCTTCTCGTGCCGAGCGAATCGATGGATGCTGCCGTCGACGCCATGGGCGATCTCGGAGCACGCCGTCGACGGCCCGAGCTGCGACCGGGTTTCGATCGCCGGTTCGCGAAATCGGTGACGATGCGTCTCGACGGACTCGAGATCGACCTCCACCGAACGATCGCGCCGGGCCCGTTCGGTGCGTTGGTCAAACCAGGAGACCTCTTCGTCCTGCCCGCAGCGGTCCGTCTGGCAGGCCGTCAGGTGCCGACGCTTGACCGCACCGACCACTTGGTGCATGCCTGCTACCACGTCGCACTCGGCTCGCCGACGCCGGTGGCGACCAATCTCCGAGACGTGGTCTTGCTCGGGAGCGGGGCGATCGACACCGAGCGAGCGGTCGCCACGATCCGTCGATGGCAGGGGGAGGCGGCCGTGCAGCGAGCGATTCGGTTGGTCGACGAGTCGATCGGGTGGTTGCCTGCACCGCTCGGAGTGCTTCGAGACGAGCTCGACGCCGGACGCACCGACATGGTCGAGTGCTATCTCCACGGGGACGATCGATTCGCCGAGATGGCCAAAGCGACGTTGCGCGTGCTCACGGGCCGCGACCGGATCGACTACGCGCTCGCGATTGGCTTGCCCGATGGAACGTCTGCGGTTGATCGGGTGCGGGGTTTGCTCAGCCGCGAGTGAGCGAGGCGGTTGCACATCCTCGCGGATCGAGCTCGACGGCCAGATCTCCGGAGCCGACGAGCCGCTTCGCGCGAACGGTCGCCTGGGCCCAATCGTCGAATGCGAACCACTCCCGTGTCGACGGCGACCACACGCCCGGTGTCACCGAGCCATCGCAGTCCCAGTCGCCCACCGTGATGACGTCGCCTGCGTTGCCGACCGCCCAGGTGATGCCGGTTGTCGGATCGATGAGCATGCCGTCCGAGTCCGGAGGCTCCACGCCGGCACGCCGGAGTGCGTCGTCGGGCGACACCCTGATCGGCGACGTGGCTTCGGCGGCGTCGGCCTCGGCCATATCGGCCACGCCCCCTGGTGGGGCGGGCGTGGCGTCGGCTCGAACCGCGTCGATGCCTAGCCCGGCGATGATCGCGAGTGCGATCACGGCGGTGAGCGCGCGCGGAGATCGGGAAGTCGGAGGCGTCGGGTCGTGGTCGAGGGTGGGACGCCCGGGGCCGAAGGAGGTCGTCGGGCTCCACCCGCGTGTTGTGCCGCCGCCGGTAGTGGTTTTGGCCGGCGAAGTCGCTGGACGAAGCTCGGCGGTCGGCGCCGAGTCGATCGTCGTCAGCGCATCGACCGTTCGGGTGACATCGGGTGCCTGACGGCTGATGCCGACAAAGACGTCCGCGATCGCGTTCAGCGGAGCCTGCCTTCGCTCGTCGATGTCGGCGATCAGCGAGGCGAGCGCCGATCGGGCCTGTTCGTCGGCCGCGGACCACACGCCGACATCGCCGAGCATCGAACACAGCGCTGCGCTCAGGGCCCGAACATCCACGACGGTTTCGGCCGTCCGCAGCGGTCCCGTACCCGTCGAGGTCCCGCAGTCGAGCGGGGAACCATCGGCAGGCCTGGACGAGGCGAAGTCGATCAACGCAACGCTGCCGTCGCCACGAAGACCAATGTTGGCAGGGGAGAGGTCGCCGTGGATCCACCCTGCGGCGTGCATCGGGGTCAGCGCATCGAGGCACTGATCGGCGATGCTCGCCACCGCACCGACGGGCAGGGGTCCGGCGGAGGCGCCGGTGGCTGGCAGTCGTTCGAGGAGGATGCTCCCATCGTCGAGCACTGGGCCAGCGAGTGCGACGACATTCGGGTGTGCGAAGCGTTCGAGCGCGGCAGCCTCCTGGCGTCCGATGTCGAGGGAACGTGGCCGTTTGATTGCGAGCTGCCCGTCATCACCGGTCGCGGCGAGCACGGTGCCGTGTCGCCCCTGGCCGAGCAGTCCCTCAATTCGAATGGTGCACGTGTCGTCTGCTGGTTCGCCGGGTTGGAAGTGCCGTCGCATACCGAAAGCATACTGAGATGCATCAAAAGTATGCAAATAGCATGAACGTGGACTTTCTGGCTGGCGGCGTCTGACGATGAGCTGTTCTCGAGGCCTGTGGCTGCGGCGATAGCGTGAAGGGATGACGACCACGGTCTCTTCAGTCGGTATCGGACTTCTGGGTTGCGGGACGGTTGGTGGGTCGTTTGTCGAGCTCCTCGCCGAGCGTCGCGAGGAGATCGCTCGCCGTACCGGCGTGACGCTCGAGCTCGTCGCCGTTTCGGTGCGCGATACCACGAAGAACCGCCCGGGTGTGTCCGACGACATCATCGTCGCGGACCCCATGGCGGTGATCGCCAACCCCGACGTCCAGCTCGTCGTCGAGACGATGGGCGGCGTCGAAGGCACCCTCGATCTTGTCGAAGCCGCACTGTCGGCCGGGAAGGCCGTCGTGACCGCCAACAAGGCGCTTCTTGCGGCGCACGGAGTCCGGCTACACGACGCTGCCGCCGAAGCGGGAGTCGATCTCGCCCTCGAAGCGAGCGTGGCCGCAGGCATTCCGCTGATCCGTCCGCTGCGAGAGTCGCTCGTTGGCGAGGACATCACGCGCGTGATGGGGATCCTCAACGGCACGACGAACTTCATCCTGTCGCAGATGGCCGAGCACGGGGCCAACTACCTCGATGCGCTCGCCGAGGCCCAACGTCTCGGATTCGCCGAAGCGGACCCGACCGCCGACGTCGAAGGCCATGACGCGGGAGCCAAGGCCGCCATCTTGGCGAGCCTCGCCTTTGGGTGCGCCGTGACAGCCGACGACGTCCACACCGAAGGCATCTCGTCGATCACCGCCGAGGACATCGCGCTCGCCGCACGGCTCGGCTACGTCATCAAGTTGTTGGGCATCGTCGAGCGCCACGACGATGGATCGGTCGCCGCGCGAGTACACCCGGCGATGGTCGGTTCGGATCACCCGCTCGCCACCGTCCGCGATTCGTTCAATGCCGTATTCGTCGAAGGTACCGGCGTCGACCAGCTGATGTTCTACGGGCGCGGAGCAGGCGGGCATCCGACGGCGGCCATGGTGCTTGGCGACGTCATCGACGCGGCGACCAACCTGGCATCCGGTACCGCCCGTGCAGTCGGGCCACTCCCGCCAGCGACGATCCGTTCCATCGACGAGCTCCGCTCGGCCTACTACGTGGCCCTGGACGCGCGGGACGAGCCGGGTGTCTTGGCTGCCATCGCTCACGCGTTCGGTGAGCGCGGCGTGTCGATTCGCTCGATGGAACAAGAGGGTCTCGGCGACCAGGCTCGCCTCATCTTCATTACCCACCTCGCTGTCGAATCCGACCTGCAGGCCACGCTCGACGATCTCCGCAGCCTCGACGCGGTGAAGAACATCGGCCAGGTTCTCCGGGTCATCGGCAGCTGAGTTCGCGATGAAGTACATCAGCACCCGCGGACAGTCGCCGGCGATCGGGTTCGGCGACGTGCTCCTGACCGGGCTGGCGCCCGACGGCGGTCTCTACGTGCCCGAGGTATGGCCGCCACGCCTCGCGGAGCTGGACGTCGATCGCCCCTATGCAGAGGTCGCTGCGGACGTCATGGCGCCGTTCGTTGACGGAAGCCTGACCCACGCCGAGGTCGCCGCGATGGCGGTCGATGCCTATGGCACGTTCGAGCACCCCGACGTGATCCCGATCGTCGACCTTCCTGGTGGAGCCCAGCTGGTCGAGCTGTTTCACGGTCCGACGTTGGCGTTCAAAGACGTCGCCATGCAGATGCTCGGACGCCTCTTCGACGCCGAACTCGCCCGACGTTCGACCACGGTCACGATCGTCGGGGCGACCTCTGGAGACACGGGATCGGCCGCGATCGAGGCCTTTCGAGGACGCGAGAACGTCCGAATCGTGATCCTGCACCCCCACGAGCGAACGTCGGCGGTGCAGCGTCGACAGATGACGACCGTCGACGCCAGCAACGTGCGCAACGTTGCCATCGAGGGGACCTTCGACGACTGCCAAGATCTCGTCAAGGCGATGTTCGCCGACGACGTCTTCCGCGACGAGATCCGACTGGGTGCGGTCAACTCGATCAATTGGGCTCGCATCATGGCGCAGGTCGTCTACTACCGGTGGGCTGTGGGTCGTGTGGGCCGAGGCGAGCCGGTGTCGGTCACCGTTCCGACCGGAAACTTCGGCAATGTGTTCGCCGGACGTGTGGCGCAACGTATGGGCGCAGCGATCGGCGAATTTGTCGTGGCGTCCAACCGCAATCGCATCCTGACCCAGTTCTTCGACGACGGGGCCATGACGACGAATCCGGTCGAGCCGAGCCTGTCGCCGAGCATGGACATCCAGGTGTCGAGCAATCTCGAACGTCTCATCTTCGAGCTGCTCGACGGTGACGGCGCCTCAGTGGCCGAGCTCATGTCGACGTTTCGCGCTGATGGTCACATCGAGCTCCCAGCTGCGTGTCGTAGCCGAGCGGAGGGTTGGGTCGGCGAGTCGGTGACCGACGAGCAGACAATCGAACGGATGCGACGAGTCCACGAGACGAGCGGGGTCGTGCTGGACCCTCACACCGCCGTCGGAGTCGAGGCCGCCGAACGTCGTGCCGGAGACCTCCCGCAGGTCGTCATGGCCACGGCTCATCCGGCCAAGTTTCCCGCAGCGGTCGAACAGGCCACGGGCATCGCCCCTGCACTCCCGGATCGTCTCGCAGATCTTTTCGATCGCCCGGAGTACTACACCGTCCTCCCGAATGACCTGTCCGTCGTCCAACAGTGGATCCGAGACTTTCCGACCGCCGAATCGCGGTCGTGAGGTAAGCGGAGGGTCTGACCCTCTCCTTACCGCCCTACCCAAGACCGTCGTAGCCGGAGTTGGGTCGATGCGACGGCAGGCTTCGTTGCGGGCTGATGCCTGGTCGCTGTAGGTTTCTTCTTCGGTCACGGATCCGATCGGATCCGGCACCCGCCCCGATCTGGGCGTCGTGCAGGCCCTGAGAGTCCGACGAAAGGACACCATGGAATCCACCGAACTCCGACGCTCGACGCTCGAGCGCAAAGACCGCGACGAACTCGTCACCATCGCCACCGCGCTCGGGCAGAAGCCTCCGTCGCGGGCACGCAAAGCTGAGATCGTCGACTTGATCATCGCAACGGCCACCTCGGACGCCGCCGACGAGTCGCCCGAGGCCGAAGCGCCAACGACTCCGGACGCACCGGCTGACGCGGCCGACGCGGATGAGCCCGCAGCCACCACGTACCACGCTGGCGATGACGAAGAGTTCGACTTCGGTCAGGTCTCGACGAAGCCGTCGCGCCAACGCAGCCGGAACCGGAGCAACAACGACCGGAGCAACAACGACCGGAATCGCAAGGACAAAGACGGCAACCGCAAAGACAAGCGCGACAAGACCCCCGACGAGATTGACGCCGAGGCACAAGGCAACGGCGATGATGTCGAGGACGATCGTGGTAGCCGCCGTCAGCGTCGGCGGCGTGGTCGCGATCGCGAGAACGACACGTTCGAGGGTGAACCGGTCCCGGTCGAGGGCGTGCTCGATCTGCGTGACGATGGCTACGGGTTCTTGCGGGTCGACGGCGTGTTGCCGTCGAAAGCCGACGCGTACGTGTCGGTCAAGCAGGTGCGCCAGTTCGGCCTGCGTCGAGGGGACATCCTCGTCGGTACCTCACGGCCTGCGGTGCGCAACGAGAAGAACCCGGCGATGCTCAGCATCGACTCGGTGAATGGCGAAACCCCCGATGAGGCGAAGGACCGTCCCGTCTTCGAGTCGCTCACCCCGGTGTTCCCGCAGGACAAGCTCCTCCTCGAACGTCGAGCCGACGAAGGCAACATGACCGCGCGGATCATCGATCTGCTCGCCCCGATTGGCAAGGGCCAGCGCGGCATGATCGTCGCTCCCCCCAAGGCCGGCAAGACGACGATCATGAAGTCGATCGCGGCGTCGATCGAGGAGAACGACCCCGATGTCGAGCTCATCGTGTTGCTCGTCGACGAGCGTCCAGAAGAGGTCACCGACATGGCTCGGTCGCTCAAGAAGGGGACCGTCGCCGCGTCGACGTTCGATCGCCCCGCCGAGGAGCACATCGCCGTCGCCGAGATGACGGTCGAGCGGGCCAAGCGCATGGTGGAGATCGGCCGCGACGTCGTGATCATTCTCGACGGGATCACGCGCCTCGCACGCGCCTACAACCAGGCTGCTCCAGCCAACGGTCGGGTCATGTCTGGTGGTCTTGACGCTTCGGCGATTTATCCGCCGAAGAAGCTGTTCGGCGCGGCCCGAAACGTCGAGGGTGGCGGATCGCTCACGATTCTCGCAACGGCACTCGTCGAGACCGGGTCGAAGATGGACGAAGTGATCTTCGAGGAGTTCAAGGGCACTGGCAACATGGAGTTGCGGCTCGATCGTCGTGCCGCCGAACGGCGGATCTACCCGGCCATCGACGTCGAGGCATCGTCCACGCGTCACGAAGAACTCCTCTTCGAACGTCATCAGCTCAACCAGGTATGGGCCCTTCGTAAAGTGCTCTCCGGCATGGCGGCCGAAAGCGACAATGGCCCGGCTGCCGGACTCGAACTGTTGATCGATCGCCTGAAGACGTTCAAGACGAATGCCGAGTTCCTCAAAGAGGTCGGTAAGCAGGTTTGATTTGTTGCCCGTGTCAGCGAGACTGAGAGCCCTATGAAGCCCGACATTCATCCCAACTACCGCCCGGTCGTGTTCCAGGACCAGTCGTCGGGCGACAACATCATCGTCGGCTCGACGATCGAGACCAGCGAGACCATCACCGTCGACGGGGTCGAGTACCCCCTCGCCAAGGTCGAGCTCTCGTCGCGGAGCCATCCGTTCTTCACCGGCCAGATGAAGATCGTCGACACCGCCGGACGCGTCGAGCGCTTCGAGCGTCGGTATGGCGCTCGCCGGAAGAAGGCGGCGGCTCCCGAGGCTGAGGCCGAGACGGCCGCCGACGAGAGCTGAAACCCGAACAACTCGCGGCGCTGTCGGCAGTTAAGCTGCGGGCCCTCGTCGCGGAGCATCTCGGTCAACCGGTCGACGACCTACCTGACCCCGATCGGGTCGGCGTTTTGTCGACGCTCGTCGTCGACGATCATCTCTGGGCTTACGCACATGATGCGGTCCGGGGCGTCGTTGGCACGGCCGTCGGCGCTGGTCAACGGTGGGCGACCTCGCGTGTGAACGTGATCGTCGATGCCCCTCCGGCGTCGCTCACGGTCGCGGCGGGAGGGTTTGCCGACCCGACGGTCACGTTGTGGATTGCCGAGGGTCGAGCGCTTCGGGCAGCCGACACGGCCGCTCTCGAGATTCCGGCGCCGCCTGATCTCGACCACAACGCGTCTCTCATCGACGATCTCGGCCTCGATCGTGTCGCCGATCACGGGGTCTGGCTGGCCGAGATCAACGGGATCGAAGTCGCTCGTGTTGGACATCGGATGGACGATCCTGATGGTCCGACGGGCATCGAGATCGGTGTTGGAGCGTACGACCAGTTCGCCTCCGCGGCGCTCACGCAGGATCGCAACGATGCCGAAGTGCTCGAGCGGGTAGCGGCGATGGTGCGACCACACCGGATTGCCGGTGCCGAGCCCCATCCGATCGGCCGACTGGTACGAAGCCGCTGGCTTCGGGCACAGGTGTGTCGCACTCCCGAACAGATCGGCGCAACCGAACTTGCGCCCATACCGATCTCGGTTCCTCGTCCCGGACTAGTCGAGTCGCAACCGGCCGCGGCGCTCGGGCATGGCGACGACGGCCGTGTGCTGGCGGTCTTCAGCGTCGGTGTGGATCTTGGCGTCGCTGAGGAGATCGCGGTGCTGGGCCGTCATCACGGCGTGGATCGGGCGGTGCTCGTGTCGCCCGCTCGGGATCTGCATCCTCGGATCGTCGACTCGTTGGGCGCCGTGATGATCCCGACATCGACCGTGGCGGTCGAGGGGGAGTGGGCTGGCTGATCCGGCTCGGTTTGCGGGCGACGACCGTGGCCGGTGCGATCGGCTCGGTAAGATCGCCAACCGTGCTCGACCGCCTCGAATCTCTCGAACGCGAACTCTTCGACGTCGAAGCCCGGCTTGGTGACCCCGGACTGATCGCTGATCGTGCCCGATTCCAGGATGAGGCGCGTCGACACAAAGAACTCGATGCCGTCGTGGCCTGTGGGCGCCGGTTGCGTTCGGCTAGCGAAGATCTCGAGGCCGCGACCGAGCTCCTTGGTGAGGCGTCTGGTGCCGACAAAGACGACCTTCGTGCCGAAGTCGACGACCTGGAGACCGAAGTAGCCGAGGCCACCGATGCCTTTCGGCTTGCGCTGCTCCCAAAGGACCCAAACGACGATCGCAATGTCATCGTCGAGATCCGTGGCGCTGAAGGGGGAGAGGAAGCGAACCTGTTCGCGCGGGACCTCTATGAGATGTATCGCACCTTCTCGTCGCGAACCGGTTGGCGGCACGAGCTGCTCGAGGCGAGCGATTCGGACATGGGCGGATTTTCGGCGGTGACGTTTTCGTTGAGCGGAGATGACGTGTGGAGCCGCATGAAGTTCGAGGCCGGCGTCCACCGCGTTCAGCGTGTGCCCGTCACGGAGTCGCAAGGACGGATCCACACCTCGTCCGCGACCGTGTCGGTCTTGCCAGAGGCGGACGAAGTCGAGGTGGTCGTCGACGAGAACGACCTCCAGATCGACGTGTACCGGGCGTCTGGACCCGGGGGCCAGTCGGTGAACACCACCGATTCGGCCGTCCGGATCACCCACAAACCGACCGGTGTGGTCGTGTCGATGCAAGATGAGAAGAGCCAGCTCCAGAACAAGGAGAAGGCGCTCCGGGTGCTGCGGAGCCGATTGCTTCAGGCCGAACAAGAACGCGCGGCGGCCGAAGCCTCGGAGCAGCGCAAGAGCCAGATGGGTGGTGGTGGCCGCTCCGAGAAGATCCGGACGTACAACTTCAAGGAGAACCGGGTCTCGGACCATCGCATCAACCTGACGATCCACAAGCTCGACAAGGTGCTCGCCGGCGAGCTTGGCGACGTGTCCGATGCGCTCGTTCACGAGGAGCAGCAGCGTCGCCTCGCAGGTCTCGACGAGTGATCGAATTCGTGCACCGACCATGACTGCCGACATTGATGGCACGGTGTCGTGGGGAGCGTTGCTCGAGGAGACCGTTGCTCGCCTTCGATCGCTCGATGATGCGACCAATACGGCTCTCGAGGCGACATGGATCGTCGAGGAGGCATCCGGCTCCGACCCTGGCGAACTCCGGTATCGGCTGCACGACCCCGCGACCGTCCGAGGCGTGGCGGCACTCGATCGAATGGTCGATCGCCGTTTGGCCGGCGAACCCATCCAGTACGTGCTCGGACACTGGGCGTTCCGCTCGCTCGATCTGCTCGTTGACCATCGTGTGTTGATCCCGCGCCCGGAGACCGAACAGCTCGTCGATGCGGCACTCGAGCGCGTCCCGGCGGACCCCCAGGAGCCTCCTGTCGTCGTCGATCTCGGTTGTGGTTCGGGCGCGATCGGGCTCGGGATCGCCATCGAGCGTCCTGACGCACTCGTTCATCTGACCGATCGTTCGGCGGCCGCGATCGAGGTCGCTCGGGCCAATCTCGCTGGTCTGGGAGTTCGTGGTGCCCGAGTCAGCGTGCATGTTGGCGATTGGTTCGAGGCCCTGCCGCCGGCGCTCGAAGGCCTGTGTGATGTGATCGTGTCCAACCCGCCGTACGTTGCGGTCGGAGACGATCTGCCGTCGTCGGTCGTCGAGTGGGAGCCGGCGGAGGCGCTGTTCGCGGGCGAGGACGGGCTCGACGACATTCGACGCATCGTTGCTGACTGCGCTCGTTGGTTGCGACCGGGAGGAACCGTTCTGGTCGAACTCGACCCGAAGCAGGCGGCATCCGTTGCGGAATTGCTCGGCGACGGGGGCTTCACGACCAGTATCGGTGTCGATCTCTCCGGTCGACAGCGGTGGGTCGTCGGCGAAGCTCCCTGAGATCGCTGCACACCCATGACCCGCGTGCAAACATGCGGGTAGGGCAGCTTCAGGCGGTCAGCGTGCTGCCGATAAGACCGGTGAGCGCGTCCGCGCATGCGGACTTCCGAAAGGCGAACGATGAGCCAGATCGATCCAGCAGACATCCCCGTCGTGATTCTGGCGGGTGGCAAAGGAACCCGAATTCGCGAAGCGTCCGAGTCGCTTCCGAAGCCGATGATCGACGTCGGTGGTAAGCCCATCGTCTGGCACATCATGAAGACTTACGCCGCGCACGGGCACAAGCGATTCGTCATGCTGTTGGGGTTCAAGGCGTGGACCGTCAAGGAGTACTTCTTGGCGTACCGCGAAAAGACGAGCGACTTCACCGTCGACCTGGAGACGTCCGAACGCACTTTTCACGGCGACTATGGCACCGAGGACTTCGAGGTCACGATGGCCTACACGGGTCTCGACACCTTGACCGGTGGTCGTCTCGCTCGGGCCCGCCCGTATCTCGAGGGTGCCCCGGCATTCATGTTGACCTACGGCGATGGGCTCGCCGACATCGACATTCCGGCGCTCCGTGAGCATCACTGGTCGCAGGGGCGGATGGGCACCGTCACAGCCGTTCATCCAACCTCCCGGTTCGGCGAGCTCGAGGTTGAAGGCGATCAGGTCACAGACTTCGCCGAAAAGCCGGACCTCAACACCGGGGTCGTGAACGGTGGCTACTTCATGTTCAACTCGGAGTTCCTCGACTACACGACCGACGAAGACGGTGACATGCTCGAGTCGGATGCGCTCCAACGCCTCACGAAGGACGGCCAGCTGAGCTACTACCTCCACAAGGGGTTCTGGCGAGGCATGGACACCTATCGGGAGTACGTGGAGCTCAACAAGCTCTGGGACACCGGCGAGGCCCCCTGGCGCGTTTGGTAGTCCACGCAGGACGCGAGCCGATGCTTCAGCGTTCGCTCGATCCAATCAATTGCGGAAGATCGTCAATTCTTCGGATCGCTGAACGGGTTCAGAACGTCGACACCGGTGTCGGAAAGGTCCGTCAGGTTGCGCGTGACGAGTACGAGGTCGTGGTGGAGCGCCGTTGCGGCCAGCAGACCGTCGATGACTGGCAGCGTACGGTGGACCGCCACCGTCGACCACCGGGTCGCCACGGCGACGTCGATCGGAAGAATGCGATTGGCGAACTCGTGCTCGATACGTTCAATCCAGCGTCCGAGTTGTGTGGCCTGCGATAGGTCACGATGTCGAATTCGCTCGACCCCGAGGCGTATTTCCGCGATGACCAACACCGATAGCCACAGGGTCGTTGAGTCCGCGGACTCGAACCACGACAGTACTCCCGGGTTCGCCCGATCGCGCTTTCGTATCTCTGAGAGCACATTGGTGTCGATGAGTTGCCCGTTCACAGCTCGACGTCGCGCCCGGAATCCTCGCTTCGAGCGAAGTCCGCGTCGTCGCCCACATCGGGAATCTGGCTGATCATCGCCTTGAGGGTTTCGCTTTCGGGTCGCAATGCGTCCCGGAGCAGAAGGCGGTGTTCCTCTTCGGTCGAGCGGTGGTTTGCAGAGGCGCGAGCCTTCAACCGCTCGACGATGTCGTCATCGAGGTTGCGGACTATGAGCTGGGCCATCTGAAGCGCTCCGATCGTTCCGCCGCCGAGTGAATGATATCGATGATATCATTCACTCGGCCGACTCAGGCTGCGGGGACGTAGAACCGGTTTCGGGCCAGAACATCGGGGATCTGGCCGACTTCGAGCGGCTGATGGAACAGAAACCCCTGAACCCGATCGCATCCGAGTTCCTGGAGCACCTCGTACTCGGCCTCGCCCTCGATGCCTTCGGCCACCGTCTTCGCCCCGAGTCCGCGGGCAAGTGAGATGATCGAACGCACGATCTCGCGTTCGCGAATCCGCTCCGGATCGGCGAGCGGGATGACGAACGACCGATCGATTTTCAAGATGTCGAACTCGTATCGCTGAAGGTACGAGAGCGAGGAGTAGCCGGTCCCGAAATCGTCGATCGCCAGGCTCACGCCGAGGCTACGAAGATCTCGGAGGCGTTGGGCGATGAAGTCGGTGTCGTCGATCAGCACTGACTCGGTGATCTCGACGATGAGACGACTCGGATCGAGGCCGGTCTCTTCGACGATCGACGCGACCTTGGTGATGACGTCGTCTTCTCGAAGCTGATGGCCAGACATGTTGACGCTCACGGTGAAGTTCTCGAAGCCGGCGATCTCCCACGCGAAGATCTGTCGGGCGGCACTGCGGATCACCCAATCGCCAAGACGAATGATGTCGCCGGTCTCCTCGGCGATCGGGATGAACACCGCCGGTGACACCGGACCGCGGTCCGGATGGGTCCAGCGTGACAGCGCTTCCATCGAGACGATCTCACCGCTCGCCGCATCGAGGATGGGCTGGTACGCAAGGCGAAGGAGATCGTTGTCGAGGGCATGGTCGAGGGCCCGCCGGAGACCGAGGCGCTCACTGATGACTTCTTCCATGGTCTCTTCGAACACGAGTGCTCCGCCAGGCGTGGTCGCCTTGGCGGCCGACAGTGCCGTGTCGGCGCGCCGAAGCATCTGGGACGCGTCGAGGCGCCCGTCGTCGTCGCCGACGAGGCCGGCGGTCGCGTTGAGCTTCACGTCGATGCCGTCGATCGCGAACGGTTGTCCGACCTCGACGAGAACCCGTTCGATGGCGGCGAGGGCCTCGATGTCGGAGTAGCCATCTGCGAGCAGGATCCCGAATTCGTCGCCGTTGAGGCGGGCCACGGGGTCATGGAGCCGCACGGCGCGACGGATGCGCTGAGCGACTTCGACGAGGACATGGTCGGCGCGGTCGGAGCCGAGATCGTCGTTGATGGACTTGAAGTCGTCGAGATCCACGATGACTGCGACCGTTCGAACGCCCGTGACGGATGCGCGTCGCTGTGCTGTCGCAACGGCCTCGATGAACGCCGTTCGATTGAGTTGCAGTGTGGTCGGGTCGACAGTCTCGGCGTCTTTGAGGTCGCGCTCGAGTCGCCGACGATCGGTCACGTCGGACGCATTGAAGACGATGCCGCCGACCTCCGGGATGGCACGCATGTCGGTCATGACCGCCTCGAACAGACGGATCGACCCGTCGGTGTGGAACGCACGAAACTCGTGCGCCCGCTGCTCGACCTCGCCTCCGACGACCGACGCGAAGATCGCCGCCGCTGCTGGGAAGTCATTCGGATGGATCACCCACTCGAGCGACTGTCCGACGAAGTCATCGGGGACGTGGCCGGTGGCGGCTTCGACCGGATCGGACACGTACTGCACGACCGCGTCTTGGTCGACGACGATCACGATGTCGGTTGAATTTTGTACCAGGGCACGAAAGCGGCGCTCATTTCGCTCGGCGATGTCCATTGCAGCCGCTTGCAACTGGAGTTCTTGGGTCACACGAATGGTCTCGGAGTTTGCGTGGATGGCTCCTGCTTCGCGCACGAGGTTCTCAACCGCTTGTCGCTGGTGCGCACTCAGAGCTGGCCTGATGACGTCGATCGTTCCGACGGGAGCTGCCCCACTGCCGATCTCGAAGCGCTGCGCGTTCGCGGGTGATTCTCGGCTGTCGGCGATCACCGCGCTGAATCCCAACCGGCCGAGAGCTCGGACCACGAGATGGGGAACGTCGTTCGGCCGATGTTCGAGGTCTCGGGCCAAGGCGGCGATCTCCATGGAAGTCTGTCGCTCGATGAGGCGCATTCGCTGCTGATTCTGGATGAGGACGCCGAGGCGAGCTGCCACAACGGTCGCTTGCACGAGGGCCATGCAGAGCGCGATGCGGAGGGGCCTTCGATCAGTCGAAACGTCCAAGAGCAATATGGCGAGCGGGGAGAGGGTGGTCATCACCGCGACCCCGAATCGGAGGAGACCGAGCTTCTGTTCGGTCTCCTCATGTCGGCGCATGACTTCGCCGGCGGACGGTTGCAGGAGGGCGGCGGTGATGAACCCGAAGACGAGCGGTGACAAGGCGACGGAGATAAGCACGCCGCTGTCCCCACCCAGCGCGTAGGTTCCCGCGAGATCGGTGATGACGAACGTTCCTGCCGCAACTCCGAGGAAGTAGTAAGCACTTGGTCGGTTGCCGGGCGTGGCACTGATGCGAAGGATGATCGCGAAACCGACGACAACGAGTGCGTTGTAGGTGAGGTTGAGTGTCCGGGAGAGAAGCGACACCGTCTCGTCGAATGCGAACTCGCCAAGCCCTGCCACCCAGAGCCCGATGATCAATGCCCCGCAGATCGCAAGCGAGTCAAGCCAGGCGCCGGCATCGCGACGAGTGGCTCGCGTGCGATGGACCCGGAGGATGGTGGCATTGAACGCCACGTAGGCAGGCATGTGAATCAGGTCGGCATAGGACGGGATGGGTTGGTCGACACCGATTGCGGCACCATGAAGGCCCCGCACGAGAATCCCCCCGGCCATTGCGAAACCGACCAGTCCAAGTGGGCGCCAAAGTCGGGCGTCGCCTTCCCGGTGACGCCCAATCCGAATGAAGGCGATCGACGTCCCCATGGCCCAAGCGATGATGAGTAGGCCGCTCGGGGTCGCCGGAAGGGCGAGCGCCAGCGCCGACACGAGGAGGGCGCAAAACAGCACGGGTGCCGTGCGACGATCGGACACGGCTTCCAATCGGCCATTTGAGCGCCGGTGTTAGCCGGCTATCGGTATCGATCGTCAGTCGAAGAGTACGTACATCGAGTCGAAATCTGAAGCGTCCTGCATCGCGGTAAAGCCACCGCGGAACGTTCCTCGTGACGCCGACCGATTCTGCTCGATCGTGCGGAGAACATCAGTCGAGAGTAGGTACCCCGCCTGACTCAGCTCGGGATCTCCCTCGACGTATTCGATGGGATCCAATCCGCACAGCGGCCGAAAATCGAGTCCGAGGCCGGCGACAAGCATGCCGAACACGCTCACCTGCATCATCGCCACCCAATGGACCATGTTGAGAGCGGTCGCGACTCGCCACATTCCGGCAAACAGCGCCGCCGAGACATGAATCTGCTGGCGTCCGCGATGCTCGGGTGGGATGACGATGCACGCCACATCGAGAATGCCATCACCGGGCTTCATCTTGTGGTGACGCTCGATCTCGAGTCGGCTGAGACCACTGCTCTTCGATGGGTCGCGGCCAACAAGGCCGAGTTCGATACCGAGCTCATCGGGCTGATCACGAAGGTCGATCACATCCGTCTCGTAGCGGCCGTTTCGGGCGAGGTGGACCACGTCGCGCGTCGTCTTGACCATCGGTCCGAACCCTGCCGTGCCGGTGATGAGTCGAGCCGAACCGACGATGGTGCCACTGTCGATGTAGTAGGCCAGCAAGAAGATCGAACGATCCTCGTACCCTCCGTACTCGTCACGCATCATCTCGAGCGAATGGTCGCCGAGGTCGGCGTCGAAGACCGTCTGCTCCATGTCCCGACCAATGTCTGCGGCGGGGAGACGCCCATCGACGGCGATAATCACGTGCTCGTGTCCGTCGTCTTTCGCTTTCGCGAGCTGGGCGTCGTGAGCTGTTGCGAGTTCGGCAGTCAGGCGTTCGACTTCACTCGCACTGAGGTCATACCGGCCGACGTGTTCGAGCACCGGGGGGTTGGCCATGATGTTTCACTTTCCCTTCACGGTGCGTGGTCGAACGCCATGGTGTCATCATCGGATGTCGTGGGCAATAGTGCCAGGGGCGTCTTTGTCGGAAAAGGACTCGAGGCTCCAGGGTGCACGACTTCGCCATCGACCCAGCCACGAGACGGTCACGGTCTGTGGGCACAGGTTGGAGAGTGGTCGGGGCGATCGAAAGACGTCCAGCCCTCGGTGAGCTCAGCTTGCGAGTGGCTGCCGGCCAGCCAAGCCGAGCTTGATCAGGCTCACGGCGGCTAGGCCCTGGACAACGAACAGACTTAGACCGATGGTCGCCGCGCCGAAGGAGCCGACTTCGACCGCGAGCTGATAATTCGATACGGAGAGGATGGCGATGCCAGCGCCGGTCGCGTAGAACGCAGCTGACTGTCGCTTCGAAACGCCCAGCCCAGTCGCTCCTATGCCTGCGACAACTGCTCCGATGGCTCCCAGACGATCCCCTGGCACCGACGCGTACACCCAGTAGAAGATGCCTGCGCCGATTCCCGCAATTCCCAAACTCAACCAGGTCATCCGCACGATGGCGCCTCTTTCCGGACCGGAGTCGGCGATCAACGCGAGTCCTGCCAAGGCCCCGACGACCGCCAACGCGATCGTTGCGAGCGGAGAGAGTTCAGCGATCGCTGGCAGGCTCAGGGACAGGGTCGCGGCGACGACGAATGCGCAGCCAGAGAACACCGTCGTTGGTGGTCCGATTCGAAGTCGCCACAGAACATGTGTGGTCGCCGAGAGGAGCACACATCTCACGAGATCGAAGGAGCTGACTTCGGGTTTGCGTGCCACATCATCGAAGTGCCCGTTCCACAGAGCCAGAAGTTCGGCGGCCTCGTCCGTTGGCGAACCGTGGAGCGCTATTCGGTTGATAAGCGAGATCCACGGGTAATCACGCCGTTGCCCTCATCGAAAGGTCTCGCCATGGCTGCGGAGAGTAGTCAAGATGTCGGTCGTGCTGACAACTTGAGGCAAAGCGGTTGGGATGGGTTTTCGACACTCCGCATCAGGCCCACGAGGCGCTAAGAGAGATCGGGCCAGGCGGCGTCTTTGTCACTGACATGCTCGACGGCGACCGGCCATTCGACGTTGATTGTGGGGTCGTCGTAGCGAAGGCCTCGTTCGTTTCCCGGCGCGTACGAGCGGCTGACGTTGTACAGCAGCGTCGTCTCGGGTTCGAGGATGAGAAAGCCGTTCGCAAACTGTTCAGGTACGTACAACATCCGCAGATTTTTCGCCGACAGCTCGATTCCAAACCACTCTCGGTAGGTGTCCGAGTTGGGCCGCATGTCGACGATGCAGTTCCAAACGGCTCCGGCGACGCACCGGACGGTTTTCGTTTCGCCGAAGGGCGGGTCCTGCCAATGGAATCCTCGGAAGGTACCGGCGCGCCTGGTGTGGCTCATGTTGGTCTGAGCGATGGTCGTGCTCAGGCCGTGCTGCGCAAACTCGTCGTCGGCCCAGGCTCGGCTGAAGAAACCTCGGTCGTCGTTGATTGGTTCGGCATCGATGACCCATGCTCCGGTCAGGGGAGTCTCAGTGAAGTGCACGAGGTGTTGCTTTCGATCGAGTTGACGTTGGCGTTGGGCGTGCGGTTCCGATGCGGACACAGGCCAGCGCTGCCAGCGCTTGGGGGACGAACAACGCGAAAGCCTTCCAGGACGCGGTTTCGGAGCTGATCTCAAACGCGCCAATCACGTTCGCCAAGGCAACGACACCGATCCCGCCCGCGAGCCAATGCCAGCCGGTCCGCGTGCCGCCCAGAGCGCCGCTCCTCGTAAATGACAAAAGGCCCGGCACGGTGATCAGAAGCCCTGCAGCAGCGATCAGGTCGCTGCGAACCAACGGCGACGTGAAGAAATGGAACGCGAATGCGGCTGCTGATGCTGCGGCGCCTGCCCACAACGCACGAAGCCACCAGGCGCGGGCTCCCGAGCGCGCTTCGAGCAAGAACATCAACCCGAGAACAACCAAGGTGATGCTGCTCGCCAGCAGCACGATGTCGGGGCGCCCCGGTAGTACCACGGGAAGGGCGGCGATCAGGCCGACCAGCACCGTCCATAGGCCGAGACAGACCGGTGTTGCGTTGCCCGTCAGGCTCCGGTGCACCATGTGTCGTGCTGCCGACGCCAGCACGGAAGCCAGACCGAGCTCGACATCATTCGGATCGGCGTTGTTGGCCTCGATGTAGTGAGCTTTCCAGAGGCGGACGGTCTCTTGTCGCGCTTCGCCGTGGCTACCGAAGAGCGCGACTCGGTGGACGAGCTCGACCCATGCGGGTAGCTCGTTCATCTACCTGGTTCAGTTGCTCCAGGCGATGGGAAACGCTTGGCTCGAGGGCTTGACAGCGACCTCTTGCGCAGCTTTGACCCCCTCACCGGTGAGTTCGAACATGCACCGCCACTGGTCGGTGTCCGGGTTCTGCTCCCAGTGCGACGTCATGTACTCGCGCTCCTGAAGTCGCTTCAGAATGCGGTAGAGCGTGGACGGCACGAGGCGGGAACTGTGCTCATCGAGGTATTGGTTGAGTCGGTAACCGTGGTAGCTCTGCTCTCCGGCGGTGTGGAGGTTGAGGGTGGCGACGAGTACGAGCTCCTCGTTGCGGACCAGGCCGTCTCCATTCTTACGTCTCATGTGTGGTGAACCTTCCGACCGTGTTGTTGGTGAATTCGGCGTGTGTGCCGAAGGATGCCGAGCCCAGCGGATCCTTCGAGTATGAACAAGGCGAGCGCCGAAGTTCTTCCGACGAGTCCTGGCCACACGATTGCAGCGCCATAGCTGGCAGCAGAGAGTAGAAGCAATCCGGTGCCGAGAGCGAACCATGGTCGAGCGTCGCGATGAATCGAGGTTGCGGTGGTCGCCCAGCGCGCGCACGTGCCAGCGACGAAGAACAGGCCAACGGCGGCGATCGAATCCGGTGTGTAGCGGGGCTGTGCGCCGAGAACGGCTGCCGCGCCGAACACCGCCACGCTCGATACGGCCCAGACGAATCGCCGTCGAAGCGAGCGATCGACAGCCGAGGCTTCGGTCACCAGAACCGTGCCGCCGACGAAAGCGGCCACGGCGAGAACTACGAACGCTGCCGCATTGGCCGTGGGTAATGTCGCGACCGCCAGGAGGACGACTCCACACACCGCAACAGACCCGCCCACGGCAACTGGCGTGGGCGGCCCCGCTAACGTTCGCCAACACACATGGGTCGCCGCCGATTTTGTCGCAATGGCGATCAGTTGGGGAGTACTCACCAAGGGGTCTTCGGCCAGGTGATGCAGATGGCTTGACCACTGTCGGCGCATCTCCGCTGCAGTGTGGGGGTCGCTGCCATACAGAACCACTCCGTTGAGCCGGTCAATCCAACCAAGGAGCCGATGTGCGCCGCCGCTGCCCATTTTCTCGAGGGTATCGAGGTCGTCCGCTCACATTCGTGGGTCGTTGGTGCCGGTCGCGACAAGACGCGAGGCGGCATTCCTGACGATTCTCGTAGTCGTGATCCGCTGCAGGCTGTGGGATCTGCGTCGTGGTCAGGTCAGGCCGTGCATGGCCTTCCACTCACGGACGACGGTGTTGTCTGTCAGGGTGACGGCGTCGAGGGGGATCGGCTGGTCGATCGCGACGTCGGCGGTCGCGGTGGCGTACTCAACGAGGCCGATCGGGAGCATGCCGGCGGCGCCGTCGGCGGTATCGATGTGGCCGTAGGCACAGAAGCCGCCGATGCCGTCGAGCTTCTCGCCTGCGGCAAGGTCCTTCTTCGCGATGGCGACGACTTCGGCGACGTGGGGTTCGTCGATCGTGGCGAGGGGTTCGCCGTCGAGGAGGAGCTCGGCGATCGTCATCGGGATCTCGAGGTGTACGAGGTGATACGGCCGGAAGAAAAAGTAGTCCGGCCCATCGCCCATCTTGTAAAAGCGCATGGCCTTCTCGTGGAGATGGCCGTCGGGATGGCGCCCGATCACGCCGACGCCTGCGCCGAAGTCGCCAGCGAGCGTGAAGTCGACGCGGCCCGGCGCGCTCAACGCTTCGGGGATGTCGACGGCAGCGTCGGCGACCGTCGATTCGATCCCGTGCATGCCTCGCACGTCGGGGACGAAGCCGGTCGCGTTGGCCACGACGGCTTGTTCGACCTGCATCTTCGTGCCGTCGCCGAAGGCGGTCGTCATGTGTGCCGAGGTCGTGTCGCGGGCGGCGTAGCCGGCGCCCGTCTCGGGGTTCTGGTGCACATTGAGGTGCCGCTTGCAGTTGAGGGCTGCGGTCACCTCGAAGCCCATCGCCTCGACCTGTTGCATCAGGCGAAACTCGACGCCCGGCTGGTCGCCGTCGGCGATCGTGTAGATCACGTCGTTTGCCCGGGCGACCTCGTGGAAACGCCAGCCGAGCAGCGCATCGCACTCGGCGTTGAACGACACGACATGGCGGCCAGAGCCGAGCATCGTGAGGATCGCTTCGGTGCCGTAGTCGAGCGCACCGGTGGCCTCGACGACCACGTCGATCGGGAGGTCAGCGATCAACGCAGCGTGGGGAGTGACGGCCGGGGTGCCGACACGGATCGCCGCTCGGAGCGTGTCGAGATCCTCCGAGACGACGACTTCGGCCTCGGGGACCCCCATCGCAGCCAACGCCGCGACCGCACGGCCGGTGTTGCGATTCACGACCAGCGACGGGCGCATACCGGGCGACTGTCCGATGGCGTGCACGACGCCCGTGCCGACATAGCCGGCACCGACGACGGCGATCGACGCGTCGCCTTTGGACTCAGCGTGCCGTTCGAGGCGGTTCCAAATACCCATCACCAGCTCCAATCGAAGTCGTCGACATCGCGTGTACGCCCCTCGTCGGGGTCGTGCAGAATCGACGCAAGGTTGCAGACGAGGCCGCCCTCGGCGCCTCCCTGAAATCCGTACCAAGTGCCCGGCCCGATGGTCAGCCGGCCGTAGTCGTGATCGGGACCAAGGTCGAACGCAGCGAAAGAGGCATCGGCCGGGTCGCCCTGTTCGCCGACGCCTTCGGCCACGACGAAGCGCACATGCCCGACCGGGACCACCATGTTCGTGGTCATCGCGGTGTGCAGCTTCCAGGCCCGGATCGCGCCGGGGTTCACTCGCGAGAAGTACGCCTCGCCAACGCCGGAGAAATCTGGCTCGTCGGCGCGGAGGGCTTTGAGGACCTCGCCGCCGCCGGTCTCGATGCGGGCGAGGGGAGTGAAGCTCGCCGACACGGTCAGTTCTTGGCCCAGGCGAGGCCCCGCTCAGCGGCCAGGCTCGTGTAGTGGGCAAGCTGGCCTTCGGTGTACGAACGGATGCCGTCGGCGCCGTCGTTGTAGTAGCGGGCGAACCATTCGGCCGACAGCTGCATCGTCTCGTCGAAGTCGAGAACCGGGGTCCAGTCGAGGTAGCTGAGCGCCTTGTCGCAGCACAGCTTGAGCAGGCCAGCTTCGTGGAAGTGCGCTTGGCTCTCATCGATCGTCAGATCGAGTCCGGGCAGGTACTTCTTCAGCGCAATCACGACGTCCCGAACGGGGTTGACGGCCTCCGCCGGCGGTCCGAAGTTGAAGGCCTCGCCGTGGAGTTCTGGTCGCTGCGACAGCTCGGCGCCGAGTTGCAGGTACCCCGAGATCGGCTCGAGAACGTGCTGCCACGGCCGAGTCGCCTGCGGGCGACGAATGGTCACGTTCTCGCCCTCGGACCAGGCACGCGCCACATCGGGTACGAGCCGATCGGCGGCCCAATCGCCGCCACCGACGACGTTGCCCGCTCGAGTGACACCGATACGCACGTTGCGTTCGGCGTCGTCGCCACCGAAGAACGAACGGGTGTGACTCGACACGATCAGTTCGGCCGCGGCCTTCGACGCCGAATACGGGTCGGCACCACCAAGCCGGTCGTCTTCGCGGTAGCCGTAGTACGTCTCGACGTTCTCGTAACACTTGTCTGACGTGATCATGATCGCCGTGCACGTGTTTTCGAGGCGACGAAGGCCTTCCATCACGTTGGCCGAACCGATCGCGTTCACCGAATAGGTGCCCACCGGATCGTCGTAGCTCGCCTTGACCAATGCTTGGGCCGCCATGTGGAACACGAAGTCGGGCTTCTCGTCAGCGATCGCCGCAGGCACGGCATCGGTGTCTCGAATGTCGAGCCAATGCGTCGTCATCGTCTCCCCGAGACCAGCCGCCTCGAAATGGCTCGGATCGGTCGGTACGGCGTCGGAGATGCCGACGACTTCCGCTCCCATCTGCTGGAGCCAAAGGGTCATCCACGTGCCCTTGAAGCCCGTGTGGCCAGTGACCAGCACCTTCTTCTGATCGAATGCGTTGTTGAACATCGCCGTCGTCATCGCCTCTCGTACGCGTCGCGGATCTCGCTCGAGACCCATCCTCGCATCCTGATCGGCCGCAGGCGGGTCAACGTTGAGATGCGATTGGCCCGGACCTTGCCAACCGAATCGACAATGAGGCGAGGGACCCGCAGAGCCGGGTTGTATTCTCGGGCGCTATGCCATGGCCAACAGATCGCGACAACGACGTCTTCGACCTGATCGATGAGGAGAAGACCCGTCTCAACACGGGACTCCAACTCATTGCGTCGGAGAACTTCACCTCCCCCGCAGTGATGGAAGCGACGGGGTCGGTCCTCACAAACAAATACTCCGAGGGTTACCCCGGCAAGCGCTACTACGGCGGAAACCAAATCATCGACCCGATCGAAGATCTCGCCCGCGAACGCATCAAGGAACTCTTCGGCGCCGACCACGCCAACGTGCAGCCACACTCCGGCGCCAACGCAAACATGGCGGTCTTCCTCGGCCTACTTGAGCCCGGCGACACCGTCATGGGCATGAGCCTCGACCACGGCGGCCACCTGACCCACGGCTCACCCGTGAACTTCTCCGGTCGGCTCTACAACTTCGTCTCGTACGAGGTGACCGAGAGCGATGAGCGCATCGACATGGAGCAGCTCCGCGAGCGCGCCCACGAGCACAAGCCGAAGCTCATCATCGCTGGCGCTACCGCCTACCCGCGCATCATCGACCCGGCGCCGTTCCGCGAGATCGCCGACGAGGTGGGTGCGATGCTCATGTTCGACGCCGCCCACATCGCCGGGCTCATCGCCGGTGGCGTCCACCCCAACCCGATGCCCTACGTCGACGTCATGACCTTCACGACCCACAAGACCTTGCGCGGTCCCCGCGGCGGCTGCATCCTCTCGACCGCCGAACACGCGTCAACCGTCGACAAGGCCATCTTTCCGGGTCTCCAAGGAGGCCCGCTCGAGAACCACATCGGCGCGAAGGCTGTGGCGTTTCGCGAGGCGCTCATGCCGGAGTTCAAGGACTACGCCGCTCAGATCGTGACGAACGGCGCTGCACTCGCTGAGGCGCTCGCAACCCGTGGATTCAGGCTCGTCTCGGGCGGAACCGACAACCACCTCCTCCTGGTCGATCTCCGCCCATTCGACGAAGAGCTGACCGGCAAAGAAGCCCAAGCAGTGCTCGACGACGCCGGGATCACGCTCAACAAGAACACGATCCCGAACGACCCGCGTTCGCCCTTTGTCACGTCCGGTGTGCGCATCGGCACTCCGGCGGTCACGACGCAGGGCATGAAAGAAGCGGAGATGGATCGCATCGCCGACCTCATCGAACGAACCCTTCGCAACCGGGCCGACGAAGCCGCCGTGGCCGCGATTCGCGAAGAGGTCGCCGATCTCTGCGGCGAGTTCACTCCGTACCCGTAGCGCCTGCGAGGGGACGACCCCTCGCCTTCGCCTTGTAAGATCGCGTTTCCGCCTTGTAGGCTGATCTCGTGAGCGTATCCGACTACCGAGTCTCCGAACGTGGACAAATGGCGTTGCCAGCGTCAGCTCGTCGTCGCTGGGCGATGATGGACGGTGGCACGGTGGAGATCGCCGACCTCGGACATGCGCTCCTCGTCGTACCGGCAGGTACTTCCCTTCGGTCGATGCTGCAACAGTCGATCGATGAGGCAGGCGGCTACCACGCGCTTGTCGACTCCGTCGCCGATGACGACTCCGAACTTCGTTGATCACTGCGCTCGTCGACGATCACCTGTTGCTTCGTCGACTCATCGCAGGCGAAATCCCCGAGCTCGACAACAGAACAGTGGCAACGACCGGGCTCTGGTACCACCGGCTCTGCTGCGCGTTGACGGCTCCCTCCGTCGTCGGCTCGATGTCACGACAGCTCGGTTCACTCGACGACGACATGACGCGCTTGGTGATCAACGCCGTCGTCGAGCTGCCGCCCGAGATCGAGCTCATCTCCCTGCGAGATCTCGGGTGGCCGATGGCCGAACTGGTGAACAGCGGTGTGAGGCTCAACCTCCTGTCGCTCGAGGCGATCGCCGCGGCCGAATGGCTCGGCGCCGATATCTGGCTTGCCGAAGCCGATGACAATGGTCCGCTCCGACGGGCAGCCGACCAACGAGGCGTCGCTGTGCGACTCGTGTAATTGGAGGGTCTGACCCTCTCATCACACGATCTCTGTCGACGAGCTCACCTCACCAGAAGGGGACGACGAGCTGGGCAAAGGCCTTCACCTCGGCTGCGCGTTCGCGAAGGACGCGGCGGGGCACGCGGCTCGTGCGCTCCGGCCCCGGGGTTGTCGTCACGACGGTCACGTCGAGTCCCACCATCTTGCAGAGCGCACCCGTGCGCAATGCGTGCCGTTGCTGGGTCACGACGATGACCTCTTCGTAGCCGAGCGCGGCGACGTTCGAGCAGGTTTCGTGCGTCGAGAATCCGGCTGGATCCTGCGCAGGCTCCGGATCGGAGGCGAGCTCGGCGATGAGTCGCGCTTCAGCCGGCGTTCCCGAGCCAACGATCTGTCCGACGGCCCCCGTCTCGAAAAGCGCGTTGGCTGCCGCGATGCGAGTGGCGAGTGCGCCGCTGGGGTGGCCAGATGCGCGGATTGCGGCGCCCGGCACGACGACCACCTCTGCCGGTTCGCCGGCCCGCACATACTCGGCAACGGGTGTTCGATCGACGTCAACTGCGTAGGCCCGAAGCGCAACGTGGGGGAGAAATAACAGCGCCGCAACCAACATGATCCATCGCGTTTTCGTCCGCCGGATCGGGTGCTGCTCAGTACCGGAGGTGGTGTTGTTCCTCGAACCTCGCGTCCGGGACTGTGCCTTCGTCACCAGGTGAGTGTTCCCGATCCAGCGAGCGTTCGGGTGTCGGTGCCGTGGGGCGTACCCCCGACTGCGCCACGCAACGGGCTCGTCTCGGGCCGATTCGTTGCCTCCGGGTGAACTCCCCGGCGCTCGCGCGCAGCTTTTCGAGGGTGGTGGACGATAATCAACACATGGGGTCGATCGGCGAGTACCTGATCGTCGGTGGTGTCGCCGCCGCCGTCACGCTCGTGCTTACGCCATTGACCCGCATCCTGGCGTTCCGGATCGGCGCTGTCGCCGAGCCCGGCGAGCGGATGGTGCACGCTGAACCAACTCCGACCCTCGGCGGCCTTGCCATGCTCGGCGGGGTTGGCGCAGGACTCCTCACCGCCTGGACCCTCGGCTCGTTCGACGCTGTGTTTCGTTCCTTCAGTGACATCGCCGGAGTTGTACTGGCTGCACTCATCATCTTCGCCGTCGGCGTTGCCGATGACGTTCGTGACGTTTCGGCGCCAGCGAAGGTGGCTGGCATCGTGCTCGCTGGCGTCGTCCTCGCTCTGGCTGGCGTGTCGTTGTTGTGGTTTCGGGTGCCGTTCGCCGGGTTCGTGCAGCTGTCGGTCGACCTCTCCGTGGTCTTCACGGTGCTGTGGCTTCTCGTGATGAGCAATGCGATCAACCTCATCGATGGCCTCGACGGTCTCGCCGGAGGAATCGTCGCCATCGCCGCAGGTTCGTTCTTCCTCTACTCGGTCGAGCTGGGCGAGCAAGGCGTGCTCTTCGACTCCAACCCCGGTGCGCTCCTCGCTGCCATCACGGCCGCCGTCTGCATCGGATTCCTTCCGTTCAACGTGCACCCGGCTCGAACGTTCATGGGCGACGGCGGAGCGTTGCTCCTTGGGCTCATGCTGGCGGCCTCGACGGTCTCGGTCGGAGGTCGCGTCGATCAGGCCGTCTCGGGACAGGTGTTCTTCTTCTTCGCGCCGTTGGTCATTCCGCTGCTCCTTCTCGGCGTCCCGCTCGCCGATCTCCTCCTCGCAGTCATCCGTCGAGCTTCTCGGCGTGGAGTCGGCATTGCTCAGGCCGACAAAGAGCATCTTCACCACCGGCTGATGCGGCTCGGTCATGGACATCGACGGACCGTGTTGATCCTCTGGCTGTGGACGGGTTTGTTGTGCGGCGTTGTCCTCTACTCGACGCTCTCCGGGTCTGGCGACGCCGTGTTGCCATTCGCCGGTGGGGCGTTCGCCCTCGTGCTCTTCACCGTGTTTCACCCCGGCGTCGGCTCGCAATCCTCGCCCGCGCCGGAGGCTGGCCAGTCCACGCTGCGCTGATTGCGACTGATGCTCCGGCGGCAACGTCGGCGTGGAGCTATCGTCGCGGCGATGTTGTCGGGGATGCGGGTAGTCGAGATCGCCAACTGGGCGGCTGCGCCTGCCGCGGGAGCGCTTCTCGCCGAGCAGGGCGCCGAAGTCATCAAGGTCGAAGCGCCCGGCGGCGACGGCATGCGACACATGATGCAGGTTGCCAAGGTGCCCAGCGGTGCCGAGATCGACCATGCCTTTCAATTCTCGAATCGAGGGAAGAAGGCTGTCGCCATCGCTCTCGACACCGATGACGGCGCGGACCTCGCCAGACGGCTGGTCGACACCGCCGACGTGTTCATCACGAACCTGTTGCCCGACCGGCGACGCCGATTCGGGCTTGACGTCGAGGAGGTTCGAGCCCGCAATCCCCGCTGCGTCGTCGCCGTTCTCACCGGCTATGGAACCCAGGGTCCGGATGCGCATCGACCCGGCTACGACATCACGGCCTTTTTCGCCGCGTCCGGCCTGTCGGCGTCGATCCTCGGCCCGGATGGCTTGCCCCCGCGCTGGCGTGCCGCGCAGGGCGACAATGTCGGGGGGCTGGCGTTGTACGCCGGCATCGTGACCGCATTGCTCGAACGCGAGCAGACGGGGGAGGGGGCAGCGGTCGAGACGTCTCTGCTCCAGGCCGCAACGTGGAGCAACGGTTTCGATCTCACGCGTGCTGCAGCGGACTCGCGGCCGGCGACGCCTCGGGACCGAACCGGGGCCGTCAATCCGACGGCGGAGATGTTCCGGTGCGCCGACGGACGAGTGGTTCAGCTCGCGCTCACCGATCCCGATGTTGGCTGGACGATCCTTTGCGAGGTTCTCGAGATCGACGCGCTGCGAGAGGACCAGCGTTTCGGCGACGTCGTCGCACGCTTTCGGCACATGGCGGAGCTGATCCCGCTGCTCGACGAGGCGATTGGGCAGGTCGAATCGGGATGGTTCCTGCAACAGATCGAACAACGCGGTGGTGCGGCAGCGCTCGTCGCCACGATCGATGAAGCGGTCGCGTCCGAACAGATTCGGGCCACGGGCATCCTCCGCACCGTCGAGCACTGCTCGGGTCCGATCGACGTCGTTGCTTCTGCCTTCCACGTGAGCCCCGACCTACCGCGCGATTCGAGAGCAGATCGGGCACCGATCGAGGGATTTGGTGGCGTTGGACAGGACACGGTCGAGGTTCTCTGCAACGTCCTCGGGCTGACAGAGGATGCGATTGCGGCGCTCGCTGAAGGTGGGGCGATCCGTCTGGCGTCGCCCAATTCGTAGAGGTCCCGAACTTCATTGGGACTTTTTCCCGGAACATCCGCGCCGGTCGTGTGACAAGCGCTATACATTCTCCCGGTGCTTGTGTTGGCGTTCGGCGTCTGCGCACGTACTTTGAGAAAGAATTCACAAGCGCACTCGACGTGGAGTGCGTTGGACGGACAGCATTCGTGAGTACCTCCCCCGAGACCGAGCTCAGCACGGGCGTGAATGGCGCCGTGCATGATGCAATGTGGCGCGGCCACGGCGGTTGGGAGATGACGTTGATGCCGGTGCTCTTCGCCGGGTTCGGCTGGCTCATCGACGGATGGCTCGGCACCACGCCGATCTTCATCGTTGTGCTGGCGATCGTCGGTTTTGCCGGATCGGTAGCCAACCAGTACTTCCAGTACCGATACCGCATGGAGCAGGCGAACGCGGAACGACTGGCCATTCGCAACGAACGACCCGCTCCCACGCTCCTCGCCACGGAGAAGCGCCACGACCGCGAGTCAGCGATCGCTGAGGCGGGCTCATGACCGCTGAGAACCCGCTGACGCAGCGTCTCGAAGGGCCGGCCCCTGTCCTCGAGGTCGCGAGGGACCTTGTTCGCCGGACTGCGCTGCTCGCTCCCGTCGCCATCGTGATCGGTGCGCTCATCTGGCAGAGCGCTGGAGCCGCATCGGTCGCCTACGGCATCGCCATCGTCATGGCGAACTTCATGCTCGCCGCCGCACTGCTCGCCTGGGCTGGCCGAATCTCGTTTGCCGCCATGGGCGCCGCCGCCATGTTCGGCTTCTTGATCCGTCTCGGCCTCATCTTCCTCGCCGTCCTCATCGTCAAGGACCAGACGTGGATCGAGATGCTGCCCCTCGGGCTCACCTTGATCATCTGCCACCTCGGCATTCTCTTCTGGGAGATGCGCTACATCTCCGCCTCGCTCGCGCACCCGGGGCTCAAGCCGAGCCCCAAGCTTCCCATTCACCAGCCCGCTTCCGACTCGACCGTCGAAAACGAACCCCAAGGAGCAGCCTGACCATGCTCGTCATCGCCGCAGAAGCCACCGACGGCGGACTTCCGTTCCCGTCGCTGTCCAATCTGATCGAATGGCCGAACCTGATCGACTCGATCGGGCTCAACAAAATTGGCATCATTCACCTTCTGTCGGTCCTGATCCCGGCGATCGTGTTCTTCCTTGCTGGTCAGCAGAAGGGCCTCGTCCCAACCGGCATCCGCACGATCGCCGAAGGCGTCATCGAGTTCGTCGAGAAGCAGATCATTCTCCCGGCGATCGGCCCCGACGGCCTCAAGTATCTGCCGCTGCTGTTGTCGTTCTTCCTCTTCGTCTTCTTCGGCAACATCACCGAGGTCATTCCGTTCTTCCAGATGCCGGCCAACGCCCGCATGGCTGGCCCGCTGGTCCTTGCGCTCGTTGCGTGGGGAATGTTCATCGCCGTCGGCGTGAAGCACCAGGGCATCGGCTACTTCAAAGAAGTCGCCTTCCCACCCGGCGTTCCGAAAGCGCTGCTTCCGCTCGTGGCCTTCATCGAGCTCCTCTCCACCTTCATCCTCCGGCCGTTCAGCCACGCCGTCCGTCTGTTCGCCAACATGCTCGCCGGCCACATCCTCCTCGTGACGTTCGCCGTGCTTTGCATCGGCGTCGCCAGCGGCATCCTCTACATCCTCGAGCTCGTGACCTTCCCCGGCCTCGTGCTCTTCACCGCCTTTGAGATGTTCGTCTCGGTCATCCAGGCCTTCGTGTTCACCATCCTCGCCGCCGTATACATCGGTGGCGCTCTCCACCCATCGCACTAGATCAACCAAGAAACAAGATGTCGCCGAGGCCACACGGTCCGGCACAACAACCAGGAAAAACAAGGAGCCCAACATCATGAGCCTCGCAGCACAGGTCATCGCACAGACCGGTGACGAACTCAAGAGCGCCGCCGCCGCCGAAGGCGCCGGTTTCGCCTACGGCCTGGCCGCCATCGGCCCAGGCATTGGCATCGGTTACCTCGTCGGTCAGGCCGTTCAGGCAATGGCACGCCAGCCCGAGTCGGCTGGTCAGGTCCAGACCACGATGTTCCTCGGTGTGGCATTCACCGAGGCGCTCGCCCTCGAAACGAAGGAGGACGACGTGACGATTGCGATCACCGTCGACGGTGAAGAGATCCTGATCCTCGCCGCCGACGAAGAATCAACCGAATCGGGAGAGGCCACGGAAGCGGAAGAAGTTCCGAATCCCGTCATTCCCGAACCCGCCGAGGTCGTGTGGGCAGCCATTTCATTCTTCGCCCTGTGGGCGTTGATGAAATTCGTGCTGCTCCCGCCGATTCTCGCCAAGCGCGCCGAGCGCGAAGAGAAGATCCTCGCCGACCGCGAGGCCGCCGACCGGGCGACCGCATCGCTGGCCGAGGTCCAAGGTGAATACGACGCAGCGCTCGCTGCCGCTCGCACCGAGGCCGACGGCATCATCGAAACGGCCCGCAACGAGGCCGGCGACCACCGCTCCGGCGTGATGGCCGACGCCAACACCGAGATCGCCGGCATGCGTGCCGATGCGGCTTCGGGGCTCGACGCTTCACGCACCGATGCGATCGACTCGATGCGCGGAGACGTCGGCGACATCGCCGTCGCCGCCGCCTCGGCTGTGCTCGGCAAGGACCTCGATCGAGGCGCTCAGCAGGGCGCAATCGACGCGGCTTTGTCCGGAGGTGACAACTGATGCATTTCCTCGCAGCGGAAGGACCAAACGGTGTTTGGCTTCCCTCCGACATCAAAGAATTCTGGTGGAGCACCGCGGCCTTCCTGGTTGTCGTTGCGCTCCTCACCTGGAAGGTGTTGCCACTGGTCAAGAAGGCCATGGCCGACCGGTCCGACGGGATCCGAGATGAGCTCGACGCCGCCGCCAAGGCCAAGGTCGACGCCGAAGCCGAGCTTGCAGCGCTGAAATCGAAGCTGGGCGACGCAGACGCGGAGTCCCAGCGGATCATCAGCGACGCCAAGTCACAGGCCGAGACGGTCAAGTCCGACCTCATGACCCGCGCCGACGCCGATGCGGTGGATGCCAAGGACAAAGCCGGAGCCGAGATTGCCGCCTCGAAGGGGCAAGCGACCGCCGACATTCAGGCTGCAGTCGCTGGCCAGGCTGCCACCGCAGCCGAGGCCGTCGTGACCGCCAACCTCGACGACGCCACCCACGCTGATCTCATTGATCGATACATCGAGCAGGTGACCGCCTCATGAGCCGTGCACAGAGCTACGCAGAAGCCGTTCTGGCCATCGGCCGGGCCGAAGGTGATGTTGGTTCGGTCGAATCCGACGTGCACGCCTTCGCCAACGCCGTCTCCGGCAGCACGTCGTTGCAGGACACGCTCAACGATTCGGCGATCCCTGCCGCCAACCGCATGCAGGTGGTCGAAGACCTCCTGGCGGGCAAGGCGGGCAAGGCCTCGACCGCGGCGATCTCGATGATCGTCGGCGCTGGTCGGGCGGGGGACCTCCCCGAGATCGCTCGCTCGCTGTCGGGCATGATCGCCGGCGAACGTGGCGCCTCGTACGCCGAAGTGCGT
>JAHDDK010000109.1:0-3513 GCA_020629375.1 Acidimicrobiales bacterium
GCGCTCGACTCATAATCGAGAGGTCGACAGTTCAAGTCTGTCCGTCGCTACTACTTTCCCGGCGGCTTCGCCGCCTCCAGGCCTCGGATCCGTCGGCGAACCCCTGCCGGGTTCACCTCCTCGACCTCGCGCCTGCTGCGCACGCGGTCCCCCGCACCGACCGGCCAAGCCGGACCCGGCGCTCGTTCTGGAGGTTCGACCACGCAGTCGCGCAGAGACCAAGGGGTTGGACCTCAGAGTGCTCTAGCGGGAACGCCAGTGCACACCAGCTCCGAGGCTGCGACTCGGAGCGGACAGGGGCCTCCGGCAATCTGCAGCGCGAGTCCTTGCGGCGAGCCTGCAGCACGTAGCGGTGGGTCGTTTTGCTCATTCTGGATTCGGTCTTCAGGGGCGCCCATGTGGTCCCGAAAACTCGTTTGTGTGGATTGATCGAATCGTAACTGAGTTGCCGGGCGGCCCGGAGATCGTCGACCTACATCAGCGGTTGACCGTGATCTGTAGCGTGGATGATCGACGCCGTCGTGAGGCCTATGAACGCATCGTCCGGGCGCTACGGGTTCAGCCGGGCACGCAGGTCGAGATCCGAAGCGACTACGGCGACAACGTGCTCGCCATGCGACCCCATGGTCAACAGCCCTTGCTGCTCGATGCCCAGACGCAAGTGCCGGTGCACGCAGAACAGCGAGGGCTCGGCATCATCGCCCAGGTGAACGACCCCGGCGCAATGGCCAACCATCTCGAGATGCTGCACGTCACACCACTGTCCTTGCAGCATCGGGCCCATGCGGATTCGGCGCAGATCGACCTCGCCCAACGGCCGCTTGATCAGCTCTGGAACCTTGCGGGCCAGCTGCAGTCGGATCGAGATCGGATTCGCTCGGCGTTGTCGAAGAACGACGTCCTCGATGCGGCTGCGCGCGAACGCGAATCTGAGGAAGAGAACGTCGCCGAGTTGTTGGCCGTCCGTCGAGAGACCGAGCAGCGAGCCAAGACGCTGTTCATCGGCGCGGCAGGCCTTGCTGTCCTCGGGGTGATCAGCCTGGTGTTCGTGCACATGCTGTTGGGGTTATTGATGATCCTTGCCGGCGCTGGCGTGGCGGTCACAGGTTGGTACATCGGGCAAGAAGCCGACGAACTCAGTGGCGGCCACGACGAGAGCACCCAGCTCGGCGTTCAGCTCGGACGCGTCGATGAGCTGTTCGACACCGTGTCGGTGAGTCGATCCCGCCGCAGCGCCGAGGAGGCCCTTGAGCAGAATGAACGAATGTGGGCCGAACTCGCGGGCGAAGGCGCCGACCCGATGCTGTTGCTGCGGGAGCGCACGCGTATCGAAGAGCTCGCCGGCCACATCCGCCTCATCTCAAACGAGGCGGTTCCAGCCGATGCTGATCCGACGTTGTTGTTGGGCTTTGCCTCGCTGCTGGCCGAGCTGAGCCGTCGCTTCCCGGCCGAACGGGTGCCGCTTGTGGTCGACGACCTGTTCGCCCACGTTCACCCCGCCTATCACGGTGCGTTGCGCGAGCTGGTCCTGCGAGCGACACACCGCCGACAGGTGGTGCTCGAGACAGCAGATCTGGATGCGTGTGCGTGGGCCGCAACTGAGGCGATCGCTGGCGATGCATTGCTGATCACCGATCAGAACGTGGCGACGGCGCCCCAGAGCACTGGCACGCTTGCCTGAGCGATTCGCGGAGACCTCTCGCCCGACGGCATAACCTCTTAGGGTGCTGATTCGCCCCGCCGAGCTGATCGACGCCGAGGGAATCCTCGAGATCTACAACGCCGAAGTTCTCGGTTCGACTGCAACGTTCGACCTGACGCCTCGATCGCTCGATGAACAGCGGACGTGGATGATCGAACGGTCAGGCGCCCATGCGGTGCTCGTTGCGAGTCTCGACAACACGATCATCGGATTCGCATCGTTGTCCCCGTTTCGGTCTCGACCGGCGTATGCCACGACCGTCGAGAACTCGATCTACGTCCACGCCGATCATCGAGGGCGCGGAGTCGCACGGGCATTGATGGCCGAACTGATCGATACGGCGACGACGCATGGCTTTCATTCGATGATCGCCCGCATCGCCGATTCGCAGGAGGCGTCTGTTGCCCTTCACCGTTCGATGGGATTCGACGAGGTTGGGGTCGAACGTGAGGTGGGCCGAAAGTTCGGCCGATGGTTGGACGTCACCGTGATGCAGCGCCTACTGGGGCCAAAGGGTGTGACATGACGCAGACGGGTCGCCAGCTCTATTTCTTGCACGTCCCAAAGGCGGGCGGCACGAGCCTTCGCAACATGTTGGCCGCCTCGTATGACCCCGAGGATGTGTTTCCGACGAGGGCGATGATCGATGACGAGCCCGCCGTGTACAACACGGCGCGGGCCTTTCGTGCGGCGTGGGAGGTTTCGGGTCGAACGGATTGGTCGATGGTGAGCTCGCACGTGCCGTTCTGGGAAATCCGTGATCTGCTCGCTCCGGACGCCATTCGGCTCACGGTCATGCGGGAGCCGCTTTCACGTGCGTTGTCGCAGATCGCCCATCACCAGACGAACAACGCCAAGTGGTCGTCGACGAGTCTCGACGACATCATCGCCAACGAGCCGCAGCTCTATCGGCGCAAGATCGGGGTCGGAAGCTACTTCGGCAAGAACCGCAAAGCCGCACGTCGAGCGCTCGTGGACTTCGATGCGGTCGGCTTGCACACACGATTCTCGACAACGACCGAGCTGTTCTCGCAGGTGACCGGCCTCGACCTCCGGTCGCAACATGCGAACCGCGGCGATCGGGGCGAGGGACGTGCCGACGCAGTCTCACTCTCCTCGCTGTACGAGCTCCAGGAAGCGCTCACCTTCGACAGCCGCTTGTACGTGTTGGCCTGCCACCGCTTCCGGGAGGGAGTGCGTGCAGCAAACGTGGACGATTGATCTCGCTAGTCGCGGAAGTTCGTGAACTGGAGCGGGATGCCGTGGTCCGCTTCCTTGAGCGCGGCGATGACCTCTTGGAGCGCATCACGCTTCTTGCCCGTCACCCGCAGCTGATCGCCTTGGGTCGATGATTGGATGCCTTTGATCCCGAGGGCCTTGATCGCCTTGTTGAGCTCTTTGGCTTTGTCTGAGGCAATGCCTGATTGGAGCGTCGCACTCTGTCGGACGGTGTTCCCCGAAGCGGGTTCAACGGTTCCATAATCGAGGACTTTGAGGGAAACCTTGCGCTTGACGAGTTTCTCCTCGAGCACCTGACGGAGCGCGATCAAGCGGTCTTCGCTGACCGATGCGAGGGCGATGTCTCCGTCGCCAAGTTCGACCGACGAGCTCGTGTTCTTGAAGTCGAAGCGTTGGGACACTTCACGCGCTGCTTGGTCGACGGCGTTGCGAACTTCTTGCATGTCGACTTCGGAAACGACATCGAACGACGGCATGGCGGGTCCTCTCGAACGGGGCGGCGTCGGCCCGGGACGCTTGACGTCCCGGGCGCTCGTCGCGTGGGCCGGGGTGGATTTGAACCACCGTAGGCA
>JAHDDK010000109.1:3523-8373 GCA_020629375.1 Acidimicrobiales bacterium
CCGTTCCCTTTGGCCACTCGGGCACCGACCCTCGGGTCGTAGAGGTTACGCCCTGGACAGCGTCGGTCCAACTACCGCCAGTTCCCGGAGCGGAGGGCGGCGATACGAGCGTCGGTGGGCGGGTGCGTCGAGAAGAGCTTGCCGAAGCCGCCAAGGCCCCCGATGTCGTTGCGGAGCTCTTCTTTGAGCGGGTTGATGATGTAGTTCGACGCCTGTGCGGGGTTGACGTGCATCTGCGAACGACGCCCGGCAGCGATCTCGATCTTCTCGAGAGCTTGGGCGAGGGGTTCGCCGTCACCCATGAGCCGTGCGGCAGACGCGTCGGCCTGGAACTCGCGGCTGCGGCTGATGGCGGAGCGAATCAGCATGGCTGCGGTCGGCGCCAGGATCGCGAGCGCGATCGCTGCGAGAGGGTTGCCATCGTCATTGCCGCGGCGTCCGCCGTACATACCTCCCCACATGGCCATTCGGGCGAGGAAGGTGATGGCCATACCGACCGCCGATGCAATCGAGCCGATCAGGATGTCGCGGTTCTTGATGTGGGCGAGCTCGTGGGCGAGCACGCCGCGCACTTCGTCCCACGTCATGTTCTGGAGGAGTCCGTGCGTGACGGCCACGGCGGCGTTCTTCGGGTTCCGTCCGGTGGCGAAGGCGTTGGGGGCGGGGTTTGGCGAGATGTACAGCTTGGGCATCGGCATCTCGGCGCGGGTGGTGAGATCTTCCATGATCTCCCAGTACTCCGGGAACTGGGTGCGATCGGCTGGTTGCGCCCGTGCCGAAGCGATCGCGATTCGATCGCTGAACCAGTACGAGCCGCCGACCATCACGAGGCCCATGAACAGCCCGAGGGTGGCGCCGGAGCTCCCGCCGAGCGCGAACCCGAACAGAACGAAGAGCCCGCCGAGGAGAGCGAGCAGGGCGACGGTCTTCGACGTGTTCTTGAATGCGGCTTCACTCATGATGTGTGCTCCAACGGTTTCGGCCTCATCCCTATTCCATCACGAAGATGTGGGAAGCGGAACCCACGGCGTGTGGTCGTCGGGCACGGTCGGAAACCGCTGTGCAGCCCAATCCGCCTTGGCCTGCTCGATCCGAGCGGGATCGCTGTGCACGAAGTTCCACCAGATGGTCCTCGGACCGACGGGCTCACCGCCGATCACAAGCGCCCGCCCCCAGCCCCCGAGGTCGACGCCCCCGTGTTCGACGACTGCGAGGTGGCCGGTCGGCACCGTCCTACCGGCGACGGTCACCTCACCTTCGAGAACCAGCACGCCACGCTCGGGGTGGGTCGAATCGAGCCGAACCACGTCGGAGCCGTCGAGGGCGACGTCGGCGAGGATCAGCGGCGACGACACCGGGACGGGTGATGCCTCGCCCCATCCGGTTCCGGCAACGAGACGGATCGCGGCGGCACCCACGGAGACCATGGGGAGGTCGTGTCGCGGCACGTGCGCAAAGAACGGATCGACATCTTCCTCGCCATCAGGGAGGGCCACCCAGATCTGGGTTCCACGCACGAAGACGTCCAGGTCGAGGTCGTCGGGATGGCCCCGCTCGGTGTGCGTCACGCCCGAGCCGGCGGTCATCCAATTGACGTCTCCCCGCTCGACGGTCTGGACCGCACCCGTCGAATCACGATGCACGATTCGCCCATCGAGCAGATACGTCAGCGTCGACAGGCCGATGTGGGGATGGGCACCGACGTTCATCGAACGCCCTGCGGGGATCGTCTCCGGGCCCATCAGATCGATGAAGATGAATGGGCCAACCGTGCGCCGCTTCGCATAGGGAAGCACCCGCCGGACGGTGCTGTCCCCGACCGATCGTGTTCTGGGGGCGATGACCTCCAGGTCGTCCATCGCCCGAGTCTGGCAGAGCTGGTCGTTGGGCTGTTAACGAAACCGCCCTCGTTGGCCCCTGGGTCCATGATGGAGTTCATGGCGAAGCGGACGGTCGATGCGGTGTTTGCATCCGACTACCCGCGCCTGTGGCGAGCCCTCTTCGCGTACGCCGGAGACCGTGAGGTCGCGAGCGACGCCGCGTCGGAGGCCTATACCCAAGCGATCCGCCGGGGCTCAGCGATCACCGACCCCAGCGCCTGGATCTGGCGCAGTGCCTTCAAGATCGCCGCTGGTCTGCTGCACGAGCGCCGGCACACCGTGCCGGTCGACCGGGTTGTCGAGATCGCGTGGACATCGGCGCCAGTTGTCGACTTGCTGGAATCGCTTGGCCAGCTCTCACCGCAGCAACGGGCGATCGTGTCCCTGAGATACGTGGCTGAGTTCGACATCGCCCAGATCGCCGAAGCCCTCGATACCTCGACGAACACCGTGCGGGTCCAGCTCCATCGCGCCCACCGGACCCTGCGACGGACCTTTGGAGTCATCGATGAATGATGAGGATTACGACGACGAGATTGCCCGGGCGCTTGCGCCGCTGCGCGACCTTCCGGTGGACGGAATTCGAGAAATTGTGGCCCGTGGTGAGCGCCGTCGCCTGCCCATACGCGTGCTCATCGGCGCAGCCGCACTGATCGGAGTGGCTGGTGTGATCGGGTTCGCGACCTGGGTCGGAGAGAGACCCCAGCAGCTGAGTACGAGCGCGGAACACGGCGACTCGGCTACGGCGACATCGTCGGCCGCTCCGACCGAACCGGACAGCGGATCGGAGGACGATGCGGCCCCCACGAACGACAAGGCTTCAACCTGCGCTGACGCACGATCGGCTGCGGCATCGGACGCGACAGCAGCGGTGCCATCGGGGTTGATCGACGATCTCGTCGCCGCTGCTGACATGGCGATCTCGGGTCAACTCGTCCAACGAAACTCCGGTGAGATCGTGATCAAGCCCTGGCGCGACGAACTCGGACGACGGTCGCGGGGCAACCTCCCTTCGCAGTTCGATACCTCCAGCATCGCTGGTCCATGGTCGGTGGATCTGTTCCACGACGTCGTGTTGTTCGCCAGGGCCGATGGCGGCCGACCCGTGATTCTCCCGAACGGCTTCTTCATCGCCTGCTCGGACGACGATCCCGCGATCGTCGTTGGCGGCGAATCGGATTGGGCGACTGGCCCGACCCTGGCCGATATCCGCTCTTCGGTTTGGGCAACCCAGCGGGGCGTTTCGGATCTGACCCTGCCCTCTGCTGGAGATGGGACGTCGGTCGGCAGGGTCCGACTCGTCGATGGCACCCAGTTCCTCGTCCGAATGCCCACTGCTCAAGCCGATCAGGTCACCGTCACGCAAGCCATCATCGGCAACGAGCGTGCGCAGATTCGATCGCCAGACGCGTCGTTGAGAATCATGACGGCCTTTTGCACCGATGAAGAATCTTCGGTGACCGAGCGTGGGATGCTCGCATCTCCCATTCGAGACACCATCTCCGGGCCCGATCTCTCGCTGTGTCTGCCGGATCTGTTCGTTCGGGTCGCCATCGACGTCGTCGGCGAGCACGACCTCGATCCGAACGATTGGGAGGTCCGGCCGCTCGTCGCCGGCGACGACTACGTCGAGTGGATGCGGTCGAACGGCATGCCCGCCGGCCGCGACGAATGCTGTTTCGACGGCCGGTTCCATGTCATCGACGACACGCTGCTCCTCACCGGCGGATGGGTCGACACCATCGTGAGAGCTCACCGAATCGACACGCTCGAACCGCTCTGGCAGGTCGACCTGTCGGACACGATCGATGCAGCTGGCGACTTCGTCGGCGACGCGTCCCTTGTGTGGGGAAGCACACCCGACGGCGATTTCGTCGTCACCACCGGGTTCGGGTCGCTCGTCGCACTCGATGATCAGTCTGGAGAGACCGTGTGGCAGCTCGATCTCGACGATCGCTCCCCTGCCCACTTCGCAGCTGCAGGTGACGGCTTGTGGATTGTCACCAGTGAGGTTCGATCCGTTGGCGACCGAACCGCGCCGGTCGTTCAGGCGATCGACCCGTCGACCGGAACGGTCCGGTGGCAATCCGTGGCCCGGGAACTCACCGAGCTGCAGGGGAGTCCTCCGGTCGTGCTCGGAGATCTCGTGTTGATCGCCGACGTGTCGAGTTCGGCGGCGGACCCAGATTCGCCGAGCTCAGCCATCGTCGCGTTCGACCTGAACACTGGCGAGCAGCGCTGGACCGCGTCGCTCGACAGTCGGACGGAGGCGTTCAGCTCGACCGACGCCATCGTCGCCGATTCGACTCGATCACCGCCCCTTCTTCTCGCTCGCAATGTCGACGGCGTCGTGTTCCGATTCGATCCCGAGGATGGCGCCGAGCTATGGCGCGCCGAGATTGGGGCCGCCGAAATCGTCGGACTGGCACCAGAGACGGCGACAATCACGTCGACCGCGGGGGCTCAGGTCGACGTCGATCTCGATACGGGCGTGCGCCGATAATCGAGCGTCGACGGCCTTGTGGGGTGCGTCAGTCCTCGTCGCTGTCGGCGGCGCCGGCGCGGATCGCTTCGACGACGGTTTCATCGGCGAGGGTTGTCGTGTCACCGAGCGTCTTGCCCTCGGCGACGTCCCGGAGCAGCCGGCGCATGATCTTGCCCGAACGGGTCTTGGGGAGATCGGGCACGAGGTAGACGTCGCGTGGTCGGGCGATCGGTCCGAGCTTGGTGGCCACATGGGCTCGCAGCTCGGCTCGCAGCTCGTCGGTCGGCTCCGCTCCCCCGACGAGGATCGTGTATCCGACGATCGCCTGGCCGGTCGTGTCGTCGGTGGCGCCGACGACCGCTGCTTCGGCGACAGCGTCGTGGTCGACGAGCGCCGATTCGACCTCGGTCGTCGAAATGCGGTGACCCGAAACGTTCATCACATCGTCGACGCGACCGAGGAGCCACAGATAGCCATCGTCGTCG
>JAHDDK010000032.1:0-22475 GCA_020629375.1 Acidimicrobiales bacterium
TCCGCCCGCTTGCCATCAGCTCGATCGGGGGAGAAATCCCGACGTGCGCCCGCTAACCGGGGGACTGTCAATGACCGAGCCGCTCGTGGTTCAGGCCCGATCCTCATCGACCACGGTGGCCCTTCTGACGATGACTGCGCCTGCGTTCGATCACGTTCCCGTGATGAAGCGTGAGGTGATCGACCTCTTCGAGCACGTTCCCGCCGGCACAATTGTCGACGGCACCCTCGGAGGTGCCGGACACGCCGCTGCCCTGTTGGATGCGCATGGGCATCTTGATCTGATCGGGGTCGACCACGACCCGGTTGCTCTTCGGGCGGCCAGCGATGCGCTCGACGCCTTCGCCGAGCGTTCGACCGTCGTCCGCTCCCGTTTCGACAATGTGCCGACGATTCTCGAGGAGAACGGCATCACGTCGATCTCCGGTTTCGTTCTCGACCTCGGCGTGTCGTCGCCACAGCTCGACGAGGGAGCCCGAGGATTCAGCTTTCGGGCAGACGCGCCGCTCGACATGCGGATGGACCCCGAGAATCCGCTGACGGCCGATGCGGTGGTGAACGGCTACCCCGTGAGCGAACTCATCGACGTTCTCCGGAGCTGGTCCGACGAGCGCCATGCCGTCCGAATCGCGCGAGCGATCGTGGCAGCCCGACCGCTCGCCACCACGCTCGAGTTGGCCGCCGTCATCGCCGATGCGATCCCCGCACGTGACCGCCGAAACGCCACGGTTCATCCCGCCACGAGATCGTTCCAAGCCATCCGAATCGAGGTCAACCACGAGCTGGAGATCCTCCGGCCCACCCTCGATGCCCTCATCGAACGGCTCTCGCTCGGCGGAGTCGGCGCCGTCCTGACGTACCACTCCGGAGAAGACAAGATCACCAAGCACGCCATGCGGGCTGCCGTCGATGGCGACGGCCTCCCCGGGATGCCGAATCAGTCGGCCTACGAGTGGGCACACCGCGGCGCCGTGACGGCTTCCGACGACGAACTCGCCGCCAATCCGCGGGCGCGTTCGGCACGATTGCGCGCAATCCGTCGCATCGGGGAGGCGACCAGTGCGTGAGATGTCGGCGCAACTCCGCTCGGTCTTCGACCGGACCAATGCGTCCTTCGCAGTCGTTGCCGTCGTCGTCGTGTTCGGCTCGCTCCTCGGAAACGTCGTGTTCCAAACGGCCATTCTTCAGACGCGACTCGAACTCGACGAGATCAACGGTCAACTCTCCGACGCCCGCGAAGAGAATCGACGGCTTCGGCTCGATGTGATGGAGCTCGAGGCCCCTGAACGCGTGCTTCAAGGGGCTGTCGAAGACCTGGGGATGGTGCGCCCCGACGCCCGCCGATATCTCCCCGGCATCGATCCCACGATCGAGGAGATCCGTCTACCCGGGGTCGACCCTTTCGGCCCGGGACCATTGCCCGAATTCCTCATCGCCCCCGACCCCGAATCCGAGTCCGAACCGGCACGTGAGTCATCAGAGTCGAGCGACTCGCCCGACGAGACGCCGGCCGACATCACCGTCGAGGAGGGTGCGTGATGGTGGCCGCACACGTCGCTCCCACCGAAATCGAGGGCCCGGAGCTCTCCGGCTTTCGGCTCGTGATTGCCGCGATCGTCATGGCCGCGATGGGTGCCGTATTGATCTGGCGTCTGGTCGGGCTGCAGGTGCTCGATCCCGACCAATACGTTCAACATGGCGAGAGCCAGCGGATCGGGTCGACCGAACTCGCCGCCCAGCGCGGGGCGATCGTCGACCGCCACGGAGTCGAACTCGCCGTATCGACCCCACGAAAGAGCTTGATCGCCGATCCTCGACTGGTCGACGACAAACCGGCGCTCGCCACCGCTGTTGCGCAGTCGTTTGGAGCCGATCCGGAAGTGATCCTTGGTCGACTCGAGCGTGAAGGATCGAAGTTTGCATGGCTCGGGCGGCAACTCGACGAAGACGAGGTCGCAGCCTTCATGGCGGCCGAATGGAACGGTGTCTATGCGCGCGACGAGCAGACCCGCCTGACGCCCTCCGGCAGCGAGGTGGCTGCTGGCATCCTCGGTCGGACCGATATCGACGGCAACGGCGTCTCTGGTCTCGAGCTGCAATACGACGACGTGCTGACCGGATCCGCTGGCAGGATCGTGTACGAACGCGGGATCGTTCGAGATGAGGGCCGCCAGGTCACGATTCCGGATGGCGAATACGAGCTGATCTCTCCGGTCCGAGGCGACACGTTGGCCCTGACCATCGACCGGACGCTGCAGTTCGAGGTCGAACGGGCCCTGCAACACACCATCGTGTCGGCCGAAGCCGCGTCCGGAACCGTGGTCATGTCGCGTCCATCGACTGGTGAGATTCTTGCCATGGCTACCGTCACGCGCTCCGATGGGGTCATCGACGTCGGCCAGCGCAATCGTGCGGTCACCGATCGCTACGAGCCCGGATCGATCGCCAAACCGCTCGCGGTGGCTGCCCTACTCGAGGAAGGCGAGATCACCCGTGACACGACCGTCGAGAGCGTCGAACGCCTCGACGTGTACGACGTCGAGTTTCGAGACGAGGTGCGAACTGACAAGCACGTGCTGACCACGGCGGACGTGCTTGCCAACTCCTCCAACGTGGGGATGGCGCTCTTCTCGAAGCGTCTCGGCGAGGAGCGGATGCACGAGTATCTCGGACGGTTCGGAGTCGGCCGGTCCACCGAACTCGGTTTCCCCGGGGAGAACGCGGGTGTGCTGCATCCGGTTGATGACTGGACGGGCGTGACGCTTCCCCGTGTGTCGATCGGGTACGAGTTCAGCGCGACCCCGCTCCAGATGTTGCGGGCATACAACGCAATCGCCAACGACGGCTTGTTGGTCGAGCCACACGTGGTCTCACACGCCACCGCCGCCGACGGCGAGGTCACGATACTGAGCCCCAACGAGTCGGTCCGTGTGGTGTCGGAGGAGACCGCCGAAGAAGTGACGGCGTTGCTCGCGGAGGTCGTCGAGCGTGGCACGGGCGTGCTCGCCTCGGTGCCGGGTTACGAGATCGCCGGGAAGACCGGCACCGCGCAGATCGCCCAGCCCGGCGGCGGATACGAAGATGCCGACGGCCGAATCCACCTGCTGACGAGCTTTGTGGGCTTCTTGCCGGCCGCCGAGCCGGAGCTGTCGATCATCGTGATGATCGAGGATCCTGCCGAAGAAAGCTCGGGCGGACGACTCGCCGCGCCGCTCTTCGGCGAGATCTCGAACTTCGCCCTCCAACACCTCCGGATCCCGCCGGTTGTCGAGGGGGACCGGTGAGTGCGCCCGAGCTCGGCGTGGCCGCACTCGCCGCGGAGCTCACCGCCCGCGGCCTGGCAACGGAGATCATCAACGATGCCGACGTCGTCCTCGCGGGCGTCACCGACGACTCACGGCGGGCGGCGCCCGGCGTTGCCTTTGTGGCTCGTGTCGGGGCGACAACCGACGGCCACGCTCATGCCGCGGCGGCCGTCGCATCGGGAGCGTCGGCCGTGGTTGCCGAGCGTGCACTCGAGCTCGACGTGCCGGTCATCGTGTGTGCCGACTCTTCGCGTGCGCTGGGGGAGTGCGCAGCGATCTTCGCTGGCGAACCGAGCCGATCCCTTCAGGTGATCGGCGTGACCGGCACGAATGGCAAGACGTCGATCGTGACCATGCTCGATGCCATCGTCGCCTCGTCGGGACGGTCCGCTCGATCGATCGGCACCCTCACGAACGCACTCACGACACCCGGCGCCGTTGCCTTCCAGGCGGCACTCGCCGATGCCATGAACGCCGAAACCGACGTGGTTGCTGCCGAGGTGTCCTCGCACGCACTTGACCAGAACCGAGTGGCCGGAACACGCTTCGCCGTCGCGGTCTTCACCAACCTGACGCAGGATCATCTCGACTACCACGCCGACATGCCGGACTACTTTGCGGCGAAGGCTCGACTCTTCGCTCCGCAGTACACCTCGCTCGCGGTGATCGACGTCTCGGACAGCTGGGGCGTCGAACTCGCCGACCTCGCCGAGAAACGCGGCCTCGAAGTCCGCCGCGTCGACGGTGACGCGACACGCGACTCGGCACGATGCACGATGGACGGCTCGTCGTTCATGTGGCGCGGTGCAGAGGTCACGATCCCGCTTTCGGGGTCGTTCAACGTCGTGAACGCAACCCTCGCCGCCGAAGCAGCCGTTGCGATCGGCCTCGAGGCAAACGACGTCGCCACCTCCCTTGCGTTATTGCCCCAGGTGCCCGGCCGGTTCGAGTGGATCCGCGAAGGCCAAGACTTCGGCGTCGTCGTCGACTACTCGCACACGCCCGCGAGCGTCGAGGTGGCGATCTCGTCGGCACGCGAGCTCACCGACGGCCGAGTAATCGTGGTGTTTGGGGCGGCCGGAGACCGCGATCCAGGCAAACGTCCACTGATGGCCGCCGCTGCAGAACGGGCCGATGTGGTCATCGTCACGTCCGACAACCCTCGATCCGAGGATCCAGCGAGCATTATCGACGACGTGCTGGATGGATTCACGACACCCGGTGGGGACCCCGGGCAGGTGCAAGTGCACGTCGATCGCCGCGTCGCGATCGAGGTTGCTATCGACCTCGCGGCGACCGGCGACATCGTCGTCATCGCGGGCAAAGGCCATGAGGACTACCAGATCATCGGCGATGTCCGCCACGACTTCGACGATCGCATCGAGGCCAGGGCCGCGCTGGCTTCACGCGCCGGATCAGGAAGGCTGGACAGGTGATCCGCCTCCTTATCGCCGCAGCGACGTCGGTTGGCGTCTCCATGTTCGGCACACGATTCCTCATCGACCTGTTGACTCGCAAACGATTCGGCCAGCCGGTTCGCGAGGACGGGCCACAGGGACACGCAGTCAAAGCCGGGACCCCAACCATGGGCGGCATTGCCATCGTGATCGGTGCCTTCACCGGATACGTCGCCGCAGACATCATCCATTTCCTTGGCTTTGACACACCTGCTGTGTTCACCCGGACCGGTCTCATCGTGATGGGCGCGATCCTGGCCACGGCCGTCGTTGGCTTTCTGGATGACTGGATCAAGATCAGTCGCGAACGCAATCTCGGGCTCAACAAGCGCGCCAAGATCGTCGGCCTCGTGACCGTGGCCGTGTCCTTCGTGGTCGCCATGTTGACGCTGACCAACGTTCACACCGAACTCAGCTTCACCCGCTGGGACTCGACGGGACTCGACCTCACCCGAGTCGGCTGGTCGATCTGGGCGATCTTCTTGTTGATCGCCACGGCGAACGCCGTCAACCTGACCGACGGGCTCGACGGCTTGGCGTCGGGCGCGGCGATCCTCAACTTCGCCGGCTACACCTTCATTGCCTTTTGGGCGTTCCGGAACCCGGACGCGTACGACATTCCCCACGCGCTCGATCTCGCCGTGATCTCCGTGTCGATGCTCGGTGGATGTGTCGGATTCCTCTGGTGGAACGCCGCACCCGCGCAGATCTTCATGGGCGACACGGGTTCGCTTGCGATCGGCGCGGGACTCGCGGCGCTTGCGCTCGCCACCAACACACACCTGTTGCTTCCGATCATGGGAATGCTCTTCGTCGCCGAGACCGTGTCGGTCATTCTTCAAGTCATCGTGTTCCGCACCCGAAACGGCAAGCGCCTGTTCCGGATGGCGCCGATCCACCACCACTTCGAACTCGCCGGTTGGCCCGAAACACGAGTCATCATCCGGTTCTGGCTGATGTCGGGGCTGACGACCGGGGTCGGCATCGGCATCTTCTACTGGGATTCGATTCGCCAGGGAATCCCCGCATGACGACGCTGCCGCGGAACCCGCATGACATCCCGGACGTGATCGTTGTCCTGGGCCTCGGGATCTACGGACGGTCGGTGTGTACCGCGCTTCGTCGTCGTGACCACACGGTCATCGCGATCGACGACCGGCCATCCGACGAGACGCGTGCCTTCGCATTGTCTGCTGGCGTCGATCTCCGTTACGTCGACACTCGGGATGCGTGGGACGAGACGCTCGATGTCGCCGACTGGTTCATGCCCTCACCGGGCGTTCCGGAGTGGCATCTGGCGTTCGAGGCGGCGCACGACCTCAACGTGCCGATACGGAGCGAGTTTGATCTCGTCGACCGGCTTGACGATCGGCCACGTGCGGTGATCACCGGCACCGACGGAAAGACGACGGTGACGCTCCTCGCCACGTCCATGCTCAATGCGTCGGGTCGGGCCGCGATCGCCGTCGGAAATACCGAGACCCCGATCATCGACGTCATCGACGATCCCCAGTGGGATGCCTTCGTCATCGAAGCGAGTTCTTTTCGTCTCGCCCACACTGGTTCGATGCCGGTCACGAGCGCAGCGTGGCTGAACTTCGCTCCGGATCACCTCGACGTTCACCGCGACCTTGAAACGTACGAAGCAGCCAAGGCCAAGGCATTCGAGATGGTTGCGCCCGGTGGTCGCGTCGTACTGGTTGGGGGAGAGTCAACCGTCGAACGGCACGTCCCGCAGGACCGTACGGCTCTCCGAGTCGGCCTCGCTGACTCGGTTGACGGTGGCGTGGTCGACGGAACCCTGTACATCGATGGGCACGAACTGGTATCGGTTGACGAGCTTCCGCGAGCCTTCGACCACGACATCACCAACACACTGATCGCTGCCGCGATTGCCCTCGATCTCGGCGCGACGGTCGCGGGAGTCCGAAAGGCGATCACCGATCAAGATCTGCTTCCGCATCGCATGGAACTGGTCGCCGAGTCCGGTGACATCCGATGGTGGAACGACTCGAAGGCGACTGTTCCTCATGCGGTGATCACCGCGGTCCGGGCCGTCGACTCGGTGGTCCTCATCGCTGGCGGGAAGAACAAAGGTCTCGATCTCGGCGAGATCGCCGACGCCCGATCGTCGATTCGGTCGGTCATTGCGATCGGTGACTCGGCGCCTGAGCTCGTCAAGGCGCTCGGACCGCTGGTTCACCGAACCGCGGCGTCGATGGGGGAGGCCGTGTCGCTTGCGTCCGAAGTGGCGCGCCCGGGCGACAACGTCGTGCTCTCACCGGGCTGTGCCTCGTTCGACTGGTACTCGAGCTACGGCGAACGCGGCGACGATTTTCGAACCGAGGTCCACCGGTTGTTGGAGGCCACGACATGACCACGCAATCGACCACATCGCGCTCGCGGCCTGCTCGTCGGACGACTCGTCGAAGCACCGATGCCCACGGATCCACACGCCGTGGTCGGGGGCGTCGTCCGGCGACGCCACCAGCCGGGGCAGCGTCTTCTGACGCACGATTCGATCCGACCGGCCTACTCGTCGCAATCGTGGCCTTCCTCTGCTGTTTCGGTTTGACCATGGTGCTCTCGGCATCGTCGGTGACCTTGCTCGCCGAGACCGGATCGGCCTGGGGCGAGTTCCGTTCGCAGCTCATGTGGCTCGCCATTGGGCTCTCGGCCTTTGTGGCGGCAGCGTTCGTCGACCACCGCCGTCTCGTCAACGTGACCTTCCCAGCACTCGCCGTCTCCATCGCGCTGTTGATCGCGGTGAAGTTGCCCGGACTCGGCGTCACCGTCAACGGCGCCGAACGGTGGGTTCGGCTCGGGCCACTGCAATTCCAGCCGTCCGAAGCCGCCAAGCTCGTCCTCGTGCTCTTCATCGCCGACAACCTGCACCGTTCCGGCGAGGTCGATAAGACGCGGCTGCGTGGTGTCATCGGCGTGTTGGCCGCCTACGGCGGGCTCATCTACCTGCAACCCAACCTCGGTACGACGATCATCATCTTCGGCATCGCGATGGCGATGCTGTTTGCCGGTGGCATGCGGCTGCTGCTTGTGATCGGCGCCTCGGCGCTCAGCGCCGCAGGGGCAACGGCGCTCGCCTTCGCCGAGTCGTACCGGCGTGATCGGTTGCTCGCCTTTCGAGATCCGTGGAGCGATCCGCTCGACACGACGTACCAAACGTTGCAGTCGCTGGTGTCGGTCGCCAACGGCGGGGTCCGTGGAGTGGGTATCGGTGCCAGTCGTGGGAAGTACGGGTATCTACCGGAGGCACACAATGACTTCATCTTCGCCATCACGGCTGAAGAGTTCGGGCTCGTGGGTGGCGTCTTGATCGTCGCGCTGTATGTCCTGTTCGGCGTGTCTGCCCTCTGGGTTGCGCGTCACGCCAACCGCTACGGAGCGCTACTGGTCGTTGGTATCGGTTGCTGGATCCTCGCGCAGGCGTTCATCAACATCGGTGGCGTCCTCGGGGTGCTCCCCATCACGGGCGTGCCGCTTCCGTTCATGTCTGCGGGCGGCACTGCGCTGGTCGTGGTCCTCGTCGCCGCCGGCATCGTCGTCAATGTCAGCCGCTCGATCGATTGGGGCGACCGATGACCGACGTTTCCACGATCGACACGTGGATCGTCGGCGGCGGAACGGCGGGCCACGTACTCCCCGGGGTCGCGATCGGGACCGCGCTGGTCGAAGCCGGCCATGCCGCCGAGTCGATCCACTTCATCGGATCCGAACGTGGGGTCGAGCGCACTCTGGTCCCCGCTGCGGGGTTCGAACAGACACTGCTGCCCGGCAGGGGAATTCAACGTCGCCCGACCACCGACAACATCGGAGCCATCCTCGGGTTGATCCGGGCGTTCGTCATCGCGTTCGGCTCGCTTCGTGACCATCGACCCGATGTGGTCGTCGCACTCGGTGGCTATGCGAGTGTTCCGGCCGGTGTCGCGGCGATTCTCACTCGCACGCCGATCGTCGTCGCGGAGCAGAACGCCGTGCCGGGCCTGGCGAATCGACTCATCGGACGGTTCGCCAAGGCCTGTGCGGTCAGCTTCGAGGGCACGGCCCTTCCCCGGGCAGAATGGACAGGGAATCCGGTCCGCGACGAGATCCTTGCTGTCGCCGAGGAGCGCTTCGCCCGACGGGCCGCCGCTCGCGATGCGCTCGGCATCGACGACGACACCCGACTCGTCGTGGTCTTCGGCGGGTCGCTCGGTGCACGGCGAATCAACGATGCGGTGGTCGATGCGCTCCCTGAGCTGAAGAGCCGCCCGCGCCTGCACGTTCGACATATCGTCGGTCGTCGCGATCACGCCGATGTCATGGCTCGGGTTTCCGACGACATCGACCCGAACGCCTATAGCGCGGTCGACTACGAGAACGACATGGCCTCGATGTACGCGGCAGCCGACCTTGTCGTCTGTCGAGCGGGCGCGACCAGCTGCGCTGAGCTCGCCGCCACCGGCACCCCGTCGGTGCTCGTCCCCTTGCCAGGCGCCCCGGGCGATCACCAGACAGCGAACGCCCGCGCCCTCGAAAGCATCGGTGGAGCCGAGCTCGTTGCCGATCACCTCTTCGACGCGGAGATGCTGATGAGCGTGCTCGACCGGCTGCTCGGCGACGACGCCGTGCTGGCGGCGATGGCGACTGCCGCACAGAGCGCCGCCCGGACCGACGCCGCGGACGCTGTCGCCGCCCTCGTCGACGCCCATCGGAGCCGTCGATGACGGACTCGACACCCGGGCCGGACCTCTCGACACCTCGCCACGTGCACGTCATCGGCATCGGCGGTGCCGGCATGGGGGCCATTGCCGAAGTCCTGCTCGGTATGGGACACCGAGTCTCCGGAAGTGACCTGCACGAATCGGTGACCGTCGACCGTCTCCGTACGCTCGGCGCAGATGCTCGTGTCGGCCATGACGCTGCCAACCTCGTCGGCTCCGACGGAGCCGTCCCCGACGTCGTCGTCCGATCGACAGCGATACCCGATCACAACGTTGAGGTGCAGGCCTCCGCAAAACATGGATTGCGGGTCCTCGCCCGGCGCGAGCTTCTGGGTGAGATGACTCGACAGCGTCGACCGGTCGCGATCGCCGGCACACACGGCAAGACCACGACGACATCGATGCTTGCGGTCATCGCGGTGCACGCAGGACTCGACCCAACCTTCATCGTCGGCGGCGATGTCCATCAGCTGGGGAGCGGGGCAAACGCCGGTGCGGGCGAATGGTTCGTCGTTGAAGCCGACGAGAGCGATGGCACGTTCCTCGATCTCCATCACGAGATCGGTGTCGTCACCAATGTCGAACGTGACCACCTCGAGCACTACGGAGGCGAAGCTTCGCTCCGTGATGCGTTCGAGCAGTTCGCCCGTCTCGGACGACACACCGTGCTGTGCGGCGACGACCCCGGAGCCGCTGCGCTCGTCGGCCTTCCGGGCGTGACCACGTACGGCACTTCGGCGTCGGCCGACCACCAGCTTGTCGACATCGCACGAGGTGCGGACGACATCGCCTTCACCCTGCGGTCCTCGAGGACCGACGGCAGCATCGAAACGCAAGCAGTCACCGTCCCAATGCCCGGCCTCCACAATGCACTGAACGCCACGGCAGCGATTACAACCGCCCGTTTGATGGGCGTGTCGCTCGCCGACGCCGCAGCCGGAATCGCGTCGTTCCGGGGCGTCGGACGCCGCTTCGAGGCACGCGGAAACATCGGTGGGGTGCGTTTCGTCGACGACTACGCACACCTACCGACCGAAGTGTCGGCCGCAGTCACCGCGGCGTGTGACCACGCCGACGGCCGGGTCATCGCCGTGTTCCAACCACACCGCTACAGCCGAACCGAACAGGTCGCTCACGAGTTCGCCGGGTCGTTCGACGGCGTCGACCTCCTCGTCCTCACGGACGTGTATGCCGCAGGTGAAACACCCCGCCCCGGGATCGATGGCAGGAACATCGTCGATGCGGTCCGTTCGCGCGATGGTCACCCGGAGCTCATCTATCACGCCGATCGCTCGACCCTGGCAGAGGCGGTGCTCGCGCAGCTGCAGCCGGGCGATCTCTGCTTGACCTTGGGTGCCGGAGATTTGCTGCGCCTGCCTGACGAGCTCCGGCCGCTTCTGACCTCGGGTGGCGGTCGATGAGCGTCACCGATCGCCTGGACACGTTCGATCGTGTGCTCGATGGTGTCTCGGGCGTGCTCGTCGAGCGAGACGTGTCCGCCGCATCGCTGACGACGTATCGAACCGGCGGTTCGATACGCGCTCTCGTTCGGCTGTCCTCGCGGTCGGCGTTGCCAGCCGTCGCCGATGCCGTTGCCGCCTCTGGTCTCGACACGTTGCCGATCGGTAACGGCTCCAATCTCCTCGTCGCTGACGTCGGCTTTGACGGTGTCGGACTCATCCTCGAAGGCGAGTTCGCTGACGTCTCCATCGAGGCCGAGACCGGCGTGGTTCGGCTGGGCGGCGGCGCCGGATTGCCTGTGGCGGCACGTGCAACGGTTCGCGCCGGACTGACCGGGTTCGAATGGGCTGTCGGCGTCCCGGGGAGAATCGGCGGAGCGGTCCGCATGAACGCCGGCGGCCATGGGAGCGACATGGCACACTCACTCGTGGATGTCGACATCGTCGACCTCCGACGCGGCGTCGTCCACGATGCGGTCTCGGCAGCAACCCTCGACCTCGGTTACCGGTGCTCGCGGCTAGGCCCCCACGAGTTGGTGACCTCGGCGACGCTCCAACTCGACCCAGCCACGTCCGTCGACACCGGAGCGGAGACCCTCCGCGAGATCGTGTCGTGGAGGCGAGCCCACCAACCCGGTGGGCCGAATGCCGGGTCGGTGTTCACGAACCCGGCGGGGGATTCCGCCGGGCGACTCATCGATCTGGCTGGCGCCAAAGGCCTGCGGGTCGGGGGCGCAGAGGTGTCGCCGAAGCACGCAAACTTCATCCAGGCAGGGGAGGGAGCGAGTGCCGATGACGTCCTGACCCTGATGGAACGGCTCGTCGACCTCGTCGACGAACGCCATGGCGTTCGACTTCACGCCGAGACCCGGCTCGTCGGATTCGGCAGAGACCGCGTCGCCTACGTTCAACCGGACCGGAGAGCCTCTGATGATGATGCGTGAACGCCACGTTGCCCGAAACGTGGCTCCTCGCTCCCGAAATCGCTCGACACGGCATGAGGAAACCCGCCGGCGTACGGGCGCCCGCAGTCGTCCTCCAGCGCCAACCGATGCTCCGCAGAGCCGCTGGGAGCGGTTCGACGCTCACGTGCTCGACGGTTGGCGGGGCTGGGCCCTGGTCGCGGTATTCGGCGTGTGCGCTGCGGTGTTCGTGGTCTTGAAGGCGCCGCTGTTTGCTATCGACGAGGTCCAGATGAGCGGCAACGCCCGAACATCAGACGGTGCGATCCTGGCCGCGCTCGATCTCGAACCAGGGATACCGCTGGCCACATGGGACTCCGATCCGGCGATGGCCGCAATCGCCGAACTGCCGTGGGTGGACCAGGTTCGGGTCACCAAGTCGTATCCGTCGACGGTCCGTGTCGTGATTCGTGAGCGCGCCGTCTCGGCGAGCGTCGGTTCGGCGATCCGGCAGGAGTGGCTCATCGTCGACGATGGAGGTCACGTGCTCGAACGACGACTGACGCCGGCCGCGGGCACCCGGATGATCTTGGCTCCGCCTGATGTCATCGACAACGGATCGGTCGGGTCACCAGCGAACGGAATTCAATCCGCCCTCGTCGCAAGCGAGAATCTACCCCTGCAGCTCGACCCGTGGGTGGACCACTGGTCGGTGTCCCGAGACGGCGCGGTCACGATTGGCTTGACCGGCGGCGCCTCGGCGTCCCTCGGGCACAGCACGGACCACCGCACCCAATTCGTCTCGCTCGCCTCAATCCTCGACGGCGGGACGAGCCTTGTGTGCATCGACGACATCGACCTCGGGGTTGCCGACACGCCTGTTGTCTCGAGGGATTCGTCGTGTCTGATCGCGGCCGAGGCGCTGAGCTGATTGACCAGGTGCGCAATTCGTGTGCTGACGTTTTGCGTCCGCCGCCGAGGAGTGCTTTCCTACTTCACCTGTGGTGCTCACCGCACCACAGAGAGCGAGTAGGGGCCAGTGGCGCATGCCCATGGCATCGACTGCCCGGTCTGGAGGCCCGATCCTCCGGCCGGGTGGTCGGGGCCGAGGGTGCCGCCACTGCGTGGAGCCGTACGCGATGATCGGGACCGGAGGAACCAGCCCCATGAACGGAACACCGCAGAACTACCTCGCCTTGATCAAGGTCGTTGGGGTGGGAGGCGGCGGCGTCAACGCCGTGAACAGGATGATCGACGCCGGCCTCAAAGGCGTCGAGTTCGTCGCCGTCAACACCGACGCGCAAGCGCTGTTGATGAGTGACGCCCACATCAAGCTCGACATTGGCCGGGAGCTGACCCGAGGGCTTGGCGCCGGATCCGACCCCGAGGTCGGACGTCAGGCCGCCGAAGATCACCGCGAGGAGATTCGGGCTGCGCTCGAAGGCTCCGACATGGTGTTCATCACCGCCGGCAAGGGTGGCGGCACCGGCACCGGCGCCGCGCCGGTCATCGCCGAAGTCGCCCGGGAGTGCGGAGCACTGACCATCGGCGTCGTGACTCGCCCCTTCGGTTTCGAGGGTCGCCGTCGCGCCGTGCAGGCCGAGCAGGGTATCCAGCGGCTCAAGGACAACGTCGACACCCAAATCGTCATCCCGAACGATCGACTCTTGACGGTCTCGAACGAGAACACCAGCGTGCTCAACGCCTTCAAGATGGCCGATGAGATCCTCCTCCAAGGCGTGCAAGGAATCACCGATCTGATCACGACCCCCGGGCTGATCAACACGGACTTCGCCGACGTCAAGATGATCATGTCGAACGCCGGCTCCGCGCTGATGGGGATCGGCTACGCATCCGGCGAGGGTCGAGCGCTCGCCGCCGCCCGCGCCGCCATCAGTTCACCACTGCTCGAGGCCTCGATCGAAGGGGCCCGCGGGATTCTGTTGAACATCTCCGGTGGCTCAGATCTCGGGCTGTTCGAGGTCAACGAGGCTGCGGAGGTCATCCATGGCGTGGCCCACCCCGACGCCAACATCATCTTTGGCGCAGTCATCGACGACGAGATGGGCGACGACGTACGGGTGACCGTGATCGCGGCGGGCTTCGAACGATGGGAGGCATCGTCGACCTCGGGGTCACCGATCACCTCGACGGTCGCTGGGTCATCGAGCGCCTCGAGCCCGTCGACGGTTTCGTCCGCCACATCCTCCACCTCATCGGCGACGACCGCCGACCCCGACGACGAGGGGACCGACACGGGCGTCGCGGCAACTCCGGCGACCGTCGACGACGGGCCGGATACGTTCTCGATCGGTCGCGATGACGACGATCTCGAGATTGCGGACGTATTCGCCGATGTCGACGACGACGAGGGCGACGATGACGACGACGAGTTCGACGTTCCCTCCTTCTTGCGCTGAACGGCTGCTTGGAGCGGAACCGATCATGACCCCCGGGCGGGGAGCGAACCGGTGTTGAGAAAGCGGATCGAACGAGTCGACGGGACAGCGGTCGAGATCTGCGTTTCCGAACGTGCCGACGGCGATTTCCACATGGATGCCGAACCAACGGCGCTTCGTGCGCGGCGCGCATCGCTGATGCCGGGAGCCTGGCACGTCGTCCGGCAGGTGCATGGAGCGCGGGTCGCCCAGCCCGCCGACGGTCAACAACCAGAGGCTGATGGCCTCGTCACTTCGGACCCGGGGGTCGTCATTGCGGTCCAAGGAGCCGACTGCGCTCCCATCGCCGTCATCGGCTCGACCGGCGCCGTTGCGGTCGCCCATGCCGGGTGGCGAGGTGTTCACGCTGGGGTGATCGACGCCGCTGTCCACGCCGTCGCCCGAACGGGCAGCGAGGTTGCACAAGCCGTCGTCGGGCCGACGATCGGGCCGGGGTGCTACGAGTTCTCGCCGCAGGACCTCGAGACCGTGGTCAGCGCTCTCGGGGAGGTCGCACGCTCGACGACGACCGCCGGGAACCCCGCCCTCGACCTGCCATCGGCGATCGACCGGCGGCTGCGAGATCTCGGTGTTTCCGAGGTCGAACAACTCGGATCCTGCACGGCGTGTGACGGCGACTGGTTCAGTCACCGTGCGCGCCGCGATGAAGCCCGCCACGCCATGGCGCTGCGGATCGTCGCATCGTGAGATCTCCGGCAGAGGTCGCGGAGGCGGTTGAGGCGATCAACGACGAGATCGCCCGCTTCGGAACAGCCGCGTGCCGACTCGTTGCGGTCACCAAGGGGTTTGGCCCCGACGTCGTCGACACCGTTCTGGGGTGCGGTGTCGATGACATCGGCGAGAGCTACGCGCCCGAGGTGCAGCAAAAGGCCCCGAATCTCGACGACGCGACGCTGCACTTCATTGGCAGGATCCAGCGGAACAAAGTTCGCAAGATCGCGGAGCTCGTCGATCTGTGGCACAGCGTCGCCCGTCTCGAGATCATCGAGGAGATCGCCAAGCGTTCGCCCGGCGCGAAGATCCTGCTCCAGGTCCAACCTGTCGAGGACCAGACGAAGGATGGATTTGCGGATCGAGACGTCGAGGCAGCCGTGGCGCACGCCGACGGACTCGGACTGGACGTTTGCGGCCTCATGACCATGGGCGTCATGGGCGACGCCGCCGCAACGACGCGCACGTTCAGGGCTCTTGCGGAGCGGGCGGATGCACTCGGGCTCGAACATCGCTCGATGGGGATGAGCGGAGACCGGCTTTTGGCCCTCGAAGCGGGATCGACGATGATCCGTGTTGGTTCAGACCTCTTCGGGCCTCGCCCCCGATGAGGCCACGGTCCCCGATTCAGGCGGATTGCCGTCACGGTTGGACGATCGGTGGTTCCACCGCTGCGACCACAACGAGTAGTCTGAACGGAGGAGGTTCGCGATGTCGGGCTTTTACAAAAAGGCCGTCGTGTGGCTCGGTCTGAACGAGGAATACCCCGACGATGAGTTCGTCGAACCTGCTCGTCGTCCTGCCTACGGCCCACAGAATGGTGCACCGCGTCCACAGCCTCGGAGCGTGTCACCTGAGCCGGGCCCAGACGCTGGTGCTGTTCGCCCCTCCCCGCAGCCAACCGTCCAACCCACACCGCAGCCGATGCACGAGCATCAAAGCCGCCCGACCGTGCGTCCCGGTAGCGAGGTGCGAGTGCTTCCGGTGGAGTCGTCGTCGGTGCAGCCGGAGTCCGCAATGACGGTTCGCCCTGTGGGCCCGGATGCCTCGGCGCCGGTCGGAGGTCTCTCTGAGGGAACTGTCCGTGCGATTCCGATGGACGAGCCGGTCGAGGCGTCCGCAATCGGTACAGTTCGGCCGGTCGCTGGCCCGACGACTCGCCGACCGAACGTCGTGATCCCGAAATCGTTCAATGACGCGCAGCGAGTCGGTGATCTGTTCAAAGACGGCGAGCCGGTAATCGTCAACCTCGAGAATGCCGAGCGAGACCTCGCGCGACGCTTGATCGATTTCGCATCGGGACTCTGTTACGGCCTCGGCGGGCAGATGGAGAAGGTAGCCAAAGATGTCTACCTCTTGACCCCGACAGACGTGTCCGTCTCGGACGAAGACCGTCGTCAGTACTCGTCGTGATCGCTAGGAGCGTGTGAGCGGTGGACCTTATTCGTGAACTCAAAGATGTCCGCTTCGACCTAAATCTTCGCGGCTACGACTGCGATTCGGTCGATGCGTTTCTGGCCCGCGTCCGCGCGGAGGTCGCTGATGTGTTGGCCTCGAAAGAGTCATCGGACCGTCGAGTCGATGCACTCGAAGAGCAGCTGACATCCGGCGGCGAGAGCGACACTGAAGGCACGTTGCGTCGCACGCTCGTGCTTGCTCAGCGCCTCGCCGACGAAACCGTGGCCGACGCCCGCAAGTCGGCGGCCGAGATGGTCGATTCGGCCACGAATGAGGCCAATACTGCTCGCTCGTCAGCCGAGGCGGAGGCCGAGCAGGTCCTGCGAACCGCCACCGATGAGGCAACAGCGCTTCGGGAGGCGGCACGTTCGGAGCTCGAACAGGCGCACCTTGCGGCGTCGACATCCGCGGACGAAAGCGCCGCCGAGGCCGCACGGGTTCGTGCCGTGGCCACCGACGAAGCCGAGAAGCTGCTCTCTGCGGCGGAGCGTGCTGGCACTGACCGGGTGCAGGAGATCGAGTCGGCCGCCAAGGCCGAAGCGGCCGGAATGCGTGAGCCAATTCGTGCGGAGGTCGACGAGCTCGAACGGACACGTGCGGACATGTTGAGCGACATCGAGAAGCTCGAACAACATCTCGTGTCACAGCGAGCTCGTGTCCGGACCGCCATCGAGACATTGCGGACTGGCATGACCGGTTCGATCGATGACCTCGAACGGCTGGCCGAGGACGACGAGCTGTTCAGCCCGGCTGCCAGGCCTGCGCTGTCGGGCGCAAGCGCCGAGGCGGTTGAATCCGCTCCCGACATCGCGATCGCGGATTCGGTCGCGTCGGCGGTGAGTGATCCGCCGACGGTCGACCAGGTCCAGTCCCTCGCCGCCGCAGATTCCGGCATCGAGCCGTCTTCCTCGGCATCTGATACCTCCGCGTCACCGGCCCATGCGGTCGACAGTCCCTCCGACGGTCCGGCCCATGCAGGCGAGGACATGACCCAACTCGACGCCGAGGTCGCCGAGATCATCCGTCAGCCCGACGAGGCGGAACTCGCGGAGAGTCCCGAGGTGGATCTGGGTCCGCCAACCGAGCGGATGCCGGCGGTGGATGTGGATGCCGAGCCGGTCGACGACGAGTTGCTCGATCTCGATCGTTCGGGAACATCTGCACTTTTTGGCGCTGCGGCTGTCGGAACGGCAGGTGTGGCTGCATCGGTCGCGAGCGATGGCGCCGACAGCGACGCGGTCGATGCGGAGATCGTGGTTGACGAGCCGGGTCAGGTCGTGAACGGCGAGGTGGACGAGTTCCAGACCGTCGAATCGATCGATGCCTCGTCAGGTGCTGCGTCTCCCGATTTTGTGTCGGCATTCACCGAAGCGATCGACGGGCTGCCAGTCCAGACGGACTGAAGGGCTGGTTGTCGGGCCTCTGTGCGCCTGGCTCCGTCTCAAGCGGAACCGGAGGGCCTAGACTTCTCGGCTCAAGACGAGAAGGTTGGAATCCATGGCGAAGAAGTCGACGACCTCCACCGCGGCGAAGTCCGGGGGATCGAAGAAGGCGGCGGCGAAGAAGGCGGCAGCGACGAAGGCCCCTACCAAGAAGGCTCCGGCGAAGGCCGCAGCCAAGAAGGCCCCTGCCAAAAAGGCTCCGGCGAAGAAGGCCCCCGCCAAGAAGGCGGCGGCTTCGAAGGCGACGACCGGCGTCGAACGCGCCGATGACGCCCGACGTGCGGAGGCCGACCGGCTGAAGGAATGGCAGAAGGTGTCGTCCAAAGCCTTCAACAAGACATTCCTGAAACAGCAGAAGGACGAACTCGTCCGCGAACGTGAGAAATACACGCGTTCGGCGGTGTCGTATCGCGAAGAGGCCGACGCGCTCATGCGTGACCGCGAACCCGGGGACGTGCAGTTCGACGAGGAGTCGGGCGAGGGAGACACCTTGGCGGTCGAACGCGAGCGTGACTTGGCGTTGAGCGCACAAGCACAACAAGCCGTCGACGAAATCGACGCTGCGCTGCAGCGACTCGATGACGGTGTCTACGGCGTGTGCGTCGAATCGGGTCTACCCATTCCGAAGGAACGTCTCGAGGCGATCCCGTGGGCGTCGCAGCGAGTCGAGTTCAAAGTCGGCGGACTCGGGCGCCGGTAAGGGCCCAGCTCATGACGGCCGCAAACCCTCCGGAGGTCGAGACGGGCGACTCCCGGGCGGACGAGGACCCCGAGCCACTGACGCGGCGAGAAGTCACGGCGCGTCGCTGGCAACTGGCAACGGTCGCTATCGCCGTCATCGTCCTCGATCAGCTGACCAAGGCTTGGGCCGTCGATCGTCTACCCGGCGACCCCATCGAAGGCCCCTGGGGGTCTTCGCTGACACTCGTCTTCAACCGCGGGTCCGCGTTTTCGCTCGGCGAGGGACTCGGCCCCGTTTTCGGGGTCCTGGCTCTCGTGGTCGGGATTGGGATGTTCTGGATCGTTCGCACGGTCCGCGAGCGGTCTCTGGTGTTCGGGCTCGGCCTGGTGCAGGGCGGAGCGATTGGCAACGTCATCGACCGCGCTTTTCGTGACGGAGATGGCTTCCTTGGGGGAGCGGTCATCGATTTCTTGAAGGTCGGGGATTGGTGGCCGGTATTCAACATCGCCGATGCGGCGATCGTCGTTGGGGGGCTCATCGTCGTCGCTCTGGGCTCCCGTGCGTGAGGAGATACCGGAGGCGCTCGAAGGAGAGCGAATCGATCGAGTGATCTCGATGATCACGGGTGCATCGCGATCGGTGGTTGCGAGCTGGATCGTCGACCGCACCGTCGCCATCGACGGCCGGGTCGTCGACAAGCCGTCGCTCAAGGTGCGGGCTGGGCAGGTGCTGTCGGCACCCGACGATGACGATGTCACGCCGGACGTCGTCGCTCCTGACTCGACGGTCACGCCGGCAGTCATCGACGTCGACGACGACGTGATCGTGGTCGACAAAGCAGCCGGAGAGGTCGTGCATCCCGGGGCCGGGCATGCGATGGGCACGATCGTGCAGGGCCTCCTGGCGCGCTACCCCGAGATCGCAACCGTTGGCGAACCGGACCGTCCGGGCGTCGTCCACCGACTCGACAAGGGCACTTCTGGCGTGTTCGTCGTTGCGCGGTCCGAACGAGCACACGCGGCGCTGACCTCCCAGCTGCGAGACCGCTCTGTCGGCCGCCGATACGTGACGTGGGTGTGGGGGCGTCCCGACAACGATCGAGGTGTCGTCGATGCACCGATTGCGCGGGCGATTCGCGATCCGACCCGGATGAGCGTGCGAGACGACGGGAAGGACGCCCGTACGCACTACGTCGTCCAACAACGGTGGTCGGAGATCGGGATTGCACGGCTTGCGTGTCGGCTCGAGACCGGTCGGACCCATCAGATCCGCGTGCACCTCGAGGCGATTCACCTGCCGGTCGTGGGTGACGCCCGCTATGGGCGTGGCCGTGATCCGCTGGGGCTCGACCGTCCGGCCCTGCACGCTGCCGAACTCGAGTTCATCCATCCCGGCGACGGTGCCCTCCGGTCATACTCATCGGCGTTGCCGGCGGATCTCGTCGCGCTCGAGACCCGCCTCGGGCCTCCGGATGATCAGCGACTGTGACACGATGAGCCGATGTCGGGTGATTCTGCTCCATCGGCGATCTTGCCGGACTTTGCCCGAGCCAACGCCTCGATCGTTCCGTCTCTGACGTGGAGAACGCCGTCCGAGATCCTGCCCGATGATGTGGTGTCGGCGACTCGAGCGGTCGTGCTCGTGCTCGATTCGTTGGGATGGGGACACCTCTCCGAGCGTCGCGAGATCACACCGACGTTGTCGGCGATGGACGGCGTCGCCACCACGACCGTCGCGCCGTCGACCACGGCCGCTGCCCTGACGTCGATCTCGACAGGTGTGCCACCTGGCGAACACGGGATCGTCGGATACCGGTTCCCGGTCGACGGAGGTGTCCTCAACGCGTTGCGCTGGAGTGTGAGCGGCCACGATCACCGCAGCGTCGTTGCGCCCTCCCAGACGCAACTCGCCGAACCATTCGCAGGAGGGGAGTGGGACATCGTGGCTGATCGCCAGTTCGAACACTCCGGATTCACCGAGGCGTACCTCGGCGGCGGTCACTACGAGTCGTTCTGGCATCCGTCGTCGCTGGCCGAAGATGTCCGACGTCGGCTCGCTGATGGCGCCGACCGTGTCTACGCCTACTACGACGGCCTCGATCACGTGGCGCATGTTCATGGAATGCATACCGGCCACGCAGATCTCGAGCTGCGTTTCTGTGACTGGCTCGTCGCTCGGCTGATCGAGGTGCTCCCAACCGGTACGGCGCTCGTGGTCACGGCCGATCACGGTCAGATCGATGCGCCGGATGTCGTCGAGTTCGCTCCCGAGGTGCTCGACCTGGTCGACAGCCGATCCGGCGAAGCGCGGTTCAGGTGGCTGCATGCGGTTCCCGGGGCGGTCGAGGACCTGCGCGATCGCGTGGTCGAGCACCATGGGGACGGATCGTGGATCTGGACCCGCGACGAAGTCATCGACCGAGGAATCTTCGGGCCACTCGTGACGGATGTGGCTCGTCAGCGATTGGGCGACGTGGCGGTGATTCCCCATCAGCCGTTCGGATTTCGGGATCCAGGCGAACCACACCTCGACCGACTCGTCGGCCGGCATGGGTCGCTCACGCTCGCCGAAATGCAGGTCCCTGTACTGCACATGGTGGTCTGACGGTCACCCAGCTGAGTCGGGCCCCACCCGCATCGCTGAGTGTCCGATCGACGCGATAAAACGAAGGACCCGAACGACATGCGTGTCGTTTGCGCGGCCGGGCTGTGACCGACACGAGTGGTCGGTCGTTCGATTGTCAGGGAGACGATGAGCGGGTCCTTCACCCACCTTCATGTGCACACCGAGTACTCGATGCTCGACGGCGCCTCGCGCCTCGACCCACTGGTGGCCGCTGCCGCCGCCGACGGTCAGCCCGCCCTCGGCATCACGGACCACGGCAACATGTACGGCATCCTCGACTTCTACAAGGCGTGCCGGAGCCATGACATCAAACCGATTCTCGGCACCGAGGCCTACATGGCCCACGATCATCGGAGCGAACGCCCATCACGTCGAGGAAAGATGGACGACTCGGGTGGGTCGACCGACGGTGGGAAAAAGCTCTACTACCACCTGATTCTCCTGGCCGAGAACAACACGGGCTACAAGAACCTCATCCAGGTCGCGTCGCGGGCTTTCATGGAGGGCTACTACTACAAGCCGCGCTGTGACTGGGAAGTCCTGTCCGACCACGCGGAGGGACTGATCGCCACCACCGGGTGTCTGGGCGGGCAGGTGCTCCAGTCGCTTCTTCAGGGCAACTTCGACCAAGCGGTCGAGAAGGCCGCTCGGCTCCAGGACATCTTCGGTCGCGACAACCTATTCGTCGAGCTCCAGGACCACGGCATCCCCGAACAGCACCGCACCAACCCGCAGCTCCTCGAGATCGCCAAGAAGATCAACGCCCCGCTACTGGCGACGAACGATAGTCACTACACGACTCAGGTCGATCACGCCGCCCACGACGCGCTCCTGTGCGTGCAGACGGGGTCGCTCAAGAGCGACCCCGACCGTTTCAAGTTCCACGGCGATCAGCACTACCTGAAGACCGCGGCCGAGATGCGTCACATGTTCCGTGAGGTTGAGATCGCATGCGACAACTCGTTGTGGATCGCCGAACGGTGTGACGTCGAGATCGAGTTCGGCGAGCCGCAACTGCCGAGCTTTCCGTTGCCCGAGGGTTTCGACCACGACGACGACTACCTCAAGCACCTCACGATGGAGGGGGCGAAGAAGCGGTGGGGCGACAACCTGCCCGAGGCGGTCGTCGACCGGCTCGTCTTCGAACTCGACGTGATCCGCAACATGGGGTTCTCGTCGTACTTCATCATCACCTGGGATCTGATCCGCTACGCCCGGGACAACAACATTCGTGTGGGCCCGGGTCGTGGGTCG
>JAHDDK010000032.1:22505-43060 GCA_020629375.1 Acidimicrobiales bacterium
CAAGTACGACCTGTTGTTCGAGCGCTTCCTCAACCCGTCCCGTATCTCGATGCCTGACATCGACATGGATTTCGACTCCCGCTACCGGGATCAAATGATTCGCTACTGCGCGGAGCGGTACGGCCGCGATCATGTTGCCCAGATCGTGACCTTCAGCCAGATCAAGGCTCGGGCCGCCGTCCGAGACGCGGCTCGCGTCCTGGGCTACCCGTACGCGGTCGGCGACAAGGTCGCCAAGGCGATGCCGCCGTTGATCATGGGCCGTGACACGCCTCTCGAGTTCTGCTTCACCAAGAACCCAAAGTACGAGGCCGGCTACAGCCAGGCAGGCGAATTGCGCGACATGGTGGCGACCGATCCGGTGGCGGCAGAGGTCGTCGAGGTCGCCAAAGGACTCGAGGGCTTGCGTCGCTCCGACGGTATTCATGCCGCCGCTGTGGTGATCACCAAGGAGCCGCTCACCGAATATCTTCCGATTCAACGCAAGCCCGAGTCCGGTCAGGATCCGGATGATGCGCCGGTCGTCACGCAGTACGAAATGAACGGCGTCGAGTCGCTCGGTCTGCTGAAGATGGACTTCCTCGGCCTCCGAAACCTCGACGTAATCGAGGACACCCTCGAGATGATCGGTCAGACGCAAGGTCATGACGTCGACATCGATCGGGTCGACCTCGATGACGACGCAACCTACGAGCTCCTGCAACGGGGCGACACGATTGGCGTGTTCCAGCTCGAATCCACGCCGATGCGGTCGCTGATGCGGTCGCTCGGCCCGACGTCGTTCGACGACGTCGCCGCACTCGTCGCCCTCTATCGGCCTGGTCCGATGGAGGCGAACATGCACAACGACTACGCCGATCGCAAGAACGGCCGTCAGGCGGTCAGCTATCTGCATCCCGATGCCGAAGACATCCTGTCGGAGACGTATGGCTTGATGATCTACCAAGAATCGATGATGCGGGTTGCTCAGAAGTTTGCGGGCTACTCGCTCGCCGACGCGGACTCACTCCGCAAGGCCTGCGGCAAGAAGATCCGTGAGGTCATGGCCAAGGAGAAGGTCAAGTTCATCGACGGGTGCGAAACAACCGGCTACGGCACCGACATCGGCGAGGAGTGGTGGGCGATCATCGAGCCCTTCGCGGACTACGCCTTCAACAAGAGCCACAGCTACGGCTACGGATTCGTCGCCTATCAGATTGCTTGGCTGAAGGCCCACTATCCCGTCGAGTACCTCGCCGCGCTCCTGACGTCGGTCAAGAGCTCGCTCGAGAAGGCGGCGGTCTACCTCAACGAATGCCGCATCATGGGCATCGATGTCGTTGTCCCGGACATCAACGAAGCCCGCGTCGATTTCCACCCCGTTCCCGACCTCACCGACAGTGATTCGCTCGGTCGCATCGTCTTTGGATTGTCGGCCGTACGCAACGTCGGCGAAGCCCTCGTCGAGCTGATTCTCGAGGAGCGAGAGGCAAACGGGCCCTACGAGGACTTCATCGACTTCATCGAACGTGTTGACTACCAGGTGCTCAACAAGCGCACCATCGAGTCGTTGATCAAGGCGGGCGCGTTCGACTCCCTCGGCCACCCCCGGAAGGGCCTCCTCCAGGTCCACGAGGTCCTGATCGACCGAACAGTCGCATCCCGCAAAGAGCATGATCTCGGCGTGGCCACCCTCTTCGGTGACCTCGGCGACGAGCCCACGTTCGACGATCGACCAACGATCGAACCCGTCGAGTTCGACAAGATGGTCAAGCTCGCCTTCGAGAAGGAGATGCTGGGCCTCTACATCTCCGATCACCCGCTGCTTGGATACGAGGCTGCCCTCGGGCGACGATGTGACGTGACCGTGGGTGCGCTCGAAGAACAAGCAGATGGCGCATTTCTTCGGGTCGGCGGGGTGGTCACGAACCTTCAGAAGAAGTGGACTCGCAAGGGCGATCTGATGGCCATCTTCGAGCTCGAGGATCTCGAGGGCTCTGTCGAGGTGATGGTCTTTCCTCGAACAATGAACGAGCACGGCCACAAACTGATCGACGACTCGATCGTGGTCGTCCGTGGGCGTTACGACAAGAAGGATGAGATCCCGAAGTTCATCTGTCAGGACATCGAGGTCTTCGACAGTACGCAGGTCTCGGACACGGCACCGGTCCGGATCCAGTTGCCCGCGCTGGCCCATGATCCTCGGGTTCTGGATGAACTGAAGGGCTTGCTCCGGGATCACCCGGGTGAAGCGGACGTCTATCTGCATCTCGACGACCGTCAAGTCATCAGGCTGCCGGACACGTTCCGGGCCGATACGAGTCGGGGGCTCGTTGCGCACCTTCGGGTGTTGCTTGGCCCCGACGCGGTGATCGTCTGAGCTGACTCGTTCCGCATCGCCAGTTTGCCCATTTGCGTCGCATCGGCTGGACTAGGGGTGGCGTTTCGCGAGGAAAAAGGGCGCATCTGGCAATGGCACTCGAAGTCGACACCAAGGACTGCAACGCACTCAGCGATGCGGAGATCTCCGAGCTCTCGGATATGTGTGCGGAGTCCCCGATTCCGTGGGAAGTCGGAACGATCTCCAAGCAGACCGAGGAGTGGGTTCTCTGCTCCCAGGCGACCGAGAACGGGCGTCTCAAGGGCTTTGTGTTCTACACGCTCGAGCGGATCGGTGGGACGCCGGCCATCATCGTGGGACTCGGAAGCATCGCACGGCAGTCGCGGCGTGACGCGGTCCTTAAGGGAATCGTGACGGATCTGATGCATCGGGCGGTCATGGCCTTCCCGGATGAAGACGTCATCGTTGGTGTGCGAATGCAGACGCCGGATGGCTTCGAGTTCCTCCGGGGGTTCGATGACATCGTGCCGAGGCCAGACCACAAGGCGTCTGGTGAGGAGCGTGCCTGGGGGCGCCGTTTCGCAAAGCGGTTTGGGATCTCTCCGCTTCGATACGCCGACCGCGTGTTCACCGGCACCGGAGACGGTTCCCTCCCGTGCGCACTTGACCACGAGTCGTCCAAGCCCGAGTCGATCGACCCGGACGTGGCAGCGTTCTTCGGCGATGTCGATGCGTCGAATGGCGATGTGCTTCTGGGATTCGGCTGGGCGATGTCGGAGGACCTTGCCAAGTTCTCCTGACCCATTCGACGCCGTAATTGCACGGCGACGAATGACCCGAGACTTCCGAGCGGACCCGGTGGAGGACCGCCAGATCGATCAGTTGGCCGGCTGGTTCTTTCGGGGGCCACGGGCCGGGAACACCGACGCGTTAGATCTCGTCGTCCTGACCGGAGCCGACAGCCGACAGTACTGGGATGTCACGTTGCCCGATGCCCGACGGCAGCGGTTTCCGTGGCCGGGGCTGCTCGACGCCCCCACACTCCTGCTGCCGTACGTACGTCCGGCGGCATACGTCGACCGCTACGCAGAATCAGACAAGGCGCACACGGGGCTCGGCGAGTCGGCCGATGCATGGCAGGTGCCGTACTGGTGGGTCGATGGCGGAGCCGCCGTCGAGAACGTGCTGCTCGGCGCTGCGGCCCTCGATCTCGGTGCCTGCTTCTTTGGACAGTTCGACAACGAATCGGCACTTCGATCGACCTTCGGAGTTCCGTCGGATCGTCGGGCGCTGGGGACGATCGCTGTTGGTACGCCGGCTGGTTCGGGCCGACCCAGTACGTCGCTGACGCGCAAGACTCGTTCGGTGGTCGAGCGTGTCCATCGCGAAAGGTGGGGGAGCAGTGGCTAATACCTCGACGCCGGCGCCTCGCGGCGCCTCGATGTGGCTTGCGGGAGCACGGCCCAAAACCCTGCCAGCGGCTGTGGTTCCGGTGGCGGTCGGTACCGCGGCGGTTAGCTCGGACACGTTCATCGCCTGGAGATGCCTTGCGGCGATGCTGGTTGCGTTGTCGCTCCAAGTGGCCACCAACTATGCCAATGACTACTCCGATGGCGTCCGGGGGACCGACGACGATCGGGTCGGACCACTTCGACTCGTCGGGTCAGGGTTGGCGAGCCCGTCCGCCGTCAAGCGCGCCGTGATCGTGTCATTCGGGTTCGCCGGAGTTGTGGGGCTCGCCCTGGCGCTGGCCGTGACCCCGTGGCTTCTGGTGGTCGGCGCCGCGTCGATCGCCGCTGGGTGGTTCTACACGGGCGGATCAAACCCATACGGCTACCTCGGCCTTGGCGAGCTCTTCGTCTTCGTGTTCTTCGGGCTCGTGGCGACGATCGGCTCGGCGTTTGTCCAGGTCGAGACCTGGAGTTGGTTGGCGGCAATCCTCGCCGTGCCCGTCGGGGTCTTTGCGACTGCGCTGCTCATCATCAACAATCTCCGCGACCGTGTCGGTGACGCGGCCTCGGACAAGCGCACGCTTGCCGTGCGGCTCGGAGATCGGACCACCCGAATGCTCTACTCGGGATCGATGCTCGCCGCCTTCGGGCTCATCGTGGTCGTCTCCGCTGCTGCCGGCCGCCCCGCATTGCTGCTTGGGCTCATCGGGTTGGTAGCGGCGGTTCCGGCGATTGCTGCGGTCCAGCGCGGCGCCACCGGACGGGCATTGATCCCCGTGCTCGAATCAACCGGTCGCACGCAGCTGCTGGCCGGCCTAGGGATGACGGTCGGTCTCGTGATTGGCTGACGACCTGCCCGGGTCAGGCCCGACGCGTTGCAGTGATCAGCTGTGCCGCGCCAACCGTGAGCTGTCGATGAGACACATCGGCGAACCCTGCCTCGCGCAGGCTCGACAACATCTCGTCCCGCGGCGGCAGGTACGCGAGGGACCGAGGCAGATACGCATAGGCGCGTTTGTCGGACAAGAGTCCGCCGATCAAGGGCACCACCGTCCCGAAGTAGAACCCGTGGCCGACTCTGGCAAGCGGGTTGTCGGGCTCCGAGGCGTCGAGCAATGCGATGCGTCCGCCGGCCCGAACCACTCGGCCGAGCTCGACGAAGACGGCGTCGAGGTCGACGAAGTTCCGGAGCGCGAACCCACAGGTGACACCGTCGACAGCGCCGTCTGCGACCGGAAGACGCATTCCGTCGCCTTGGACAAGAGGAGCGCTGGTGCGTGCGGCCGCCAACATGCCGAAGCTGAAATCTGCGCCGATGCTGCGATAGCCTGCATCGTCGAGTTCGCGGCAAAAGTCTCCGGTCCCCGTCGCCAGATCGAGGATCGTCGACCCGTCCGGGAGTTGGAGGGCCTCGATTGCTTTGCGCCGCCACTTCACATCGAGACGGAAGGTCATGATCCGATTGATGAGGTCGTACCGCGGCGCGATCGTGTCGAACATCGTTTGGACGGCCCGACCTTTGTCGTCGCCTTCAGGAAGGGGCGAGTCGAGGCCGGGTAGGCCCTCGACTGTCCGGTCGATGGTTGATCGCTCGGGAGGTGTCACGACACCAATGTACGGGACGGTCCCGGGCCGAAACGGCCCGTTTCGCTATCGTGCACCGTCGTGACCGATGACGCCCGCGAAGACGAAGTCGCCGACCTCGCGAAGCGGGCGGCCCACGCGGCGTCGGAACGCCGACGGCGCCGTCGCTCGGGCGGCGGGCGTCCGGCCGACGACGCGGATCCGGTTCAGATGGAGCGGATCGGCGCGGCGCTCGAGAAGATCCGCCAGTCGTGCACGCTCTTCGACGGGGCCCTGATCGTTCGAGGAGTCGAGACGCTCCCGCTGGTGAGCCTGCTACCCGATGAGGACCCCGAGGCCGCACGACGGTTGTTGACCCGAGCAGCCACGACGACTCGGACAGCTGTTGACTACTTTGCCGACGCGCCGCTGGGCGAGTTCGTCGACCAGATGATCTCGACCGAGCGAGGCGCGGTGTTGACGAAACGCATCGGCGACGACCTGCTCCTCGTCGCCACCGTGGGCTATCCGCCCGACGTCGCTCCCGTGTGGCGAGCCATCGTGGACGTGCACGCCGAAATCGGCGACGCCGCCAAGCGCTTGTTCGGACCCGAGCACTAACCGCTCGGCTCAGGACTCTCGCCGTCGGCGCATCTCTTTGGAGTGCTCGGTCAGAATGCGCTTCTGGTCTTTGGTGAGGCTGTCGATGCCGTGTTCGGACACCTGGTCGAGCAGCGCGTCAATCTCTGCATCCGAGGTCGGCGACGGCACCGCACTGAGGTGACTGGTCTTCGCCTTGTTGGTGCGTCGACGGTTCTTCCGGGGCAGTGGCTTGTCTCGGGCTGGAGTGCCTTCGCCGGTGAGCGAGCCCGGAACCGGCACGGTTGGAATCCACTCGACGGAGGGGGCAAAGCCAAGTGAGCGAGTCCACACAAGCCCAATCGCCGCAGTCGACAACAACATGATCAGCGCCGGAAGACTGCGGATCGTGAGCACGCTCAGCAACGAGATCACGAAGAAGAACGCGACGACGACCCAGAACGGGATCCCAAAGAAGGATCGAGCTTGCGGCACGGTCGCGGCGAATGCGGCGGCTACACCAAGGAAGATCATCGACATACCGTCGAGATGAACGTCTTGGCGGACGGCCACTCCGACAAGGACGGCCAAGAGTGCCGGGGCGACGAGGAGGAGCCCGACGAGCGACGCGAACGGCTTGCGTCCCATCATCGTTTCGAGCTGCGTGCCAAGCATGTAGAAGAAGATGAGTCCGATGATGGCGAAGAAGAAGTTGCCGTCGGCCGGAATGAACCACGTGACCAGTCGCCACAGGTTGCCTCGCGTGATCGCCGTGTTCGACAATTCGAGGGCTGCGCCGACCGAGCCTCTGCCGGCTTCGACCACGAACAGCAGGATCCCGAGGGCGCCCAACGCGGTTACGGCCACCGTGGTGGTCACGGCCACCGAACCCACGGTGAACCACGGATCTCCCGCAGCTCCGCGTGAGAACGGACTCTGGAACGAATAGCGATCGGCCATGCCCCATCCAGAGTACATCCGGCGTGGCGAGGCGGGGGAGTACCAGACGGGCCGAATTCAGGTGGCGCGTCGGCGCACGGGAGATGCCACGCGCACCGGGCTCGGCGTCTGCGAGGCACGGAGCTGCCCGCACGCGGCGTCGATGTCGGTTCCCCGGTTCTGACGAACTGTCGCGTTGGTGCCGCGCCGACGCAGCTCATCTCGGAACTCGATCACACCCTCCATCGGCGTTCCGATGGTCGGATATCCCGGTGTCGGATTGAGCGGGATGAGATTCACATGTGCTCGGAGCTCTCGGCAGAGGTCGGCCAACGCTGCGGCCTGCCCCACCGAGTCGTTGACCCCATCGATCAGTGCCCACTCGAAACTCAATCGCCTCCCGAACGCAGCCACCCATTCGTGGCAGGCGTCGACGAGTGCCTCAATCGGCCATCGCCGGTTGATGGGGACGAGCTCGTCGCGAAGGTCGTTCGTCGCCGCATGAAGGGACACGGCAAGACTGACCGGAAGCGTCTCGTTGGCCATCCGACGAATGCCGGGGACCAGACCGACAGTCGAGACCGTGAGATGTCGGGCGGACAAGCCGAGGTCGCCGTGAATCCGATTGATCGCGTCCCACACGGGTCCGTAGTTGGCCAGGGGCTCGCCCATCCCCATGAACACGACATTCGATAACCGACGTGGGAGAGCGGTCCGACGAGCATGAATCACTTGTTCGATGATCTCGCCCGTGCCGAGGTGGCGACGGAAGCCCTCCTGGCCGGTGGCACAAAAGTCGCAGGCCATCGCACAACCCGCCTGTGAGCTCACGCACACCGTCGATCGGTCGCGGTAGTGCATCAGCACCGTTTCGATTCCGTCTCCGTCTCGTAGACCCCAAAGCCACTTGACGGTCTCTCCGTCCTCGGAGTGGCGCTCGACGCAATGATGAAGGGCGACCGGGTACGCATCGGTCAGCGCAGTGCGCAGCCCTTTCGGGAGCGTCGTGATCTCGTCGATCGTGCGTCCGTCCTCGTAGAGGCCTTTCCAGAGCTGATCGACGCGGTAGCGGGGCTCGCTGGAGAGGACGTCGGCGAGGCTCTCACGGTCCAGGTCGTAGAGCGAGGGCAACGGCTCGGCAGAATGCTCGGGCGACGAGATCATGTCGGCCACCACAACGTGTCTTCACGGTGGACCGCGAAACCAAGCCGTCGATACACCGCGACTGCCGGTGTGTTGTCCGACTCGACGTACAGCATCGCCGTGTCGAGCCCACGGGCGTGAAGAGACGCGAGACCTGCGGCGGTCATCCGCGCTCCCAGCCCTTGCCCCCCGAAGTCGGGGTCGACCGCGATGACATAGATCTCGCCGAGCCGCTCGGGTGTGCTGTGGACCTTGGTCCAACAGAACCCCGCAAGACGCCCCTCCCGTTCGTACAAGCGAAACCCGTCCGGATCGAACCACGGCTCGGCCTGCTGCTCGGCCAGTCGTGCCATGGTCATCCCCGACTGCTCGGGGTGCCACGAGAACGCTCGGTTGTTGACATCGATGAACGCGGCCGCGTCGTCGTCGGTGAAGGCGCGCGTCTCGAGCGGTTCGACCGAAACCGGGAGAGCAGCTCGCATCTGCCACAGTGTCCGCTCGGACCGATATCCCTCGTGGGTCATCGCCTCGGCCAGGCTCGCCTCGGTGCCATGTATCCAGATGGAGCGGCCCGGACCGGCGTGTGCCGTGAGACGCACCGCGTCGAGCACATCGACCGGAACCGCGTCGTCCGCATCCGTCGTGATGTGCACGACGGGGCGATCAGATTCCACGCTGTCAACACGGACCTCCACAGGGTCAGCGTACGCCTGCATCGAACAGCTTTCTTCGACAGATCTCAGGTTTCGAATCTGAGCGAACAGCGATGACCTGTTACCGTGACGGGGTGCCCGCGGGTTCCGCCGCCTGGCGAGGCACGACGCGACACAATTATGGGTTCCGCCACCCATGTGTCGCACGCAGCGGTGGGCACTCCGGTGCCCACCGCTGTCTTTCGCGGTTGTCCCGCACTCCGTTTCCATGCTCGGTAGGGTCGGGGGGTGAGTGAATCCGACTTCGCTGAGCTCTCGACGGTGTCCACACAGGTCGAAGACCTGATCGAGCGGGTCGTGGCGATCGCCGAACGACACCGCGGCACCGACACCGACGATGTGGCTATCCGGCTCTTCGAAGTCGAACGGGCGCTGCACACCGCACGACGCACGCTCGCGAGTGCGAGCCGGAATCTTCGCTGATGGGACGGCCACGGGTACGCGACGACATCGCGCTTCGTGCGGGGTACCACTCGCCACAAGTCGATGTCGCCATCCGGCTCAACACCAACGAAGCGCCCGAGTCGCCCCCGGCCGGATTCGAGCAGCGAGTTGTCGAGGCGGTCACCTCGCTTGATTGGAATCGGTATCCCGAGCGTCGAGCCATGCCCTTGCGGACTGCGATCGCCGATCGCTATGGCCGAGCCGCCGACGAGGTCTTCGTGGCCAACGGCTCCAATGAAGTCCTGCAGACGCTCATGCTCACGTTTGGCGGACCCGGCCGCACAGCCGCCGTATTCGAACCGACGTACGCCCTGCACAGCCACATCTCCAGGACGACCTCGACCTCGGTTGTCGAGGGACGCCGTACCGACGACCTTCGCCTCGACCTCGATGAGGTCCAGCGCGTGGTCGAGACCGCCGGGCCCGACGTCATCTTCTTGTGTTCGCCGAACAATCCGAGTGGATTGCTCGACCCACCCGACACGGTCGAACGGGTACTCGAGATGATCGCCGACACGGACGCGCTGCTCGTCGTCGACGAGGCGTATGGCCAGTTCGCGCCGACATCGGCCGTGCCGCTGATCGACGACGATCTACCCCTGGTCGTCAGTCGGACGTTCTCGAAGACGTGGTCGCTCGCGGCGTTACGACTGGGATATCTGCTCGCACCGGCATGGATCGTCGACGAACTCTTCGGCGTTGTCTTGCCGTATCACCTCGATGCGCTCAAGCAGGCCGCTGGCGTTGCGGCATTGGGCTTCGGCGACGAGATGGACCGTCGGGTGGCGACTGTTGTCGAAGAGCGCGGCCGTCTGATCGCCAGATTGGCCGACTTGCCGGTCACGACCTGGGACAGCGAGGCCAGTTTCTTTCTCTTCCGTGCCGACGCCGTCGACGGCGACGAACTCTGGAAACGCCTCGTCGACCGGTCCGTGCTGGTCCGGAACTGTGCGACGTGGCCCGGCCTCGACGGGTGCCTTCGGGTCACGATCGGGACCCGCGAGGAGAACGACGCGTTCCTTGCGGCGCTCGTCGACGCACTCGACCAACCCACAGGCTGACCTCGTATCCTCAGACGGATGCGTACCGCCACCGCTCGTCGCGACACCAAGGAAACCCAGATCGAGATCACCCTCGACCTGGACGGGACCGGGGCGACCTCGTGTTCCACGGGCATCCCGTTCTTCGATCACATGCTCGACCAACTCGGCCGCCACGGCGGATTCGACCTGTCGGTTCAGGCGACCGGCGATCTCGAGATCGATGCGCACCACACCGTCGAGGACACCGGGATCCTGCTCGGTGCGGTCTTCAAGGATGCGCTGGGAGACAAGGTCGGCGTGCGTCGATTCGCGTCGAATCGAATTCCGCTCGACGAGGCCTTGATCGACACCGCTCTCGATCTGAGCGGCCGTCCCTACCTGCACTACGAGGTCGAGTTCCCTGGCGAGAAGATTCTTGGCACACCCCCGTTCGATCCGCAGTTGTGCGAGGAGTTCTGGCGGGCCTTCATCATGTCGGCGGGCATCACCCTTCATGTGACGTCAGTACGGGGCCGCAACACGCATCACCTGATCGAAGCGAGCTTCAAGAGTGTTGCTCGTGCGCTTCGTGACGCCGTTGCGGTGACCGGTGGCGGGTTGCCGTCGACCAAGGGCACACTTTGAGTGCGCCAGACGGGAGTGAGCGCCAACCGACGATCGCCATTCTCGACTACGGGATCGGCAACCTTCGATCGGCCGAGAAGACGCTCGAGCGCGTGGGTGCTGCACCAGTCCTGACAAGGGATGCCGATGTCGTCGCAGGTGCCGACGGCGTCGTTCTGCCGGGGGTCGGGAACTTCGGGCGGGTCATGCTCGCGATCCGAGAGGCCGGTGTCGATGCGCTGGCCCACGCGGCCGTCGAACGCGGCACCCCTTTCCTCGGGATCTGCGTCGGTATGCAGGCGATGTACGAGTCGAGCGACGAAGTCGGGGGCATCGAGGGGCTCGGAATCCTCTCTGGACACATCCGACGGCTCTCCGATGGCGTGAAGCGACCCCAGATGCAATGGAACACTCTCGCGTACACGCGTCCGTCTCCACTGTTCGCTGGGATCGACGAGGGCAGCTGGGTGTACTTCGTGCACGGTTACGCGCCGGAGATGACCGACGACGTGGTCGCCACCTGTTCCTACGGCGGCGACGTCGTCGCCGCCATACAACGGGACGAGGTGTACGCCACGCAGTTCCATCCCGAGAAGTCAGGTCCCGTCGGCGTGGCCATCGTCAGCAACTTCGTCCAGCGGTGTCGGTCGCGCGCCGAGGTGGTCTCATGACCACGGCCGCACGGGTGATCCCGTGCCTCGACGTCGACGCGGGCCGGGTCGTCAAAGGCGTGAACTTCGTGGATCTCGTCGACGCCGGCGACCCGGTCGAACTGGCTCGACGCTACGACGAGCAAGGGGCAGACGAGCTCGTATTTCTCGACATCACCGCCTCGTCCGACGCCCGCGAGACCATCGTGGACGTTGCGAGTCGGACCGCCGAAGAGGTCTTCATCCCGTTCACGATCGGCGGGGGTATCCGCGCGGTCGAGGACGCTCGGCGCCTGCTGAGAGTCGGTGCCGACAAGACCGCCATCAACACCGCCGCCGTTCGTCGGCCCGAACTCGTACGCGAGATCAGCGTCGAGTTCGGCGCGCAATGTTGTGTTGTCGCGATTGACGCTCGCCGCTCTACCGACGCCGATGCACCGGCGAGTGGTTTCGAGGTCTTCACGCATGGCGGGCGAACCCGCACCGGAATCGACGCAATCGAATGGGCCGTAGAGGTCGAGCGTCTCGGCGCTGGAGAGATCTTGTTGACCTCGATGGATCGTGACGGGACCCGAGACGGATTCGACACCGAACTCACTGCAGCAGTCAGTACAGCCGTCGGCGTTCCGGTGATTGCCAGTGGCGGCGTCGGGACCCTCGAACATCTCGCCCAAGGAGTGACCGAAGGCCGGGCCGACGCGGTTCTCGCCGCCTCGATCTTTCACTTTGGCGAGCACACGGTGGCTGAGGCCAAAGAGGCCATGGCTGCACATGGTGTGACCGTGCGCCCACCGATACATTGAGCCGGTGAGCACGGCGACGTCCGACAACGGCACCTCTGAGGACAAGGCGACATCCGCCGCCCAGAAGGCCCGCAATCTCGCTCCGGCGAACCTCGCTGGCGAACGCCTGCCGATCAAGATGCTCAACGATCGCATCCTGGTCGGTCACGGTGATGCAGAGGGCGAACGGCGTTCGTCTGGAGGCATTCTGATCCCCGCGACCGCTCAAGTCGGCAAACGTCTGGCGTGGGCCGAGGTCGTGGCGGCTGGCCCGAATGTTCGCAACATGGAGGTCGGCGACCGGGTGCTCTTCAACCCGGAGGACCGCTACGAGGTCGAGGTCGGCGGAACCGACTACATCATCTTGCGCGAGCGTGACATCCACGCCGTGGCAGCCGAGCGGCTCGAAGAGGGCTCGACCGGCCTGTATCTCTAAGGAGTGCTCGCCATGATCGAGCCGTCCTTCGACCGTTTCGTTTCTCTTGCGGCCGAGCATCGCATCGTTCCGGTGTGGCGGGCGCTGCTCGCCGACCACGTGACCCCGGTGGCGATCTTTGCTCGCTGTGTCGGCGAGGACGACGGATTCTTGTTGGAGTCGGTCGAGAACGGCGAGCGCTGGAGCCGCTGGTCGTTCATCGGACGAAACCCTTTGGTCACGGTGACGTCGCGGAATGGGGAGATCCAGGTCGACGGACCGCTAGCGGGCGAGGTGACCGCTGCCGACACGATGCTCGACACGCTCGAGTCGATCGTCGGAACATTCGCCGCACCGGACCTCGATGGCCTCGCGCCACTTCATTCCGGAATGATGGGGTACATCGGGTATGACGTCGTCCGTGAGGTCGAACGCCTTCCGGACGTCCCGACCGATGACACCGGCCACGCCGATGGCGTCATGGCGATGATTGGTGAGCTCGTCGCCTTCGACCACTGGAAACAGCAGGTCACGCTCATCGCCAACTCGGTCGTACCGGTCGATGCGGACATCGACACGCTTCGAGCGCTCTACGACGACGCGGTCGAACGACTCACGGCGCTTCAAAACGACGGCGCAAGGCCGATCGACGAGCCGCTCGTGTCGCCCCCGCCACTCGACGCTGACCTCCCCGAGGTCACCTCGACGATGGGCGAGGAGGCGTATTGCCTGGCGGTGGAGACCGCCAAGGAACACATTCTCGCCGGCGACATCTTCCAGGTCGTGTTGGCGCAGCGGTTCGACTTCGACCTCGACGCCGAACCGTTCGACGTGTATCGGGTCCTTCGGCAGGTCAACCCCAGTCCCTACATGTATTTCTTGCGGATCGGCGACCTGTCGATCGTCGGGGCGTCGCCCGAACCCATGGTGCAGTTGCTCGACAACAAGGTGATCTCGCGGCCCATCGCCGGAACACGGCGACGCGGTGCCACCGACGAGGAGGACCGTCAACTCGGCGCGGAGCTACGCGAACACCCCAAAGAGGTAGCCGAGCACATCATGTTGGTGGACCTCGCCCGAAACGACGTCGGTCGAGTCGTACGGTTCGGAACCGAACAGGTCGACGAGATGATGACTCTCGAGCTGTACAGCCACGTCATGCACCTGACCTCGCAGGTGTCGGGCGAACTCGCCGAGGGCAAGACGTCGATCGACGTCTTGCGCGCCACGCTCCCTGCCGGAACCGTTTCTGGCGCGCCCAAGGTGCGAGCGATGGAAATCATCGATGCCCTCGAGCCGGTCAAGCGCGGTCCCTATGCCGGCGTTGTCGGATACATCGACTTCAGCGGCAACATCGACACGGCAATCGCCATTCGCACCATGTTCATCAGCAACGGACGGGCGAGCGTGCAGGCAGGCGCCGGGATCGTCGCCGACTCGGTACCGCTCGACGAGCACAACGAGTGCATCAATAAGTCCAAGGCGCTGCTTGCCGCGGTTCCGGGAGCAATTCAGATGACGGCTCAGCGACGCGCAGCCGCAGGAGGTGCCTCGTGATTGCTCGGGACCTGCTCGTCGTGTCCGGCGACGACGCAACAACATTCCTTCAGGGGCAGCTGAGCCAAGACCTCGAGGCGATCTCCGCCGGACAAAGCGCATGGACGTTCGTCCTCGAACCCCAAGGTCACGTGGCTGCATGGATGCGTTGCACCCACACCGATCACGGCTGGATGTTCGATCTCGACGCGGGCGCTGGCGAGGCCGCCGAGGCCCGAATTCGGCGCTTCTTGCTCCGAATGGACGTCACGATCGAACGCTCCGAGGCACAATTCGCATGCGTGCCCGTCGGTCATGAGGATTCGATCGAGAGCGAGGGCTCGTCCGTGGTGCGAGCGCCGTCGCTCGTTCCGGCGCATATCGACGTGGTCGGTGCAGACATCGCCGACCCGGACGGTGTCGCGCTGGACGCGGCCGAATACGAGGCGGCCCGGATCCGAGCCGGCATTCCACATCACGGCGCGGAGATCGGCGAGAAGACCATCCCCGCCGAGATCGGTGTTGTGCCGCTCTCGGTCTCGTTCACCAAAGGCTGTTACACCGGTCAGGAACTCGTCGCACGAATCGACTCCCGCGGCGACAACACACCGCGTCGTGTCCGCGTGATCACCGGTACCGGTGCCGTGCCCGAGATCGGGGACGACCTCCACGTTGCGGGCGAGTCGGTCGGCACGCTCACGTCCGTCGCCGCCTCTGGCGAGGAGTGGGTTGGGCTGGCGATGGTGACACGAGCGGCACGCGACGCTACCGAGGTGACTATGGCGAACGGCGACGTAGTTGGTTGCGCGCCGTCGCCTCTCGATGCGTCGAGCACGGAGGCCGAATAATGGCCACCTACCTGGACGCCATCCTCGAGGCGCACCGGACCGAGGCGACGCGAGACTCGCGCTCGCTCAACACACTGATCGAGCAAGCCCGAACGGCGGCTCCCGTTCGAGATTTCGGTGCAGCACTACGGCACGCAAGTCCGCTCGGTGTCATCGCCGAGGTCAAGCGCCGGTCGCCATCGAAGGGCGACCTCGCCCCCGACCTCGACCCTGGCCTGTTGGCATCGGCATACGAATCGGGAGGTGCGGCCTGCGTGAGCGTGCTCACCGACGTCGACCATTTCGGTGGCTCGATCGACGATCTCCAGGCAGCACGTTCGGCGATGTCGATCCCGGTGCTACGGAAGGACTTCACGGTCTCGGCGCATGATGTTGCCGATGCACGCCGGATCGGCGCAGACGCCGTCCTCTTGATCGTTGCTGCGCTCGATGACGCCGAACTTCTCGACTTTCACGAACTGGCCACCGAACTTGGCTTGAGCGTGCTCGTCGAGGTCCACGACGAAGCCGAAGCCGACCGAGCGCTGAGGGTCGGCGCGTCGATCATCGGAGTCAATCAGCGAGATCTCCACACCTTCGAGGTGGATACGGCGCGGGCGGTCCGTGTGGCCGCGTCGCTGCCGCCGGAGGTGATTCGTGTGGCCGAATCGGGTATTCCGGGTCCAGCCGCAATCCCGGAGCTCGTCGCCGCCGGATTCGACGCGGTACTCGTCGGCGAGTCACTCGTCCGCCATCATGGTCCACGCGAGGGCGTCGCAGCGCTCATCGAGGCAGCCACCGGCTGAGTACGTCATGGACCAAGAACTCTTCGTCAAGATCTGTGGGATCACCGATGTCGACGACGCGCTGCTTGCCGTCGCGCTCGGCGCTGATGCGGTTGGATTCATTTTCGCTCCGTCCAAGCGCCAGATCGCTCCGCAGCGGGCTCGGGACATCGCTGCTCGAATGCCGGGCGAAACGCTCACGGTGGGCGTGTTTCGCAATGATGCGAAGGAGCGAGTCGTCGATGTCGCCCATCGTGCCGGCTTGCGAGCAGTGCAGCTCCACGGCGACGAGTCCCCGGCGGACACGGCGTGGATTTCCGAACGGGTACCGGTCGTGATCAAGGCGTTCGCCGCCGGCTCGCCGGCTGCCGACCGTGCGCGGGAATGGGGAGTCCGGACGATCCTGGTGGACGCGCCGAATCCCGGTTCGGGCGAGGTGTTCGACTGGTCGTTGATGGAATCGCTCCCCATGGATCTCGACGTGCTGCTCGCCGGAGGGCTGAATCCGGACAATGTCGCGGCTGCGGTGCAGCGAGTGCAACCGTGGGGTGTCGACGTGGCCAGCGGCGTCGAATCATCGCCAGGCCGCAAGGATCCGACAGCGCTACGACTTTTCATCCAGAATGCGAAGGCGGCCGCATCACGACCCCGTGAGGCGGTCGCTGGTATTCCCGACGAGAATGCTGCGGGCGTGGGGACGCCCGAAACCCCGATGTACGACTGGAATCAGGAGAACGACTGAATGGCAGACGTGGCTGGAACCGTGCCCGAACCCGTCATGGGGGACCCCTCACCCGAAGGGCGTTTTGGGCGCTTCGGTGGGCGCTTCATCCCCGAGACACTGGTCCCGGCGTGTCAGGAGCTCGAGAAGGCGTTCAGGAGTGCATGGGGCGATCCGGAGTTCCGCCACGAGTTCTCGTCGCTGCTCGCAGATTATGCGGGCCGTCCCTCGCCCGTCACCGAAGCCACCCGTATGAGCGAGGCGCTTGGGTATCGCGTTCTCCTCAAGCGAGAAGACCTCAATCACACCGGCTCCCACAAGATCAACAATGTGCTCGGCCAAGCACTTCTCGCGAAGCGCATGGGGAAGACCCGGCTGATCGCCGAGACCGGCGCGGGACAGCACGGAGTGGCGACAGCGACTGCAGCCGCACTGTTTGGCATGGAGTGCATCGTCTACATGGGTGAGGTCGACATCGAACGCCAGAAGCTCAACGTTTTCCGGATGAATCTCCTCGGGGCTGAGGTCGTTCCGGCGATGAGTGGATCTCGGACGCTGAAGGACGCGGTCAACGAGGCGATGCGCGACTGGGTGGCGACCGTTGAGGACTCGTACTACTGCCTCGGATCAGCCATGGGCCCGCACCCCTACCCCTGGATGGTGCGCACCTTCCACGAGATCATTGGCATCGAGGCCCGAGAGCAGTGTGCGGCACTGCTCGACGGCGGTGTGCCAGACGTTGTGACCGCGTGTGTCGGTGGCGGGTCGAACGCCATCGGTATCTTCTCGGGATTTGCCGACACCGACGCCGAGCTCGTCGGTGTGGAGCCTGCAGGCGGTGCCGCGGTCGGGCGCCGGGTGCCTGGTGTGGTCCACGGATCGAAGTCGTTCCTCATGCAAGACGAGGTCGGCCAGGTCCTCGAGGCGGAGTCGATCAGCGCGGGCCTGGACTACCCCGGGGTGGGGCCCGAGCACGCGCATCTCGCCGACATTGGACGGGCGCGCTATGAGCCGGTGACCGACGACGAGGTCGTCGAAGCCTTCCAGTTCATGTCGAAGCTCGAAGGGATCATTCCGGCCCTGGAGCCAGCTCATGCCCTGGCGTGGATGATGAAGGCCCGAGACGAGCTCGCCGGTAAGACGGTGCTGCTCAACCTCTCGGGCCGGGGAGACAAGGACGTGGCGCAGATGCAGAAGTTGCTGTCTGGTGAGTGAGATTGGTGCGTTCGAGTCGGCCCTTCGGGCTCGTCGGGACGCGGGGGGAAAGATCCTCGTTCCGTACATCACCGGCGGGTTGGGAGACGACTGGCTCGAAACGCTTCGGGCGGTTGCCGATGCGGGGGCAGATGGGATCGAAATCGGCATTCCGTTTTCCGATCCGGTCATGGACGGCCCGACGATCCAAGAAGCGAATGATCGTGCACTCGAACACGGGGCAACACCAGCAAGCATTCTCTCCGCCGTCAAGGACGCCGACATCGGTGTGCCGCTCGCCGTCATGACGTACTACAACATCGCCTTCCGGGCCGGTGACGTGCGCTTCGCCAATGACCTCGCATCCGCCGGGATCTCGGCGGCGATTCTCCCAGATCTTCCGTTGGAAGAGACCGGGGAATGGACCGAGGCCGCGGACGACGCCGGAATCGAGACGATCCTGCTCGCTGCACCGACGGCGCCCGATGATCGCCTGCCGCTGATCTGTGAGCGATCCCGTGGCTTCGTCTACGGCGTCGGACTGCTCGGAATCACGGGCGTCCGTGCGTCGCTCGCGCAGTCCGCGATGGACATCGCTGGTCGGCTCAAGAGCGTCACCGACAAGCCCGTCCTCGTGGGAGTGGGGGTCGGCACGCCCGAACAAGCGGTACAGGTGTCCACCGTTTCGGACGGCGTCGTTGTTGGCTCAGCGATCGTCAATCGAATGCTCGCCGGCGCCGGACCCGAAGGCGTTGCCGAGCTCGTCGCCGAATTTCGATCGGCACTCGACGCCTGATCGCAAGCTGGTCAGCCGTCAGTGGACGGTTCGGACGGCGAACCATGCGAGGTTGAGCATCGCAAGACCGAACACGAAGGTTCGAAGGTCACGATTCTGTTTGCGCATGACCACGAACATGGCCAACCAGAACGGCACCATGATCGCCCATTGGATGAAGACGACGCGGTCGGTTTTCGGGAGAAGCACGTCGAGGACGAAATCGCTCACCGGTTCTGAACACCGTGGCGGCTGGCCGGCATTCCGGGCGGCGGATCGGCCTACCGGGATGACACCGGTCAGTCGACGTTGTAGGTCGAGATCTCTTCCGAGAACTTCCGCAGACGATCGAGCGCAGCCGGGTCTGACTTGGGGGCATGCGCTGCGAGATCGGCTTTGACCTGCTCGAAGACGCTGGCCTCGATGCCGCAATCGGTGCATACATCGAGGTGTGCCCGTATCTGTTCCATCCGTCGTTCGTCGAGCTCCCCGTCGAGATAACTCTGGAGTCTCAGCCCGACCTCACGGCAGCTCATCATTTTGGTTGCCATCAGATCACCTCCTCTGGGGAAGCCTCGAGGTGCTGTCGAATATTCCGTCTCGCGCGATGAAGGCGGCTCATCACTGTCCCGACCGGGATGCCGAGCGCATCGGCGGCCTCTTGGTAGGAGAGTTGATTCAGATCAACGAGTTCGACGACGAGCCGGAACTTCTCCGGAAGCGCCGCGAGGGCGTTTTCGATCGGAGCCGAGAATTCCTGGTCGAGCACGAGCGTTTCGGCGTCGGCGGCGTCCGGCGAATCGTCGGCCATCCGCGCCATCTGCTCGTCGGGGTCGTGCATGAGTTCCGGACGCTTACGGCGTACCCGATTGATCTGCGCGTTCCGCATGATGGTGAGTAGCCACGCCCGCGGGTATCGACCATCGAAGCGATCGACGGCGCGATACGCGCGGATCAACGTGTCCTGCACGAGGTCCTCGGCATCGGTCGGATTGCGGGTGATCGACTGCGCCACCCGGTACATCACGTCGAGCTCGGGGACGACGTATTCGGCGAATCGCTCGTCGTTCAGCGAAGTCGTATCGGGCACGGCGACACCCTAGCGAACCCGCCGATGTGATTTGTTGCTCACCCAGGTGACGGGATGACGCTGCGCGGTTGCTGTTGGGTTTTCAACGATCTTTGCGTGAGGGAACCGCGACTTCAGTCGTCGACAGCACTACGCTGTAACTCGCTTGTAATTTCTGAGTGAGCCACCAGAGCGGTGGTTCGGGAGGATCGAATCAAATGAACAAGAGTGAGCTGGTTTCGGAGATTGCTTCGAAGGCCGACGTGACGCAGGCCGAGGCGGGCGCTTGTGTCGACGCGATGATGGACATCGTTGCGTCTCAGGTGTCGAAGGGTGGCGAGGTCAACATCCCCGGCTACCTGAAGTTCTCGCGGAAGGACACCAAGGCGCGCATGGGACGCAACCCGCGGACCGGCGAGGCCCGGGAGATTCCGGCCGGTACGGCCGTGAAGATTCAGGCGGGATCGAAGCTGAAGGCTGCCGGCAAGGGCAGCTGATCGGTCTTCCAACCGAAAGTCGGGAGAAGCGGCGCCTTCGGGCGCCGCTTCTCCCGTTTTGGCGGGCGTCGCTCATCTGTAAGGATTCGCGCATGTCCGAATTCCCTGCACCGATAGACGTCCTCCCGCATCGGCCGCCGTTCTTGTTCATCGACGAGATCCTCGAACTTCGACCAGCGGAGTATGGACGCGGGACGTGGACGTTGACTGGCGATGAGTGGTGGTTCCCTGGGCATTTCCCCGGTCGGCCAACCCATCCGGGGGTGCTCATGTGCGAGGCCATCGCACAGATGGGTGCATACACGGTGCTCACCGACCCCGACCGATATCCCGGCAAGTTGCCGCTGTTCGGCGGGCTCGACAAGGCGCGCTTTCGCAAGCAGGTCGGCCCCGGCGACACCGTCGAGGTAGAGGCGGAGATTCTTCAGCTCGCTGCCCGCGCCGGCAAAGGCGCAGGCAAGGTCCTGCTCAACGGCGAGGTCGCCTGCAGCGCCAACATCATGTTC
>JAHDDK010000002.1:0-96576 GCA_020629375.1 Acidimicrobiales bacterium
AGAGCGTCGGTTTCCTAAACCGTGCGTCGCAGGTTCGAATCCTGCCGAGGGCGCCGCATCCTTTGAGGACTCACTGAGCAGACCCGTTCATATGGCAGGAACCGCAGAGGTGAGAGTTCAAGTGACTCAGGTACCGCGGGCGAGCGCTGAGGCGATTGCGCTCACAATTCGCTCCGCAACATCAGCGCTCTCGAGCACATGGCGAGCGTCGAGTTGGCGAGAGGCGAAGTCGCCGTACTCGGCGAGCGCGCGGTCCCGGCGGATGCCATCGGCGTCCTCGAGATCGGTCTCGGCGATGAAGGAACTCAGTTCAGATCGTGCGTAGTCGAGCGTCAGTCGGTGGGCGCCGTCGCCACCACGAACCCTGAGCCCGTTGGCACTGAGGTGCGCCGTGATCGCCTTCCGAATCGCATCGTGACAGGCAGCGATGGCAAGCGTTGTGTCGTCCTCGGCGAGAAGCCGTGCCGAACTGATGTGCCTGCGAGCGTCATTGATCCGTTCACCCGCAGCACCCATGTTCGGCGCCACCCTCTCGAGCGTCCGCAGTGCGAGCGCCTCAGTGAGCCATTCCGTCATTCGGTGCCTCCCAAAGGAATGACGACCAGGGACTCGCCCCGAAGCTGCGCAACAAACGGCTCAGGCTCCGCGGCTTCCCACCGCTCCCGTGCGACGACGATTGGATTGATCTCCACTCGCAAGCCCTCAGCTGCCTCCCCACAAAGCCGCCGTACGGATCGCAACGATGCATCACCGACAACCACGACATCGACGTCCCGTGGAAAGTGGCCCTCTTGTCCTTCATACCGAGCGGCCCAGGACCCGAAGACGTATGCCTCCTCGATTCCGTCGCCGCCACCAAGCGCCTCCGACAAGCGGCCAAGGACGCCCACGGTCTGCATCAGGATCGAGCGAAGCTCGGGAGCCCAAGGCAAACCCCAATTGGGCTGAACAAGTTTGCTCCGACCTACCGATCGGCTCACCAAGAGCCCGTGCTCCTCGAGTCGCGCAACCTCCCGGCTCACAGTCGCCTGCGCAACAGCCGCACGCTCAGCCAACTCACCGATGGCGATCTCTCCACCCACCTCGGCAAACAGCACGCCGAGGATCCGAAGCTGCTGATCGGAGCGGAACAGCGGCAGGAGCGCAGGGGCGGACGTACTCACACTCTCGATCATATCATCGAGAGTCTGGATCTATAGATCCATACGGGGTCGACGGGCTCGATTCCGGCCGCGTGACCGAGTGGCCTGGGGTCAGGCACGCATCATTAACAACTTCCGAGACCTGCATACCGCAGAAGATGGGTTGTTAATGATGCGTGCCTGACCCCAAGAAGACCGATTCGGGTTTGCGGAAGATGAGGCCCCTCGGCCCGACGGACTCGCTTACCAACACGAACTGCACCCCGAGCTCGGCTTCGGCGTCGAGAAAGGCCTCGAGTGCGGCACGGGTTTCGGCGCGGGCGACGTGGAGGCCGAGACACGTGTGGGGGCCGACGGCCCAGGTCACGTGCTGGGCAAGGTTGGGGCGGTCGATGTCGAACCGGTCGGGGTCCGCAAAGACCTCCGGGTCGCGGTTGGCGGCGAGCAGCGAGATCGTGACCAGCTCGCCGGCCGGGATCGATACCCCGCCAAGCTCGACATCCACGGTCGTATAGCGATCGACGACTGCCGCCGCAGGTTCGAGCCGGAGTGACTCGTCGATGGCCACCGCAATCAGCGAGCGGTCGGCACGCACCCGGTCGAGCGTCTCCGGATGCGACAGCAGGTGCCAGAACGCATTGGCCGTCATCCCCTCCGACGTTTCGATCGCTCCGAACATCACCACCGCGACAGCGGCCGGGATCTCGTCGTCACGCAGCACCGCATCATCGACGAGCTGACGCACGAGCGAGGGGTCGTCGCTCGCCATCGCATCGCCGACGTGGCCGTAGAGCGACGCCAGCCGATCGCCGATCTCGGCGGGCATGTCCTCGCCAACGGTCAGGGCGACGATGGCGTCGCCGAATGCCCCGTACCAACGGAGCACATCGTCGGCGTCGACCTCGGGCAAGCCGAGCACATCGAGGATCGTGGCGACGGCAAGCGGCCCCGCCACACCCGCACGAAGCTCAGGCTGGTCCGACTCGAGCGTGGCGCTCATCAACCGTCGAGCGTGTTCGACAATCCGCGCCTCGACTTGCTCGCGCACGAGCTTCGGGCGAAACGGCTTGACGAATGCCTGCCGATGGCGGGCGTGTTCGGGTCCGTCGAGCGACAACATCGACGTCCCCAACACCCGAGCAGTCGTGAAGCGTTCGTCGTCGACGGTGAAGCGCAACGTGTCCTTCATCGCCTCGATTGCACAATCGCGACGGGTCACGAACCACGCCCCGGTCGCGGGTACCCACGACACGGGCTCGACTGCCCGCAGCGAGGCAAGCACCTCGTATGGCGACTCCGTCAGCTGATCGACCGTCACCGACGCGCCGACTGGCCACTGCTCCTCACGCATGCGACCGGCAACCTACGACGCCCCGCAAATATTCGCCATCGGTTCGCGAACGGCGCGTGAACAGCCGGGGCGAGATTGTGTCCGTCGTCACTTGTGCACATACGGTCGAGAGACATGGATGTGCGGCCAGGCGTCTTCGACGAGATGGCCGACGATGGCACCCGGGTTCGCGCACCGTACTCGCGCTATCGGGCGTGGTTCGACGACGAGAACCACCAGCGGCTCCTGTCGAAGGCCGCCGACGCCGAGGCGGCTTTCCGCCGGACCGGCATCACGTTCAACGTCTACGGCGAGGACGACGCCACCGAGCGGCTGATCCCGTTCGACATCGTGCCCCGGGTCATCTCGGGCAGCGAGTGGGCTCAGCTCGTCAAGGGCATCGAGCAACGGGTCGTCGCGATCAATGCCTTCCTCCACGACATCTACCACCGCCAGGACATCGTGCGCGCCGGCCGGGTGCCGGCTGAGTTGATCATCGACAACGCTGCGTTTTTGCCGCAGATGGTCGGGGTCGACCCGCCCGGCAACATCTACACCCACATCGTCGGCATCGACCTCGTGCGGACCGGCGAGAACGCGTTCGCCGTGCTCGAAGACAACGCCCGCACCCCATCGGGCGTGTCGTACATGCTCGAGAACCGCGAGACCATGCTTCAGATGTTCCCGGAGTTGTTCCAGGACATTCGGGTCCGTCCAATCGAGGACTATCCGATGCATCTACGACGGACGCTCAGCGACTGCGGTCCGGCCAACTCGTCGACGCCGCCGACCGTCGCCGTGCTCACGCCGGGCACCTACAACTCGGCATACTTCGAACACGCCTTTCTCGCCGAACAGATGGGCGCCGAACTCGTCGAGGGACATGACCTCCGGGTCATCGGCGGGCGAGTCTGCATGCGCACAACACAGGGCGATCAGCCCATCGACGTGCTCTACCGGCGCGTCGATGACGACTTCTTGGATCCGCTCAACTTCAACCCCGACTCGATGCTCGGCGTGCCCGGGATCCTCGACGTCTACCGCGCCGGCAACATCACACTCGCCAACGCGCCCGGTACCGGTATCGCCGACGACAAAGCGATCTACTCGTACATGCCGGAGATCATCGAGTTCTACACCGGCGAGAAGCCCATCCTCGACAACGTCCACACCTGGCGCTGCGCCGAACCGGACTCGCTCGCCTACGTGCTCGACAGGCTCGACGAACTCGTGGTGAAAGAGGTCCACGGATCGGGTGGCTACGGCATGCTCATCGGACCCACGTCGACCAAGGCCGAACGATCGACCTTCGCCGAGAAGCTGCGCGCCCAGCCCGACGCCTACATCGCGCAGCCAACCCTCGCCCTGTCGTCGGTGCCCGTGCTCACCCAAGCCGGCTTGGCGCCACGCCACGTCGACCTCCGCCCCTTCGTGCTCGTCTCGCCCAAAGGCGTGCACGTCACCCCTGGCGGTCTCACCCGCGTCGCCCTCCAAGAAGGCTCGCTCGTCGTCAACTCGAGTCAGGGCGGCGGCACCAAAGACACGTGGGTGCTGGAGGACTGATGCTCGGACGCACCGCCGGCGGTCTCTACTGGATGTTCCGCTACCTCGAACGCAGCGAGAACACGGCCCGTCTCATCGAGACGGCCCATCGCATCTCGCTCACCCGATCGACCGAAACCACCGACGAATGGGCGTCGCTCGTCGACACCGCCGCGGTGCGAGACGCCTATCTCGCCGATCACGACACGTTCGACCGAACGGCCGTGATCGACTTCTTGCTGCGCGATCCGACCAACCCGTCGAGCGTGCGATCGGTTGTCGACGCGGCCCGCCACAACGCCCGCGAAGTCCGGACCGCCCTCACCCGAGAGGTGTGGGAGGCCACCAACGACTGTTGGCACCAGCTCAACGACGCGCTCAAGGACCCCGTGCCCGAAACGGCTCTGCCCCAAGTTCTCGCCCTCATTCGCCAGGAGAGCGCTCTCGTTCGTGGCGCGCTTCACGGCACGATGATGCGCAACGACATCTACAACTTCGCTCGGCTCGGCACCTTCATCGAGCGAGCCGACAACACCGCCCGCATCCTCGACGTCAAGTACTACGTGCTGCTGCCGTCACCTCTGCACGTCGGCTCACCGCTCGACAATGCACAGTGGGAGACCATCCTGCGCTCGCTGTCGGCCCAACGTTCCTACCACTGGCAGAGCGGCGGAACCGTCGACGCCCAGTCGATCGCACAGTTCATCATCCTCGATCCGCGCATGCCGCGTTCGCTCGCGTTCTGCCACAACCGGATCGCGTTGAACCTCAACGAGCTCGCCTACGACTACGGCGAGAAGCCACCGTCGACCGAGCGGGCCGAGTCGCTACGCGACAAGATCATCGGCCGGTCGATCAACGACATCCTCCGTTATGGCCTGCACGACTTCTTGCGTGAGTGCATCGCCGAAACGAACCAGGTCGCGTCGCAGATCGAGATCGACTACCGGTTCAGCGAGTGAGGTGGGCACGCGGATGCAGCTGATCCTCGACCACACAACGCACTACCTCTACTCGGAGCCGGTGCCCCACGCAATGCAACAGCTCCGACTCCATCCGCGCAACGACCCCGGGCAGTCGATCGACTCGTGGTCGGTCGAGCTCGAAGGGGCCATCGAACAGGTCCGCTACACCGATCAGCACGGCAACCAGGTGTCGCTCGTCGCGGTCGTCGACCTCCAAGAGCACGTGCAGATTCGAGTGCGGGGCGAAGTGTCGACCACCGACCTTCATGGCGTCGTTGGCGCCGACCCCGGGCCGATGCCGCTGTGGGCGTATCTGCGCGACACGCCACTCACCGAGCCAGGCCCGCGAGTCGACGCATTGGTCGAGGGGTTGGACGAAACCGACGAGACGGGTCTCGACGAACTGCACGAACTGTCCGAACGGGTGGCGGGCGCCATCACCTACGAGATCGGGCAGACGACAGCCACAACGACCGCCGAAGATGCGCTCGACATCGGTGCTGGCGTCTGCCAAGACCATGCGCACGTGTTCATCGCTGCCGCCCGTCGGCTCGGCGTGCCCGCCCGCTACGTGAGCGGCTACCTCCGCATGGACGACACGATCGACCAGGCCGCAACGCACGCGTGGGCGCAGGCTCATGTCGCCCACCTCGGCTGGGTCGGATTCGACGTCTCCAACGGGATCAGCCCCGACGCCCGATACGTACGACTCGCCGCCGGGCTCGATTACCGCGATGCCGCCCCGATCTCCGGAGTGCGGCTCGGCGGCGGACACGAAAACCTCTCCGTCACGTTGCAGGTCGCCGACACCGACAGTGCGCAGGCCCAGCAGTAGGTTGACCAGCCGATGACGTACTGCGTGGCGCTGCGCCTCGATCGCGGCCTGATCTTCATGTCCGACACGCGGACCAACGCCGGTGTCGACAACGTGTCAGCGACTCGAAAGATGAAGACGTGGGCCGTGACCGGCGAACGGTTCATCACCGTGCTCTCGGCAGGCAATCTCGCCACGACACAGGCGGTCATGAGCCTGCTCGACGAGCGTTCGCTCGCCCCGGCCGAACGGGATCCGTCCATCCTCCAGGCACCGACGATGTTTCAGGTCGCACGTCTGGTCGGCCAGACGCTGCGCGAGGTCATCGCCGATTCGGCAGCCGACAACGGTCAGCAAGCTGATTCGACCTTCAGCGGCACGCTCATCCTCGGCGGACAGATTGCCGGGCAAGAGCCACGGCTGTTTCTGATCTACCCCGAAGGCAACTTCATCGAAGCGGTCGACGAAGCACCCTTCGTACAGATCGGCGAGACGAAGTACGGACGGCCGATCCTCGTGCGGGTGTTCGACCCATCGATGTCGTTCGAAGAAGCCGTGAAGCTGCTGTACGTGTCGATGGATTCGACGATCAAAGCCAACCTGTCGGTCGGGCCGCCCCTCGACCTTCAGATCTACGAGTCCGACACCCTCGACCCCCCGAAAGCTCGTCGGATCCCGGGGGACGACCCAACCTTCCGGGCGATCTCGAATGGCTGGGGCGATGCGCTCCGCCAGGCGTTCGACGTCCTTCCCGACGTCGACCTCAACGACTGACTCGAGTTCCGAAACAACCGACCCGAGGTCCGATCCGACCGACGCTCCGCGTTCGCACGAATACTTTTCGTGATCTCGCGCATCCAGACGCGATCTCCACGTCGTAGAGGAGTACGTCGGGCCGGTCGTGGCCCGGCACCACCCCCTCCACACACGACAGGAGAACCCATGCGTTCATTCCGGACGGTCGCCGCGGCGGCTCTCACAGCGGGTGCCGTGTTCGGCGCCACCCTCACCCCCGCCGGGGCTCAAGATGAACCCGGCATCGTCGACACCGTGATTGCGGTGTCCGGCGCCGAGGGCGTCGACGACAACCCGCGCGACTACGACATCTTGCGCGAAGCGCTTGTGGCGACCGGTCTCGTCGACGCTGTTGCCGCCGCCGATGACATCACGGTCTTCGCTCCGATGGATGTCGCGTTCGTGCGTCTCGCGCAGGACCTTGGCTACGAGGGCGACGACGAAGCCGGTACCCTCGCCTTCCTCATCGAGGCGACCGGCTTCGAGTCCGCCGAGAACGCTGGCCTGCTCGACGACGTGCTCCTGTACCACGTCGCCCCCGGCGCTCGTTCGCTGAGCGAACTACGCAGCGCTGGCGACATTCCGACGCTGCTCGACGGCGCAACGGTTGACGTCCGGTTCAAGACCGTCATCGACGGCGACCGCGACGACCAGAACGCACGAGTCCTCCAGCCGCGCAACCTCGAGGTCGCCAACGGCACGATCCAGACCGTCAACCGGGTCCTCCGTCCGATCGACATCGACGCCAGCTCGCAGAGCATCGTCGACATCGTGCTCGCCGTCTCCGGCACGCAAGGCCTCGATGACGAGAACCGCGACTTCGACATCCTCCGTGAGGCGCTCGTTGCGACCGGCCTCGTCGACGCAGTCGCTGCCGCAGACGACATCAACGTCATGGCGCCGTTCGACCGGGCGTTCATCCGCCTCGCGCAGGACCTCGGATACCAGGGCGACGACGAAGCCGGCACCCTGGCCTTCCTCATTGAGGCGACCGGCTTCGAGTCCGCCGAGAACCCGGGCTTGCTCGACGACGTCCTCCTCTACCACGTCGCCCCTGACGCCCGTCCGGGTTGGGCTCTGCGCCGTGCAGGTGACATCCCGACGCTGCTCGACGGTGCGACGTTCAACCTGCGCGGCCACCGCGTCGTCGATGCCGACCCCGACAACCGCAACCCGCGTGTTCGGGCGCCACGCAACATCGCCGCTTCCGACGGCTACATCCACGTGATCGACCGGGTGATGCGCCCGATCGACCTCTAACCCCCAGACCCTCCCCGGTCTTCGGCCCGAGGGTCGCTCCGCCACTGCGCGGAGCGGCCCTCGGGCCCTCGGCGTTTCTGGGGGTAGCCTCGCGCCGGTGGGAGTCATCGAGGCGATCGCGCCGCAGCGCCTCGGCCTTGGCTTTCGTCAGGTGCTCGCCTCGCAGTGGGCGACGAACCTCGCTGATGGCATCGCCCTCACCGCAGCGCCGCTCCTCATCTCCTCGGCGACCGGCGATCCGGCCCTCATTGCCGGGGCGGTCTTTGTCCAACGAGCGCCGTGGCTCCTGATCGGGCTCCAGGCTGGCGTCATCGCCGACCGATTCGATCGCCGCCGCATCGTGACCTTCGCCAACGTCGCACGGGCGGCGATCCTCGCGGTGCTCGTGCTCGGCATCACCTCCACCGCTGTTGGCCCGATCACGATTCTGGCCGTGTTCTTCGTCCTCGCTATCGCCGAAGTGCTCGCCGACACCACGGCCGGAACGATCCTGCCGATGATCGTCGAACCCGACGATCTCACCCTCGGCAACTCGAGGCTCCAGTTCGGGTTCATGTCGCTCAACCAACTGGCCGGGCCCGCAATCGGCGGCGCCTTGTTCGCGCTGGGAAGCGAGGTGCCCTTCGTCGCGCAAGGCGTGGCGATGGCCTTCGGGGCGATCGTGATCGCCCGAATCGAACTTCCCGACGCCGAACGTCCCGACTCAACCCCCTCGGTCTGGCGCGACATCGTCGATGGCGCCGGGTGGATGTGGGGCCACGGCGCAATGCGCACCCTCGCGATCACGATCTTCGTCTTCAACCTGACCTTCGGCGCATCGTTCTCGCTGCTCGTCGTACTGGCAACCGAGCGCCTTGGCCTCGGCGAGGCTGGCTTCGGCCTGCTCACCGCCACGACCGCCGTCGGTGGTGCCGCTGGTGCGGCCGTGTATCCGATGCTCGAAAGCGCCTTTGGCCAGACATGGATCATGCGCATCGGGTTGACCATCGAGTCGATCACCCATCTCGTCCTCGCCACGTCCGTCAGCCCGTGGCCCGCATTCGCGGTCATGATCGCGTTCGGCGTCCACGTCGGCTGCTGGAGCACGATCGTGCCGAGCGTGAGGCAACGGGTCGTCCCCGAACCACTCCAGGGACGAGTCAACGCCGTGTACCTCGTCGGGCTGAACCTCGGGCTTCTCATCGGTGCGGTAGTCGGCGGCCTCCTCGCCACGGTCGGCGACATCACGACGCCGTACTGGTTCGCCTTCGTTGGATCGGCCATCACGGTGCTGTTGATCTGGGGCCCGCTTCGTCAGCTCACGGCGACGACATGAGCGCCGTCACCAAGCTGCTGCTCGTCGTCTTCGCCGTGTCGTGGGGTACGAACGTCTCCACCCCGTTCTTGTCGACGTATCGCGACCGCCTCGACCTGTCCGACTCGGCGACGATGGCGATCTTCACTGTCTATGTGCTCGGGATCCTCACCGCCTTGCTGATCGCTGGCGCCCTGTCCGACCGGATTGGCCGTCGACCGGTCGTCTTGGCATCGACCGCTGCATCGATCGCGGCCTCCCTGCTGCTCATCTGGGGGAAGGACGTGTACGCGCTGTTGCTGATCGGCCGCCTGCTCCTCGGTGTCGCGAGCGGTGCGGTCCTCGGCGTCAGCGCCGCCTGGCTCCAAGAGCTCCTCGGGCTCGGGCAAGAACGACGCGCCGCCCTCCTCTCGACCATCGTGACCTTCGCTGGGTTCGGTATCGGCCCACCGATCAGCGCGGTCTTCGACTTCGCCGACGCCGCGCCGCTCGTCACCCCCTTCATCGTTCACGCAGCGGCCACCGCGCTCACGCTGATCGGGTTGCGAACGGTTCCCGACACGTCACCTCGCAGCGACCGGTCGCTACGACCTTCGCTCGGCATCCCGGTCGCTGCCCGCCCGCGTTTCGTTCGCCTCGTCGCCCCTGCAGCCATCTGGGTGTTCGCCTTCCCGTCGACGTCGTTCGCCCTCTTTCCCGTACTCGTCAGCGACAGCCTCGACGCCGGGGCAGTCGCCGTCGCCGCCGCTGCGGGCGCCGTGACCGCATGGTCGGCGCTGCTTGCCCGGCCCATCGTCGGACGCACCGGGATCCGAGCAGGACTCCTGGTCGGGGGCAGCTTCGGTTTGCTTGGCTGGCTCATCGCCGGGATCGCGCTCGAGACGGATCGCTGGGTCCTGGTGCTCCCGGCCGCGCTGCTCCTTGGCTGCGCATCCGGGATTCTTACAGCCGGTGCACTTGGCCTACTCGCGGAGGTCGCCGAACCGGAGCAGCGCGGCCGGATCAACTCGACCTTCTATCTGCTCGCCTACCCCGGAATGGCCATGCCAGTCCTGTTGACCACACTCGCAACGGTCCTCGGCATCGGCCGATCGATTGCCGTCGTGTGGTGCATGGCAGCCGTTGCGTTCGTCTTCATCGCGTCGAATCTCCGATCGGCAGAGGCCTGAGCTCGGCTCATGTTGCCCAGCGACGGATCGATGCCATGGCGTCGTCGGGGAGCCCGAATTCGCCTGCTCCCGAGAGCACCCGTTCGAGATAGCCCGCACGTGGCGGACCCGGCTCGTCGTGACACGCCACATACACGATCGCCTGGACCGGCTCGTCCGTCACCGAGCCGCCGTCGACGACGAGGGGCTGAACGGTGATCAGTTGCCGGACGTAGTTGCCCGTGGCGACACCCTCGTAGCCGTCCAGGATCTCGATGTGCTCGTCGGTCGTCAGCCACAGCACGCCGACAACTCGATTCCCTGGCGCCGGCACGACGGTCGCCACCCCACGCTGATTGATGAGGAACTCCCACCCGACGTACTCAGCCAGACCGATCGGTTCAGCACCCGGACACCGGTGCGCCATCTGTTCGGTGGACATGTTCGAGCCATAGGCGAAGTACAGCAGCGACATGGCCACCGAGCGTACGCGGGGTGCGCTCCCCACAGGACCGAAACTCACTCGCTCATATCGTCGAAACCATGGTGCGCCCGAGCCTCATGGTGACGTTGGTCCTCGTGCTCGCCGCATGCACCCCGGCCTCCGAGGCGGCGACGACCTCCGCGCAACCCGCCGAGCCGACCACGCCACTGCGAACCGAAGTCGTCTCGGATCCGGCCACCGCGCTCGAGCCGATCGTCGCGCCGACGACGGTTCTCCAACCAACCCCGACTGCGCCGACGACCTCATCGGCACCATCGACCACCGCCGTCGAGACCACATCGAGCGCGGTCGTCGAACCCGTTGCGGAGACAGCCGAGGGCGGTGCCGTCGACCCGATCTTCGACCCGATCACCGATGCGCTGCGGGCGGAGACGACCGTCTCCATCGCGCTACCGGAACAGCTCGCAGGGATCCCCAAAGAAAGCGATCCGGCGGTCCCGCTACTCGCCACTCTCGCCGACGTGTCCGCCGACGCCCATCGAGTGGTGATCGGCCACGGCCCCTGCGACGGGGGCGACGCCTGCCGAATCCAGACCATCAGCGCACGGCGAGTCGCGCGCAACGACGCGATCTCCATCCTCGGCGCCGGAATCCCCGTACCGTTGCCGGACGGCCGAACCGGCTCGTACCTTCCGGCCGAGTGTGCGCCGATCTGTGGCGACGCATCGATCACCTGGCTCGACGCCGACGGGACCAGCCGCGACATACTCGTCGCCCGCACGGTCACCCACCGAAGCGGTCGGGCCAGCGACGCGCTCGCCGTCGCCTGGTCCGTTCTGTCTCGCGGCTCTGCTCCCGAGGCCCCCGCTGTCTGCGGCTTCGAGACCGTCGCCCGCGATGGTGCGGTCGCTGCCGTCCAGACCATCCGACTGTCAGACGGTCGGGAACTCCATTGGCTGACCGCCTGCTCCGACGACGGCATCGCCACCGAGCTCCTCGCCGGACGCGCCGACCTTCGATGGCTTGACGACACCGAGCCAATGCTGGAGACCCGAGACCAAACATCGGGTATCGCCACCCGCCATCACTACGACGGCTCTCGCCTCCATCGCCGCTGACCAGTAACCGTTTGGCGACGATCGTGGGGGCTGCTCCCCAGAGACGCGCACGACGCCAATTCGTACCGTCATGGACATGACCGCCCTTCTCCCCCGTCCGGTCGCCCTTGCCTTCCTCGTCGCCGCGATGATGCTCGGTGCCTGCGGATCCCCCACCAGCACGACGACTTCCAGCACTGGCGGTCACACGACGACGGTGGTCCCCACGAGCACGACGACCGAGACGATCACCACGACGACCGCCGCGCAGGTTGTCCCCGGCAGCGATGCGTCGACCACCACCACCGTCGAGACGACGAACGCACCCTCCGAAACCACCACGACCTCGCCAGATTCTCCGACGGGCCCGAACCCGCCATCGCCACATCCCGTGTTCGACCCCATCCTCGACGAGCTCCGAGAGCGAAGCGAACTTCCGATCCGTCTTCCGTCCCGACTCGCGCTGCCCGAACCGAGTGATTCGGGATTCGTGCCGACGGCCGTCCTCGTAGACGTGGGACCTGACCGGTACCGCGTCGATCTCGAATTCGGCGAAGACTGCAACGGTGCCGGCGTCTGCCACATCGGGTCGTACTGGGCTGGCACTCCCAGCGATACGTCGCTTGCGCCCTCCAACACACCGGTCCCGCTTCCCGATGGTCTCTCCGGTTACTACGCCGAACCGACTTGCGGCGCGAACTGCAGCGACGGCATCGTGTCGTGGTCCGAGGTCGGGCCGACCGGTACTCCGATCAGCTATGGCGTGACCACGGCACTCTTCTCGGTCGCCGAGGCGATGGACATCGCCTGGTCGACGATGACCGACACGCCTGCCCCCGCAGCACCGCAGTCGTGTCCAGAGTCCGCTGTCGAACGCGACGGGGTCATGGCCGACATCGTGGTCGATGAGCTGGACGCCGGCGGCCAAGTGGTGTGGCTGATTGCGTGCTCGTCCGAAGGCGTCGGCGCTCACGTGCTCCCGACCGTCGGCGATGTCGGGTGGGTGAGCCTCCAATCGACTCTCGGTGCCGAGAACTACATCACGGTCTCGCTCCCCGGAGGTAGATCTCAACTGTTCAGCCACTGGGGAGGGTCGATGAGCGCCGTCATCGACGGCGACTTCGAGCGGCTTCTGGTTGGCGATCTCGTGTGCTCGGGCGGCGCTACCTTCGACGCCTCCGCAGGCTCGAAGCTGCGCTTCTACAACCCGCAATCTGTCGACCTCGAACCAACGCAGATCCCCGCCAACGCAACGCCATGCCCGTGAGACGGTAATGAGAGGGTCTGACCCTCTCATTACCGGCGTTCAGTCGGGGCGGGGCTTCGAGCGGCGTGTCGACACGATCGGCGCCAACACATCCGTCCGGATCCGGCCGACCGGTGCGCGGGGGTGATTGATCAGCACCCGCTGCTCGACCGTGAATCCTTCGAGATCGAGCCATCCCAACATGGCCTCTGCTCCACCGGAGAGCGCGTCCATCAGGACGTGCGTGTCGAGTTCGAGCCGGTCGGGAAGGTCGATGTGTGGCGCAGGGACCACAGCGGCGATCTCGACCGGCGCCTGACGAGGGCCGATTGGGTCAGCCTCACCGTCGATGACGGCCCGAAGCGACTCCGTGTTCATCCAGAATCGTTCGGGTGATCGGTTCACGAGTTCGGCGACATGTTCGCCATTGATCCGGCGGACGACCCGCGGAACCGCAGCCCGTTCAAGAATGTTCGGCAGCTCCGGCTCGCCTGTTCGGATGAAGTCCCGACTGCGTGCGACGAGGACGTGCGTCGCGCCGAGACCGACAGCACTCACCCAGGGCACGGGTTCGAGCAACCCGCCGTCGACACATGCAACCCCGTCGACCAGCCGGTTCGGGCCAGACACCACTGGCAATGAGGCACTCGCGGCCAAGATCGCTCGACACTCGGCTGCGTCCCCATCGAGACGGTGCAGACGGGGGGCCTGACCGGGCTCGGCTGGGCTGACCGTTGCCCATACCGGCACGTCAGACTCGACGAGCGCGTCCCAATCGAACCCATGCTCGTCCATGGCCTCACCGACGAGGTAGTCGATGTCAAGCACGATGCCCTTTCGGAGCAGTCGTCGTCGATCGACGAATCGGTCGGAGTTGAGCACCCGGTAGTAGAGGACCGAGCCCTTCGTGCCTTGGCCGATCGCAAAGAACGCCCCCGCGATCGCGCCTGCGGAGGTGCCGACCACCGCATCGAAACAATCCCGCATACCCAGTTGCTCGAGTGCGAGAAGCATCCCCGAGCTCACTGCGCCTCGCATCCCGCCGCCCTCGACCGCCAACACGAGGTGGTGGCCGTCGTCGCGATCGTTGGGAGTCGACCCTCGTGCTTGACGCTCGAGGATGAGGGATCGGACGGCGTCGCTCACGCGGTGCTGACCGCTGACTCTTCGCCCCGGGTGCGCCGACGCTCGAGCAACCACCGAACCAGCTCGACGGTCAAGGTGATCGAAAGGGCCGTCCCGAAGGCGAGCCAGAGTGCCGTCGTCGTGTTCTCGACTTGTTCGGCCACGAAGAAGCCGAGCAGCGCGGCATAGCTCGCCCACAACGTCGTGGCCAACAGGTCCCAGCGGGTGAACCACGAAAGAAACGGCTGGCCGGTGAGCCCACACGAAAAGGTCATAGCCGTGCGGCCACCAGGGATGAACCGTGCGGTGATGAGCAGCAGGCCGCCGCGCTTGCGAATCTGCTCGCCAGTGGCGAGCAGTCGCTTCTCGCCCTTTTCACCTCTGAAGAAGATCTGCCGGAGCAATTTGTCTGACCGGCTGCCGATCCAATAGCCGAGCGAGTCTCCGCAGTACGCCCCAAAGGCCCCGATCACGATCACCAACGCAAGGGGAAGCCACCGGCGGTCGTTGATGAGGATTGCATCGCTGGCCGCGACCCCACCCGCGATGACGGTGAACTCGCTCGGCACGATCGGGACCACCGAGTCGAGCAGCGCGATCGAGAACAACACGAGGAAGAACCACGGGCTCGACGAGATATCGGTGATCAGTTCTTCCATCTGGTGGAAGACGTCGATCGCCCAAGAGATCACGTTTCTCACGTTATCCCTCGCGACATCTCGCGGGTGGCGGGTATCGACCGTTCGTCCCGCGGGACGACCATCGGTCCGCCGTTCGGAGGATGACGTGATCCGCCGCGATTCGTACGCTTGGACCATGGCGTCCAGACCGAGCCGACGAGACGTTGCCATCGCCGTCGCCTTGACCGCGGTCATGCTCCTCGGCAGTCAGGCGACTCCGCTCGAAGGAGGCAGCGAGCGGGCTCCTGACGTGTGGTCGTCTCTCACCATCGTCATCGCCGGTGCGGCCACGGCCTGGCGTCGGATCCGTCCGATGCGCGCCCTTGCAATCGCGACTCTGGCCGGGATCATCTACTGGGTGGCCGACTATCCCTATGCCGGCTCCGCACTCGCGATGATGCTGCTCCTCTTCTCCATCGCGGCCTACGAGCCCGAACGGCAGCGGGCGATTCACGGGCTCGTCGCGTTCACCGTCGTGATCTCGGCGGTGTTGATCGTCGGCCTCGTTGCGCCCGAAGAAGAAGGGGTCAGCATCGGGCTCATCGTTCTCAACCTCGTACTGTTCCAGCTGGCGTGGTTTGCGGGCGACGCCGTACGGACCCGCCGTGAGCGCATGGAGGTCCTTCAACGTCAGGTCGACGAAGCGGCCGCCGCCCAGCGGACCGCAACACAGCGGGCCGTCGACGACGAACGGACGCGCATCGCCCGCGAGCTGCACGACATCGTGGCCCACTCGATGTCGGTGATCGTCGTGCAAGCCGAGGGCGCGCAGCGCATGATCGGCAAGAACGACGACGCTGTTGCGTCGGCTCTCGGTTCGATCGAACAGACCGCTCGCCGCAACCTCAACGACATCCGGACGACCGTGGGCGCACTTCGCCACGATGTCGACACCACACCTCTTCCGGAGCTGTCTCGGCTGCCCGCGCTGATCGACGAGTGGGTCGAGGCCGGGCTTGACGTGTCGCTCGACATCGCCGGTGAGCAGCGGGATCTTCCGGGCATGGTTGAGCTGTCGGGTTATCGAGTGGTGCAAGAATCTCTCACCAACACGATGAAGCACGGCGGACCTGCCGTCCGTGCAGAGGTGACCGTGGACTACCAACCCGAACGCCTGTCGATCGCTGTCGTCGACAACGGACGTGGGGCCGCCACGCCCTCGACACCGCGAGGTCATGGTCTGATCGGGATGCGAGAGCGTATCGAGGCCGTGGGGGGCGAGCTGAGCGTTGGGCCCCGAGTCGGTGGCGGCTATGCGGTCCGGGCCCACATCCCGGTCGGTGCCGCGTGACCGAAACGATCCGCGTCCTCGTCGTCGACGACCAGCCGCTGCTTCGTGCCGGCTTCGGGATGATTCTCGCGAGCGAGGATGACCTGGAGCTTGTCGGCGAGGCATCCAACGGCGTCGAGGCCGAGCAACAGGTCCGAGCGCTCTCGCCGGACGTTGTCCTCATGGACATTCGTATGCCCGAACGTGACGGCATCGAGGCGACGGAGATCATCACGAAGATCGACGACGCACCTGCCGTGCTGATTCTTACGACGTTTGACCTCGACGAGTACGTCTATGCCGCGCTCCGCGCCGGAGCGTCCGGGTTCCTCCTCAAAGACGCGGGGGCCGACGAGCTGACCCGCGCAATCCGAGTTGTCGCTTCGGGCGAGGCCCTGCTGGCCCCGACCGTCACTCGACGTCTGCTCGGCGACTTCGCCAAGCGCCCAACCATGCGATCGAATCCGGGGCTCGACGAACTGACCGATCGTGAGAACGAAGTCCTTCAGCTCATGGCGAAGGGCCTGTCCAACAGCGAGATCGCCGAGTCGCTGATCCTGGGCGAAACGACGATCAAGACCCACGTCGGCCGCATTCTCATGAAGCTCGGCGCCCGCGACCGTGTGCAAGCGGTGATCGCCGCCTACGAAGCCGGCATCGTCGAATAGGGCTGGCCAGGCGCGAACTCGCAGGGTTTAATCTGCGCATGAGCGCCCAACGGGCGCGAACTCGCAGGGTTTAATCTGCGCATGAGCGCCCAACGGGCGCGAACTCGCAGGGTTTAACTGTGGCTGATGGCGTCGAGGACGTTGAGCTTGGAGGCGCGTTGGGCGGGGAAGTAGGCGGCGATGACGCCGATGATTCCGCCGACCACCAGGTAGATGACCAGGCTGCCCCAGGGGATGCCGACCTTGCTGATGAAGCTGTCGGGGATCGCCACGACGGCGGCCCACCCGAGCAACAGTCCCATGAGGATGCCGAGCAAGGCGCCGAAGATCGACACGATGACCGCCTCCCAACGGATCGTCGACTTCAGCTGATTGCGCGTCATGCCGACGGCACGCAACAACCCGATCTCACGGGTCCGTTCGAGCACAGACAACGCCATCGTGTTGACGATGCCGAAGAAGGCGACGACGAGGCACAGCACGAGCAGGCCGTTGATGATGATCTGGAGCTGGCCGACCTGGCTCTCGACCTCTTCTTGGAACTCGGTGTTGTCCTGCACGGTGAGCTGCGGGAAGGCACCCGTGATCTCTTCGACCTTGACTCGGCTGGCCTCGACGTCGGCGCCCTCCGGGAACGTCACGCCGACGAAGCTGATGTCGTCGATCTGGACGTGCTGGCGGCTGAGCTCCCGGTTGACGATGAAGGCGTTCTCGACGATCGATCGGTCGTCGAAGATCAATTCGACGGTCAGGTCCGTGGCAAACCCGTCTTCGAACTCGACCGGAACTGCGGTACCGAGTCCCCAGCCGCGTTCGGTTGCGGTCTCTTCGAACACGGCGATGCCTTCAAGCGAGAGATCGGCAGAGCCGTCGACGACACCCGGATTGATGACCTCGGTACCTGTTGCGGTGTCGAAGCCTGTGACGACTTCGACCTCGCCGTCGACCAACATCTCGACACGAGCGAAGCCGGCAACGTTGTCGGTCTCGGGCAGCGCATCGAGCTGCTCGGCGACCGAAGACGAGAAGTCGAGCCCCTGGTTTGCCTCGTAGACGAAGAGGTCGGCCGTCAGGGCGTCCTCGAGCAAGTCGTCGAATGTCGCCAACAGCGATGCGGTGAGCACGGCGACACCGGTGATCAGCGCCAGGCCGATCATCAACGCCGTCGCGGTCGCGGCGGTTCGCTGCGGATTGCGGCTGGCGTTGTCACGGGCCAGGCGACCGTTGATGCCACGGGTCGCTTCGACGGGAGCACCGAGGGTTCCGGCGGCGCGCCCAGCGAACAATGCGCTCAACATCGACACCCCGATGAAGCTCAGTGCGGCACCAAAGCCAATCGCCCCAAGGCGAGCGGCTGTCCCGTCGATGTCGCCGAACATGCCAAGAACGAGCAGGACGAGACCGGGTATGAGGACGATGCTCCCGCTCACGAGCCGGAAGGTCATCGACCGCTCCTTCTGGCCACCGTCGCGGACCGCTTCGAGCGGCGATACGCGTGAAGCACGGAACGCCGGGATGATCGCCGACAGGACGGTCACGATGAGTCCCACGATCACAACCACGATCACGGTTCGCATCCGGATTTCGAGGGGGCCATCAGGGAAGGATCCCCCACCGGTCGAGAAGAGTTGCTTGAGCGCCCACGCCACACCGATCCCACCAAAGAGGCCGACCACCGACGCGATGAGACCGATGATCACCGCTTCGATGAGCACCATCAGCCGGATCTGAGTACCGCTCGCGCCAATCGAACGAAGCAGTCCGAGCTGCTTGGTTCGCTGGCCGACGAGGATGGCGAACGTGTTGTAAATGATGAAGGTCGACACGAAGAGCACGACCACAGCGAAGCCCAACAAGATGTTGCCGAAGATGTTGATGAACTCGCCGAACTCGGCTTGTTGCTCGCCGATCACGGTCTCGCCGGAGACGACCTCGATGCCCTCGGGGAGCACCGGCTCGATGGCGGCGAGCAGATCATCGACCGAGGTCGAGCCACCATTGACGACGATCGAGTCGACGACGTCACCGGACTCGAGAATGCGCTGAACCGTGTCCAGGTCGAACAGGTTGAAGTACGCACCGCCGGCACCGCCTTCGCCGAAGTCGATGATCCCGGACAGCTCGAAGTCCTCGGGCTCGCCCGTCGGAAGCGACATGGAGATCTGATCGCCGATCGCGAACTCTCCGGCGTTGACCTGGGCGAGGTCGAGTGCGACCTGTTGACCGATCGGTGGTGCGCCATCGACGAGCGTGAAGCTCGACACGGCGCTCGGCCCGTCCCACGACGCCGTGAAGACGGGCGGGCCAAGCGGTCGATTGACCTCGCCGTCATCGAGCAGCGAGTAGGTCTGCTCGAAGGCGAAGAGTCCACCTTCGACCGCCTCAACCTCTGGGAGTGCGCGGACGGCATCGACGACGGACTCGTCGAACCGGATCTCGTTCTCGCCCGACGAATTGAGCTCGGGTTCGATGGCACGGACCTGCGCGTCGACGCCCGCAAAGATGTCCTCGCTGACGCCATCGAAGATCGACCGAAGGCTGTCGGCGAGCACGAACGAGCCCGACACGAAGGCGACGCCGAGCACGACCGAGATCAGGGTCAGCAGGAGTCGGCCGAGGTTGGCGCGGATTCCGCGCACGACCAGCTTGAACATCGATCAGTCTCCCAGGTTCTTGATCGTGTCGAGCACCGAATCCGCCGTCGGATTCTCCATTTGCTTGACGATCTCTCCGTCAGCGAGGAACAACACGCGGTCGCTGTAGGACGCTGTCACGGGGTCGTGGGTGACCATCACGATGGTCTGCCCGAGTTCCTGCACTGCTCGCCGCATGAAGTCGAGAATCTCGGCGCTGGTCTTGGAGTCGAGGTTGCCGGTCGGTTCGTCGCCGAACACGATCTCGGGGCGGGTCGCAAGTGCGCGAGCGACGGCCACACGTTGCTGCTGGCCGCCGGACAACTCATTTGGACGGTGGGTCACGCGATCCCCCAGACCGACCGTCTCGATCACTTCGTCGACCCAGGCGCCGTCGATCTTGCCGTCGCCGAGATCGGAGGGCAGCGTGACGTTCTCTCGCACGTTGAGGGTCGGCACGAGGTTGAACGACTGGAAGATGAAGCCCACCTGCTCGCGGCGCATCTTGGTGAGCGCCTTGTCGTTGAGCGTGCCCAGATCGGTACCGCCAATGAACGCGCTGCCCGTCGTCAACCGATCGAGGCCGGCCATGCAATGCATGAGCGTCGACTTGCCGGATCCCGACGGACCCATGATCGCGGTGAAGCGGCCCGCTTCGAACCCGACCGATACCTCTCGCAAGGCGTGAACCTCGGTGTCGCCCGACCCGTAGATCTTCGATGCTCGGTCCGCTCGAGCCGCCCATCGGACTGCGTTCTCGACCGGTTCAGGGGTGACCGTCATTACTGCCTCCGTTCGTGCACGAATGCACCAGTTCGCCAAGAACGCTACCCAACCTGACCGAGCCCCGTCCTCGACCTTTCGGTTGATCCGCCGTCCCCCCTCCGGATGAGGCGTTCGGCGCCTCAATGGTTGTCCGGCCCGCGCCGATCAGCACAAGGTGACCAGTGGTGTATCGACCATCGTTCCGGCGAACCGGTTCGGACAGCTCCTCGCGGAGGCTCGCCTCCGTTCCGGGTCCGATCTCGAGGAGCTCTCGTCGAAGAGCGGAGGAACCTTCACCGTCGGCGAGCTCCACGATCTCGAAGCAGGCCACCGAACGCTCGATGACGGTCTGATTCGATCGATCACCGATCTCTACGAGGTCGATTGCGGGCCGATCATTCCGCAACGAGCCGAACTGACCGTCGACCTCGACCAACATCTCCTTGCTGCGTCCGGGAAGGCGGTCCCGCTCGATTCGGCCACACACGACCACATCCTCGAACGGTATCTCTCGCTCGTCTACGTCCTCCGCAATCGCGAGCCGGGTTCGACCGTCCCGCTCCGCGACGAAGACGTCGCGATCCTCGCGGCGTCGCTCGCCGAGCGATCCGAGCTCATCGAAGAGCAACTTCTCGCGGCGATGTCGGTCGGCGACGACGTCCACGGCCTCGTCGCCTGGCTTCGACAACGCTTGTGGGTGCCCGGCGCCGGAGCGATCGTCGGCGCCGTGTCGATCGGGACCCTCGTGATGATCACCGACAGCCCGAGCATCGATGCAGCCACCAACGCGCTGGGCAACGACCTTCCCGACCTCGAAGGGCGACTCGGGGCTGGCGTGCCGCTTCTCGGCTCGTCCACGAGCACCGACCCCGGGACCTCGACGACGGCCGTGCCATCCACGTCGTCGTCGACAAGCAGCTCGACCTCGACGTCCACTGCGTCCGCAGCCGCAGCGACGGCGTCGTCGTCGTCCACGTCGAGTTCCACCTCAACATCGACCTCAACATCGACCTCGACGTCGACGTCGACGTCGACGGGTGCGCCAACCACGACGATCACCCCGACAACGACAGCGGCGCAGAGCTCGCCAGCCCAGGTCGGCGCCGCCGCCGAAGCGCTCCTCCCGTTCAACTGGCAAGCAGCGCTTCCGGGTTGGCGGATCATTTACAAGGACGGAGACGACCGATTCCGGGGCCTCACGTTCCCGTACGACAAGACGGTCGAAATGTACGTACGGCCATCGGACACGCCCGGATCGCTCGCCGGGATCCTCGCCCACGAGCTCGGTCATGCCATCGACGTGACCCACTTCCGCGACGCCGACCGCCGCGAATGGCTGGAGGCCCGAGGCATCCCCAATGCCCAGTGGTGGCCCGATGCCTATGCGAGCGACTTCGAGACGGGCGCTGGCGACTTTGCCGAGGCGTTTGCCTACTGGACGCTCCGCGACCCGAGCTCATCACGTCTGGCCGGAACACCAACCACCGGGCAGCTCATGGTCCTCGAACAACTCGTTGGCCCACACCTCTGACCCAACCCGCACCTCGAACCCCGATGGGGCGCAGACGATTGCGACAGGGACGAAAAATAGGTCAGCCCGGGTCGGTGGCGGGTATCCGACCCGGGCTGAACATCTCGGACCCATGGAGGGGGGTGCATGAGTCCCAGCGCTTGAGCCACGCCGTTGTGTCTCGAGCACGTTCTTTGCGATTGTCATATCTGACACCGAGGCGGTGGCGGGAACCGCCCCGGTATCAGACACGTATATGACTCCCTGGTAACCGAGAAGGTCGCGGAATTTCGAGAGACCTCCGTCACATAATCAAGACGCCGTGTCCAGGGCCGGGCGGCTCACTGCCCGTTCGGGCCGATCAGGGAGTGGCGACAACACAGGTCGTACCGGGCTCCTGGACGAATTCGAGCTCGCCGAGTACGGCATCGTCGAGCTCGTTCTGCCCGAAGTTCGGGACCCCCGAGATGATGACGTCGATGTCCGCCGGATCTCCGCCCTGATCCACCAGCTGTTGTCGATACGCGTCCTCGAGCGCAGCCGAGGTCTGGTCGTAGGCGGCCATCATGCAGTCCGACGAACCGATCACGGTCTGCGCGAACGCGAATGCGGCTGGCGTGAGCGTGTCATCCTCGTTGGTCCATGGGAGGGCCTCGACGACCTGGTTGACGATGCCGCGGTCGGTCTCGACGGAGTTCATCGTGGCGACTGCGTCGATTCGCGGCCGAACGAACTCGATCGCCTCCGCGTCGATGATCACGCCCCACGTTCCGTCGGCCCGCTCGATCACCTCGACCCCGTCGGATCGCACACACGTGTCGACGTCGCCGACCGCCCGAAGGCGGACCGTGTCGGTGCTAACCGTCGCCCCGGCGACTTCGGTCCGCTGGGTCCCGATGACGGGCACTTCGGCGCTGATCCTCGCACGGCAGTCCAATGCGATTGGTTCGATCGAGACGATCTGCGCCGGTCCCGCTTCATCCACCGGGATCTCGATCGTCGTCTCCTCGGTGACAATGTCCTCCCAGGGCCAGTTGATATCGACCCACCCAAACGAGAACAGTGCGACCACGAGCAGCAACGCGACCACGAAGATTCCGGCGATCGTTGCGAACGCCACCGCCATCCGATTCATCGATGTCCTCCCTGGTCGCGGGTGTGCTCCGACCCCGACAGCGTCGCACACTCGGGAGAAATTCCCTGCCGCTGACGTCGTAGGCTCGGATCGTGATCCAGATCTACGACACCGCGCAGTCCATGGTCGTCCCGTTCGAGGTCGGACCGACCGTGCGGATCTACGTGTGTGGCATCACCCCCTACGACTCCACCCATCTCGGTCATGCGAACACGTACCTGACCTACGACCTCCTGATTCGGCGCCTCGAGGATCTCGGCCACACCGTCGAACTCGTCCGCAACGTCACCGATGTCGATGATTCGATCCTGCCGAAGGCTCGGGAACTCGGCGTCGACTTCCTCGACCTCGCCGCTCGCGAGATGGAACGATTCGATGGCGACATGGAGGCGCTCAACATGCGGCCCGCGATCTCGGAGCCGCGGGCCACCGAGTCGATCGAACCAATCATCGACCTCATCACCCAGCTCGGGAGCGGCGGTCACACCTATCAGGTCGACGGAATCACCTACTTCGACGTCACCACCGCGCCCCGCTTCGGGCAGCTGTCGGGCTACGACCCCGACACGATGGTGGCGCTCGCGGCCGAGCGCGGAGGCAACCCCACCGATCTGCGTCAGCGCAACCCGCTCGACTTCATCCTCTGGCAGCCGTCAGCAGATGACGAGCCGGTCTGGGAATCGCCATTCGGTCCCGGACGTCCGGGATGGCACATCGAGTGTTCGGCGATGAGCTGGGCGTACTTCGGCCAGACCATGGACCTGCACGGCGGTGGATCCGATCTCATCTTCCCGCATCACGAGTGCGAACTCGTCCAGTCCGAGCATGGCTGGGGTGAGCCCTTCTCCCGCCATTGGATGCACGCCGGCATGGTCGCCTACCGGGGTACGAAGATGTCGAAGTCGCTCGGCAACCTCGTATTTGTCAGCGACCTGCGAGTAAGCCATGACCCGTCGGCGATCCGTCTGGCACTCATGGGACACCACTACCGGGACGACTGGGAATGGTTCGACGGCGACATCGACGATGGCACCCAGCGCCTCGCACGAATCCGCCAGGCGGTCCAGATCGGCGTCGGACCCGACCCCGCCCCGGCGCTCGCCGCTGTCCGTGACGCGCTCGACAACGACCTCGACGCCCCAACCGCCCGCGAGGCGATCGACAAGCTCGCCGTGGCGATCCTCGATGGCTCCGGCGATGACCCGTCTGCCGGCAAGGGACTCCGGGCCGCCGCCGAACTCATCGGTGTTCGGGTCGACGCCACCACGGTCTGAGTAATCGGGCGCAGCCGGAGTGGGTCCTGCGTAGCCTGATCGGGTGCTGCGGATCCACGACACCCTGACCGACGAACTCGTCGAACTGAAGCCTCGCATCCCTGGAGAGATCTCGCTCTACGCCTGTGGTCCGACCGTCTACGACCACCCACACCTCGGGCACGCACGCCAGGCGATGACCTACGACGTCGCCCGCCGTTATCTCGAGTGGGCCGGCTGGAACGTCCATCACGTCGCCAACATCACCGACATCGACGACAACATCATCAACCGCGCTACCAGCGAAGGGGTCACCGAACCGGAGATCGCCCAACACTGGGAAGCGATCTATCTCGAGGTCATGGACGACCTCAACATCCTCGCTCCCCACGATCGACCACGGGCGACCGAGTACGTCGACGAGATGGTCGAATTCATCCAGGTGCTCGTCGACCGCGACGCCGCCTACGCCACCGACTCCGGCGTCTACCTCCGCGTCCGTTCGGTCGAGGGCTACGGAGACCTCGTGCATCGGACCGTCGACGAACTCGCCGAAGGTGCCGGCACGCGCGTCGAGATCGACCACGACAAAGACGACCCGCTCGACTTCGCCCTCTGGAAGGCTGCAAAGCCCGGCGAACCGACCTGGGATTCGCCGTGGGGTCCAGGCCGGCCGGGCTGGCACATCGAATGCGTCGCGATGAGCCTCGGCATCCTCGGCGACGGGTTCGACCTCCACGGAGGCGGCAACGACCTCGTCTTCCCGCATCACACCAACGAACGCGCCGAGGCCATCGCCGCCGGCCGCACCTTCAGTCGGTACTGGATGCACAACGCGATGCTCAACATCAACGGCGAGAAGATGTCGAAGTCGCTCCGCAACTACACGACCGTCCGCGAGCTGCTCGATGAAGACCCGCGCAACGCCCGGGCTCTCCGACTCCTGCTCCTCCAGACCCACTATCGCAAGATCCTCGAGATCAACTCCGAGGTGATCGAAACGGCCCGCGCCGGACTCGACCGGATGGATGCCATGTTCCGCAAGGCTGAGGCCGCGGGCATCGACCACGCCGCTGCCGAACTCGACGCCGAGGCCGTCGCCGAGTTCACGAAGGCGATGAACCACGACTTCGGGACACCGGAGGCGATGGCGATCGTGTTCGAACAGGTACGGGCTGCCAACGGAGCGATCGACGCCGGCGACCCGCAGGCATCGACCGCGGTCCGGACGGCGATCGAGTTGGCCGGAGCACTCGGCCTCGAGATCGGTGGTGATAACGGTTCTGGCGACGCGGAGGGCGACGCCGAGATCGACGCGCTCGTCGATCAGCGAACCGAGGCCAAGGCAGCCAAAGACTGGGCGACGGCGGATCGAATTCGGGACGAACTCACCGAGCGGGGAATCGTCGTCGAAGACACCCCGTCCGGCCCAATCTGGCGTCGAGCCTGACCGCCGGCACGGATCAGCCTTCAGCCGACGCCGTAGACCCCGCCACGGCGAGTACCCACCACGATCCGTCCACCGAACACGGCAGGCGTCGACTCGATGCAGCCGTCGTCGAGCGGCAACGCCCATCGCTCCGGCGGCGTGATGCGCGTGTCGGACACGTCGAACGCCCGTAGGACTCCCGAGCAGTTGCCCATCAACAGCACATCGTCGACGACGACCGGCGATTGCCAGAGATGGAAGCCAAGTCCGATCTCCCAGACGTCGTCGCCTGTCATCCGGTCGACCGCCCGCAAACGGCCGCCCTCGCTGCCAAAGATGACCACGTCTCGGTGCAACGCGGGAGTACCCCAGATGCCGGTGTTGATTCCCTGATTCTCCTGCACCGACCAGACGACGGCGTCGTCACCATCCTTGGTCGGGTCGAGCTTGATCAGCTGGCCGAGCTCGCGGCTACGGGCATTGCCGCGTTCGAACTCCGCAGCGACGTAGAGCATGCCCTCCTCGTCGATAACGAGGGTCGCATCGACGTCGTCCCCAACCCAGAACCGGAAGACCCGTTCGGGATCGACCCCATCGGCCAGCTGGGCAATGTCCCACCCCTGCACCAGCCCTCCGGAGTTCGCGAACCAGAGCGTGTCTCCGGAGATCGCCACCGAGTTCTCGATCGACACGTTCTCCCCGACGGTCGCCACGAGCTCCGAGTCCCAGCCAGGAGCGGTGAACACCACGGCCGGGTCGACCACCACGTCACCATCGGCGTCGAACCCACGGTTGAGCTTCACGATGTGGATGCGGCTGTTCTCGCCGCCGATGAACAGAAAGTCGTCGAGCACCAAGGCATTGCCGTCCCAATCGTTGTTCCACAACGTCGGGCCCGAATCGTCGGCATGCAACGACCACAACTCGACCGGCTCATCGCCGTCGAATGACACGATCCTGAACTTGTCGTCGCGCGACCCGGTGTAGACGAGTGGATAGCCATCGGGATCCACGGTGATCGATCCCTTGATGATGTCGTCGGTCTCGAACTTCGGGAGCACCGGTTCGCCAGTCATCGCGTCGAGAAAGTGCACAGCGCCGTCGAGGGCGCCAAACACGGTCCACAACTCGCCATCACGCTCGAACAACGTCGCCTGTCCGGTCCACCCAGTTCCGCACCAGGTGCGCGTCTGCGCCCCCACCGTCGACTGGCGACACAAGCCACCGGTTTCGGGATAACGCCACATGATCTCCGGGTCGTCGGGGATGGGGCCGGCCCCATACCAGCTACGCGTCGGCGACCCCCGGAAGCCCAGAAGACCCTTGACGGCTTGCGGCGGCGCAACGCCGACCATCAACGGATCGACCCAGACCGACGTGTCCCAGACGGTCGATGCCTGTTCGGACTCGACCTCCGGGGCGACGGTTGTCGAGGTGAATTCGGGAGGCGCGGCGTCGTCGGAGCGGATCGACAACAGGTCGAGCGTGCTCGTGGCGATGTCGTTGGCGATGGGCAGCGTCGAGAACGTCGTCGCGACGATCATTCCGCCCATCAGCAGCAGCCCCCACCGAACGCGGTCGACCGTCCGTTGTCGCCGCCGACGCCGTTTGCGCTCGAGCGTGCGTGTCATCAGCTCTTCGTACGGATAGCTGGGCGGCAACGTCGAGGGGTCGATCGGGCCCCGCGCCCCATCGTCGGTCGTGCTCAGGCCGTCACTGGCCACCTCGTTGGCCATGGTCTGCCTGGTCAGCCAGCGGCGGCCGGAGGGAACGGCAATTGCGTCGTGCCGTACTCGTCGAAATCGACCTCGAAACGTTCGTCGATGCGAAGGTCGGCCTCGACGAAGGGCTCGACGCCGCCGCCGTCGACCTCGGCAAGTTCGGTCGGCGATCCGGATTCGGCCGGCCGCTCAGCCGGATCCGTGCGATCTGCGACCGGTCCGCCGAAGGCACGGCCAAGAAGTCCACCCGCGGACGGGTGATGAGCGGTCGCCGGTTCGGAGTCGACATCTGGTGCAAACCACACGCCACGACGAGGCGCACGGGTTTCGGGACGCGGCGACCCCCACACGAGAGCATCGTCGTGATCGGGGGTTTGTGCTGGCTCGATCTGCCAACCCTCGGGTACATCGAAACGTTCGGCGTGGTCCGCGCACAGGGCAACGGTCGCGATCCCCGCCTCGGGTCGCCGGATCACCAACTGTTCGGCGGGCGCGAACACGAACCAGGCCGCCGCTTCGTCAGCGCACTCCGGCTTGGCACACCGCCCAGACATGGCATTAACCCTACTCGTCGGCGTGATCGAAGTACATCCGTGTGATTCGATCGAGTCGCCGGCGGAGATCGTCGTCGCACCGTCGCGCAGCGGTCCGTAGTGTTGAAACCAATGATCGACACGATCTTGCTCGATGCCGACGACACCCTCTGGGAAAGCCAGGCACACTTCGACAAGGCCGAGGCCGCAATGGCCGAACTCCTTTCGCCGTGGGCCGAAGCTCCGGTCGTCGACGAGCGACTGCTGGCGATCGCTCGTCAGAACATCGCCGTTTGGGGTTACGGCGTCAAGAGCTTCGTTCTGACCTCACTCGAAACGGCAGCTGACCTCATCGGCGGCGACGTTCCGGCTGAGGTCCAGGCGACCATTCTCGATCTCGGACGCACCCTTATGACTCACCCTGTCGAACTGCTCGACGGTGTCTACGAGACGGTCGAATCGTTGTCATCCCAGCACCGGCTGATCATCGTGACCAAGGGGGACAATCAGCACCAACGACGCAAGATCGCGGCCTCGGGCCTCGAGGCGATCGTCAACTCGTACGAGATCGTGATCGACAAGACGGTCAGTGCGTACCACGAAGTCCTCACCCGTCATGGGCTCGACGCCGAGCGCACAATCATGATTGGCAACTCGCTCGCCTCGGACGTCGTGCCCGCTCTCGACGCCGGTCTCCACGCCGCCCACATTCCCCACACGTCGATCTGGGCGCACGAAGACATCACCACCGACGACGATCGCATCGTCACGCTCGCATCGATCCGCGACGTCCCCGAACACGTTGCATCGCTTCAGGAAGGGACGCCCTCATGAGTGGCCTCCGCACTCGTTCGGCACGCCGTCCTCGCCGACGCACCCTCGATCGCAACGAGATCGATCGATTCGATCATGTGGCCGCCGGACTGCTCGATCGTGTGCGCTTGATCCGCACCAACCTGCTGCCGCCGCAAGCGGACGGACTCACGATTGGACGCTTCATCTTCCTTCGCGGGAATCGGATCGAGCACCGCGCCACAACCCTGTTAGCGCACGAACTCGTCCATGTACGGCAGTTCGCCGAACTCGGCCCGATTCGGTTCTTCTCGATCTATCTTCGGGAGTACTTCACCCACTTGTGGCGTCTGCGAAATCACTACCAGGCATACCTGGCGATTTCGCTCGAAGTCGAGGCCCGCGAAGTTGCGGCCCAGTGGCAGGATCGGACCTCCAACGCCGAGGGCTGATCGCTCGCAGAAACATCTCACGTTGAGCGACGACACGCCGATGGAGTGGGAGCTGGTTCCCTCGTCAAGGCGAAGAGATTTTCGTGGATTGCTACCTCTGTGGCGCAACAAATAGTCCTGAGGACGACTACTGCCGTCAGTGCAACGGTCAGCTCCTCAAGGCTGCCCCCGATGATCTCGACGACGTTCCGGGCGGCCTCGAACTGCCGCCGCTGACGCTTCCACCCATCGAACCGCCGCCCGTTGCCGAAACGCCGCCGCCAGTGCCGATGGTCGAGTCTGTTGACGATTTCGACGACGCTGCTGATCTCGACGCCGACCTGGCACCCCCGCCACTTCCCGGTCAACAGACCATTACTCCAGAGACCTCTGCCGCTCCAGAAACCTCCACTCCCGAACCCGCCGCAGTAACCGAACCGGACATTGCTCCACCCCCGCTCCCGTTGGCCGAGGTCTCCCCCGACAGCACGACAGATAATGGGTTCGGCGAGTTCGCGGATTTCGGTGGAGGAATCGACTTCGGCGTCGATCCGGACGAAGCGCACGCCACGCTCGCCGACGACGACGACGCAACCGAAGACGACGAGAATCTCGCGAGTCTGGCGAGCGTCGAGCACGCGGCGCTGTCTTCGGCCCTCGGCCTGGGCGATGACGGGGACGCACCGAAGAAGGGCAAACTTCGAGTGCCGACGGCTCGCCCGACGTCGAAGATGCCCGAGCTCGGCACGAGTCGCGGCGACAAGACCATCCACGCCGAGGGCATGCGCGAAGCCCCGGTCGGCCGAGCCGCATATGCACTTCTTGGTGTGCTCGCCCTCGCCGTGGGGTGGCTCGCCTACGCCACCTTCACGCACAAACCGTCCGCCCCCGACACAATCGCCTTCCAGGGGTCGACCACGACGATTGCGTCAACTTCTACCACGGAGGCCATCGCCCGCCCGTGGAGCGCCGACGAGATCGAAGGTCGTCACGGCGACTCATTCGTCCGCGTAATCCTCTACGCCTGCCCGACGATCCCGGGCTCCGAAAGTGACGAGCGCAACGTCGAACCAATCGCCGAACACGTCACGGTCGGCATTGCGGTGAACCGAACCAACGTCGTGATGAGTACCGCCGAACTCCCCTCAGCCAACGTCGCCACCATCCGGAGTCGCACGGGCGCCACGACGCTCGCTCGCGTGAACCAGCTAACGGGCGACGCTGCTGCGGCGACGCCAATTCGCGAGATCAATCGAAACCTCCAGCTCGTCGAGATCGAAACCGACGCTGCCTCGTGGTGGCTTCACCACGACATCGATCTCGAGGTCAACGCGACCTTCGTCACCGAATCACCGACGGAGAACTCGCTCGAGGTCGGGGTCGATGCGTACGGCGAGGTCGTCGACCTTCGAGTCGCAGGTAGCACCCTCGATGCCGAGGAGCTCCGACAACTCGAGTTCGCCACCGAAGCGTCCGAATCCGACGATGCACGCGGAGCCAAGACGGTCTGCGATCAAGCGAACTTCCTGCTCGATGCAACGCCCACCGCCGAAACCGAGACCCTCGACGGCGGCACCGACGACGACCCCGACACCACGACAGAGGACGGATCGTGAACTCCACCCTGGCCATGACCAACGTCATCAGCGACGCCGCCTTCGAGGCCGACCTCGACGGTGCGGTCATCCACGCAAACGCGGCGTTTGTCCATCTGCTCCGTCTTGTGCCCGGCGACGACTGGCGTTCGAGCGTGCACGAACGCGACCGGACCCTCGTCGACTCGATCTGGAATCAGACGCTGCACAACCCGAACGGCCAACCGCTCGAAGTCGACTTCAACACCCGAGCGGGTGGCGTCTCGCTACGGCTCCGAGTTCAGGCCGTCACCACGAAGAACGCCGTCACTGGCGCAGTCGGCATCATCGCCCCGTCGACGATCGTGCGGCCCCCGAGCTGGGAAACCGACCCGATCACCGGGCTGCCCGAACGGGAAGCCGCGATGACCGACATCGCCCGGCTCGTCGCACAAGGCACCGGCGTCGTGGCGTGGGTCAAGATCGAACAGCCCACCGACATCGTCCGCAAGGACGCCGCACGTCAGCTACTTGCGACGCTCCGCCCGGACGACGTGGTCGCCATCGCTAGCGACGACTCGTTTCTGTTGAGCCTGCACAATGTCGCTCAACTCGCAGCGGCCGAACAGATCGGCGAACGACTCACCGCAGCCCTTCGCAAGGCCGACATTGCGGCACGGGTCGGACTCGCGCTGTGCAACGTGGATCTGGCCGAGGCCACGCTGATCCGTGAGGCCGAAGCAGGCGCGTGGGCAGCCGCACCCGGGGCGTGGTCGTTCGCCGACTGACCGATCAAATCAGCTCTCGGTGATGGTCACCGAGTTGATAACCACGTCGGTGTGCGGTCGATCGTTGCGATCGGTGTCCACGCTCTGCATGGCATCGAGAACATCGAGCCCTTCGGTGATCTGACCGAACAGCGAGTACGACGGCGGCAGCCCAACGCCGGCCTGCCCCGACACCAGGAAGAACTGGCTGCCATTCGTGTTCGGGCCCGCATTGGCCATCGCCACCGATCCGATTCGGTACTCGTTTGGTGCAGGGAGCTCGTCCTCGAACCGGTAGCCCGGGCCACCGCGACCGGTACCCGTCGGGTCACCGCCCTGACACATGAACGTGTTGATGATCCGGTGGAAGATGATCCCCTCGTAGTACTTGTAACGAGCGAGCACGACGAAGTTGTTGACCGTCTTGGGCGCCTTGGCGGCATCGAGGGCGATGGTCATCGAACCCATCGACGTGTCCAGCACTGCGGTGTACGTCTTCGACGGGTCGATGCACATCGGTGGTGCCTCGGCGAATTCGGTCTGACGCTCAGCGCTGCCGTCGGTGGGGGGACACGGTGTGCTGGACATGTGGGGCCTCATCTCTCGTCCGGGTGCACATCACCCGGCCGACGCACGGTAGCCGACAGGCATCCACCCGACGTGCACGACCCGAGCCCTACAGTCCTCGACATGCACGCCGAGCGCCGCACCCGTACTCGATCCACCGAGACAATCCCGGCCGTCCTCGCCTGCGACGAGTGCGATGTGACCTGGCGCGATCACGACGGTGCGCCGTGCTGGTTCTGTGGCGAGCCCGGCCGAATCCGCAACCCCGAACGCCTCGTCCTCGACTGAACCACGACTCACCGTCGGCGCCAGCGGCCCTTTCGCGGTTCGAGTTCTGCGGGATCGAGGGCGCCGAGAGCGTCGGCCATTGCGGTCGCCGACGGATACCGGTCGTCGGGGTCCTTGCTCATCGCCCGCAACGCGATCTGCGCCAACGACTCGGGAAGATTCCGGTTGACGCTGGTTGGATCGGGAGGCGGCTCCTCGGCGTGCATTCGGAGAAGATCCATGCGTTCGCCGTAGAAGGGCAACTTGCCCGAGATGAGTCGAAACAGCGTCACACCGAGCGCGTAGATGTCAGCACGTCCATCGACCATGCCCTCGGCCCGGATCTGCTCGGGCGACGCAGTCATCGGCGTCGCGTAGAGACGACCGGGCTCCGCGTCGGGGTCCGCCGCGTTCTGTGCGAGACCAAAATCGAAAAGCACCGGGTCGGTGCCGTTGCGCAGCAGCACGTTCGACGGCTTGAGGTCGCGATGGACGACCCCACGCTCGTGGCAATGCCCGACGGCATCGCAGAGGGCACGCACGACCGCTACAGCACGGTCGAGCGGCGCGGGCTTGGAAGGCTCGAGCGTGCCGTCCAGAGTCGGGCCGTCGATCCACTCCATTTCGATGAACAAGATGTCGGCGATCGTTCCCATCTTGTGGACCCGAATCACCCCGGGGTGGTCGAGCTGTTCGAGTGCGTCGAACTCGCGTGGCACCGCACGTCGAAAGTCGGCGTTGCCCATTGCGAAGACGGACAGCACCTTCACCGCGACGTCGACGCCATCGGACCGTCGACCGACGTACACGGTCGACGAGGCACCCTTCCCGAGCACATCTCGGATCTCATACGGGCCGAAGTGTCGCCCCACCGTGATCGACGATCCCACCTGACCACGCTCTCAGATCGAAGCCATCGCGTCGACCACCACATCGGCGATCACCTCGTGACCCGCATCGTTGGGATGCACGCAGGTGCGCGACGACACGAACGATTGGTCCGGACCGTCTCCCGAATCGCAGAACGCGTCTTCACCACCCGTGAACCGGTCGACGACGCCTTGCAGGATGCCGAGGCCGTCCCGGAGCGCGTCGGGTCCTGCGGCATTCGGCGCTCGGTGGGCATCGAAGGAGGCGCTGAGCGACACGACTACAAGACGCTCCTCGACCCCCGTTCGAAGACCCGAGAGCGTGTCGGTCAACGTTCGGTCGACCGTGGACCACGACCGTTCCATGGCGCCGGCGAAACAGACGCCTCCGCACTCGTCGATGCCGTTGGGGCGAGTCGCGGTCGGGTTGGGGTCGATGGTCAACACCACGATCGAGTCCGTCGTCATGAGAATCGACTCGACGACTCCAGCCAGCTCGGACGCCACGTCGCGAACCGACGCCTCGAACGCGTCGCCGTCATCCTGGGAGAACCGGTCGAGCACGGCTTCGGGTCGATGCAGACCGAGGTCGTGGACGCCGACCCCCACGAAGACAACCGCCGGATTCGATGTCTGGACGAGATCGATCGCCGTCGTCGGCTCGCCCACGGCATCGCCGGTTGCATCGGTGGGCTGCACCGACGTCTCGCCGAGGTCGGCCACGACGTGGCCTGCACATCCGAGGTTCCATACCTCTGAGCTGGGCGGCAACGATCCGACAGTGACGAGTGTTGCGACCGCGAGGGTCGGCCAGGCCCGGTCCTCGGCCCGTTGACAGGGGTCGTCGGCCACGAGGTCAGAGCGGTCGCGACCGACGCCAGCGATGATGTCATCGCCGATGGCGAGGACGAGGTCGTCCGACGCGGGATGACGAGCGATGAGGCGAATCGACCGTAGGGCGTCGAGCCCGTCTGGGTCCGTGGCTCGAACCATCACCTCCCACTCGCCTGCATTGATCGGTGTCCATTCGAAGCCGGTGATCAGACCGCGCGCATTGACGACGGGAGCAAAACCCGGAGGTCCCCCATCCACCCGAACAATGACCGGGTCGCCGTCGATGTCGGTGGCGATGATCGGTTCTGTCCGAGTTCCGCCGACCTCGACCCGTGCGTCCTCGACGACCCGAAGCTCGGGCGGCCGGTTCGGGATCGTGGTCGTCGTCGTTTCGACCGGTTCGCCGTCGGCCAGTGCTTCGGACCCGTTCTGGTCTGATCGAGCACTCGCGTCGGGGTCGCCGACGGGCGTCGCATCCGACGAGCAGCCGAGGACGAGGAGAGCGGTGAGCAGTAGCGGGCGGAGTCTCACGACTGCTGACATCTCGGACACCAGTAGGTACTCCGGGCATGTTGACCTTGCGCAACCCGCCTGATCGGCGTCCCGCAGCGCCGGCATGGTTTGCCGCGTCGGCCGTACACGGCCAGGCCGCCGGGAACCGTCGTGCGACGGGTCGTCTCGAGATTGGCGATCAGAAGACGGGCAGCCCGCTCGTACAACGCGGTGACGGTTGGGTCGTCAAGGTCGCCGACGTGCGCGAACGGGTCAACGCGTCGTGACCACAAGACCTCGGACTTGTAGACGTTGCCGATACCTGCCGCAATGCGCTGATCGAGGAGCACGTCAGCAATCTCGTCGTCGGATCGCGCAATCTGGCGTGCCCGGCCGACCGCGGAGGCAATGTCGGGGTCTTCGACGCACAAGTCCGGACCGAGATCTGCTCGTCCGGCCCTGCCCGTCGGCGCAGACCGAACCACCGGGGCGCTGAAGCACACCGCATCCCACCCGTCGACACCGACCACCAAGCGCGCCCACTCCTCCGGCTTTCGCCATCGATCGCCTTCGGCATACAGATGCCACGAACCGGTCATCTTGAGATGGGTCTCGATCGTGAGCCCCCCGGAGAACGCGATCAACAAATGCTTGCCGGCTGCCTCGACCGACTCGACCGTTTCCCCGAGCCGAGGCCGGTCGCCCACGAGTCGGGGAGCACGGAGCCGACGGAGCTCGCGCCCGGCGAGCGCCGGTCGCAGGCGGTTGGCCGCCCGATGGATCGTGTCTCCTTCAGGCATCGTCGTCCGAGGGGTTTCGTTCGGCGAGCACGAAGAAGACAACACCGATCAGCCACGTGATCGAGCTGCCCCAGACCGTGAGGTCGCCGCTCTGGATGGCGTCGCTCAGAAAGAACAGACCGCTGACGAAGAACAGCATCCATCCGGCGGTGGACCAACGAGCTCGTGACATGGTCCGCATCCTGCCAGCGACCCATGCCCGTCCGCATGTCGCGGCCCGATCCGACTCAGGCGCCGTCGGGTTCTTCCGGCTCTTCGGGTTCCTCGGGCTCTTCGGGTTCCTCGGGCTGTTCCGGCTCTTCCGGCTCTTCCGGCTCTGGGGAAGCAGTGACCGTGATGGTCGTCCGCTGACCATCGGATCCGTTGTCGTCGACGACCGTCAGCGTCACTCGATAGCGGCGATCCAGATCGGGGAAGACGAGCACGGCTCCCCCAGAGTCCTCGACAACGACTTCGGCCGCCGCCGGAAACACCCATTCGAACTCCGCATCCGGAAGCGCGGTCGACGTGTTGACGATTCGAATCGTGCCCGGAGCGTCCGTCTGTTCCCAGGTGAACGAGGCCACCGGCGAGAGGCTGTCGATCTCGAACTCGAAGTCGTACTCGGCGGACTCTCCCACTTCGTTGATGGCGACGACAACGCCCTCGTAGCTGCCGTTGCGGTCGAAGGTGAATACCGGGGATTTCGTGTCGGTTTGAGAAGACGAAACAGCGCCGGCTACCACCCAACGCCATTCGATCGGTGAACGCTGAGCGGCGCCGGTGAAGGCGATGACCCCATCGGCATCCGGACCCACCTCGACGTCGATCACCCGGGGTACCCGACCAGCGGCGACACGGTCAGACGTGATCGTGGCCAAGGCCGTCGTTCCGGCGGCGTTCGTCCCCTCAAGGGTGATGTCATAGCTTCCGGCGGTGTCGAAGATCAGCGTGGTGGTCTCTTGACGAGGCGTTGTGTTGACGATCGCGCCAGGGGCGATCCATCGAAAGCTCGTGACGCTGGTCGAACCCGAACCATCGCATCGGAGCCGGAAGCCGACTGCCGTGCACTCGATGTCGACCTTGGGTGGCGCAGCGACCGTCACCTGTTGGCGCGCCACCGGCGAGCTTCCGACGGGGTTGCTCGCCACGAGGGTGACGTCGTACGTGCCGGGCTGCGCGTAGGTGTGGTCGGGGCTCCGCTGGGTCGACGTGTTGCCATCGCCGAAGTCCCACATCCAACGCTCCGGCCCGTTGAACGACGTATCGGTGAACTCGACGGCCAACCCGTTGGCCTCCCAACGGAAGTTCGCTCCCGGGAGATTGCGAACCGCGATCGTGCGCTGCACCGAGGACGAGCCACCCTCGTTCGACACCGTCAACGAGACGACGTAGTCACCAGGCTCGGCCCACGAGTGCGCCGGGCTCTTCGACGTCGATGTCGTCCCGTCGCCGAAGTCCCACCGCCACGCCGTCGGTTCGCGGGTGGATTCGTCCACGAAGCGGACCGCGCTTCCGGGGGTGACCGCCGTCTGATCCGTGGAGAACGACGCAATCGGCGGATCGATCGGCTCGACAACCGTGATCGTCTTCGTGGCCGTGTCGGTGCCGGCGTCATTCACGGCACGCAACGAGACCGAATACACCCCGGGCTCCGACCACTGCTTGCGGACCGAGGTCCCCCGTTTCGTCGTGCCGTCGCCGAATCCCCAGATCAGGCGTGTTGGATCGTTCTGCGAGAGGCTCGTGAACGTTGCGATCTCGCCGACGGTCACCTCGAGTCCCGATTGGGTGAACTCGGCGATCGGTGGATCGACCGACGGATCGACGGTGACTTCGACGAATGCCGAGTCTGTCCCCGCGTCGTTCGAGACCGTCAGCGTCACGCGATACGAGCCCTTTCGGGCCCAGGAGTGCTGGACACGATCACCTGTTGCACGCGTGCCGTCGCCGAACTGCCACTCGACCCTCGTCGGATCGTTCGTCGATCGACTGATCAGGCTTACCGTTTGCCCATCGACGATCGACGTCGGCAACGGACCAATGACTGCCTCCGGCGGCTCGACGTCGCTGACCACCGTGATGATCGTGCTCGTCGAGGTCGATCCCGCATCGTTGGCTGCCGTCAGCGTGACGACGAATCGGCCGACGTCGTCGAACACGTGCTGGACCGTTCCGCCGACCGCCGTTGCCCCATCGCCGAAGTCCCACGAGAGTGCCGTGATCTCTCCGGTCGACTCGCTCACGAAGGCGACGGATTCTCCCACGCGGATCGTCGACCTCTCGAAGGAGAAGTCCGCCGCAGGCGGGAGCACCACCGACTCGGCGACGACACTGATCTCGGTCGTCTGAATCGCCTCGCGGCCCTCGCTGTCCCGAATGGTGAGCGATACGACGAAAACCCCTTCCTCGGACCAACTGTGCTCGACCGTCGGTTCGGTCGCCCCGGCACCATCACCGAAGTCCCACGACCATGCGGTCGGTGCCCCGGCACTGAGATCGCTGAACTCGACGACCTCGCCGACGGTCACCGTGGAGGCCGACACACCGAAATTCGCGATGAGGTCGTCGGGAGCGACCGTCGTGGTGCTGGACTCGACCGGCGTGTCCGGGTCGGCGATCTCCCGAGTTGGTTCGGCGACTTCGGTCTCCACGCCAACCACGGAAGGCTCGTCGGCGGGCTCGCCGTCACCAGAAGCACCGTCGGTATCGTCGGCTTCGGCCGTCTCGCCGTCGCCGGCACCGACCTGATCAGCCGTCGCCGAGAAGACCTGATCGCCCGATTCCCCGAACGTCCGGAGCCCCGTGTCACCGAACGGGCTGATGTTCTCGTCGCCCTCGTCGTCTGCCGACTGGACCGAGGCGGCGACGATCGTCTCAATCTTTGCGACCGGCGTGATCGAGGTTCCGTCCAGGACAGCCGCGAAGGGGCCTTGGGGTTCGTTCGCCCACACGAGACCGCCCGCGACCTCGAGCTCGAATGACTCCGCGCCAGGTCCGGCAAACGGGCGGCTCTCGACAACCGCGCGGGCATTGAGGTCGATGATCTCAATGCGACCCGTGTCGTAGTCCGGCAGGTACGCGAAGGCTCCGGAAGCAACCGGCGCACCGAAGTTCCGTCCGAATCCATCGACTCGCACGTCGTAGCAACGCGACCCATCGGGCTCGGCGACCGACAGTACGCCGGCCGTCGCATTGTGCACGATCACCCGATCGACCGGCCCGGCTGACCGTCCAGGGGTCCCTCCCCGCGCACCGGCGGTGAGGCATGCCGTCGGGGCATCTGCACCGGCCGAGACCGGTGCTGCAGCGAGTCTTGCCCCGTCGACCAGGTAGGCGTCGTCGCCCGCCGCAACCAGCGTCCGTCGCTCCTCGTCGATCGACGAGGCGATCGGCCGCACGGGCGTCAGGCCGGTCCGGTCGAGCCGGTGCACGGCCTCGTCGCCCTCGAGCCAGGTATAGACGGTCCCGTCCTGGGTCTGCACGACATCGCCCGTGGCGACGATGGCGGCCACCATCGACGAGACGCCGGTCTCGGTGTCGTGGACGACAATGCGGTCGTCGGAAACGACATGGATCGACCCGTCCGGATGATCGTTGGCGACGAGGCGAACCGATGCGGCGTCGTCGTCGGTCGTGTCCGTCATGTCGACGCGGATTGGATCGCTCGGCACAAGGGTCCGGCCGTCGACGACCGTCAGAACCATCGCGTCTCGGTTGAGGACGACGGCACCATCCCGATATGGCATGGCCACGATGTTGTCGCCCGGTTCGGCGACACGAACCCGAGTCGTGATTTCGCCATTCGTGCCGTTGACATGAAGAATCTCGCCGCGAAGACCGTGCTCGACCCACGCGTGGGGATCGTCGAACTCGACGCCAGCGGACGCCTCGTCACCCGGCCGGAAGACCGCGAAGGCAAGCGCGAACGCGATGGCGACGATCGTCGCCAACGTCAGTGTTCGACCACGGGAATCGATCATCGCGACGGCTTCTCACCACTCCTCATCAACGAGATGCGAAGAGTACCGCGTTTCTGGCTCACGCAAAGTAGCGAGACGAGCACGGTCCCGCTCGCGCTGTGCATTCGGCGATGCCGTCGTCTGATGTGGCGGAGATCCCGACGCGTCCGCCACCAGCGACGCCGAGCTGCGACGCTTCGTGGAGATGAGTCGACTTCACGATCTTGACCGATTGCTGGGCCAGTCCCAACCGGACCTCGCACGTGCTCTGCTCTACGTCTCCGAGGTCGTGACCGGGCGTTCCGACGCAACCGCTGTCGGCCTCGAGATTCTCGACGAGATCTCCCGCGAAGCGCCGACCACGATTCCGGATCTCGTCGACCACTGTTTCGTGACCTGTGGCTTCGGGGGCGACATCGACGACTACCACTCGCTCGACAACTCCCTCCTCGATCGAGTCCTCGAACGACGGCTTGGCATGCCGATCACGCTCGCCGCCGTCATCATCGCGGTCGGCGCACGAGTCGGCGTCCGCTTGCACGGTGTCGGCATGCCCGGACACTTCCTCGTCGGCACCGAAGATCCCACCGTACTGATCGACCCGTTCGCCGGCGCCGTCATCGACGAGGCTGGCGCCGCCGCTCGGTTCCGCCAACTCCACGGACCCGAGGCGTCATTCTCGCGATCCCTACTTCCCCCGGTCGATACACACCTGCTCCTGTGGCGCGTCTGCAACAACCTGACCAACACGTTCCTCACCCGCGATCGTGGCGGCATCGACCGACTGCTCGACGTACAGATGGTGGTGGCAACCGACGACCAGCAGCGAGCCCAAATCCGCCAGCTCGCACAGCTCCGGGCCCGCTGGGACGTCGCTGCTGGCCTCATTGATGACGATAACGAAGCCGCCGCCTACTGGGCGCGGCTGAACTGATCCGCCATCACGTCCCACTCCTTCCCATACTGATCTCGTGGACAGAGATCTGAAACGCTGCCTCGGGCAGATGATGAAGGGCGTACAAGTCGTTGCGGCGACGCACGATGGGATGACTCGCGGGTATTGCAGCCACTGGGCCATGCAGGTGTCGTTCGACGAACCCATCATGCTCGTGTCGATCTCGCCCAAACACGACACCCACCCGCTGCTGGTGGGATCGGGTCGATTCGCAATCTCGAACCTCGCCGGCGATCAAGTCGACGTCGGCCAGTATTTCTCGTACCCCGGCCGCAAGTTCAAACACATCGCACCCGAGTATCTGACCACGCAGGACGGATGGCCGATCATCGTCGACTGCATCTCGTGGCTTGGTTGCGAGGTGACCGAGAAGCTCGCAACCGATCTCGACCACGATCTCTTCCTCGCTCGTGTCGTCGCATTCGGCGAAGGTCGTCTCGGCGAAGACCCACTCCTGTACTCCTCTCGCCACGGGTGGCGGATCGCGGGCGCAAAGGCTCGCGAGCCCGGTCGATCAATCCGCGACGAGCTACTCGAGCGGCTTGAGCATCACGAGAACACGACAAACGACTGAGCCTCCCCACCCGAGCTCAGAGGCCAGACGGCCCATCGTCCGATCCGTCGGTCGCACCGATAGACGAACATGGCGTCGACTCGCGCTTCCCGCTTCGTATTCCCGACCGTGCTGCTGCTCGGCTTTGCCATCGTTGTCGCGCTAGTCGCCCTCGTTCGCAGCTCCGAAGATGCGTCGGCGCACACGACCACCGTTCCCGAACGACCGCGACGTGACCTGCCAACCGTCCTCGACGGAACCGTCTACGACATGGCGCACGTCGGCAATCGGGTCTATGTCGTCGGGAACTTCACGCAGATCGCACTCCAGGACGGCACCGTGGTGGACCAGCCGTCATTCTTCGCCTACGACGCCGACGACGGCACGTACCTCTCCGACATTGCCCCCCTCTTCGAGAACGGCTCGATCCGAGCCATCGAGCCAACGCCCGACGGCACCCACCTCGTCATCGGCGGCAGCTTCACCCGGGTCGACGGACGCTGGCGCAACCGAGTCGCCAAGCTCGACCTCGATGGCGAGGTCGACCGCATCTTCGTGGCAGACGTCGATTCGGAGGTCGAAGCGCTCGACGTCGACGCCGAACGCGTATACGTCGGCGGCAACTTCGAAACCGTCGGCGGGATTGCCCGCAGCCGGCTCGCCGCCGTCGATGCGGCAACCGGAGCAGTCGACACCGGCTTCGACTTCCCGATTACCGAGCCCTCCGCCTTCAACAACGCCAACGGTGCAGTCAAGGCACTCGACATCACCCCCGACGGGAGTCGTCTCGTCGTCGTCTACAACGCGCTGAAGATCGCCGGCGAGGACCGGGTCGGCGTCGCACAGATCGGCTTGGGACCGACGCCCACCCTGCTCCCCTGGCAGACCGATCTCTATGCCACCGGTCGGACCGAGGGATGCATCAGCAGCAAGCTGTGGATGCGCGACATGGATATCTCGCCGAATGGCAAGTACTTCGTGATCGTCACCTCGGGTCACGACGCACCGCCAGCGTGCGACACGTCTGTCGCGCTACCAATCGAAGGCGAAGCCGGCGTCGAAGCGCTTTGGGTGACACGCATGTTCGACTCGACCTTCTCGGTCGGTATCAGCGACTTCGCCGTCTATGTCGGCGGACACTTCTGCTACACCGAAGGTCCCGGAGCTCCCGACTTCGGCTTCGATCAGTTCCCGAAGTACCGCAAGCCCGCTGCCTGCCAGACCGGGACCGCCGACGCAAACGTCGACTCCCCTCCATGGGTCGCCCGCCGTCAGGTTGCCGCCCTCGACCCCGCCACCGGCTGGGCGCTCGAGTGGGACCCTGGAACCAACGCCCAAGTTGCGGTGTTCGCGCTCGAAGTGACCGACCGAGGCCTGCTGCTCGGTCACGATCAGGACCGAGTCAACCAGGTGGACACCGGACGTCACGCCTTCTTCGACTTCGGCCCACTTCCCGACGCCACCCCGCCCGCCATCAAGATCCAGTATCCGGCACAGAACAACGATGTCGCCGAAACCACGATGACGCTCGCCGGGACGGCTACCGACGAACATCGTGTCGACGCAGTCACCGTCCGACTCCAGAACCGCGACACGAACACGTATCTGCAAGCGGACGGAACGATGCAAGCCGCAGCGTCGACCCTCCCGGCAGCCGTCACCGCATCCGAACAAGAGATCTCCTGGAGTCTCGACGTCACCAACCTCCCCCCGGGCGAGTATTTCCTCGACGTCAAGGCCACCGACCGCTCGGGCAACGAGACCACCGACTGGAAGCGCCGGAAGTTCACGATCCCGTTCGCCGACGCGAGTTGTTCGGTCAGCCTCACCGCCAACGGCAACCCCGCGTTGTCGTGGTCACCTGTGGCGGGAGTCTCCAGCTGGTCAATCCGCCGAGACGGCGCCTGGCGAGCCTCGATCGACAACGCGTTCTCGTGGGTCGACGAGGGAACCGCTCCCGGGACCTACACGTATGTCCTGCGCTATCGCGACAACGGCCAACAAGTGGACCTTCCGTGCGGCGACGGCCCCGTCACAGTTGAGCCCGACATCGTCGAAGAGCCGCCGGCGCAATGTTGGGTCAACGTCAACGCCGACACGGTCACACTCACGTGGACGAACATCAACAAGGCGAAGAACCAGTCTCTGCGCAGAGATGGGCAGTGGGTTGCGTCGCTCGGCGATGTCGTGACCACCACCGACACCGTCGCCGACGGCACGTACAACTACGTCATCCGCTACACGATCGACGGCACCAAGTTCGACATCGACTGCGGAGACGTGACCGTCGTCGACGACACGCCGCCACAAGTCCTCGAATGCACGGCGACAGCCAACGGCTCCGACGTGACGCTCACGTGGACCGCCGTCGACGGCGAGGACCGCTACACGTTGCGCCGCGATGGTCGATGGACCGCCAACCTCGGTGCGACGACGACCCACGTCGACTCTGGCGTCGCCGCTGGAGAGCACACATACGTCATTCGCTTCAAGCAGAACGGCGTCAACGTTGACATTGACTGCGGTTCGGTGACCGTCGCCTGACCTGGCCGTCGACTCGTTCGAAAGATTCGCGAGTTTCTCCGAACCGATCGACGACGACCTCCGTCAGACCCTCCTGAATGACGACCCGACTGGGTCGCACACAGAAGGGAGACACCCATGCGTGTCCGAATCACACCCTCGATCGCGGTCGCTGCCATGATCGGGGTCATGGCGAGCGTGCTCGCCATCGCCAATTCATCGCCCGCCGGCGCTGCCGTCGGCGATCGACCGGAGATCGTCGTCCAACACGACGGCGTCAACCACTGGTACCTCAACGCCGGGACCCGCAACTGGATCCCGAAGTGGTGCGCCGACCAGCACAAGGCCGCCGGCGTGACGGTGCGAACCGCCGCGTACAGCGAATTCGCCGGTCTTCCGTCGGTCAACAACGGGTGCCCATCGGTCGGGACCATCCCGTCGAGCGGGTCTGGTGGAGGGTCGTCGAATCCGACGCCGACTACGGTCGCTCCCACGACGACCAGCTCCGGCGGCGGATCAACTTCCAGCGGCAACGGCGAACTCGTCGTCCAACCCAACGGCAACCACTGGTACCTCGTCAACGGCACCAAGAACTGGGTCAACGCCACCTGCGGCCAAACCCACCGCAACGCCGGATACAACATCCGTACCGCTCTCTACAGCGAGTTCGGCTCACGCCCCAACGGCGGCCAAGGATGCCCCTCAACCGGAACCCTCGGAGGCAGCGGCGGCGGAACCGTCGTCACGGTTCCCGCGGGCTCTGCCGGAAGCACGACCGGTGGGTCGGGTGGATCGACAACGAGCAGCATTGGGACCTTCTCGACGTTCTTGAATGGCGTCTACCAGGGGATCCTTAAGCGATCGCCCGACGCATCGGGAGCGAGCTACTTCGGCGACCGTCTCGAGTCGCAAACGTCAAACTCTGCTTGCCGGTCGGCGATGGTCCAGACCGTGCGCGACGTGATGAACAGCGCCGAAGCACACTCGTTCAGGTACAGCTCGGGACGTCAGCAAGTCGAAGGGTTCTACCTCGCGTTGCTCGGCCGGACCGCCGACAGCGCCGGCGCGACCTACTGGACCGGCATCTATAACTCGTCCGGACGCGATGGAGTCGTCGACGGCCTCGCGGCGAGCAGCGAGTTCGCTAACCGAGCCAACTCGATGTGCCCGTCCGGCGGAACGAGCGGCGGGACAACATCAGGTGGCACCGCCGGCGGCGGAACCGGTACGAGTGGAACCGCCGGTGGCGGCGAGACGAACACGCCAGTCACTCCCGAAGCGTTCTGGTGGAACGCCACGATCTCGGCGAGCTATGACAACGGACGAGTCTCGGCGCGAGCGCAAGTCAACTCCAACTACTCCGGGTTCGACATCACGATCCGTGCGAATGGTCTGGGAGCGAAGTCGTTCTCTGACATCGGCCGGTACTCGCCAGTGATCTACAGCTGGGCGACGACCACTCCGGCGACTCATCAAGTCTGTGTGATCGTGGAGTATCAAACCTCGTACCTGGGCCAAGAGTGCACCTCGGTGACCGTCGCCGCACGCCCGATATTTCCTCCGACGGCGACCGGAACCAAGTGGAACAACACTGCGCCACACGAGCTGTACGCACCACAGGGCGACATGCGTCTACGTCGTTGCACCAATGGTCAGAAGCTTGCGCTCAGCAGTCCCGTGGCGATCTCGCACGTGTTCGTCAATCGGGTGTCCGTCAATCTCACGATCATTACGATCACCCCCGACGTGTCGGGATGGACCCCGAACACCACCGACCTCATCAAGTACGACCATGCCTTGAACTACTACACGGCAAAGGTCTCCCGTCTCGAGTGCCACAACGGGTGGTGGTGGGTCGGCGACTACTACGCACAGCCGATGCACAAGACGGGCTATCTGGCCACTGTTCTTGGAGTCTCAGGCAATCGATATGCCGCGCTCAAAGCAGGATGGATGAAATCGAACGGGTCAGGTCTGTACACGCCGTTCGGGCCGCGCTGATCAGCGGCGGTTCCACGTCAGGCCTTTGTAGGCCTTGACGAAACCGTGGTCGACCAGAGTTTGTGCGAGAGGTGAGGCGGACGACGGTTCGCCGTCGATCCGTCCCACCTCGAGCACGCGGAGCTTGCGGTCGGCCACGAGCTGTTTGAGCGGATCGACCCACCGGTCCGTCTGGGAGGCGAGGGGGAAGGAGACCAAACTCTTTCCCCCTCGCTCCACGAATACAGCCGGCTCGCCGTCGACGAGCACGACCCACGCGCCGGCGACGCGGGCGGGGCGTCCCTCGGATTCGGGCCAGCGAAGCGAGGCACCGTACGGCTGCGCGGGGTCGGTGGCGGCGAGCACGATGGCTCTCGGGTCGGCGTCGAGGTCGTCGGTTTCGGCCGCGGAGCTCCGCAGGCGATCCACTGCACCGGGAAGGGCGAACTGGGCGGCGCCGAGACCTTCGACGAAGTAGCCGCGCCGGACCTCGCCTCGCTCTTCGAGCAGTTTGAGCATCGGGTAGACGCCGGCGAATCCCCCGCTGACGCCTTCGCCGAGCGCAGCCTCTCGGGTGAGCACGCCGTACCGCTCGACGAGCTGAAGTGCGCGGGCGGTCTGGCTCTGGGTTGGCGACGGTGCGGGTTGAAGCAACGGGGCAACGAGCGACCAACGGCCAGCAGCCTGCGGCGGTCCTTGCGCTCGCAGCTGACCGACTCTCGGTCGACGACGTTGGCTGCGCTTGGCGGCACCGACCGACCCTCCGCCGAGGAACGCCCGGACCGGGGCAATGGAGTCGTTGGTGACCTCTCCGGCCCACACGAGATCCCACAGCGCAGCGAGCACGGCTTTGTCGCTCGGCGGGACGCCATCAGCTTCGGCGACGGCAGCGACGAGATCGTGCCAGAACGAGGCGCCCATGGACGCGAGGCGTCCCCGGATTGCGTCGTGGATGGGTTCGGCCGGGGGTTCGGGGTCGGGCGTGACGAGCAGTCCGAGCTGGTCTCGGAAGGCCAGGCGGATGCGCCCGTCCTTCGCTCCGATGGCGCCGGCGCCGACCCAGACGATCTCGCCCGATGTCATCAACAGGTCGAGGTCGCTCGATCGGTAATCGGCCATGCGCGCCGGGAGGATCGCTGATTCGAGCACCGATGCGGGCAGCGCTGCGCCTTGAAGGATGGCGATGACTTCGGCCAGCCCGTCCGGGCCACGTCGTCGGATGCCGACGCCTTGCCAGCCGGGAAGGAAACGACCGAGCGCCGATTTCTCGACCGGCGCGACCTCGGCGCGCAACGCCGCGAGCGACCGTCGGCGGAGTTGACGCAACACACCTTCATCCACCCACTCGCGCCCCGACCCTTCGGGACGGAACTCGCCGCGCACGAGCTGTCCCTCGCCGGCGAGGCGATCGAGTGCTTGGTCGGCGCGGTCGAGTCCGACGGCGTAGCGGTCGGCGAACTGTTGCGTGACGAACGGACCGTGGGTCCGAGCGAATCGGATGAGGAGGTCGCCGAGCGGATCGTCGACGCTGTCGGTGAACGCTGCTGGCAACCCGACCGGGATCGCCGCGCCGAGCGCATCTCGAAGGCGCCCGGCGTCTTCGGCTGCCGCGATCCGTCGGTCAACCCCAATGCCCACCTCGATGGCACGGTGGTCGGCCAGCAACGTGTCGATAGCTACACCCACGTCGCAGTCCTCGACCGATCGGGCATCGATCTCGTGACGATCGAGCGGACCAAGGATTCGGAGCAGGTCGTGGATCTCGTCGGCGTCGCGCGCCCGACGACCGTCGACGAGTCGTTGAAGTTCGAGCTCCAGGTCGGCGAGCACACCCGGATCGAGCAGCTCCCGCAATTCCTCGGCGCCAAGAAGATCACGCAAGAGATCGCGGTCGAGCGACAGAGCCGCGGCTCGACGTTCGGCGAGCGGAGCGTCGCCTTCGTACATGTACACCGCAATCCACCCGAACAGCAGCGACTGAGCGAACGGCGAAGCCTTCGGTGTTTCGACCGCCACCATCCGGATCGAGCGGTTGGCGAGACCTTGGAGAATCTCGCGCAGCGCCGGAACGTCGAACACGTCGTTCAGACACTCGCGGGTTGTTTCGAGCAAGATCGGGAACGACGGGTACTTCGACGCCACTCGAAGCAGATCGGCCGAACGTTGCCGCTGCTGCCACAGCGGCGTGCGTTGATCCGGACGCCGGCGGGGCAACAACAACGACCGCCCGGCGCACTCCCGAAAGCGGCTGGCGAAAAGCGCGCTACCCGGCAGCTCATTGACGACGGCCTCATCGATCTGCTCAGGGGCGAACCGGAGCTCGTCGATCGCAACATCGTCGGCCGACTCGGGCAATCGGATCACGATGCCGTCATCGGACCACATCATCTCGACGTCCATGTCCCACTGCTCGGCCAACTTTGACCGCAACGCCATGCCCCAAGGCGCATGCACCTGGGCACCGAACGGCGAAAGGATGCACACCCGCCAATCACCGATCTCATCGCGGAACCGTTCGACGACGATCGTGCGATCGTCGGGCACGACGCCGGTCGCCTCCACCTGCTCGGTCACGTACTGGATCAGGTTCTTCGCGGCGAGCTCGTCGAGGCCGTGGCGATCGAGCAGGCGACGGATGGCGTCGGGTTCGTTCATCGCCTGAAGCTCGCGGGTGAACGCCCCGAGCGCCCGGCCGAGCTCGATCGGGCGGCCCGGTCCGTCTCCGTGCCAAAACGGCATCTTGCCGGGTTCGCCTGGCGCAGGGGTCACGACGACCCGCTCGAACGTGATGTCCTCGATCCGCCAGGTCGACGCGCCGAGGAGGAAGGTCTCGCCAGGACGCGACTCATAGACCATCTCTTCGTCGAGCTCGCCGACACGAGTCCCGTCGGGGAGAAACACGCCGTACAGACCGCGATCGGGGATCGTGCCTGCATTGGTCACCGCCAAGCGCTGTGCACCCTTGCGGCTCCGAACCATCCCGGCGACCCGGTCCCAGACGATCCGCGGTCGCAGTTCGGCGAACTCCTCCGATGGATACCGCCCGGCCAACAAGTCGAGCACGCCTTCGAGTACGTCGTCGGAACACTCGGCGAAGTTCGCTGCCGCCCGCACCGTTGCGCTCAGGTCATCGAGCGACCAGTCTTCGAGGGCAGTCATCGCCACCACATGCTGGGCCAGCACATCGAGCGGATTGCGGGGATACCGGGTCTCTTCGATCTGCCCCTGAAGCATCCGGTCGACAACCACTGCCGTCTCGAGCAGATCAGCACGGTGCTTGGGGAAGATCTTGCCGATGCTCGTCGCCCCCACCTGGTGACCAGCCCGGCCCACACGCTGAAGGCCACGACTCACGGCCCCGGGCGACTCCACCTGGATCACGAGATCCACCGCACCCATATCGATCCCCAACTCGAGCGAGCTCGTTGCGACGATCGCCCGCAACCGCCCCTGCTTCAGCTCGTCCTCGATCTGGAGCCGCTTCTCTTTCGACAACGACCCGTGATGCGACGCAATCAGGTCGCGTGTTTCTCCCACTTCCGCAATCGCGCCACCGCTCCGCTCCGGGCGCTCTACTGACTCTCCCGCAATCGCGCCATCGCTCCGCTCCATCCCCATCGAGTCGGTCACGTTGGTGTCTGACCCCGATGTGACCGGATCTTCTTCGGTGGCGAGTTGGTCCGCCCACATGTCGTTGAGTTGGCCGGCGAGGCGTTCGGCGAGGCGGCGGCTGTTGACGAACACGATCGTCGACCGGTGCTTCTGGATCTGTTCGAGGATGCGGGGGTGGACCGACGGCCAGATGCTGCGCCGAGCCGGGCCCGCCGCCGTCGGACCCGCCATTGGCTCCTCGACCACTTGACCCAGATCGGACATGTCCTCGACCGGCACGACCACTTCGATGTCCATGTTCGCTGCGGCGCCAGCATCGACAACGGTGACCGGCCGCCACGTCGAGCCCCCCGGGGTGACGTCGCGACCGCCGAGGAAGCGAGCGATCTCTTCGAGCGGCCGCTGCGTCGCCGACAAACCGATGCGCTGCACCGGGCGGCCCACGAGCTGCTGGAGACGTTCGAGGGTGAGCGCCATGTGCGCACCACGCTTGGTGCCGGCGACCGAGTGGATCTCGTCGATGATCACTGCGTCGACGTTGCGAAGCGTCTCACGAGCCGCCGAGGTCAGCATCAGGTAGAGCGACTCGGGAGTCGTGATCAGAAGGTCCGGCGGGTGGCGGACGAGCTTGCGTCGCTCGTCGGCGGGCGTGTCACCGGTGCGCATTCCGACGACAGGGACGTGCACGTCGGTGCCCAGACGTTCGGCAGCGAGCGTGATGCCCCGCAGCGGCGAGCGAAGGTTCTTCTCGACGTCGACCGCCAGCGCCCGAAGGGGCGACAAGTAGAGGAGCCGCGTCCGGGCGTCCTTCTCGGGCACGGGTTCGGTCATCAGTCGGTCGATGCCCCACAAGAACGCCGACAGCGTCTTTCCCGAACCGGTGGGTGACAAGATCAGCGTGTGGTCGCCGTCGGCGATCGCTGGCCAGCCCTGGCGCTGTGGGGGCGTTGGCGCGTCGAACGATGTCTCGAACCAGGCGCGGACCGGCTCGGAGAACCGCTCCAGGACCTGGCCGCCCGAATCCATCAGGCCCCGAAGTCCAGAGTCGGTTGATCGACCGTTGGAGCCGGCGGCGCCGCTGGCTTGCCCGGCGTTCCGATATCCGGCGAGCCGGCGACCAAGGACGGTTGGGCGACCTCGGTACCGTCGAGCATCGCCTCGGGGAGGGGGTCGACGTGGATCACGCCGACTCGCTTGGTCGCACGGGTGAGCGCGACGTAGAGCGCCCGCACGCCGTGGCGTTCTTCGCTGACGATCCGGGCCGGTTCGACCACGATCGCGGCGTCGACCTCGAGGCCCTTGACGAGCTGGACCGGTACGACGGTGACTTGCAGGTCGAGGCCCGACCGGGTCGCGCCGCCGTGTGCGATCTCGCCAGCGGCCAGCGCAGCAGCGACCTCGTCGGTCATCGACCGGGGGGTGATCACGGCGATGTTGCCCGAGCCGACTCGTGCCTTCTCTTCGCGCACCATCTGCGGCAGGGATGTATGGAGGTCGTCGACACGACGCACGACCGGCTCGTCACCGTCGGCACGTATGGCGACCGGAGGCTGGAGATCGGGTGCCGCGTGTCGTAGTACCCGAGCGGCCAGGCTCATCGCTGGAGCCGGAATGCGGTAGCCCGTCGTCAGCTCACGACGCTCCGGCTCACGGCGCTGCACCGGCAGGTGCTCGATCACTTCGTCCCACGAGTTGCGATCCCACGTGCCCGTCGCCTGGGCGATGTCGCCGACGACGGTCATCGAGCCGTTGAGACTGCGGCGAGCGATCATGCGCAGGCCCATGGGGGAGAGATCTTGCGCCTCGTCGACGAGGATGTGCCCGTACGTGCGCACCTCGTCTTCGTCCTTGCGGCCCGGACGTGAGCCGAGGTTGGCTCGTGCTTCGTCGAGGACCGGAGCATCGGCGAACGCCCACACGACGTCGGAGGCATGGCGATCGCGGGGGCGGTGGAGATGTTCGACCTGGTCGGGTTCGAAGATGCCGTCGCATGCCGCACGAAGCAGCGCCGGACTCGTGTAGAGGTCGTGGACGAGATGAGCGGGGGTCAGGACTGGCCACATCCATTCGAGCGCCTCGCGGATCGGATAGGTCCAGCGAATGCGGTCGCGGATGACCCGAGCGTCGAGGTCGTCGCGGGCCGACATCGCCAACGTGGCAAAGAGCTCGTCTTCGACGAACTTGCGACCAGCGTTGTGTGTCCGGAAACGGCGGCGCGCCTCTTTGATGATGATCTCGGAATCGCTGACGCTGAACCGCAAGTGCTGGAGCCCGTAGCCGACGACGAGATCTTCTCGGAGCGGCCGTTGGCGTTGGCGCACAGCGCGGCGGACGACGTCGGCCATCCGCAGATCGCCTTTGACGGCTTGGGCAGCTTCGGAGTCGAGCCGGTCGGTACGCACCTTGGGCACGACAAGGTCGGAGAGAACGGCGAGGCGGACTCCGGCCTCACCGAGCGACGGCAACACCTGCTCGATGTAGGCGAGAAAGAGCCGGTTGGGGCCGAGCACCAGGACTCCCTGGTCGGCAAGGGGAAATCGATGCGAGTAAAGGAGGTAAGCAGCGCGGTGGAGGGCGACGACGGTCTTGCCCGTGCCGGGGCCGCCCTGAACCACGATGATGCCGGGCAGCGGCGATCGGATGATCTCGTCTTGCTCGCCTTGGATCGTGGCGACGATGTCGCCGAGCCGACCGGTACGAGCGGTCTCGAGCGCCGTGATCAGGGCCCCGTGGCCCTGGACAGTGCCGGTGCGTTGGGCCTGTTCGTCGAGGCGGCTGAGGTCGCCGAAGAACTCGTCGTCGATGTCGAGCAGGGTCCGACTACGGGTGGCGAAGTGGCGTCGCCGCTCGAGCCCCAGCGGGTCGACGCCCGTCGCTCGGTAGAACGGTTCGGCCGCGGGCGCCCGCCAGTCGACGACGACGGCGTCTTGTTGGCGATCCCACACGCCGATCCGTCCGATGTAGAGAGGTTCGTCGTGCACATCGTCGACCGCAGGGTCATGGTCGATGCGGCCGAACACGAGCGAGGCGTCGCCGATGTCGAGCTGGCTGAGCCGCTCCACGATGTTGTCGGTGAACGCCTCTCGTTCGAAACGCGCCTGGTTGGTGCCACCGGCCCCGACTTCGAGGTTGTCCGAGAGTCGAAGCGCGAGGGCGCGAGCCTCTTCGAGGCATCGTTGCGCGTGATCGAGGTAGGCCTGTTCGGCCTCGAGATCGGGGTGGCGTTGCGAATCGGACGGGGCGGTGGAAATGATGACGCTCCGGTAGTCACGAGTGCCCGAAGGCGCGGTTTGGGGGGAGACAAGCCTATCGACGCCGACCCCCAATACGCTCGGGGGCGATGACCGCACGCCCCGATTCACCCTTCCTCGCCGCCTGCCGGTGCGAACCCCACGACGTGACTCCCGTGTGGTTCATGCGCCAAGCCGGTCGTTCGCTCCCCGAGTATCGAGCGGTGCGAGGCGAAGGCAGCATCAACGACGCCATCGCCAACCCGGATCTGGCCACCGAGATCACCCTCCAGCCCATCCGTCGATACGGCGTCGACGCTGCGATCCTCTACTCCGACATCGTCACCCCAGCTCACGCAATCGGCTTCGGCCTCGACGTCGTCCCCGGGATCGGCCCAGTCGTCGAGAAGCCGTTCGAATCGTCGGATGACCTCGCCCGCCTTCGGCCGCTCGACCCCGAAGCGGACACGCCGTACGTGCTGGAGACGATTGACAACCTCGTCGCCGAACTCGACATCCCCCTTATCGGATTCGCCGGTGCCCCCTTCACCGTGGCGAGCTACCTCATCGAGGGGCGCCCGTCGCGCACGTATCAGCGCACCAAGGCGCTGATGAAAACCCATCCCGACCTGTGGTTTGCGCTCATGGATCGTCTCGCCGATCTGGCGATCACCTCCTTGCAGTCACAAGTGGCGCACGGGGCCGAAGCAATTCAACTCTTCGACTCGTGGGCGGGCGCGTTGAGCGCGGCGGACTACGAGCGGTATGCGATGCCGTCGAGCGCCAAGGTGCTCGAAACGATCGGAGAATCGGGTGTGCCACGGATCCACTTCGGGGTAGGTACGGGCGAACTCCTCGGCCTGATGGCCGACGCAGGCGCCGATGTCGTAGGCGTGGACTGGCGGATTCCACTCGCCGAGGCGCGGACACGGGTGCCAGCGGACCGTGCCCTACAGGGCAACCTCGACCCCGCGATCCTCGGCGCCCCGTGGGAGATCGTCCGCGATGAGGTGGATGGCGTGCTCGCCTCGAACGATGGCCACCCCGGACACATCTTCAATCTCGGGCACGGGGTCCAACCCGACACCGATCCCACGGTGCTCGAGAAAGTCGTGGACCACGTCCACGCCTACCGCTCGACCTCGTGACCGAAGCCGTCGGGTCCGCAGCGGGAGACGGCCTCGATGTCGTCGTGGTTGGCGGTGGCATCACTGGCCTCACCGCCGCTCTCGATCTCGCCGAGGCGGGCGCGACGGTCACCGTCGTCGATCGGCGCCCGCTCGGCGGCAAGATCGGCTTCGCCGAGATCGACGGACTCACCATCCCGACTGGACCGGACGCATTTCTCGCCCGACGACCCGAGGTTGCCGACCTCGCCGCCCGCTTGGGGCTCGGCGACGAACTCGTCGCTCCGGCGGCGTCATCGGCGAAGCTCTTTCGTGATGGCGTGTTGCATCCGATCCCGAAGGGCGTTCTCGGGATACCGAGCGACCTCGACGCGCTGGCGCTTTCGGGCCTGATCAGTCCTGCGGGCATCGAGCGTGCCCGACTCGACCTCGATCTTCCCGCCGATCGACCCCACACCGACGAATCGGTCGGGGCTCTTGTCCGGCGTCGACTCGGCGACGAGATCCTCGAATGGGTCGTCGACCCACTACTCGGCGGAATCAACGCCGGCGACAGCGACCGCCTGAGCGTGCGGGCAGGCGTCCCCCAAATCGACGCCATGGCTCAGCGGGACTCGAGCTTGTTGCGAGCATCGGCGACGATGACGTCAGCGGCGACGGGTGGGCCGGTCTTCCTGACTCCTGATGGCGGCTTGCACCGGCTGCTCACCCGACTGGTCGAGTCGCTCGAACGACTCGGCGTCCGGTTCGTACACGACCACATCACCGGGCTTCGACAAACCGGAACCGGGTGGAGCGTTGACGTCGGTGCGGGCGAAGGGCTCTACAGCGATCGGGTGGTACTGACGATCCCGACTCCAGCGGCGGCTTCCGTACTCGACACCACGGTTGGCTGCACGGAGGTCGCCGACCGACTTCGCACGATCGACTATTCGTCGGTGGCGCTACTCCTCCTCGACGTATCGGCCATCGGAGTCGACGTCGACGACCAGATGAGTGGCGTGTTGGTGCCCCGCGGCGCGGGACTGACGGTCACGGCCGTGTCGTTCGCCGATCACAAGTGGCCCTGGCTGGCATCGCCGGAACGTCATCTGCTCCGTGTGTCGATCGGACGACGAGGACGTGACGAGTGGATGGCGCTCGACGACGACACTCTCCTCGACCTCGTCATCGACGACCTTTCCGCCGTCTTCGAAGCGGCAGTTCATGTCAATCGGTCGGTCGTCACTCGCTGGATGAGCGCACTTCCTCAGTACGACGTCGACCATCACGACACGGTTCGTGCGATCGACGAGGGCCTTCGTGACCGTCCGGGGCTTGTGGTGACGGGCGCCTGGCGAGACGGGCTGGGGCTGCCTGCGTGTGTCGCAGCTGGCCAGCACGCGGCGCTGACCGCACTCACCCAGAACGACACTAGGTAGGCGGAGAACCACGTTCTGAACGCATGGCGTCAGAGATGAATTCTCTGGGTGTTCGAGGGCCGATGCGACTTCACGCTACGTGTCAGATACATTGCGAACGTGTGACGAGGTGGGTCGACCGACTCATCCGAGTGGAGACACGAACCGTGCGCAACCCGACGATTGCCTTCCGACTTGCGCTCGTTGTCGTTGTCGCGCTCCTGACCGTCGGCGGGATGTCTGCAGTCGCCCTCGGCGACCAGAACACCACGATCCTCGCTCGACTACTCGGCGAGCCCGACCCCGACTCCCTTCTTGGCCGAATCGTCGGCGGTCCGAGCGTTCGACCGACCGCACCGACCGTCACCGAACCCCTCACGGCGACCACCGACGCCAACGAGATCGACGCCGCCGGGTCCAACTCGCGATCTGCGACCAGCGATGCTCCCGCCGCAACGGCTTCGGACGACACGGGCCCAGCGAACACCGACGATCTCTCGATCAGCGATGCGCTCGCTGCTGCGTCGAGCACGCCGACCTCGACCGCAGCGACACAAACGACGCGGGCAACGAGCACGACGGCCACCATTTCGTCAACCGAGCCGTCCGATGCCTCGACGACATCTGCTGCACGCGTGGTTCGTTCGAGTTCGGACGTGGACGCCCCGTCTACCTCGACGACGATCGGGCGATCGGCTCCAGGACGCAACACCATCTCGACCACCACAGACAGTCCGGCGACGACAGCGAGCTCCACGACGGAGCCTCGGCGAACGACCGAGACGCCCCGACGCGTCGGTAGCGAGACCACCACCACGACAGTTCGTCAGACCACGACGCGCCCACCGTCGACTCATCCGCCGTCGACGTATGCGCCAACGACAACGCGTGCGGCGACGACGACATCGCCGCCCACGAGTAGCTCGACCACGACGTCGACCACCAGCACGACGACCTCCAGTACGACCACCAGCACGACATCCACCACATCATCGACCACCACCGCCGCACCCACTTCCACCACACCTCGTCGAGGATTCGATGGCGTCCGACTCTCGGACCACACGAACACCAACGCCAAGATCGACCACAACGGCCAGGACGGCTCCTTCCGAACCGTGTGCCTGACGAGCCACTTCAACTTCGACGACCCGATCGTCTTCCCTGGCCAGAAGGACGCCACGCATCTGCACATGTACTTCGGCAACACGAACGCCAATCACGCCTCGACAGCCAACTCGTTGATGAGTAGTGGCGACGGAACCTGCCAAGGTGGGCCGCTCAATCGGTCGGCGTATTGGATCCCGGCTGTGTTCGATGGGAACGGCGACGTCCGTCCGGCCCAGTACTCACTCATCTATTACAAGCGGGCCGGCAACGAGTCGGTCACTCCGTATCCCAACGGTATGAAGATTGTCGTCGGCAACGCGATGGCGGCTGCTACCCAACCCAACCGGAACGGTTCGGGAGCGAACGGCATTGACTACGAGTGGTATTGCGGTTCGCCGATCAGCGGCGGCGAGAGCCAGAACGGCCGGCTGATCCCGGACTGTGCGCCCGGCCAGTACCTCACGCTCAGCCTGGTCCTCCCCCGCTGCTCGGACGGCCGCCTCGATTCACCCGACCACAAAGGCCACATGGCGTACCCGGCGTACTACGGCGCCGCCTGCCCCGCGAGCCATCCGATCCGACACCCGCAGATCACCTACAACATCCACTGGAACAACAACGATCAGCGCACCGGAACCTGGTATCTGTCGTCCGACAAGCACGGCGACCTCATCAGGCCGGGCGGAACCACAACCCACGCCGACTGGATCGGCGCCTGGCATCCGGAGGTGCTCGACATCATGACTCCGGGCTGTTTCAACGCGTCACACGACTGCAAGGGTGGAACAATCTCGCCGTCACTCCGCCTTGTCGATCCGAGACGAACACCGCACTCCCCCTCGAACATCTACGACCGAAACGCCGCACCCCAGATCATTCGGGCGGAAACGTTCGGTGCGCTCCTTCATCAGCATCATTGCTGTTGTGGGACGGCGACCTGCGACTGTTCGACCTGCGACGGCTGACCAGAGAACGGCTTGGGTGATCCACCCGGGTGCGGTGCCCCTGTCGGTGGAGGCTCGTACACTGAGAACCTCGCATCGGCGGAGCGAGGTGACCCTCAATGTCCACTGACATTCCCACGACGACCGACCTCCCCGGCCGGGTCGAACGAACCCAGCCTCTCGCCGTGCCCGACGATGCGGCGGCCGACCTCGGTCCGGCCCTCGACTGGTTCGAGGCGAACCGAAGTTCCGGGCTCGAACGACCCGATCTGTTGCCCGATGGCGACACCCACCTGAGCGTCGAGCGGACCTTCGTGTTCGCTGATCTGTCGGGTTTCACGCAGTTCACCCGCGAGAACGGACCGCACGAAGCGGTCAAGCTGCTCGGAGAGTTCCGTCGCATGACTCGCAACGTCGCCGCCAAGCGTGGCGTCCGCGTGGCCAAGTGGCTGGGTGACGGCGTCATGATCGTCGGCGTCGACCCCACGGCCGCCGTCGCATTCGGCGCCCACCTGATTCACCACTTCTCGAAGACCGACCTCCAGGTGCGGGTCGGCCTGGCGAGCGGCATTGCGCTGCTGTTCGAAGGCGACGACTACATCGGCGAACCCGTCAATCTCGCTGCCAAGCTCTGCGCCGCCGCCCGACCCGATGAGATCCTCGCCGCATGCTCGACCGACATCCTTCCGGATTGGGTCGACCCCGAGGGTGACGTCTCCGTCGAGATCAAGGGCGTCGGCCTGATCGGCGATATCCACCGCCTGGTTCCGGTTCTGTAGGGCAGTGTCAGCCCGCAGGGGCGTTCAGTGTTGACAGCCGGGTCCGTGCTCGTGATGGATGTCGATGTCGAGCTTTTTGCGGACCTTGCCCCGGACATCGAGCTGAACCTTTGAGGCGTACCCAACGAGCTTGGGCGCGACGTGAATCTTCAGTCCATCCGTGCGGACGACTCGGTAAGGGGCGAGGTTTTTGCCTTTGAGATGCGTGTCGACCGACACGTCGAACTTCGTCCGACCTCAACCGATGGGCGGGATGAAGTCGATCGCGGCGACACCGCCGCGTTTGGCGATGAGATCGACGGCTTCTTGGGTGACGAACAACTCCATGGTGGTATCAACCCTGCCACCGCCGCTGGACTTCCGCACGGCTTTCACCCCTAGTCTGACCCAGTGATTCGTCGGGTGGCGCTCGGAGCGCTCGCGGGATTCTTGATTGCGTTCTCGTTGCCGCCGTGGGGATGGTGGCCGCTCGGTCTGATCGGCTTCGCACTCTTCGCCCACGGTTGTATCGAAGAGCGCGCACGGGACCGGTTCGTCATGGGCTACGCGGCGGGCTTCGTGTGGCTGGCGATGGGTGAACTGTGGATGTTCGACCTGACCGCGCCGGGCTACATCCTCGTGTTCGTCGTGTTCGGTGCTGGCTACAGCGTGATCGCCGCCGCGGCTGGCAGCGGCGACGGGCGGCTCGTCAAGCTTCCGGCGGGGTTCGTCTTGTACGAGTGGTTCCGGTGGACGTACCCCTTCGGTGGCGTGCCGCTGGCCACCGTGCCGATGACCCAGGTTGATTCGCCGCTCAACCATTCGCTGCCGGTTCTCGGTTCTCTCCTACTCACGGCGGTCACCGTCGCAACGGGTTGTGCGTTGCAGCTCCTTGCAACCAGACGGTTCGACATGGCGGCAATCGTGTTCGGCCCGGTTGCACTCTCGGTGTTGCTCGGCGTCGTCTTGCCGGCAGCCTCTCCGATCGAAGAGATCGATGTGGCGATCGTGCAGGGCGGCGGGCCGCAGCGGACTCGCGCCGACACCTGTGAGAACCAGCGGGTCTTCGATCGCCATGCGGAGGCAACAGCGTCGATCGACCGCCAAGTGGACCTCGTGATGTGGCCCGAGAACGTCGTCAACCCGATCGCCGACGGCAGTCCTCTGGGACGTTGTGACGATCTGCTGTTCATGAGCGAGGCCATTGAGGCGACGGCCGAAATCGCCCGAGAGCAAAACGCCGTGCTGATTCCGGGGTGGTTTCATTCGGCCGGAAGCGCCTCGCCAGGCAACACGGTCAACTACTCGACCGCGATCACGGCCGAAGGCGAGACGGTGAGCCGGTACGACAAGGTGCGGATCGTGCCATTCGGGGAGTTCGTTCCGCTGCGTGGACTGATCGAACGGTTCAACGACGAGATCCCCAACCGGGACGTCTTGCAAGGCACCGGGCCGGCGGTGCTCGAGTCGCCGGTGGCGACGTTGGGGATCTCGATCTCATGGGAGATCTTCTTCGATCGGCGGGGCCGTTCGGCCATCCTCGACGGCGGCGAGATCCTGGTGAACCCGACGAACGGGTCGAGCTATTGGCTGACGATCTTGCAGTCTCAGCAAGTCGCGTCATCGCGTTTGCGGGCCATGGAGAATGATCGCTGGGTTCTCCAGGCCGCGCCCACGGGCTTCAGCGCCATCGTGTCGCCGGACGGCCGCGTGCTCGAACGAACCGGGATCTCCGAGCAGCGGGTTCTCTACGGCACGATCGAACGCCGGGAGGGCCTCACCCTGGCCACCCGCCTCGGTCCAGGGCCGATGCTCGGCCTGGCGATCGCTATTTATGTGGTGTCCGTCGGCAGCGCCGCCCGGCGCCGCACGTGACTACCGGTCACATTGGTGTCTGACCCCGAGGTGACCTGAAGTCACATCTCGACAATGACTGTTGCCGGTCCGTCGTTGACGAGGCCGACCTGCATGTCGGTCCGAAACACACCCGTTTCGACGGTCGCGCCGAGCGCTCGGAGCGCATCGACCAGCAGGTCGAAGAGCGGCTCGGCATGCTCGGGCCGAGCCGCGTTGATCCAGCTCGGCCGACGGCCCTTCCGGGTATCGCCGTACACGGTGAACTGGCTGACGAGCAGCAGCGATTGCGATGTGTCCGCCACCGAGAGATTCATGACGCCCTCTGCATCGTCCATGATGCGGAGGTTCCAGAGCTTCTCGGCGAGCTTGGGAACGGTCGACGCATCGTCGTCGTGGGTGAACCCCACGAGACAGCACAGACCAGCCCCGATTCGGCCGACTTCGGACCCCTCCGACGTCACCCACGCTTCGGCACAGCGCTGTACCACGACTCGCATCGGCCACATCCTCCGGGAATAGCGGGCGTTATCGGACGGTAGTATCAGGGCGCCATGTCTGCCGATTCCGCTCCCGTCATCGATCGACCGTTGCGAATCGCCTACCTCTCCTACCGCGGCAAGCCACACGTCGGCGGACAGGGCGTCTACACCCGGCATCTCACCAAGGCGCTGGCTGATCTCGGCCACCATGTCGAAGTGCTCGGCGGTCCGCCGTACCCAAACCTCGACGACCGGGTGCCCCTCACCAAACTGCCGAGCCTTCAGACATTCAACGATCACTTCCCGATGCGTAAACCCCGCGTGTTCGAGCTCCAGGATCGTTGGGATTGGTTGGAGAACACGTCGTTCAACACCGGCAACTTTCCTGAGCCGATGGCGTTCTCGTGGCGGGCGTGGGACAACCTGCGCCACCGCACCGGCGAGTTCGATCTCGTGCACGACAACCAGACGCTCGGATGGGGCATTCTCGCCCTCCAGAGGCTCCTCCCGGTGCTGTCGACCATCCATCATCCGATCACCGTCGATCGACGTCTCGAGATCGATCACGCCCGGACCTGGCGGGAAGAGTTCGGCAAACGCCGTTGGTACGCCTTCACCAAGATGCAGACCCAAGTCGCCAAGCGCATGGACCGGGTGATGACGGTCTCGGAGAACTCAAAGCAGGACATTCACACCGATCATCAGGTGCCGATCGACCGCATTCATGTCGTGCCGGTCGGGGTCGACCCCGAGCTGTTCCGCCCGATGGACGGCGTCGCAAAGGTCCCGGGCCGCATCATCACGACCGCCAGCGCCGACGTCGCCATGAAGGGCCTTGTTCATCTGCTTGAGGCTGCAGCCAAGGTTCGGGCCGAACGCCACGTCGAGCTCGTGATCATCGGCAAACCGAAGGAAGGCAGTAAGACCGCGGACACGCTCCGACGGCTCGGAGAGGCCGTCACGTTCGTTTCGGGGGTGCCAGATGAGCGCATCGTCGAGCTCTACTCCGAAGCCGAACTCGCCTGTGTGCCGTCCCTCTACGAAGGCTTCTCGCTTCCTGCGATCGAGGCAATGTCTTGTGCCACACCACTCATCGCGACCACCGGTGGAGCCCTCCCGGAGGTCTGCGGCACGCATGACGAGACGTGCTTCTTCGTACCCCCCGGCGATTCGGACGCGCTCGCCGCAATGATCCTTCGCACCCTCGACGACCCCGCATTGCGCGCTCGGGTCGGCGCGACTGGCCGTCAGCGGGTCATCGATCATTGGAGCTGGAAACACACGGCTCTGAAGACCCTCGACCAGTACCACGCGCTCTTGTCCGAAACCCAGACCCGCTACGAAGCGACCGTGCGATGACACCGGCCTGGACGCAAGCATCGGTTCGGAAAAGACCGTGCTGACTGTTGATTACGACCTCTTGCAGCTGCATGCGGGCGACCGGTTGCTCGACATCGGGTGCGGATTCGGGCGTCACAGTTACGAAGCGTTGCGACGTGGCGCGTCGGTCGTGTCGAGCGACTTCTCCATGCCCGAGTTGGTTGAGGTGCAGGCGATCGTGACGGCGATGCACGAAGGTGGCGAGTTGCCGGTCGGTGTGTCGGCGACGTCGTGCAACGCCGACGTGACTCGACTGCCGTTCCCGGACGGGAGCTTCGATCGGATCATTGCGTCGGAGATCCTCGAGCACATCGACGATGACGTGGCTGCGCTGTCGGAGCTGTTCCGGGTGCTTCGTCCGGGGGGCACGTTCGCGGCGACGGTTCCGGCTGCGCTCCCCGAGCGGATCTGCTGGAAGTTGTCCGATGAGTACTACGCCCCGAAGGCCGAAGGTGGCCATGTCCGCATCTACGGCAAAGGCGAGTTGGCTGATCGCATGTCCGGCGCGGGTCTCGACGTGACGCACTCGCATCGGGCACATGCGCTCCATAGTCCGTACTGGTGGCTTCGGTGTGCGGTCGGTGTGAATCGGCCCACCGAAGAGCACAAACTGACCGATCTCTACAACCGCTTCTTGACCTGGGACATCATGAAACAACCAACAGCCACCAAGGTCGCTGACCAGGTCCTTAACCCCGTGCTCGGCAAGAGTCTCGTGGTGTACGCAACGAAGCCAGTCGTTGCGGAGAAGGCGGCCGCATGAGTCCGTTGTTGACCCTGGATCAGATCGCGGAGACCGCTGACGGGATCGCGGAATGGCAGCTCTCCTCCGGCATGATTCCCTGGTTTCCGGGCGGGCACGCAGACCCGTGGAACCACGTCGAGGCGGCGATGGCGCTCGCCACAGCAGGACAGATCACCGAGGCCGAGAAGGCGTACCAGTGGCTGATCGACATTCAGCACGACGATGGAGCGTGGCATCAGTACTACCTCGAGGACGAGGTCGAGCAGGACAAGTTCGACGCCAACGTCATCGCCTATATCGCGACGGGCGTGTGGCATCACTGGCTGCTCACCGGCGACCGAGGGTTTGTCGAGACGCTGTGGCCCGTCGTCGAGAAGGCGATCGATTGGGTTTTCGATCTCCAGCAGGAGGGCGGAGAGGTCCTGTGGGCCCGACACGCTGACGGCACGCCGTGGTCGTTTGCGCTGCTGACGGGTTCGTCGTCGATGTATCACTCGACTCGTGCGGCCCTCGCCATCGCCCGTGAGGTCGGGGCTGATCGATCGGATTGGAGCCCCCGCATCGAACGACTGGGTGAGGCGATCCGTGAGCGGCACGATTCGGCGTTCGCACCGAAGAGCCGCTGGGCGATGGATTGGTACTACCCCGTTTTGTGCGGCGCGATTACGGGCGAAGCTGCCCTCGAACGGCTCGCATCGCGTGCGGAGACGTTCGTGATGGATGGCCTCGGCGTTCGATGCGTCGGCGACCGCCCGTGGGTCACGACCGCCGAGACCTGCGAATGCGCAATGGCGTATCTCGCGGCCGGCGATGCCGACATCGCGATGGAGCTGTTCTCTACCACCACGCCGCTCCGAACTCCCGATGGCCGGTACTGGACCGGCGAAGTTCATCCCGAGCAGGTCAACTTCCCGGGTGACGAGAAATCGACGTACTCGGCAGCGGCCGTCATCCTTGCCGACGACGCGCTCGCCGGGAGGACGGCCGCCAGCCGCCTATTCGTCGACCACGACCTTCTCCCCGTCTAGCGCTCAGGGCGCCGTCGCCTCAGCGAGTTCAGTAATGCGAGGGTCTGACCCTCTCGTTACACGCGGAGCCGTTCAGGGGGCGCGGAGGGCTCGAAGCGAACCAACGACGTCGAACTCAATGAAGCCGTCGTCGATCGCTCGCAGGTAGATCTCGTATGGCGGCCGGCCACCGTCTGCCGGGTTCGGGAAGACGTCGTGGATCAGCAGGGTCCCGCCCGCAACGAGGTTCGGTGTCCACGACTCGTAGTCGAGGTGGGCTGGCTCTTCGCCATGCCCGCCGTCGATGAAGAGCAGCGCGAGTGGCGTCGACCAAAAGCGAGCCACCTTCGGTGAGTCGCCGACTACGGCAACCACGGTGCCTTCGAGCCCGGCATCGTGGATCGCTCGCCGAAAGATCGGCAGCGTGTCCATCTTTGCCACCTCGGGGTCGACGAGATCGGGCTCGTGATGTTCCCAACCCGCCTGATTCTCCTCGGAGCCACGGTGATGGTCGAGCGCGTAGAGGACTCGTCCGCTGTCCCGTGCCGCCGAGCCAAGGTAGGTGGCCGACTTCCCGCAGTAGCTGCCGACCTCGAGGAACGGTCCGTCGACCGGGCACTCGGCGGCCAGTCGGTGCAGGGCCTCACCCTCGTCGTCGGGCATGAATCCGCGGGCCGCGCGGGCGAACTCGAGATCTGCGGGATTCACCGGTCAGACGACCTCGGGGACACTCACCGAGTCGTCATCGGGCCAGAGAACCTTCTCGAGGAACGCGAACTTCAGCAACCACAGTGCTCCAAACGAGCCGACCTGAGCGGCGAGCAGAACGGGCTTGGCGTCGGTCATGAGGTCCGCGACACCGATCGCAATGGTCGACACGACGAACCCGAAGAGGGTCATGATCCAGAAGGGCGCGACCTCGCGGGTTGTCGAATGATCACCGGATCGGCCCCACACCCATTTGCGATTGAGGTAGTACGCAGGCGGAGTCGTCGCACAGACCGAGACGAAGTTCGCGAGAACACCTGGCCAATCGAACACGAACAGTCCGATTGCGAGGGTCGTCAGCCCAACGATGTTCGAGACGATCGTGACCCCGCCAAAACGGACGAGTCGAGCCCCGTAGTCCGCCCAGAGTCGTGCCACGTCGAAACGCCGCTGGCCTCGATCCATTGGGTCAAGAGTACGCGGCTCCGCGACAGAAGAGGCCACTTCGGCGAGACTTGAGTCGTGCGTGAGGTCACTCCCGAACGACGTCATCAATCCTCCTCCACGAGCCGATTGGTGCGCTCTGTTGGTTTCTCCATCGGCATGTTGTGCGCTTGCGGTGAGGGGATCGAGGTGAGTGGCTCTCGAATGCTCACCGAACCGGAGATCTCGTCATCGACATCGACCGCCACGTCGACGGCCGAGACCACGTTAACGACAGCAACCGTTCCGACTCCCGAGACGACGACGGTGCCTCCGACGACACGGTCGCCAACGACCACATCGACGACTACATCGACGACGACCACGAGCGAGGTCCCGACGATAACCACGGCGCCCGCTGCGGACAACGGGCGCCCCGTGCCAGTCACGCCGACCGATCCCGCCGGACTGGCGGTCGCGTACACCGAGATCGTCTCTGCCCTCCTCGACGTGGAGACGCCAGTCGATCAGTTGCCGGATCTCGGCCATCGAGAACAGCTGATCGTCCGTACCCTGGCTCGCCAGTCCGAACTCCACGACACGGTTCTGGACGCACTGACCGACCGTCACCGAGCGATCCTCGAGCATCACCTCGCCGCGCGGGCCTCCCTCGGTTCGCTCCATCGAAGCCCACCCCTTGCGTCGATACCGGCGTGGGAGATCATCGAACCGGCGCCTCTCGACGAGCTGATCAGCCACTACGAACTCGCGGAGGCGAACACCGGGATCGCGTGGGAGGTCCTCGCGGGGATCAACCTGATCGAGACGGGCATGGGCCGCATCGACGGACTGAGTAGCGCCGGCGCTCAGGGGCCGATGCAGTTTTTGCCGACGACGTGGGTCGAAGTCGCACGAGGTGGCGACATCGACGACCCGGCCGACGCCATCGCCGGCGCGGCCCGCTATCTGGTCCGCCGCGGAGGCCTCGACGACATCCGAAAGGGACTGTGGGGTTACAACAACTCGGATCACTACGTGGACGCGGTCCTTACGTACGCCGCGCTCCTGGAGTCCGAGCCGATGGCCATCCGAGGCTTCTACAACTGGGAGATCTACGTCGGGACCGAAGCCGGCACGTTGTGGCTACCAGTTGGCTTTCGGGCTGACCGACCGATCTCGGCGACCGAATGGGCGTCGACTCGACCGTGGGCGGTCACCCTGCCGAGCAGGTGAACCCGGCGGAAGCCAGACTCAGTTCGCTTCGACGACGACGTTGTCGAGACCCCAAGACTCATCGCTGATCGCCTGGAGCCCGACTCCCGCAAAGCTGATGTTTGCCGTACCGGCGGCATTGGCCGTTCCACATACCTGGAGGGGGAAGACCGCGTCACCTCGTCCGTAGCCAAGCGTGCCTCGTTCGGTGCTCCCCGCGCTGTTTTGGGTCATGATCTCGTTGTATTCGGTCCGGCCATTGATCGTGACCTGGAAGCGATCTCGACCCCACCGGTCGGAGTCGTCCCACGTCTCGATCAGGTACAGGTCGAACTTCACACAGATCGGCTGGTTCGGGGACAGGTCGGGCACCGAAAGGGTGACCGTGTCGTTGCCGAACTGACCGAGAAACTTCCGGTTCTTGTCGGCTGGCGCCGATGTGGTCGTGGTGTTGTTCCAGTTGCTCAAGTCGGCAGTGTCGCCGAAGTCGTTCGTGTAAACGGTTCCGGTTCCGCCACCGCCACCACCAGTTCCGCCGCCACCACCAGTTCCGCCTCCAGTTCCGCCGGTGCCACCCGTTCCGCCGGTACCACCCGTTCCACCTATTCCGCCGCCGGCCGCGTTGATCGTGCCATCACCGAGCAGGGTCGAGGAGACGGCGAAGTCATCAAAGGTCACGCCATCACCCGGGAGAACGCCGGTGTACCAGTCGTGATCGAACTGAATGGCGACACCGACCAACACGTCGTCATCGCCGATCCGACGTTGTCCTGCGCACCAGTTCGAATCGACCTTGGTGCCGTCGCAGTTGTAGCCGGCTCCGCTTGCGTGTGTGCCGTCGTCGAAGTCGGCGATCGTCAGCGTGGAGGAGACCACCTGGCCGATCTCGGTGGGCGAGTAGACGTTGCAGAGATTCGCCACTCCGCCGCCAGCGATCGCTGCGGCACAGTCCGCGATGGTCTGCTCATGGTCCGGGTCCGTGGCATCGAACACGATGATCCACTCGAGATCGTTGGCCCGTTGACCGCCGACCTCGCCGATCACGGATTGAAGGATGCGCAGGTCCGCTTCAGGCTTGTTGCCGAGCGACGCAGCCCGCAGGAGTCCCGTCCGGACGCCGGACGTCGTCGAAGACCGAGCGTCCCACGCCATGCCCGCTTCGACTGCCCCGATGATGACGAGCATCAACAACGGGATGGCGAGGGCTGCTTCGACCAGGACGGCACCGCGTTCGCGGCGATCTCGTAGTCGCGTGATGAGGCGTCTTGGGGATGGAATTTTCATGGCTGATGCGGTCCTCGTGTGAGATCAGAGATCGAGTTCGACGACTTCGACCGTGCTGGCCGAGAGGGTGCTGTCTGCGAAGAAGCCGGTGATGTATCCGTGCTCGTACTCGATGTACACACCGAGGTTGTTCCACTGGCTTCGTTGGGCAGGGGTGAGTCCGGTCTCGAGCGCTGCGGTGCCATTGGCGACGGCGGCGAAGTTCGCTCCGTAGGCGTTGCAGACACCGGCGCGAGTGAACGGATTGCCTGCGCCGTCGATGCAGCCAGCGGGCAGGCCGTCATCGAGCGACGTGGCGCTGAAGATGATCACCTTTCGGATGGGACGTTGGAGACCTTGCGACCGTGCCGCGACCTCCTGGAGAATCTCCCGGTCCGCGTCGGGGTTGTCGCGTTCGATGGACGCCACTCGGGCGGCGCTTCGGGAGATGTCTTCGATCGTGATGTGGCTGCGGAACATCAGTCCGAACTCGATACCGCCAAACACCACCAAGAAGAAGAGCGGCGCGACGAGCGCGAACTCGACCATGGCGGCGCCACGTTCTTTGCGGTCGCGTAGCCGGCGACGGAGGGAAGAGACCATGGTGCTGTCTTCGGCGCGTTGATTCAGAACATGTACACCCGCGGTCAACATTCGGGCCGATCGACCCAGCGGGGCGTCCGACGAGACCCAGGGTGATTCGACCCGTCAGGATGGGACCATGCGTGTAGCGATCGGTAGCGACCATGCGGGATTCGAGCTCAAGCAGCATCTCGCCGAACACCTCCGCCATCGCGGTGTCGACGTTCTCGACCTCGGCACCGATTCGACCGAATCGGTCGATTACCCCGAATTCTGTGCGGCGGTCGGACGGGCCGTCGTCGCTGGCGATGCGGACTGGGGCATTGTGCTCGGCGGATCTGGGCAGGGCGAGCAACTTGCGGCCAACAAGGTTCGTGGTGTCCGTGCGGCGTTATGCAACTGCCTCTACACGGCCCGTATGGCACGAGCGCACAACGACGCGAACGTGCTGTCCATCGGTGCCCGCGTCGTGGGGACTGGCGTAGCCGAGGAGATCACCGACGTGTTCGCCGACACGGCATTCGAGGGTGGCCGACACCAGCGCCGGGTCGATCAGGTCATGGCCATCGAACGAGACGCCTGAGCGCGTCCCGGGTCGGGGCCGAACGATGGCCCTAGCCGACCTTCTCTCGACGACCCCGGCGACGGCGAGAACGACCATGTGGAGACCGCCGACGGAATGAACGACCTCGCTCTGGGGCGTCGTCACGAAGGTCGATGACCCCATCACGCAGGTCGATGAGGACTTCGTTGGCTGGCGGATCGTTGCGCCTCCGGAGACGGCGCTCCTCACGCCAGTTCGTCCATCGACGCCACAAGGCCCACAGCCCGAGCAGTACGAACAATGCAATAACCGAGAGTCCAAGAATGAGGAGTCGCCGTTCCTCGGGAGTCGCGGTCGCGAACGGGTTCAGTGAGCCGCCGTCGGCGGTCCGCTGGACCTCGACAGTTGTCGACGACGTCGCCGTCGCGCTCGGAGCTTCGCTCGGTCGACCGGCGACGCTGCGTGCTTCGAACTCGAGGTCGAGCAGCAGCTCGTCGCCTCGTGGTGACGGCGCCGACACCACGAGTGTCACTTCGACCGTCTCGCCGACCGGCACGATGTTCGATGCCCGGAGGAGCCGGATGTCGTCTGATCCGTCGAACGACGTGTTGACGGCGACGTCGTCGCTGCGGAGATCGACGATGCGGTAGGGCACGCTCCACGCGTCGTCGAGCGCGGCCACCAGGCGGGTTTGCGTGACGTTGATCGGCCCTTCGTTGGTGAGGCGGATCGTCCAGGTCAGGTCGAACCAGTCGTCTCGGGCTGCTTCCTCGACCGATTCGATCTGCGACCCGACGGCGAGCGCCGGCACCGGGCTCTCGACCGAAACCGAGGTGGCACGGTCGTTGTCGCCCGGCTCCTGGTTCGCGTCCGGATCCGGATCGGTGCCATCGGTCGAATCGTCGATGACCGTGCCCGAGAACGGATCGGATCCAACTGCGAACGCCGACGATCGGAATGGGCCCGGGAAGGGTTCGCCCGGAATGACGAACGCATCGTATTGGATGATGCACTGCTCACGAGGCGCCAGCGCGACTCCGGAGACGAGGACGGGGTCGATCGTGCCGCCGTCGTACGAACTCGACGCCTTGCCGGTGCACGGCGATCCGGCATCGGTCCGAACTCGGGAGGTCACGAAAGTCGACCCGACTCCAAACGCCTGCGCAAGCTGATCGTGGACTTCGACGTCGATGAGCGGGAACGGTCCGGCGTTCTGCACGAGGATCTCGTAGGTGACGGCGACCGAACCGTCGGCACGGACCTCGGGCTCGCCGAGGACTCGCTTGGCCACGCCCAGCTCGCCCTGCACCGAAAGTCGAGCGAGGGTAGTCGCCTCGATGATTTCGCCCTCGGAACCGAGACCTCGTCCGCCGGGGGTACGGGCCGAGACGTTGACCCGAGTGTGATACACGCCGCGTTCCTCTGGAGCGAGCGTCAGGTCGAGCTCGATTGTGGCGGTCTCGCCGGCGGGCAGGGTGTCCCAGCCAGCGAGCAATGACGTGTCACCGAAGGGTGCCGGGGCAATGTACGGCACGACCTGACCGTCGGCGTCGAGTTCGACCTCCGGCTGTGGCGGCACGCCGAGCCCGTCGTAGCTGCTGTTAACCGTCAACGCGTCGGACCGGATGTCCCGGACGATGATCGTCGACTGCCAGCCGAACGCCGACAGCAGGTCTTCCTTCACCTGGAGGTTTCGGAGCTCGATATCCCCGTCATTGGTGACGTCGACCGCAAGCGAGACGTCGAATCGACCCGACGGGCTCCACTCGGGCCGTTGCAGCAGCCGCTGTTCGACGATCAATGCAGGTTGTTCGACGAACACGACCTGCTCGGTCGCCGACACCGAGATCGCGACTGGCGTGCCCGCTGGGGAGATCGCCGATGCGCTCGCGCCCCACTCGAATGGTCCGAGCGAGTTGCCGGGCTCGACGACGGTCACGGTGGAGATGATCGCTTCACCGTCCGACCGCAATGATTGGTCCCACTGAATCAGCTCGCCGCGACGATCTCGCTCGTCCGGAGCGAGCACCTCGATCCCATCGGCGAGGATCGACGTCGTTCGGGCAGAGGCACCTTGGAAGATCGCGAACAGGTCCTCGCCGAGGCGAACGTTGTCGAGCCCGGTCGTACCCGAGTTTCGGAGCACGTACTGCGTCTCGATCGTGTACGAGCCATCGCGGTTGTTCGTGATCGACTGTTGGTCCACGACCAGCGAGATCGCCGGGAGGTCGATGGCGGCTCGATGGCGTGCTTCGGTTTCGGCGAGTGCCGGCGATGTCCCTCGTGCATCGACCGAGCCCGCGAACGGTCCGACGGCATCGCCCGGACGCACCGTGAAGACGACCGTGACCTCGCCACCGCCGCCAGCGGCGATCGATTGGCCGGCGACGAGCATTTCGGTCGATTCGCGTGTCGTGTAGAGCTCCGACACGTCGAACGAACGGCTGAGAACACCGTCAACGCGGTGTTCCAGATCGCCGAAGAGCTCCTCCGGGTCGAGAGTGAGGGAGAGGTCGTCGAGGCGAACGTCGCCAGGGTTCGAAACGGCCAGATCGACAACGACTCGGAAGAACCCGTCACCAACGTTCTCGACGAGCTCGATCGAGCTGTCGACGTCGAGACCGGGAGCTTCGGTGAACGACACGTCGTCGGAGACGAGTTCGACGGTTGCGAGCTTGCCCGACGGCGAAGGCGCGGTGATCGTCGTCGGAATGCTCCACGGCCCCAGTTCGGCTCCGGGACGGACGAGGAGCTGAACCTCGACGTTGCAGCGGGCTCCTGGTGCGAGGGGTCGACCGGGTTCGACAAGGGCGCACTCGTCAAGCTGAACCGTACGGCCGATGATCGTGTCACCGAAGGTCTCGTCGAGACCGTCCGCGATGTCGAGTCCGACGAGCGGAACGTCGCTTGTGTTCTCGACATGCATCACGAATCGGGCGTCGTACTCGCCGTTGCTGCGGTTGGCGTCGATGACCAGTTCGGAATCGGCGGTGGCCGCGACCGTCTCGCGAAAGTTGATGTCTTCGGGGGACGACGTGTCGCCGACGATGTTCGAGGCGGGCGAAACGGCTTGAACGTCGAAGGTGGTGGACCACGGTCCGAGCTCGCTGAGGGGGCGGACGACAACTTCGGTGCGAACTTCGCAGGTTGCACCGGTTCCGAGTGGCTCGAAGGGCTCGACGAGCGAGCAGTCATCTCGAACGACCACGTAGTCGACCACACGGTCGCCGAAGGTTGCCCGCACCGCGTCGTTGGCCGTGACGTCATGAATCGGCACGTCGCCAGAGTTGCGAACGATCAGGCCGTGAGCGACGCCGTAGGTGCCGTCGCCATTGTTGACAATCTCACCGCGCGTCGCCGTGACGGCGATGGCGGGCTCCTCGGTCAGGACAACGTCGGGGGCGAGCGACGCCACGGTTGGCACACCGTCGGCCGACGTGGACTCGCTGGGCCCGAGATCGAGTGCGGCGACGCCGAACGAGTCCGTGGCCGATGGGCGGACGGTGAGGGTCCATGGCCCAAGCGCCGATCCAGGACGGACCCGACCGATCACCGAAATGGTGCACTGGGCCTCCGGTCGCAGACCTGCCGCACAGCTGCCACCTCGACGAGGCTCGTTGACCATCCGCCCCGCGAACACCGTCTCGAAATCGTCGACGACGCCGATGTTCTGCAGTTCGCCGACGCCTTCGTTTGCGATGACGATGCGATGCCGGATCGTGTAGGTGCCGTCGCCGTTGTTCTCTCCCGTGAGTGTCTCTTCGCTGACCGAGAACATGGGTATCGACCGCGTGGCCGCATCTCGTTCGCTCGAGACGGCCGTGAGCGTCGGCGGCACACCTGTGGAGGTCGTGGTCAACGTCCACGGACCGGGGGTGTCGCCGACGTTCACGATCACGTTGGCGAACCACGAGCCCTCGACACCGACACGCAACGTGTCGGTCCCGGCGAGGAGTGAGTCGGCACCGGCGGCCCACTCCGCGTTGAGGACGAAATCGTCGCTCGAGAGCGCTTCGATCTGGAACGTCAATCCCTCGAACGCTGTGCGCAAGTCGGCGACGGCGGTCACCGAAGACAAATCGACGTCCCCCGTGTTTGCCAGATCGCCGCGCAGCCGGAAGCGGGCTCGCTCGTCGTCGATCGTCTCGATGGACAACACGGAGATCTCGGCGGTGATCTCGGGATTCTCGACGAAATCGATCGGTTCGGACGTTCCCGAACCGTCGGTGGTGACCGTCGAGGTCGAGAGTCCAACAGCCGAGGTGGTGACCTCCCAGTCCTCGAGCTGCGCGTCGGGGGCGACCTCGATCACCCACCGTTGTTCACAGGTCTGAGCAATGCCGTCGTTGCTGGCGCTGGCCGGGTAGAGCGGCCAGCGTGGAGACACACCGGAGCAGGTGTCGGTGGTCAGACGTGCGCTGCGAATCCGGTCGCCGAAGACCTGCTCGTGGTCACTGCTCGTATCGATTCGGAGCAACGGGACGTCGCCGACATTGCGAACCGTATTGACGAGCTCGACGACATGAACGCCGTTGCCGTAGTTGCGGGGAGTATCCGCTGCTGACGTGACCTCGATGGATGGCTCTTCCGGCAGGGCGAACGTGACCGGTTCGGAGACGGCGGTGAGCGATTCGCCACGTGGGGCCCGCCCGGTGGCGGTCGCCGTGATCGTCCAGTCGTCGAGCAGGGCGCCTGGTCGGACGATCGTTCGGTAGCGGACGGTACAGGTGCGAGCTGGGCTCAACTCGGCGCCACCAGCGAGCAGGAATCCCGAGCGCGCCCGTTGCGGAGGTTCGCCCGCGGTGCAGTTGCCAACGGCTTCGACCGATTGCGCATTGACGAGTCGGGCGTCTCCGGTGGCGCCATCGGAGATGTCGATGCGGATGGCACCGGCGGCGATGTCTTGATCGCCGATGTTGCGAAGTCTCGCAGTGCCTTCGAAGACGTATGAGCCGTCGCCGGTGTTGATGACGTCCGGCGTCTGCACGGTCGTTTCGAGGCCGGGGTCCTGAGAAAGAACGACGTCGGCGAGGGCGAAGTCCGTTGCCGAGCGGACGCCCGAGCGGGCGCTGACCTCGATCGGGCCTCGATACTCGGTGCCCTCGGGGGTCGGTGCGGTACCCGGGCGGACCGTGAGGTCGAGTTCGACGACGCAGGTCGATCCGACCGACATCGAGTTGGGTGAGGTGAGGAGCCGAACTCGGCGTCCCACGCCGGTCCACCGTTCGTCGATGCCACCTCGGCAGGGGCCGTCTGCGGCGATCGAGTTCGCGATGATCGTGGTCCCCGCACCAAAGATCTCTTCGAGGTCATGAGTGATCGTGACCCCAGCGAGCGCCGTCTCGCCGTCGTTGGACACCGAGATCCGCTCGCGGAGGTTGACCGTGCCGTCGGCGTCGAGCGTCGGGTCGTTCAGCCACCGATGCTCGACGTCGAGCGTTGGTGTCGGCGCACCGAACGCTGCGGCGCCGCCGGTCGCCGTGTCGATCTGGGGGCCCGAGTTGGCGAGTACGGCAGTCAGACCGAAGGCGACGTCGTCAACCGAACCCCGAATGCGTACCTCGGGTGACGGGGATCCGACACCGTCTGACCATGCAGGGTCGTCGAAGTTCGGTTCGTATTCGACGACGAATTCGAAGGTCTGCGCCTTGGTGTCACGAAGTGGCTGACGACCGTCGAAGAGGGAGGTGACCGCCGACCCGTCGAAGCTCTCGGCCACGACGTTCTCGTAGAACTCCGGAACGACGACTTCGGTCACGGTCGCCGAAGAAAATCCAGGCGCTCGAGCGTCGAGGTCGATCTGAAAGTTGTCGATGACGGTGTCGGGACTTGCTGGTCGTTGGTTCTTGAGTGCTCGGGTGTTCGCGTTGCGGATGTTGTTGGTGACGTCGATGCGGTGGCGCGCGACGAATCGTTGGCGTTCGGGATCCCACGTCGGCGATTGCAACACGTTGGACTTGAGGGTGAAGGCGGGACAGCCGACCACGCCGATCAGATCGATTGCGGAGGCGCCATCATTGGAGAGCAGCACTTGGTCGACGCCGGTGTGTACATCGATCCGAGCTCGCTGGTACCCGCCCAGCCGACCGGATGTGACGAGGGTGCGTCCTTCTTCGGCGATCTCGAGCGACCCGAGAACGGTGACCGCATCGATTCGCCGAGTTTGTCCATCGAGGCTGGCGTCGACGCGGATCTGGTCGAGACGGTTCACTCGAGCGAAGAGCCATTCGGTGTGCAGGAGCGATTCGGGAAGCGTGACCTGCACGCGGCTGCCGGCGTCCGGCAGGCGAATCGAGGGCCCGGTGTCGGTGACCACTGCTTCAGCGCCGCGCGCGAGGACCACCGAATCGGACGGAACCGCGGAGGTGCCGTCGGCGATCGCCAGCGGAATCCGAACCGGTTCACGACACCAACTGGCCTCCGCACGGGGGGCCGGATCCTCGTCGTCCTGGGCAGAGATCGCGACGATGCCAAGGAGAAGGCACGCCGTGACGAGAATCAGGATTTTCGCCAGGTTCTTGGACATGGTGCATGGGGCGCTGCGGGGCGCACAGGGGTTGCGGAGAGGCTCGCCGGCAAAGCCGCCTCCGGCGAAACCACCAAACTAGTCGCCAGTCGGTGACGGACAGTGAATCCGCAGTCCAGGAAGATCTGCCCGGCCTCGGTGTGTTCGTACCGCCGTGGCGATCCGACAAACCCCGACGACATGATCGAATCGATCAACGCGGTGTCGTACCTACTCGCATTCGGGGCTGGCGTGATCTCGTTCTTGTCTCCATGCGTCCTCCCGATCGTCCCCGGATACCTCTCGGTGATCACCGGACTCGACATCACCGCAGACCCCGACGACACATCCAGTAGGAGATCGATCGACATCGCGCGCGACACCGGGTTGTTCGTTGCGGGGTTCGGGGCGGTTTTTGTCGCACTCGGACTGTCGGCGTCGGCACTCGGTTCGGTGCTGTTCGACAACCAGCTCGCCCTCACCCGGGTCGCGGGTGTGATGGTCGTGCTGATGGGCGCCTTCGTTCTCGTGCAGCTGTGGGCAACCGATCCTCGTCTCGGACGAGAGGTCCGTTTTCATCCGGAGCTGGGCCGGTTCGGGCGGGCGGCACCGTCGATCGCCGGCGCAGCGTTCGGCTTCGGGTGGACGCCGTGTATCGGTCCGGTGCTCGGTTCGATCCTCGCGATTGCGGCCGGGACTGGCTCACCGGCTGCTGGCGCGACCCTCTTGGCCACCTACGCCGTCGGGCTCGGTGTCCCGTTTCTGGTGACCGGACTCGCCTTTCATCGGGTGCGAGGCGCTCTCGACGTGCTGAAGCGTCACGCCCGCTCGGTGACGATCGTGTCGGGGCTCTCCCTGATCTTCTTTGGACTGTTGCTGGTCCTAAACCGGTTGATCTGGGTCACCACGGAACTGCAGAAAGCCCTTCGTGCCGTCGGGCTCGAATGGATCGTCAATCTCGGCTGAACGGGAGAAGGAACGTCATGTCCAACAAGAAGAGGTCCACCTCGGCGAAGACCAGGAAGAAGGCGGCGACCAATCGTCGAAACGCCGGCATGTCGGCGGCGATGCAGTGGGGACTGTTAATCGGCCTCGGTGCGCTGATCATCGGTGCGCTCGTGTTCAACGCCGCCCGGGATGCACTCGACGACGGCGGCGACGGTGTTGTCACGGCGACGGCGTTCGACTTGCCCGCACTCGGGGACGACGACAACCCGGACAACCGCGTGCGTCTTGCGGACTTCGCTGGGACTCCGACGGTGGTGAACTTCTTTGCATCGTGGTGTGTCGAATGCGATCGGGAGCTGCCCGAGTTCCGCAACGCGGCGATCGCGCTTGACGGTCAGGTCAACTTCGTCTTCGTCAACACCAACGAGACAGGCGATTGGGAGGACATGGTCGACCGCAACGGCATCGCCGACTTCCCGCTCGGCAAAGACATCAAGGGCATCAGTCGCAACGGCCTGTACCGGAGCTTGCGAGGCACGGGTGGCATGCCGATGACTGCGTTCTACGACGCCGACGGAAACCTGCTCGACGTCGCGTTGCGGGTCTTCGACCAGGGATCGCTGCAGGCGAGAATGCAACAGCTCGGCATGATCTGATCGCCCCGGTGTTCAGCTCTGCCTATGCCGTCGCAACGTCTCGTTGATGGCGTGGAGGTTCTCGGCCACGAGGATTGTCGGGTCGAGGTCGTCGCCCCCGATCCGTTGCGAGCGTTGGAAGGTTGATCGGATCTCGTTCCACCGCATCTCTCGCTCGCCTTCGAGGATTCCTCGAAGTTCGCCGAGCTTCAGCAGATTCGCCTCCGCGTCGGTCGTCAACGTCTGGGCTTCGCCGCGGTAGTGATCGTCGAGGAGCGCCTCGAGTTCGGCGTCATTCATGACGGGGAGCACTTTCTCGGCGAGCCGCGCCATGTTGCGATAGGAGCCTTGGAGTCGGAACGCCGGCTCGGTGCGGTAGTCGTCGGCCATCGACGCGGACTCGATGTAGGTGCGGTTGACGAGGAGCAGCACGTCGCGCACCCGAAGCAGACGCTGCATCGTCGCCTCCATCTCGGCGAGTTCGGCAGCCGCGTAGGGGTGGGAGAAGTCTTCGGCCGTGACCGGTCCGCCCTGGGCCATCTCGACGAGCTTGGACACATCGGCGAGATCGTGGGTCGTCATTGCATTGAGCACCGGGCTCGACGCAAGGGCGTTCTCGATGTAGCTGAGCGCGAAGTCGTCCTCTCGGCCCGACAGCACGTCACCGAGGTTGTAGGTGTCGGCGCGGTTGGCGAGCATGTCCGGAATCGCGAACCGCTCCCCCGACTCGGTGTAGGGGTTGCCCGCCATCACTACGGCGAAGCGCTTGCCGCGCATGTCGTAGGTGCGAGTCCGTCCGTTCCACACGCCCTCCATACGGCGCTGGGCGTCGGTCATCGAAATGAACTTCTGCAACAGCTCGGGATGGGTGTGCTGGATGTCGTCGAGATACAGCAGCACGTTCGAGCCCATCTCGAGGGCGAAGTTGATCTTGTCGACCTCCTGCGCCGCCGTCGCGTCGGGCGCGTCGGCCGGGTCGAGCGACGTGACGCTGTGCCCGAGCGCCGGGCCGTTGACCTTGACGAAGACCATGCCGAGCCGGTTGGCGACGTACTCCATGAGCGTCGTCTTGCCGTAGCCCGGTGGTGAGATGAGCAGCAACAGGCCCATCTGGTCGGTTCGACCCGAGTCGAGGCTGCCGAGCTGTTTGGCGAGGTTGTCGCCGATGAGCGGCAGGTACACCCGATCGATGAGCCGGTTGCGGACGAACGCCGACATGATCTTCGGCTGGAACTCGTCGAGCCGGAGCTGATCGCGGGTTGCGTCGAGCAGGTCGGCGCGGGTCTGCTGATACTCCCGGAACCGGGGAACGGCGCGGCGACGGTGGACATCGACCGCACCGAGGAGCTCGTCGGCCCGACCGCTCCACACACCTGAGGTAATCGTGGCGTGAGCGGAGAGGAGTCCGTCGACGGAAACGTCGAGATGTGCCGTGGCGGGCATGCGTGGTTGATCGGGCAGCGCCACGATCGCCACCGCTTCGGGGATCAGCGGTGCGAGCTCGGGGCGCGTCGCGGTGACGAACGCGTCGAACCACGCGTGCGTGAGCGACAAGCGCCGGTGCACGTCGGTGACGTCATCGACGGCCGCTGCGCTGCGATCGCCCGCGTCGTGGTGGGCGCGGAACGCCTCGGCGAGGTCGAGCGCTGCAGCGGTCGTGTCGAACTCGAGGACGTCTTCGGCGAGTTCGTCGACGAGATACCGGGCCGACGCCCACGGCGAGGTCGCGTGACCATGTGCCTCGATTGCGGTGGCGACTTCGTCGACGAGGGTCTCCATGGCCGGGGTCGGGCCGAACTGGTCGGCGAGGCGCCCGAGGCTTCGGGCTCGGGCCCGCAGTTCGCTCTGCTCGTCGCTGTCGAGTGCGGTTGCCCAGTGCACGATGGCGTCGGCGCGAACCGCTGGGGGGTGGCGCAGGAGCCCGACGCCGTCGACTGCGTCTCGCAGCGCAGAGAGAATCCGCGTGGCGTCGTGATCGTGCACGCCCCGCTCGTAGCCCTCATCCACTCGGGTCTGGGCACGGTCTTGGACGAGTGCGCCAAGCCCGCCGTCGGCGTTGGCGGCTGCCGCGAGCTGATCGAGGTCGAGGCCGTCGGTCCCGGTGATCGCGTCGAGCAGGATGCTCGCGGCCAAGTACGGAGCGCGAGCGAGACCGGCGGTCTCGGAGGGCAGGTGCTGGTTCCAGAAGTCCTCGGTGCCCGCGAGTTGTTCGACGTCGAGCGGCTCGCGGTAGTCAGTACCGGTGAGCACGGCGTTGAGCTGATCGTCGAACACGCCGACGGTGAGTTCGAGCGGCTCGGTGTCAACGGAGAATCGGTGCTGGCCGAGACGGATGACCGAGCCGCCCTCTTCGTAGATGTCGGCCCGGTCCCGTAGCGAACGTCCGGCGTCCTCGCGGGCGGTGTCGAGTCGGCGGATCAGTTCGTCGGCCGAGACTGCTTGGTCGAGGTCGCGGAGGTCGTCGGCGAGCGAGCGCACCTTCTCGACCATCGGGTCGGCGACAAACCACGCGTTCATCTCGTCGGTGTCTTCGAACCGTTCGATCCGGCGGGCGATACCGCCGAGGATGCGGTCGGCGGCGTCGACGAGGCGTTGCGACTGGCGCTGGCGCTCATCGAGGAGACCCTGCTTGCGGGCCTGGAGTGTCTCGTAGACCTCGTCGCGTCGTGACGCGATCTCCACGAGTTCGTCGTCGAACTCGGCGAATCGCGACTCGAGCTCTTCGAGCTGGAGGAGTAGTCGTCCGAGGGCTTCGTCGCATGCGCTCGGGGTGTCGGCCCGGGACAGCTCCGAGGTGACGGCCTGGGCGAACAGGGTCATCTCCACACTGAAGGCCGCACTGCCCTCGGCGGTGGCGAGTTCCTTGCGCCGGTTGGTCGACACGGCGCGCACCCGGTTGAGACCGGCGGTCACGTCGGAGAGCCGTTCGAGAATGGCAGTTCGCACGGTGGGGTCGTCGATCTGGAGTCCGGTCACGACCTGGGTGAGCACATCGAGACCTTCGCCGAGTTCGTCGATGCGCTCGGCCGGTTCGCGGAGCTCGGCGGTGTTGGGGGCCGTACCGATAGCCGTTTCGAGCTCGCCGAGCGAGTCGTGGAAACCAACGAAGGCGTCGTCGCCCGCAAAGAACTCGGCGGCGTTGCCCGATGCGACGTCGAAGTTGGCCGACAAGCGCGCGTCGAGTTCGTCGAGCGCATCGGTGTCGACGTAGCGAATATCGCGCATCGTGATCACGTGCCCGCGATGACGGCGCAACTCGCGCAGCATATCCACGTGGGCGTTGGCATCGGCCGGGGGTTCGCGGTCGATCCGATCGAGCAGCTCGTCGATGTCGGCGCGAGTCTCCTCGACCGCACCGGTGGCGGTCGCTCGGAGCGTTTGGACCTTCTCGAACTCGTCGATGATCAAGCCGCTGGTGGACCGGATCGCGTCGAGCGACTCGGCGAGGTTGCCAAGACCGCCTTCGACCAACCAGTGATGTCCATCAATGACGCGGGCCGCCGATGCCGACAGGTCGGCGTACACCGCAGACGACGGCGTGGCCTCGCGGATCTGGCGGCTGATGTTGAGCGAGTCGGAGATGCCGCGCACGAGATCGGCATTGCCGACCCGATGCATCATCGTGTCTCCGACCGGCTGGCGGGCGTGGAACTCGTCGGACACGAAAGGCGTCCGCCAGATCTGCATCGGGTGCACGCGGGTCGGCTCGTCGTCCTCGCGGAACACGATGAGCGAGCCGTCGTCGAAAACCGTCCAACCGTGGGCGACGATCGGCGTGCCGACCTCACGTCGGATCACGTTGTACCCGAGCATGACCGACAGGCCCGAGCCACGCTCGTGGAACACGTAGAGGACGTCTTCGCCATTCGGCGAACGCTGCGTGGTCTCGAACCGCATGTCGTCGAGCTTGAGATCGAACAACTTCGACTCGCCGGTACGGAGCTCGAAGCCCGCCGGCGTGATCAAACCGTGATCCTCGGGAAGCCGCAGGCAACTCTCGAGCAGCGCGTCGTTGCGACGTGCCGTCCGGGCGAACGTGTTGACCACGTACCCCCGAGGCTCCTCTTCGCGATAGGGCAGCACCCGCAACACGACGAGGTCGCCGAGCACCGCAAAGCTCATCGAGCAGTCAGCGATCGACTGGTCGGGATCCTCGACCGACTCGGTCAGGAGGACCTCGCCTTCGGTGGTGTTGTCTTCGATCCGGATCTCGAGCGACCCGCCGGTCGGGTCGACGAAGACCCGATCGACGATGTTGACGTGCGGATTGCGCCCGGGGACGTGATGTTCACGCGTGACCGGCGACCACTCGAAGTCAAACTGCTCGGGCGTGACGTAGTCGCGCTCACCGCGGTTGTCGAGGTAGGTGACCTCGCCGTCGGGCGACACGTTCCACCGGAAGACTCGAAGATCCTCCAAGCTGTTGCCCGTCTGGAAAGCCGCCAGAAGGCGCCCCTCCCGGCGTTGCAACTGCAGCAACCGGGCGTCCTTGTAGTACGTGTACAGCTCGCGGAAGTCGTTCTGGAAACTCGGATCATGTAGCCAGTTGTCCTGCGCCTCATCAGGCACCGGATCGAGCGCGAGGCTGTCACCCTCGGCCCGATAGTGATGCAGGCTGAACACGTCGTCGACGGTCGTCTCGGTCTTCAACCCGATGAACACGTTGTACCCGAAGAGCAGATCGCCTCCCGCCGAGGCGATGTCTCGCGGCACCGTGTTGTTGTCGGTGCGTATGCGTTCGACGCCAGCCACCTCGAAGCGGCTCGACCCGAACGTCTCCAAGCGGGAGTCGTTGAGCCGATTCGCCCGAGCCGTCAGGTCGTCGCCGTGACCGACAAGCCGTTGCCGGAGGAGTTCGTACGCTGTGCTGCCCACCGACTCGGTCGAGTCGGTGCTGCCTGGCGGGTCCTCGGAAGTCCTCAACTCCTCGGTCCCGGCAACGACTCCCGCGGAGTCCGTCAGTGTTTCTGATCCGGAGGTCTCGGTCATCGCGGGTTCAGTCCGAGACCTTGTCGGTCAGGGCCTTGAGCGCCGATGCGGCCGAGAGGTCGCGGAGGTCGTCGGCGCCGAGCTTCTCGAGGATCGACTCGAGCTCTCCAACAAGGGTTTCGCGGCTCTCTCCGGAGTTCTCGACGAAGGCTTCGACCTGCTTGCCGGCGGTCACCGCACCGACCAAGCGATCGATGAACATGTCCGAACCACCGACGATGTCGATGTCGGCCCCTTCGAGACCACGAGCGATCGTTTCGGCCTGCGCCTTGGCGATACCGACCTCCGCCTCGACCTTGGCGAGCGCGATCTCCTTCTCCACCTCGAGCTTGCGGGTGAACTCTTCGAACTCCTGTCCGACACCTTCGAGCTCGCGCATCGCGGCGGCCTTCTCGGAGAGACCGGCGGCCTCGCCTCGCAGCAACGCCTCGGCGGCTGCGGCTTCGGCGGCGCCGGTCTTCTCGATGGCGATGGCGTCGGCTTCTCGCACCCGCACCTCGGCGAGCCCGACCTTCTCGAGCGCCACGGCGTCGGCTTCTTTCACCTGGACCTCTGCGAGGCCCTCGGCAGCCGCTTGCGCCTGCTGCGCCTCGGCGAGACGGATCGCTGCGCGGGCGTCGAGATCGCTGGCCTCGAGGTCGGCCTTGGCGATCGTGATCCGCTCGCTGGCCTTGTGGCCGGCAGCCTGTTCGGCAGCTTCGGCCTTCTTGATGTCCTTGACGAACTCGCCTTGGGCCTCGGCTTCGGCGCCGAGCACGATCGCGTCGCGCTGACGGGTGGCGTCCTCGATGACCCGAAGGGTCTCGATCGCCTCTTCTTGTTCGGCGACCGTCTTCTCGACCGCAACTCGATCCCGCTGGATCTCGGCGATCGATGCCTTCTCCCGCTCGAGCTCCCGCTTGGAGGCCGTGACTTCGACATCGGCAGCGACCTGCTCGAGCTGGCGAGCCTTGCGCACCCGCTCCTCTTCGACCGCAACGATGCGCTCCTTGTTCTTGGCCGCCACGGCGACCTCACGATCGAGGTTCTCCTGGGTCACGGCGACCTCTTCGTCCGTCGCCAAGCGGGAGCGCTCGGCGCGTAGACGCTCTTCGTTCTGCACTCGGATCGTCTCAGCCTGCTCACGAGCCTGGACCGTCGCGATCTCGCGGGACTGGCGCGCCTCGGCGTCGGCCTGCTGACGCATCAGCTCGAGCACGGCCTCGCGGGTCTCGACGTCCTTGGCAGTGATCTGCTTCTCTTCTTCGCGGGACGCCACGTTTGTGGCGACGTGCTCGAGGGCGGTGAGCTCGGTGATCTTGCGAATGCCCTGAGCGTCGAGGATGTTGTTCTCGTCGAGCTGCTGGAGAGGTGTCTGCTCGAGGTAGTCAATGGCGGCGTCTTCGAGCACATAGCCGTTGAGGTCGGTGCCGATCACCTCGATGATCTCGTCACGAAAGCGACGACGCTCGGTGTACAGGTCGACGAAGTCGAGACGCTTGCCGACGGTCTTGAGCGCCTCGGAGAACTTCGCCACGAAGAGCTCTTCGAGCGTTGCCTGGGACGAGGCACGTTCGACGCCGATCGACTGGGCGACCTTGATGACGTCTTCTTCGGCCTTGTTGACCCGGACGAAGAAGTTGACCTTGATGTCGGCGCGGATGTTGTCGCCGCAGATCAGACCTTCGGTACCACGACGATCGATCTCGATCGTCTTGACCGAGGTGTCCATGATCTCGGCCTTGTGCAGGACGGGGATGACGAGGCGACCGGTGAAGCTCACGACGACGGCCTTGGTGGTGCTGACCACGAGCGCTTTGCCTTGGGGCACCTTCTTGTAGAGCGAGCTGTAAACCAGCGCGACGAGGAGGGCCAGCACCGCCAGGGCGACGATGACCACTGCGACGATGATGAGCAAATCGACAAGCACGGATGTTTCTCTCTTTCAGGGTTTGGGTTGTTGTGGGTTGGAGGGTGGCTAGAGGCCGATGTCCGGACTGACGGTGTAGGTGCCGTCCTCATCGAGGTCGAAGATCAGGGCCTGATCTCCGGCGTGGAGGGTGTTGGCTTCGACGCAGCGGATCTGGACGAGGAGTGATGCGCCTTCGGCGTCGCGGACCTCGGCTTGCCCGAAGTCGGCGGTGACCTTGTCGGTGGTGACGGTGCAGACCTTGCCGACCAGCTCGCGCTTCCGGAGCGCTGTTGGCGGGCGAAACACGCCGGACACTCGATCGCCGATACGCCCGGTGATGAAGCCTCCGACAACGACGGCGCCGATCAAGACGACGACTCCGATGAGGGTGCCGCCGATCCCCGACGGCTCGTCGCCGATCACCGTCATGGCGATCATGGCGACCGCCCACGCAAACAGCGAGAGCAGGTTGAGCGCCAGCAGGATCGGCATGCCCGTGAGTCCAAGGAACTCGAGCGACGACTGGAGCACGCTCCCGCTGCCACCGCCGTCGAGTTCGACGTCGGTGTCTACATCGCTGTCGAAGTCCAGGTCGAAGTCATCGAGGCTATTGATCCCGGTCCCGAGCACCGTGGTCACGATCCAGAATCCGAGGAAGAAGATCGTGGACACCGTGAGGACGATCGCCGGGAAGGAGAACGCCGTGTCGATGAGGTTGGTCATGTGACCCTCCGGGTTCGGAGCCGCTTCGGTCCTAGTCGGCCGAAAACGCTCGTGATGTAGGTCGACCGGCCTACAGGCCGGTGAAGATCTCGATCCATCTGGTTGTTCGTGTGCCTTTCTGGTGTGCGGGGTTTGTGGGGTGGACTAGAGCGAGAAGATCTCGAGCATCCGGAAGAGGACGTCGAGGATCTGGACGGTTTCGGAGAGCGCGTCGGCGATGTGGTTTCTTCAACCACGCCGGTCGGTCTTCGATGGTTCCGTGTTTTCGTTCGTAACATCCACTTCGAGTAATGCCCTTTATGTAGTCCCTTACAGGCAGTATTATAAAGACCACACTTTTGATGTCAATACCAAACACGAGGATTTCGATAGCATTGTTTTCGATGGAGATTTCGGACACCTGGCAGTTCCTCACCAACCACACGCACGTGTTGCTCGCGATCCGTCGCAACCCCGACATTCGCCAACGCGAGATCGCCCAGCTCGTTGGCATCACCGAAGGCGCCGTCCAGCGGATCATCACCGAGCTCGAAGCGGCAGGGTGCCTGACCCACGAGAAGGTCGGGCGCCGAAATCACTACACGATCGTCACCAACGCCGATCTCCGCCATCCCATGGAAGATCGCCACAACCTCGGCGAACTCCTCTCACTCCTCGAAGATTGATGAGCGAGGAGCTCTAGAGCTTCTCCAGCTCGCGAGGGCGAGCCAATGCGACGAGCTTGGCGGTCCCTCGTCTGATGTCCGCCCACTCGCCGGCGTCGAAGACGAGATGAGCGATCGCCGCAGTCGTCATCAGCTTGCCATCCGCCGTGAGCACGATCGGGTCCGCAGCCAGACCCTCGACGAGGTCGTCGAATCCCGGGTTGTGTCCCACGATGAGCACCCGATCTGCATCTTGTTGTCGAAGCTCCTCGAGCCATAGATCGGCACTCGCCAGATACAGCTCGTCAACGAAGCGGACCGTCGATTCGTCGAGGGACAAGCCTCGCTTCACGTACTCGGCGGTCTGGCGCGCCCGCACGGCAGCCGAAGAGACCACTCGATCAGGGATGAGGTCGTTGTCGTCGAGCCACTGTGCCATCCGCTCCGCTGCACGATGTCCACGCGGGGCGAGCGGACGTTCGACGTCTGCGAGCTGTGGAGACGACCAGTCAGATTTTGCATGCCGCATCACCAAGAGCTCGACCATTCGACCGAGCCTGCCACATCACGCGGCTCGCAGAACCGGCTTTTCCGTCAACGTCGGCGGCCGACGATCACCGTCCACTCGAGAAGGGCGCGATCTCGATGTTGTGCCTCGACCCACTCGGCCACATCGTCATCGAATCGGTGGCCGTCAACGTTTGCCGCTTTCCACCGCCGGTAGGCCTCGAGCGTCTCCCCGATGTAGGCATCCCACGACGCATCGCTTGTGACGACTGTTTCGACGTGGTCGACGCCGAGGGAGCTCATGTGGTCGATCACCTCGTCCGCTGACGGGGTTGCAGCTGCCTGCGCCGGCTTGATTCCGGAGCGCCGCAGCATGTCGCCGAACACGATGCGTCCACCCGGACGTGTGTGTTCTGTGAGGGTCCGAACGGTTCCGGGCGCACCGAGCCACACCCACGACGCCCCCAGACAGGCAACAACATCGAATGCACCCAGCTCAGAGACTTGTTCCTTCGCATCGCCGAGCACCCACCGCAGCGGCGCGCCGGCCGGGGTATCCGCGCGTGCGGCGCGATCGATCATCCACGGAGAGAGGTCGATGCCGAGCCCGGTGATCGCCCGACGGCGAGCCAACGATCGCAGCAGCACCCCACTTCCACACGCCAGATCCACGACCTCGTCGCCATCGGAGATGGCGACCACATCGACAACGACCTCCAGGTCCGCCTCGCTCATCGGCGTCGCGATCTCGAGATCAGTGTGCAACGCTTCGAAGATCTCGAACCGATCCGCGAGGTCCTGGACGTCGAGTCCCGGTTCGACTTCGACGGTCTCTGGCAGTTGCATTGCACCAGTCTGCACAACGCTCCGACAAGGGGATGTCGAGTCTCGACCATGTCGTGTCACCTTCGAACCTGTTCGAGGGTGACGGACATACGTACGGTCTCGCCATGGCTGTCATCGAAACCATCACGCTCCGACTCACCGCCGGCTTCGCCCCTGCAGCGTTTTCGCAGGCCAACGCGCGTGTCGAAGCGGAGTACCTGCCGCAGCAGCCCGGATTCAACGTCGGTTCTCGGGTCACGACGTTGGACGACGAGGGCACATGGACGATCTCGCTGCGCTGGGATTCGGCGGCCGACGCCGACGCGTCGATGGCGTCGTTCATGAACGCACCCGCCACGCAGGACTACCTGTCGATGATCGACATGAGCACGATGGAGATGCGTCGCACCGTGGAGATCGCCTCCCCGAGTGCCCGGAGCCTCGACCACGCGACTCGGCTCTACCTCGAAGGCATTCGGGACGGCAACGCCCGGGCCGCCGTCGAGGCGTACACCGGCGACCGATACACCCAGCACTCCACCGGAGTTCGCGACGGCGTCGAAGGCTTCGTCGAATTCTTCGAGCCGTTCATCGAGCGCAACCCGACGCGAGACATCGACATCGTTCGGTCGATCGTCGACGGGCGATTCGTGTTCTTGATGGCCGCCCAAAGTCTCAACGACGGCGAGTCGCGGTGGGTGACTACAGACCTGTTCGATACCGACGGCAACGACAAGATCGTCGAACACTGGGACGTGATCCACGAATGGGGCGGCGAGAACCCCGGCGGCCACACCCAAGTCGACGGCGCCACCGAAATCACCGACCTCGACAAGACCGAGGAAAACAAGGCCATCGTCCGGCGACTCCTCGAAGAGGCCTTCATCCTCGAGCCGACGGCGAGCTTCGACGAGTTCATCTCGGCGGAGACCTACATCAACCACAACCCCGAGGCACCCGACGGCATCGAGGCTCTGAAGGCGATGGACCGGATGGCTCGCGAGAAGCGCGAGACGCTCCACTACAAGAAGGTTCATCGGATCGTTGGGCAAGGCAACTTCGTGGCCTCCTTCGCGCATCAGGTGTGGAATGACATCGACTACGCCGCGTTCGACATCTTCCGGCTCGAGAACGGAATGATCGTCGAGCATTGGGACAACGTCGAGGTACTGCCCGACCCAGCGGACCTGGCGAACTCGGGCAAGTTCTAAAGCGTGGGTGTCGGTATCGGTCTCGCGCAGAAACTCGGCAGTCCTCGACGTCCTACTGTCATGTAGATGGGAGATGTCGATGACCACGAGGACATGACCGAGTCGATGCGCGAGGTCATGAGCCTCGACGGCGACGTCGACAAACTGGCCACGTACTACGCGCGCTGGGCAGACGAGTACGACGACGACGTCGCCTCGCATGGGTACGGACTCCCGGAGATGATGGTGCAGACGTTGCAGCGAGCCATCGGCGAGGTTCGACCTGACTCGCCCGCCTACACACGATCCCCAAACGTGCTCGACGCAGGATGCGGGACCGGACTGGTCGGCGCGGCCCTGCACGCCGCCGGATGGTCGACGATCGACGGCGTCGACCTCTCCCACGAAATGGCGGACAACGCAGCGGTGCGGGGGATCTACCGCTCGGTTCGTGGCGGCGTCGACCTCACCGTCCCACCGACCGATGACCTGCGACATTCAGCGCCCATCGTCACGGTCGGCGGCGTTTTCACCGTTGGCCACGTCCCACCCGAAGCGCTCGAACAGATGGCCGAGCTCGTCGAACCGGGAGGGATCCTCGTCGTCAGCACCCGGCGGGCGTACCACGAAGAGACCGATTTCCACGCCGCGCGCGAGCGCCTCGAATCATCAGGGCGCCTCCACCAGCTGGTTCATCTGCCCGACGCGCCGTACACGATGGACTCGACCGGCGACTACTGGGCCTGGCAAACCATGGGGTCAGGTCTGACATAGCAAGAGGTGTACGAAAGCGTCAGGTCCGGGGCCAGAGCGTCTCGGTGTGGCCGTCGACGCCGATGATCTGACCGGAAATGTGGCGGGCCTGGTCGCTGGCGAGGAACACGTTGAGATCGGCGATCTCTTCGGGGTCGACGTAGCAAAGCATCGACGTGCCGAGGGCGTACTGGCGACGGACTTCCTCGGGATCCATCGACTCGGTCTCCGCGTGGGCCGCGATCACCCGCTCCATGCGGTCGCCATTCACGTTGCCCGGCACCACACCATTGACCCGAATGTTGTCGGGACCAAGCTCCATGGCGAGAGTCTTGGTGAACCCCGTCGACGCCCACTTCGCCGCCGCATAAGGAGCCCGGGTCGGGTAGCCGAAGATGCCCGCTCCCGAGATGAGGTTGATGATCACGCCCGAGCCTTGAGCTTTGAAGATCGGGACGATTCGGCGAGCGCAATAGAACTGGGCGTCGATGCATACCGACATCGTCTGGCGCCATTCGTCGTCGGTCACGTTCTCCACCAACTTCGTGGGGCCGGCGATGCCGGCGTTGTTGACGAGAATGTCGAGTCCGTCCGGGAGTATCTCGTCGAAGATCGCGTCGAGTTCGGCCGACACGCCGACATCGCATTCGTACGTGGTCACGTCGGCGGGCAGCGAGGTCAGTCCGGTCGGGTCGATGTCGCACGTGAACACCTGAGCACCCGCATCGCGCATTGCCAGCACCGTCGCTCGCCCCATCCCGGCACCGCCAGCGGTCACGAAGGCCCGACGGTTTTCGAGGGAGATTTTCATGGCCGGATTCTGCCGGATCAGATTTCTCGAGAAAATTCCGGATTTCTCTGTCGAATTCTGTCGAGCGCTGCGTCACGGGAATGAAAGCGGGCAACAAGCCCACGAAAATCCTCGAAAGGAATCCAATCATGACCAGCACTGCACCCATCAGCCTCGACGTCACCACGATCATCGATGCCAGCCCCGAAGACCTCTACGACATGGTCTCCGATGTCACCCGCATGGGCGAATGGAGCCCCGAAACGACCGATGCCGAATGGCTCGGGAACGCCAACCACGCAGTCGTCGGCGCCAAGTTCAAGGGCACGAACACCGCTGGCCCGAACACGTGGAGCACCAAGCCCACGGTCACGGTTGCCGAGCGCGGCCAGGAGTTCAGCTTCGACGTGCCGGGCAAGTCTGGCCCGACCTGGACGTACCGCTTCGAGCCGGTCGAGGGTGGCACACGCGTGACCGAGTCGGTTCGCCAGCAGAAGCGCTCGCCCCTGTTCATCCGTCTGCTCCAGAAGCGGGCCGGCATCACCGACCGCAGCGCCGACCTTCGTGCGAACATGCAGACCACACTCGACAACCTCGCCGCCGCAGCGACGGCCAACTGAGCCCCCGTTCGACCCGCAACATCACCCACACCAACACGAAACAGAAAGAGACAAAACCATGGAATACATGATCATGCTCCACAGCGAAGAAGCCGACGACGGCCCCGCACCCGGCACCCCCGAGTTCGAGGCGATGATGGGCGAATGGATGGCCTACAACCAGCGCCTCATCGACGGCGGCCACTGGATCGGCGGTGCCAGCCTCGCGCCGAGTGGCAGCACGACGACGATCCACAAGACCGCTGACGGCAACACCGTCACCGACGGCCCCTACATGGAGACCAAAGAAGTCATCGGCGGCTACTACATCTTCTCCGCCGCCGACCTCGACGAAGCGATCGAACTCGCCTCCGCTGTCCCAATCCCCCACGGCAACATCGAGGTTCGCCCGGTTGCCTTCCGCCCCGACGCCGGCTGACCCCGAACGTCACCCACCCCCAACCACCGGAGGACCGACGTGCCCCTGACGTCTGAGGTCGACGCTGCGCTGACCGAACTGACCCGAGAACACTCGGGCCGGGTGCTGGCCATCCTCGCCAGCCGGTTCGGCAGCGTCGACCTCGCCGATGACGCCGTGCAGGACGCGCTGATCCGAGCGCATGATCACTGGCCCAGCGAAGGCATCCCCGCCAACCCCCCGGCGTGGCTGATGACCGTCGCCCGGCGTCGAGCGATCGATCTCCTGCGTCGAGCCGAGTCGGCCGACCGACGGCTCCTCGCCTCCGCCCCCGATCTCATGTACGAAGACGAACCCGACTCCCCCAACCCTCTCGTCGATGACACCCACGACGACGCGGCAATAGACGAGCAGCTCCGGCTCATGTTCTTGTGCTGCCATCCGGCGATCCGCCAGGACGCGCAGGTGGCCCTGACGCTGCGACTCGTCGGCGGCCTCACCACCGAAGAGATCGCTGCCGCCTTCCTCGTCCCGACGCCAACCCTGGCCCAGCGCATCAGTCGGGCAAAGGCAAAGATCCGTGATGCCGCCATCCCGCTTGCGATCCCCGATGATCTCGACACTCGGGTCGACGTGCTTCTGTCAACGCTCTACCTCGTGTTCAACGAGGGCTATCTCTCTCGCTCCGAGAACGCGGCGCAGCGTCTCGATCTCTGTGTCGAAGCGATTCGACTCACCGGACTGCTCGCGACGCTGTTGCCCGACAATCCTGAAGTCGCGGGACTCCAAGCGTTGATGTCCTTCCATGTCGCCCGGCGAGCGACCCGATTCACGACTGACGGCGAGCTTGTCGTTCTTGCGGACCAAGACCGCTCGCAATGGGACGACGATCAGATCCGCCACGGCAACGCCATGCTGCGTCGCGCGATGGCGCTACAGGATCCCGGCCGGTACCAAGTGCAGGCGCTCATCGCGTCGTACCACACGAACGCCACAACGAATGACGAGACAATCTGGAAACGGATCGTCGGTCTGTACGAACAACTCGCACAGATGGACCCATCACCCGTGGTCGCCCTCAATCATGCGGCCGCCGTCGGCGTCGCCTTTGGCGCCGATGCGGGACTCGATCTCCTCGACCGCATCGATGGACTCGACGACTACCACCTGCTCCACTCGACGCGGGCAGCCCTGCTCGAACGAGCCGACCGTTCCGAAGACGCGACTGCGTCCTGGAGCCGAGCCGCCGAGCTCACCACGAACCCCGCCGAACGACGCCTGATCGAACGCCGGACGGGGTGAGCCACACGAACCAGCGACGGTGAGTGCTCGTGACCGGAGCGCTCAGGAGTCGGTGACTCGCCCGCTGCCGATGTTCAGATCGACCGGCCCGTCGATCCCGTCGACTGCAGCAGTGAACGACTGCTGCCAGACGTACCAGTCATCGTTCGACGGGCGAAGACCGATACTGCGCTGCCACCTCTCGCGATCCGCAAAGACGTCCTCGAAGGCGTCAAAGCCCTCGAGGACGTAGAACACGACCGGACCGCGCTCGGCCTCAACCACGTCGACGAGCGTCTCGAGCTCGCGCCGAATGTCGGCGTCGGTGACACCTTCGCCGCAGCGGCCATGACCTTCGACGTCGATCGCGATCGGAAGAGACGGCACATCCGGAACGACACGCAGCAGATTCTCGGCTTGCAGCGCACCGTCGGTGCACGTGCGGAAGAAGTGGTACGCGCCGACGTTCAGGCCCACAGCCCGCGCCTCGCTCCAGTTCTGCTCAAATCGAGTGTCCACCCAGTCGCCGCCCTCGGTCGCCTTGATGTAGGCGAAGGAGATGTCATCGGCGGCAACCGCTGCCCAGTCGATCTCACCCTGATGATGAGACACATCGATCCCGTACACCTCGCCAGATCGAAGACCTGGCCGGTAGTTCGGGATGAGCACGAGCCACGCCAGCGCAACGGCGATGAGCAACGCTACTGCTGCGAACGCGACGTGCCGTTTGGTCACGCCAACGATTGTCGCGCGTCGCACACGCAATGTTCGATCAGATCACGCCTCGAGGCGAACGATGATCCTCGCTCTGTCGTAGTCGGCTTCGCCGTCGTCAAATGAGGCGTCGCGGAACGTGATCTCGATTCGTGCGGTTCCGTTCGTCGAAGCCCGCTCCCCCGCCCAGATCGAAGACAGGTCCGAATCGGCGGTGTGGGGCCCCCGCAACGGGGCACCGACCGCAGCGACGTTCCAACCGGCGTCTCTGGCCTGCGCAAGCACGTCCTCTGCGGCGGCAACCAGATTCCCTCCGGCCACGTCGTACACCGTGGTGACCGTTGCCGGCGTCGACTTGAAGAGCGAGCCCGATCCTTCTCTTACGACGTGGTCTCGCTCGGTGGCGAACACGATGCTCGGACGAGCCAGCGCATCACCGACCAGCTCGTCGGTGTCGGTGGCGCCACACCCAGCCAACAAGATCACCCAACACAGCGCGATGAAGCGATTGGCCCGACCCACGGAGGTCCATCGCCGCCGCCGATGCGAACTTGAGCGAAGCGGCAACTCGACCGCAGCCTCAGGACGGACGATCGGGCATCCTCAAGACGATCGCCTCAGTCGGGGAGCATCGGAACGCTGAGGCCCGTGTCACGGCCGATGCTTCCGGCGCGGCCGATCGCCGCTGATCCGAACTTGTCTCTCACACCGTCGAGAGCAGCATCGAGTGGCGAGCCGTCGGCGAACGGCAGGGCGAGCTGAATCGAGCTGGCATCGGACAGATTCGTCACCGACAAGCCGAGAAGGGTGATGCCCTTGGATTTGATGGTCGGCTGCATCTCCGCGAGAAGTTCGGCAGCGACGGCGAGAATCCGATCGGTCGCAGCTGTCGACACGTCCATTGAGCGCGATCGGGTGGCTCGACTGAAGTCGTCGAAACGGAAGCGCAGCACGACAGTCCGACCGACACGGTCGGCATTGCGCATGCGGTGGGTGACACGATCGACGATCTCTCGGAGAAGTGCGTCGAGCTCGCCATGTTTCTTCGGGCGGCGGCCGAGCGCCCGTTGCGAACCCATCGACGAACGGCGCTTGCGATGCTCGACGGGCCGAGGGTCGCGGTTGTGCGCGAGGGCGTGGAGTTTGCGGCCCGCCGCGACGCCGACCAGGCCGACAAGGGTCTGCTCGGGCAGGTCCGCAACGTCTCCGACGGTCCGGAGGCCCACGTCGTGCAGTTTGGACGCAGTCTTTTGCCCAACACCCCACAGTCGCTCGACGGGCAACGGGCGGAGGAAGTTGAGCTCGCCGTCGGGCGGAACGACGAGCAGACCGTCGGGTTTGGCGACGCCACTCGCAACCTTCGCGAGGAACTTCGTGCGCGCCACCCCGACGGTGATGTTGAGGCCAACTTCGTCGCGCACCCGCGATCGAAGTGTGCTGGCGATCTGCTCGGGCGACCCGCGGATCTTCTTCAGGCCGCCGACGTCGAGAAACGCCTCGTCGATCGAGAGCCCCTCCACGACGGGGGTCGTGTCGTCGAAGACGTCGAAAACGTCGCGACTTGCCTGGGTGTAGGCGTCCATCCGAGGCTCCACGACCACGGCCTGCGGACAAAGCTCTTTGGCCTGACGACCGTTCATCGCGGTCCGCACGCCAAAGGCTTTCGCTTCGTAGCTCGCGGCCAACACGACCCCGCCGCCGACGATCACTGGACGCCCGCGAAGGTGCGGCGCGTCTCGCTGCTCGACCGACGCGTAGAACGAATCGAGGTCGGCGTGAAGAATCGTCGAATCGACCCCAGGCACGTACACGAACATACGTTCGCACAGCCCAGTTGCTGCGGCAAGCGCGTCAGCAGCGCCGGTAGCGGTAGCCAGCCCTGGTTCGGTCGAGGACCTCGAATCGGTCGAGTGCCCGCAGGCAATAGGCGAGCTTGCGGGCCTGCTCGCGGGAAAAGCCCCCGCAGCGAGCGAGGTCGCCGGTGCCGAACACCTTCGGTAGGCCGTCGGGGATCCACTGTTCGAGATCGTCGGGGTTGCGTAGCTCGACGACCTCGATGATGTCGTCGAGGTCGCGGTTGACCACTCGCCATCCGCCGCGTCCTCGGCGGGCACGCGGGTCGTGGACCTGGTGGGCCGTGACATCGGCTAGCACGACGTCGAGGGCGAAGTTGGGGTGGTCGAGCAGAGTCGGCATCGACACGAGCTGATCGAGCACATCGATGACCTGGCGCTTCTTCGGCGACTTCCGTCGGCTGCCGTCCGGACGGGCCAGGGTCGTGCGGCGAGCGATGGGATGAACGAGGAGGATCCGATGAGCTTCGAGGAGGTTGTCGAACTTGGGGCCGAGGGCGGCGAAGGACCCGGTCTGCACTTCGACGAGCGACTCGTCTGCACGAACGAGATCGATCACGTATCCGTCGAGCGGCACTTCGAAGCGATCGCCCGGGTCGGCATAGTGCCGTTTGAGCGCGTCGTGAAGTCCACCCTCGTTGAGGGTGCCGATGCCGCTCACGAGCGGGGTTGAGGCCCGTCGGTCGGCGGGCCGGCGAAGACCTGCGCCTTGAGCATCCAGTCGCGCGCAGCCGTGCCGCTCACCTCGAGCGCGGTGTCGTCGACGTGGCGGCGTTGGGTGACGACCAAGCAGAAGTCGACGGCTGGCCCGGCGATCGTTTCGTCGGCATCGACGTCGCCGAGATCCCAGCGAGCTCCAGCCGGTGCGTCGAGGTGGACGGCGACCGGCACATCGGGCACTTCGAGGCGGCGATTGATGTACGACCATCCACGCGTGATCACACCGAGTCGCACGATGTGGCTGATGCGATCGTCGTGCTCGCGTTCGAGGTGGAGCGCGTCGGCGACGTCTTGTCCGTGCGCCCAACACTCCATGAGGCGGGCGGTGAGGAACGACTTCGAGCCCATCGACGGCCCGTACCACTCGACCCGTTGATCGTCGGTCAGAGTTGCCGAGGCCGCTGCGCACGCGGCGCGATCGGCTCGCCAGGCGGCGAGCAGCTCGGACGGACTCATCGAGCGGTAGCGCCCGAGGGTGACGTCGTCGACGGCTTCATCGCTCGTGAAGGCGGCGAGGAGTTCGTCGCGGTGGGCGACGAAGGAGGCCTCGTCGCTCATTGCGAGTGCGGCGGTGCCGTCGAAGTAGGCGAGATGGCCGATCTGATCGCCGATAGTCCAGCGAGGGCTGGCTGTGGGAGTCGCCCACGCCTCGTCAGGGAGGGGTCCGACGATGGCGTCGAGCGATTCCTGTTCGGCGATCAGATCGGCGCGTACCTGGTTGACGTCCACGTCATTGACCGGTCGGTGGATTGCGAGTCACGGTCGGGACCGTAGTGGAATCCCCGCCAGGCTGACGGCGTTCGTCGCGTGACTCAGCCGCGGACTTTGGCGAGGATCCGTCGCCAACCCGTGGTCTCGGGTACGACTTTGGCTGCCCGCGATGCGTCGACGAAGTCCCCGAGGCGATCTTCGACAGAGGTGGCAACTTTGGTTGCCCCGGTGTTCGATGAACCCTCGGGTGTCGGGTTGCGGCCCGGCATTGCGTCGATGAAGTCGGGATTGCTCTCGACGATCTTTGACATGCTGCCCCGGCCTGCGGCTCCAGCAACCATTTGGTCATTGCTCCTTTGAGTTGGCGTATCGCTCGAGACGTTCGGCGATGTGGTCGACCTGCACCTCGCGTGACGGCGCCACCGTCGGCGTTGCGCCGAGCTGTACCGGCAACGGCGAGGCGTGCTCAGCGTTTTTGACGGCACGGGCGGACTCGACAATGTCGTCAACACTGAAGACATCGAGATTTCCTCCGGGTGCGTGTCCAACCATAGAGTATATGCAATACTTCTTTGGGGTGTTTGTCAAGGGATTTTGAGGAACGTCACTCGATCTCCCAGCGAACGTTGCCGGCATCGATGTCAACAACGGTCACCGCGACGGTCTCGTCCCCGCGGGGTAGACCGCCGAGCGCACAGCGCATGACTCGATCCTCACCGAGCACGACGGGTTCGTCACCGCAGTCGACAATGACCAGGAGGTCGATCTGGTCCTAAATCGCACCGGCAAGCGCACCTTCGAGCGTGGCCATCTGCACGCGGGAGACGACGTTCGTCGTCTTGACCCCGATCTCGTTCTCGCCCGTGATCGTCGCCGTGACCGCGACGATTCGACCGTCTTGGGTCTCGGCCGTGCATTCGAAGCTGGATCCGGTGGCGACGTCGACAGCATCGGGGCAGGTGGCGGTCAGGCCGCCGTCGAATTCGGCCCCCAATTCGGTCTCGATGAGGGCTTTGGCGGCATCACTCGCCCCCTGGCCACATCCGGTGGCAGCAGATAGCAGACCTGCCGAAACGACGATCCGATGGACCGTCGATCGAATCGAGCTGGTTGAGATGGGCGTGGTTGAGTTGCGGATGATCGAGTCATGCATGGTCGTGTCTCCTCAGTAGTGGGTTCACTGAGTGAGACGACGCCTTCCGCCATCTCGTTGGAGATTTCTTCGCCCTTAGCGAAGCCGAGCGATCCGAAGACGATTTGAGATGTCGACGAAAACGCGTTTTGCGGTCCACTCGTCGTCGACGAGGACGCCACCTCGAACGTCCGAGGCCGCTTCAACACGGCGCCGGCACTCGAGATCGACGATGATCTCGTCGGTCGTGCGGTGCACGCATGTCGTCCGGGCAGTCCGTGTGTGGGCAGTCCCCGTTTTGCCTATCTGATTATTTCCCATGCCTTTAGTGTATTATTTATGTAGGGTTTTGTCATGAGCCTTCCGGCCCATCTCCCCAAAATCGCACTCGGTCCACGTCGCCCGGCTGTAGATCAGCCGAGCTCCGGTTTCGTCACGAACGTCTCGCGAACCACTACACACGGTCAGCGTGACGTCGGCGACTCGGATCGGGAACGCTGCAAAGCGCGTCGACTTCTGAAGGGGAAACCTGTGCCATCCTCGGAAAATGACGAAGCACGTCCTCATCGTGGTGCTGGTAGTCGCGTCTGCACTCAGCACCTCATGTGGTGACCTCTTCGAAAGAGGCGGGGTCGAGGTCACAACGCGACATGTGTTCACGTCGGCCGAGGGAGATCTCGAGCATACGCTCCAAATCTCCAACGTTCTTACAGAGGCTGTTCAGGTCGAGCGGGTCACCGTAGGGGGAGACGCGTGGATGATCGTCGACACGGGTTGGCTCCCTCTGCGCGATGCGATGGACGCTGGTGCTGCAATTCGACCGCTGCCACTCACCGTGCGACCCGGCGAATCGCTGGACATTCGCGTGCGGGTTCAGCTCGACTCGTGCGATGAGCTCGGTGATTGGGAGGTGGGCGACGACGGCTTCTTCACGTTTGATTCCTCGGTGGTCACTCGCGTCGAGGTCCACCTGGTCGACCGTCCGTCGATCATTGTTGACCATGGCATCGGGCTGGCCAACTTCCTCCACAAGTCCGTCTGCACGTAGCCAAGATTCCGACAGAACCTTCGGCTTGGCCACGACCACCAGGGGAACCACTACGGTCGGTAACCATGTCGACGACTCGGATCGGGAACGTGCTGCGAAGCCGGCTCGACACGTCGAGCGCCGAGTACGCCGCCAACCTCGCCGAGATGGAATCGATGTGGGCGATGGTCGAGG
>JAHDDK010000002.1:96710-161354 GCA_020629375.1 Acidimicrobiales bacterium
CCGCGGCGGGTCGATGAACCCCACGTCGGTCAAGAAGGGCGAGCGCATGTACGAGATCGCCCGCCGCAATCGGCTGCCGATCATCGTGCTCAACGAATCCGCTGGCGCCGACCTCCCCCGCCAAGCCGACATCTTCATCCAGGGCGGCCAGTCATTCCGCAACCTCACGCAGCTGTCGGCCGAGGGCATACCGACGATCTGCGTTGCCTTCGGACCCAACACCGCGGGCGGCGCCTACGTGCCGGGGATGAGCGACTACACCGTCTTCGTCAAGGAACGCGGCACGGCGTATCTGGGTGGACCGCCACTCGTGAAGATGGCGATCGACGAGATCGTCGACGAGGAGACGCTTGGCGGAGCCGAGATGCACAGCCGCACGAGCGGTCTGTCCGACTGGCTCGCCGTCGACGAAATGGACGGCCTTCGCCTCGCACGCCGAGTCGTGCGCCACCTTCAATGGAAGAAGCTCGGTCCCGGCCCCACCGAGCCCGACGATCCGCCGCTGCACGACCCGAACGAGTTGATCGGATGCGTGTCGGCCGACGTCCGGATCCCGTTCGAGATCCGCGAGGTTCTCGCTCGGCTCCTCGACGGCAGCCGGTTCGAGGAGTTCAAGCCGATCTACGGCGACAAGCTCGTGTGCGGGTGGGGGTCGATCCACGGGTTCCCGATCGGGGTGCTCGGCAACAACGGCATCCTCTTCAGCGAGGAAGCGAAGAAGGGCGCCCAGTTCATCCAACTCTGCAACCGCACCGATACACCGCTGCTGTTCTTGCACAACATCACTGGCTTCATGGTCGGCTCCAAAGCCGAGCAGGGCGGCATCATCCGCAACGGCGCCAAGCTGATCAACGCCGTCTCCAACTCGACCGTGCCACACCTCAACCTGATGGTCGGCGCCAGCTACGGCGCTGGCAACTACGGGATGGGCGGTTACAGCTACGACCCGCGATTCATCTTCACATGGCCCAACCACCGCATCGCCGTCATGGGGCCAAAGCAGCTGGCAGGAGTGATGGACATCGTCGCCCGCAATGCTGCCGCGGGGCGAGGCATCGACGTCGACGAAGAGCAACTCGCCGCTCGCACCGCCGCGCTCGAAGGCCAGATCGAGATCGAATCAACGTCGCTGTACTCGACCGGCCGAGTGTGGGACGACGGCATCATCCACCCCAACGACAGTCGCACCGTGCTCGGCATCGCCCTCAGCGCCTGCCACAGCAACATCGTCGCCGGCACCGACCGCTACGGAACATGGCGGCACTGATGAGGTCTCTGCTGATCGCCAACCGGGGCGAGATCGCCGTGCGGGTGGCTCGCACGGCCGCACGGATAGGGATCTCGACCGTCGGTGTGTACTCCGAACCGGATCGCAACGCCCTGCATGTCGATTGGGTCGACCTCGCTGTTGCGCTTGGCGGGTCATCGCCAGCCGAGTCGTACCTGCGGGGCGACGCGATTATCCAGGCCGCGATCGACAACAGCGCCGACGCGGTGCACCCGGGATACGGATTTCTCGCCGAGAACGCCGACTTCGCCCAGGCCGTGATCGACGCCGGGCTGATCTGGGTCGGGCCGACGCCAGATCAGATTCGGTTGCTGGGCGACAAAGTGGCGGCGAAGTCCGCGGCTATTGCTGCGGGGGTACCGACGACCGAGATCGTGGAGCTGGCGCCGGGTTCGATCCCCGACGGCGTACCGATGCCCGCACTGGTGAAAGCCGCAGCAGGTGGCGGTGGCCGGGGCATGCGTGTCGTCCACACTGCCGACGAGCTGGCCGATGCGGTCGACGCTGCGGCTCGCGAAGCCGAGGCCGCCTTCGGCGACGGAACGGTCTTCGTCGAACCCTGGATCGAACGCGGGCGCCACATCGAAGTCCAGATCATCGGCGATGCGCACGGCAACGTCGTTCATCTGGGCGAACGCGAATGCTCGATTCAGCGCCGCAATCAGAAGGTCTTCGAAGAGGCGCCGTCGGCGGGGATCTCCGACGACACCCGCACCGCGATCCTCGATGGAGCCATCGCGCTCGCCCGCCATGTCGGTTACGAGAACGCCGGCACGGTCGAGTTCCTCGTCGGCGACGACGGAACGATCACCTTCCTCGAGGTCAACACCCGTCTCCAGGTCGAGCATCCAGTCACCGAAGCGGTCACCGGTCTCGACCTCGTCGAGCTGCAGCTACGGGTCGCCCGAGGAGAGGTCCTGCCACTCACGCAGGACCACCTGACGATCGACGGTCATGCGATCGAAGTACGGGTCGTCGCCGAGGATCCGAATGCCGGATGGCTTCCATCGACCGGCCCACTCGACATCGTGCAGTGGAGCGACGGCGTGCGAGTCGATGCCGGGTTCCGCTCCGGCGACGAGGTGTCAGCCGAGTACGACTCGCTGATCGCGAAGGTCATCTCCCACGGACCCGATCGGACCACCGCCGCCCGTGTACTCGAACGGGCACTTCGGCGCAGCCGCGTGGTCGGCGTTCGTACAAACCTCGACATGGCCGCCGCCGTACTTGCCGAGCCCGACTACCTCGCTACCGCCACGCCCACGGCCTATCTCGACGAGCATCCCGACGTGCTCTCCGCGAGCGGCCCGATCGGCGCCGACCTCGACGCTCTCGTCCTCGCAGCGACATTCGCCCTCGAGTCGGCAAACCGTGCCGATGACCGGGCGCTCGGCTTCGCTCCATCCGGGTGGCGCAACCTTCGGACTCAGGGACAGCGAAGGACCTGGTCGGCAAACGACACGGTGCATCACGTCGAGTACGTCCGCCTCGGTGATCGCGCCGATGTGCTGCTCGGCGACCCGCCCGAAGCCAACGAGACCGGAGCGCTCGTCGAGGATGTCCGTCGGTCAGCGGCGGTGCGGATCCTGGCGTCGGTTGCGATCGACGATCCCGCCAGCGACCGCGCCGGACCAGGCGTCGACCGCCGACAGATCGACCTCGAAGTCGATGGCGTCCGCCACGCCATCCGCGTCGACCTCGATCAGCGAACCGATGCAACCGTCGCCCACGCCGCGAGTTTCGCCGGCGCGATGTCGTTCTCGCTGACCCCACGCTTCGTCGACCACGACGCGACCTCCGAGGACGGCGGACCGATCTGCCCGCTTCCCGGCACGGTGCTCGCCGTACACGTCGCCACCGGAGACGCCGTGGTCGAAGGTCAGCTGCTGATGGTCGTCGAGGCAATGAAGATGGAACATCGCATCACCGCTGGATCGGCGGGCATGGTCGAGCACGTCCGGTTCGCCGAGGGCGACCGAGTCGACGCCGGCGACCTGTTGGTCGAGCTCAGCGACGAAGAAGCCGACACGCCGACCGATGCCTGACGACATCTACACACACGGCCACCACGAGTCCGTGCTCCGGTCACACACCTGGCGATCCGCAGAGAACTCGGCCGGCTACCTCCTCGAGCACCTAGCCGGCTCACAGACGCTGCTCGACGTCGGATGCGGGCCCGCCACGATCACATGCGACTTTGCGGAGCGGGTCGAATCTGTCGTCGGCATCGACGCTGCGAACGACATCGTTGTCACCGCCACGGAAACGGCACGAGCCCGCAGGGTCGAGAACGTCTCGATCGAGGTCGGGTCGGTTTACGCGCTTCGGTTCGATGACGACACCTTCGACATCACCCATGCGCATCAGGTTCTGCAACACCTCACCGACCCGGTCGCCGCGCTCCGAGAGATGATCCGGGTGACCAAGCCCGGTGGACTGGTCGCAGTGCGAGACGCCGATTACCACGCAATGACGTGGTTCCCGGCGATCGACGAGCTCGACCGGTGGATGGAGATCTACCAGGGAGTCGCGCGACGCAACGACGCCGAGCCCAATGCGGCACGACACCTGTGCGCATGGGCGCTCGAAGCCGGTGTCGAAAGAGAACGGATCACCGCATCGATCGACACGTGGTTGTTCACGCAGCCCGCCGATCGACAATGGTGGGGCGACCTCTGGGCCGACCGCACGGTTGCGTCCGCTTTTGGCACCCAGGCGCTCGACTACGCACTGACCACGGCGGACGAACAGCAACAGATCGCCGACGGCTGGAGACGATGGATCGACGAGCCAGCCGGATGGTTCGCCGTCCCGAATGGCGAGCTCCTCATCCAGATCTGATCAGCAACCCCAACCGGTCACGTTGGGGTCAGACACCAACGTGACCGACACCGACGTGACGAGGCGGTCCCGTCGCAACGCTCGTGGCCACGAGCTTCTTGCTACGGTGGAGCCCGTGAAGCACTGAGATCCCTCCCTTCCTGTCTGTCGTTGCGACCCGAGGAGATCTCTGTGCATGCCCAACTCATTGTTCAATCACTCACGTGCGCCCATGGCCCTGACGTCGTGATCAGCGATGCCACGTTCACCATCGCAGCCGATGCCCGGGTCGGTGTCATCGGCCCGAATGGCTCCGGCAAATCGACGTTGTTCCGGACGCTCGCCAGCCTTCACGAACCCGAATCGGGATCGTGCACCGTGATTCCGTCGGCTGCAACGGTCGGACTCATGCCCCAGCAACTCGACCCCACGCACGCCACGGTCCCCACCGATCGATGGCTCCGTGCCCACTCGGGCGTGGGCGCCATCGAAACCGAACTCGAGCTGGCATCGGCTGCAATCGGTCAATCGGCGGACGCCGACGACCGTTACGACCTGGCTCTTCGGCGCTTCGTGGCGATCGACCCAGCCGGTTTCGACGAACGAGTTCGGGCCATGCTCGACGAGGTCGGTCTGGGTCACGTGCGCGTGCACCAACCAGTCGGCACGCTGTCGGGAGGTGAGGGCACTCGCCTGCTTCTGGCCCTCGTCGGCCTCTCGAGCGCCGACGTCCTCTTGCTCGACGAGCCGACAAATGGGCTCGATTCAGAAGGTCTCGTCGTCCTCGACCAGCTGCTCATGCGCCGCCAGGGGCCAACGGCTGTGATCTCTCACGATCGGGCGTTCTTGTCTGGCTACGTGACGACAGTGCTCGAAGTCGACGGCCACGCCCGGACCGTGACCGAATACAACGGCGGGTACGACGCCTGGCTCGAGGCTCGCGCCACAGCACGACGGCACGCCGAGCACGCATACACGGAGTGGGCTCGGACACGCGACGAACTCGTGGATCGCGCCCGCCGACAACGCGAGTGGTCCGAACGTGGCGTCCATCGGGCGCGGCGGACCCAAGAGCCCGATCGCAACGTTCGTCAGTACAAGATCGAGACCGGCGAACAGCTGGCGGCCAAGGCGTCGCGCACGCAACGAACCTTGGACCGCCATGACGCCGACCGGGTGGAGAAGCCATGGGACGGGTGGGAGCTACGGCTGAGCTTCGCCGAAGCACCGACAGCCGGAAGCGACGTCGCTCGCCTCGATGGAGCCGTGCTGCAACGAGGTTCCTTCCGCCTTGGTCCGATCGACGCCGTGCTCGTTTCACGCGACCGGGTTCTGCTGACCGGGGCGAACGGGGCGGGAAAGTCGACGATTGTCGATGCCCTCCTCGGAGACCTCGAGCCCGTCGAGGGCTCATCGACGTTGGGCCCTGGAACCGTTGTTGGCCGGCTTGGCCAGGCGCGCAATGACTTCGGTTCGGGGCCACTCATCGATGCCTTCATCGCCGCAAGTGGATGTTCGATGGCCGACGCTCGGAGCGGGCTCGCCAAGGTCGGGCTGGCGGCGGACCATGTGGAGCGCTCGATGGGCTCGCTTTCGACCGGTGAGCTCACCCGCGCTCGACTTGCACTATTCGCCGCTCGCGAGGTCAACACGATCGTGCTCGACGAACCAACCAACCATCTCGATCTCGAAGCGATCGAACAGCTCGAGGCCGCTCTCGCATCATTTGGCGGGACACTCCTGGTGATCACCCACGACCGACGCATGATCGAGAACCTCGACCTCACCCGCCGGTGGCACCTGACCGACGGCGTGCTCCGAGACACCACCGCCTGACAACAACCGAAGACCTCCGAGGAGCAGACTGACCACATGGCGACCGCACGAACCACCTTCTTGACCGAGCTCGGTGCCGAGATCGACGTCGACGACTTCGGCCTCACCCGCACGATCGTTCGACTCGAACCCGACAGGGCAGGCTCAAACATCGTGGTCGGTTATCGAGTGGGCGAGACCACGATCATTCGCTCCGAACCCGATCACGGTGGCCTTCTCGAATCGCTCGAACGCGCCGACGAGGCACTCGGCTACGAGACGTTGCGGGCGTGGGCAGCCGACAACGGTTGGGAGGAGTTCGACGGGAACCACACGCACGTCCTCGAAGACGGGCAGCTCCGGACCGCCCCCATCCCGTCCGGCCTTGCGCTCGTCCGGCTCGACGCCGAATCGGACGGTGACGAGATCCGGGCCTTCCTCGCATCGAACGACCCCGACGACGTCGAGGCCGCCGACTTCGAGCCCGACGAGCTCGACCCCCACATCGTCGGATTGCGTGACGGCGACGGCGCACTCGTCGGCGTCGCCTCCGCGGTCGAGTGGGAGGAAGGCTCGGCGTTCGCCGACATTGGCATCGTGATCGGCGACGCCGTTCGGGGCCGCGGCGCTGGCCGAGGCTTGGTGACCGGCTTGATCGGTGTGCTCGACGAGGCGGGGATGCGGCCCCTCTATCGCTGCAACTGGACCCGCCCGATCAGCCGAAAGCTCGCCCTCGGCCTCGGCTTCGATCAAGTCCTCGAACTCATCGCATTCCGCCCCGCCAACCCCTGAGTCACTTTGGGTCAGACACCCTGTCGCTAGTGGCCTTGGACGTGAGACGCGGACATGCCCGGTGCTCTCGGTCAGCACGACCCGAGTGCGACTGCAACCGCCTCCCGGAAACCGGCGTCGTTGATCGCGGCTGGATTGCTCTCGATCCGTTCGACCTCTGTCTGAGGGATAGCCGCAGCGACACATTGAGCCTGTGCTGCGCTGAGGTCCGAGGTGGCGAGGATGACCTCGGCCAGATCTGAACGAAGATCGAACTGCTTGTTCGGGTCGATCCCTAGAAGGACGCCGCAGCCACGTCCGGCCTCGACCAAGTCGTCGAACTCCGGGGTACCGGGCGTGAACGCTGCGTCGAGTTGGTTGAGTCGATCGAGCTGCTCATCGGAAAGCGCCTGAACGATGCAACGAGCATCTGCAGCACTCATCCCGGTTGCCACGGTGAGGACACCGGCCAACTCCTCGCGGTCGAGTGTCATCGCCTCCTCGGCGCAGCCGAGCGCAAGCTCGAGATACTCGTCTCTGGCCGAGGCTGGGAGGTCCCTCCAGTCGGATCCCTCGGGTTGATCTTGCATTGCTTGAGCCGTCTCCGCGGACATGGTCGACAGACATTCGGGCTCGAGCCCCGGAAGATGGGGATTGTCGATCCGACCGTCAGCCACTGTGGAGTCGGCCATGCTGGCGTCGGTCATCTGCGAAGGTGCCGCTCCGGACAGAAACGTGTCGAAGTCCGCTGTCCGGAGTTGGGAGTCCGAACAACGATCAGCCTCGAAGCGTGCCACGCCGCCGACGGCTGCTTCGAAGCTCACGCTGGTGAGAATTCTGCCTCCCGAATTAGGCGACGACAGCACGTCGTCCAGCGAGTCTTGATCGGCAATGACATCCATGGCTGCGAGCAGTGCGACCTCCAGAGTCGAGAGGTCGTCGGCAATCTCCGTGGGGTGCGTCGAGGACCCAATCAGCTCGACGTGGCTGGCGAGGAGCGTCACCGCGCTCGAGGCTGTCCGAGGATCCACGAGGGCCCAGTCCTCGGCACGCTGCCCGACTGCTGCACACCACGCGTCGACGACGTCGCGCGTTGACGCGGTCGCAACGGTTGTCGAAGGTGCGCTCGTCTCGGCCGGCAACGCATTGGTGCCGCCGAGGCAGGCAGAAAGACACAACCCCAGGATCGCCAACGCAACCACACATACCGCACGACTTGTCACGTTGAGCGAGGGTACCGAGCCGTGGCGGTCAAGGCCAGGCTCGAGACTGCGCCCCCGATGAGACGGTGCAAGACGGGAGGGACGACAGACGTGGCTTGCCACGGCTCGTCCGGTTCGAACCTGTTGCTATGTCAGACTTGACCCCACGATGAGTACGCCCATACGGATCGCCAACTGCTCGGGGTACTTCGGGGATCGACAGTCGTCGGCGAAGGAGATGGTCGAGGGCGGCCCAATCGACGTGCTGACCGGCGACTGGTTGGCCGAGCTCACCATGTTGATCCTCCGTCGGATTCGAGCGAAGAAGCCGGGCGGCGGCTACGCGGGAACCTTCGTCAAGCAGATGGACGACGTGATGGGCACCTGCCTCGATCGAGGCATCAAGGTGGTCACCAACGCGGGAGGCCTCGACCCCGACGGTTGCGCCGAGGCGGTTGCGCAGGTCGCCGAAACGCTCGGGCTCTCGCCGACGATCGCCTGGGTCGGCGGCGATGACCTGACCGACCGGTTCGCCGACCTGGTCGCCTCGGGCGACGTAGGCCCATTCGATGGCGCGCCGATCGACCCCGAGGGGATCCTCACCGCCAACGCCTACCTCGGATGCTGGGGCATCGTCGAAGCACTCGAACGGGGCGCCGACATCGTGATCACCGGTCGCACGACCGACGCCGCCGTCGTATGTGGGCCTGCCGCATGGCATCACGGATGGGGGCGCAACGACCTCGACCAGCTCGCCGGTGCCGTTGCGGCTGGCCACGTGATCGAGTGTTCGGCACAGGCGACGGGCGGCAACTACAGCTTCTTCACCGAGATCGACGGGTGGGGCGAGATCGGTGGTCGTGCTCGGTTCGGTCACCCCTGGGCTGAGATCGCCAGCGACGGGTCTGCGGTGATCGGCAAGCACGACGGCACCGGCGGCGCAGTCACCGTGGGCACGGTCACCTCGCAGCTTCTTTACGAGATCGGCGCACCGGCATATCCCGGTCCGGACGTGACGGCTCGCTTCGATGCCGTCGAGCTCGAAGAGATTGGCCGCGACCGCGTCCGGATCAGCGGAGCGGTCGGCGAGTCACCGCCGGCGACGCTCAAGGTGGCAACCAACCGGATGGGAGGGTTTCGTAACTCGATGACCGTCGGCTTGGTCGGCCTCGACATCGACGCGAAGGCGGCCCTGTGCGAAGCGGTCTTCTGGGACGCCTACCCGTACGCGCCCGACGAGGTCGAGAACGTCTCGATTTCGCTCAGCCGAACCGATCACCCCGACCCGTCATCGAATGACTCTGCCACCGCTCGGTGGACGATCACCGTGAAAGATCCCGACTCGCACAAGGTCGGACGCGCGTTCTCGAACGCGATCACGTCGACGGCACTCGCCAGTATCCCGGGCATGCACGGGCTGAGCGGTGCTCCCAAAGGCGCCGACCCGTTCGGCATCTATCAGCCGGCGACGGTGACCCGAGACATCGTCCCGCAGTACGTGCACCTGCTCGGCGGCGAAACCACGATGGTCGACTCGGGGTCGCCCGGAACGAAGAACGTCGACGTCGATCTCGAAACCTCGGGACTAGACCCGGGTCGGCTGCACGAATCGACGCCGACGGTGGATCGGCCACTCGGCACGATCATCGGGGCTCGCTCTGGCGACAAAGGCGGCGACGCCAACCTCGGGGTCTTCGCCCGAAGCGATGAGGCCTGGCACTGGCTCGACGCGTTCCTCACCGTCGACCAGCTCCGCGCACTGCTGCCCGAGGCCGCCGAGCTCGACATCGACCGGTACCGCCTCCCGCGCATCCGGTCACTCAACTTCGTCCTGCACGGCTTGCTTGGCGACGGCGTCGCCGCAAGTACTCGGCCCGATGCCCAAGCGAAGTCACTCGGCGAATGGCTGCGTGCGCGGGTCGTGCCGATCCCAGCGTCACTCGTCGACTGATCTACGCGCCCGCGGCTGAGGCGATCGAACGCTCAACGGCCGAATGTCCCACTTCTCGCACCCGGTGATACGAACGACTGGGTGCCGGACACAGACAGGGTGTGGTGCAGGCGATGACCGACCGACGATCGACATTCGAGTCGATCTATCGCGCCCATGTGGCAGCGATCGGCCGGTATGCGTCTCGTCGGGCGTCCGCCGCTGATGCGGTCGACGTCGTCGCCGAAACGTTCGTCGTGGCGTGGCGACGAATCGATGAGATCCCCGACGAACCGCTCCCCTGGCTGTACGGCGTCGCCCATCGGGTTCTGGCCAACAGTCGGCGCGGCGAGGTCCGGCGGAGCGCGCTTCACGACCGCCTGCACGCCGAATGGGTACGGCCGGTCGAACCAACACCAGCGACCCTCGAGCCGCTTCGTCTCGCCCTCGATGGGTTGAACGAAAGCGATCGCGAGATCCTCCTATTGGCCGCGGTCGAAGAACTTCGACCGGCCGAGATCGCCGTTGTGCTCGACATCTCGCCGGAGGTCGCCCGCAACCGCCTCAGCCGGGCCCGCTCGCGCCTGCGTGACGCCCTTACCGACTCACCAGAGGAGGACTGCGATGACTGACGCCGATCTCCGCTCGCTCTTCGGCGAACCCGAGCTCCACATCGATCCTCAAGGTCCAGCTGCGCAGGCGCTCTTGGACGAGATCCTCGTGCCCGAAGCGCCTGTCGTCCCCAGTGACACCGTCATCGATCTCAAAGACATCGAGCCCGCAGCGATCAGCGGACGCTCGAAGTTGTTGATCCTTGCGGGTGCCGCCGCTGCGGTCATCGCGCTCGTCGCTGGCGCAATCGCGTTTCGGACCGACGACACTCCCGTCACGACCGACGACGTCGAGACCCCCGATCCTGAGAACTCTGTCGGCGTGATCGACCTCGGCGATCTCGAACCGATCCTCGGTCCCCAGAATCCGCTGGTGGCGATCATTGCGCCATCGTCGGCACCGGACTCCGATGAATCTCTCGGGTGCATGCAGCGCCTGTGGGGTCGGTTCGTCCTCGCCGACACGTTCATGCCTCTACTCATGACCGGCACACGATTCGACGCGGCCAACGGCGCCCCCGAAGCGCTTCGCCTCTCGGGCGCAGGTTTCACTATGACGTGTCGCTCGGTCGACGACTTCACTTACGCTCCCGCACTCACGTTCCTGGATCTCAAGGGCGCGCCACTTCGACTCCATGGTGCAGCTACCTCTACGAGCCAAGGCGGCGAACAGGTCTTCGAAATCGACGGCTACAACGCGGTCGACGTCGAAGCTGTCGACCTGCTCGTGGAGGAAATCGAGGCGCAGACGTTCCAGGAGAACGGCGGCTTCTTCCGCATCGTCGGCACCGCGTCCGAGGACATCTTTCGCAAGTACCCAGAGAGGCTGGTGTTCCGGGTGACCCGGCTCGATGGTTCCGTCGAAGACATCATGGGACGCGAACTTCGGTGGCCGGATCTCTGTCGTGACTCAGAGTGCCTTGCTGAAGAAGTCGCCGCGACGGCGGCTGCGGCCCGTTCGGCTGGCCGCGAGACCCAGGCGGCAGCGCTCGACGACGGAGCACTGACCCAAACCGAGTTTGACGCCGCCGTCGACCGCTACATCGACTGCCTGTCGGAAGGTGGGTTGACAACATCCGGAGTCCCGACCGCGATTCTGGAGACCGGGTCGGCTGATGCCGAAGCCGCCCTCGCTTGTCACGAGTCGACCATCCGATACGTCGAACTCGCCCGTCACCTCATCAACCGGGCGAGTGGTCGTACCCATGAAGGCACCATCGAAGACGAGGCTGGCGAAGAGTCCGTTGAAGACAGCGACTTCGAACCAGAGGACCTCGGCCTTCCGACCGAACGGGAAGTGTTCTCGTCGATGTGGCGGGCGGAAGCTCAACAGCTTTTCCAGGGCGGTCTCGGACCCAACGAGATCCGCTCACGGAACACCGGCGTGTACGTCGACGAGGCCGCAATCGAGGCCTTCGCCAGCGACTTCGCCTGGACCTTCGAGGACCGCCTCACGATCGAAACCTACGAGTACTACGCCTTTCCCGACACGAGCGACGAGTACGCGTTCACCCCGATCGTCACGCTGATCTCCCAGGACGACCCCAAGAAGTCGGCGTCTTTCGTGATGCACTACACCCTCGAAACCTTCCGGCTCGAGGTCCAGCGACTACCGACACTGGAGGAGCCTGAACCCCTCGTGGAGACCGCCGAGGACGGCACGACCACTCTCACGTTCGACGTGGTTGGGGCAGAGGGTTCGCCGCAGGGGTTCGTCGCCGGGCAGACGATCCCGACCGAGGTCGATTTCGAGACGCTTACGACCACCGTCACTCTGGGGCCCGAACGAACAGGTTCGAACGCGGTCACGCTCGTCGTACCAACTCCCGAGGCGCCGGCCGCGATCAGCACGCAAATCACGCTCGACAAGGACTTCGCCGAGCCTCAGTCGGACGACGGGACCACGGATCCCGACGATCGATCAGACTCGCTCTTGGCGCCACTCATTGGTCGGCGGGCGCCACTGGTTCTCGTGGTCGATGAACGCGAGGCTTTCGATCCGGCGTTCTTCTGGCGGTGCGTTGCGCCGGACCCGAGCCTCTCTGCATCGCTTGCCACCGGAGTCCCCCCGGTGATGGAGGCCTCCGGCAGCCCTCCCGGAAGTGTCGAGATGACCGGTATTGGCTACGAGGTGACCTGCGGCTCTGAGGTCTCGACCATCGGCCCAGTTCCGCCCGCGTCACGTTGCGGCGACGACTCCTGTGTCATCGATCAGCTGCAGTCGCTCAGCGCGGATCCTGCTTCGCAGCCGTCTCCGTTGGCCGACGGGATCCTGTCTCAGGAGGAGTACGACGCCGCGCTCGACCGGTTCGAGGCGTGTGTGGACATCGCCGCACTCGGGCAGTCTGGGGTCCGCACTGCCCTCGTCGAGATCGGCTCATTCGAGCATCGACGGGTGACGGAGTGTTTCGACGAACACCTCCGCACTGCCGAACTCGCTCGGGCGATCGTCAACGCGGTTGCCGACCTCAGCGCCGAGGACGTCATTCGAGCCGAAGCGGAGCGACGCGAAGCGCAGTGAGATCAACTCCAATCGAGTCGATCGAAGCCCGACTCGGCTGGATCAATCGGCGACAGATTCTTCGAAACGGGTGAGATCGACTGTTGGGTGATGCGGTCCACGGAACATCTTCGGCAGGGTCGTGGTTACTGCATTGGACGACCTCCGAAAGGCACGATGCCCACCGCACTCCCCCGAACGTCGGTCGAAGTCAGCGACTTCCAGGCGGTTCGTGACGAGACCGAACGTCTCGCCGCCCGCCTCACGCCCGAGGACCAGCAGATCCAGTCGATGCCCGATGTCTCGCCAACCAAGTGGCATCGGGCCCACATCACCTGGTTCTTCGAAACCTTCCTGCTTCTCCCCCACCTTCCCGGCTACGAGCCGTACGACGAGGCCTTCCAGTTCCTCTTCAACTCGTACTACGAGCAGGCTGGCCCCCGGCACGCGCGACACGAACGAGGCCTGATCTCCCGTCCGACTGCGGATGAAGTGACCGCCTATCGGGCGCACGTCGACGCGTCGATGCACCGGCTGATCGACGAGCTGGTTGTGGCTCGGGACGATCTCGCCGACCTCGTCCGGCTCGGCCTGCACCACGAGCAGCAACATCAAGAGCTGATGCTCATGGACATCAAGCACGTGTTCTGGAAGAACCCCCTCCGACCCACCTACAACGAGCGGCCCGACACCTCCACCACTGCTGCCGGGCCGCTCGGGTGGGTCACCATCGACGCCGGGCTTGCGGAGATTGGCCACGACGGCGACCGCTTCCACTTCGACAACGAAACCCCTCGCCACACCCAATACGTCGGCCCGTTCCGTCTCGCCGACCGTCTCATCACCTGCGGCGAGTGGCTCGAGTTCATGGCCGACGACGGCTATCACGAAGCCACCCTGTGGCTCAGCGAGGGCTGGGCGACCATCCAACGCGAGGGCTGGGAAGCGCCGCTCTATTGGGAACCGACCGCGTCCGGCTGGCACGTCCACACGCTGCACGGCACGAAGCCGATCGACCCCGACGAGCCGGTCGTCCACATCAGCTACTACGAAGCCGACGCCTACGCCCGGTGGGCCGGGGCTCGCCTGCCGACCGAGTCCGAATGGGAACTCGCCGCCCGAACCCTCGGCAATGCCGAACCCGACGGCAACCTCGCCGACACCGAGCAGTTCCATCCCCTGCCCGCCGAACCCGCGGAAGGCACGCTCCGCCAGATCTTCGGTGACGCGTGGGAATGGACCTCCAGCTCCTACGCCCCGTACCCGGGTTTCCGCCCCGCCGAGGGCGCCGTTGGCGAATACAACGGCAAGTTCATGGTCAACCAATACGTGCTGCGCGGCGGTTGCTGTGCGACACCCGCCGGGCACGTCCGCCCCACGTACCGCAACTTCTTTCCCGCCAACAGCCGCTGGATGTTCTCCGGGCTGCGACTCGCAACCGAGGTCTGACATGCCCACGCCCAAGCCCACGCGGCTGCACCGCCGCGACCTGACCGTCGACGTTCATCTCGACCCCGAGTGGTTCGACCGGACACTCCGCCAAGACGTTCTCGATGGACTGACGAGCGAGTTCAAAGAACTCCCACCGAAGTGGTTCTACGACGATCGCGGATCCGCACTGTTTGACGAGATCACTCGGCTCGACGAGTACTACCCGACCGAAGCCGAGCGAACGATCCTGCGCTCCCGGGCCGACGAGATCGCCATCGCCACGGGCGCCGACACGCTCGTCGAACTCGGGTCGGGCACTGCCGACAAGACCCGTGTCCTCCTCGATGCGATGTCTCGATTCGGCTTACTCGAGTGCTACGTCCCATTCGACGTGAGCGAAGGGATCCTGCGCGCGAGTTCGGTGGAGCTGTTGACCGAGTACCCCGGCTTGAGAATCCACGGTGTCGTCGGTGACTTCGAGCATCATCTGGCCGACATTCCGACCGGCGGCACTCAGGTGATTGCGTTGCTGGGCGGCACAATCGGCAACTTCGGTCCGATCAGCCGCAAGGCCCTCCTCACCGACATCGTGTCCACAATGCATCCCGGCGACCAATTCTTGCTCGGCACCGACCTCGTCAAGGACCCGAGCCGGCTCGTCGCCGCGTACGACGACAGTCGAGGCATAACCGCAGAGTTCAACAAGAACCTGCTGCACGTCCTCAACCATCGGCTAGGGGCCGACTTCGACCCGACCCGATTCGAACACGTCGCCCGATTCGACGACACCGACGAGTGGATGGATCTCCGCCTTCGGTCACTCGAAGACCAGACCGTACGAGTCGCTGATCTCGATCTCGACGTTCACTTCGCCCGCGGCGAAGAGATGCGAACGGAGATCTCGGCGAAGTTCCGCCGGTCCGGCGTCGTGTCCGAGCTCGCGGCCGTGGGCCTCACCCTCGAACGCTGGTGGACCGACCCGCAAGGCGACTACGCGCTGTCGTTGTCGACCCTTCGGTGACGTTCGGATCCAACGACCTTCAAACGTCTACCCGTCGACGAACGAGCCCTCGAGGCCGGTGGGAGAATGGAGGTAGCACAAGGACTCTCGGTCTCCGTCGGCCCACGATGCGGGCGACGGCGTGAACACGTCGAACTCGAGATTCTCGGGCAACGAGGTCTCTCTCACGATCGATGACGTCATGGCGTCAAGGCACCCTTCGAACAGATCCATCCAGTATTCGTCTTCGTCGGCCGGGATGGCCGGAGAGAGACTCGGGAGGTCGATGACCGCGAGAATCTGCGAGTCGTGCGGTGCCGAACAGTCCTCCGTATCGAGACGATTGAACTCGGTGGCGGTGGGCATGTTGAAGCAGTCGCCGGCGGCGAGATTCTCTGCCTCTGTCGTTCCGCGATTCATGACCATGCCGACGAGACCCACGCCAGCCAGAAGAAGGATCGGGGCAACCTTGAAGAGTGCGCTCACGAGTGCCGAACCGCCTGCGGTGGGCTTGACCGATTGTGGCTGGCGAAAGGCCTGGTTGGGGTCGCCATCCGGTGCGGCGTATTGCACAGGAGGTTGACCGGGACTCGTCGGAGGCGTGGCCGCTTCTGCGTCGTACCAATCCACGTCGGGAAGGCCGTTGTGCGTCATGCACCTACTATCGACTTCGGTCGACGGAGACATGGATGGGCCGTTCGACTCACGCAGCGATGACCGAACGGTGATGGGTCACACGGTCATTGCGGGACAAGCGCGTCACGCGCCCTCGACAAAGGACTGTTCGTCTCTAAACGTGAGTTACATGACCACGCTTAGTAGGTACACGTGTACCCTTAGAAGGTACGTACCGTGCTCTTATGGGTGCAAAGTCAGTCCAATATCTCGGTAGCGCAACAGTTGTCATCATGCTTTCCGGGGCCAGCCTCACCGGAGCTGCAGGAGCAGTCGAAGCACCAGAGCCATCGCCAACGGCGGAGGCCACGACGACACGAGCCGTAACAGTCACGCCACCAGACACACCGTCGGTGACCGTCGATCTCGCACAGCTCGAACCCGCCCTCCGCTCTACCGTGGCTGGTTCGTGGACCGGATCGCTCGCCGGGACAGACCTCGAGGTGCTCGTCGGCTCGCCAGGGTGGCGAACCCCGCGGGCCGCACCCGTACCCCTCGCCCCGGTCGTGACCGATGCACTCGGGACGACCGTCGTTCTTGGCACGCCGACTGCCGACGGCCTTGCAACCGACGATACCGGTGCGGTTCTCGTCGACGCTCAGGGCACGCCCGTCACGGCCACGAGTCTCGAAGCCGTCTCGGTGACGCCAACACTGCAGGTACCCCCACTTCAACTGGTCGTGTCCATCGTCGGACCCGACGGCACCGCGCTCATCGAACCGGTGGCGCAAGCCCTCGGATCGCCGGTGGCACCCGCCGTGACGATGACAATCCCCGGCGTCACGGAGTTCACGATCCGTGTCGAAGTCGTTTCGGGAGCCGAGCGCTTCGAGCTGTCGTCCGAGACAGTCGAGGTCCGAACCATCGAGTCAGTCGGCCAACCCGTGCTCGAGACCCCGGGCGCCGTGGCCGGCGGAACCTTCGGCGGCATCGACGCGGCGGGCACCGGAATTGCGCCCGTCGTCGCCGGTCTACAGGTCGTGGGAGGCACCATCGCTGGCACGACCGCTCCGGCTCCAACCGGTGGTACGACCAACCCGAACGCGCCGTCGAACGCTCCCGCCAACGGTGGCGTGCTTCCCGGACTCCTCCCGGCGGTGCTGCCGACTCGTCCAACAGCCGGGTCCGCAACACTCACCCCCGGAGGCGATCCGGGCCCAGGCCTCACCGGAGGTCTCGACGCCCGCAGCTTGCTCGACATTCTCGTCCAGAACGGGATCATCAGTGTGAACGAGTATCGGGAGATCCTTGGCAAGCCCGAGGTGATGGCCGAGATCGACGCCTTCCTGACATCAGGGCAGGGGGCGCTCCACTACACATCCGACGGATCGGCACTGTTCAATGACTTGCTCAACCGGTCGACCGACTGGGCAATCTCTGTTCTGGCGGGCGGCCTGGACACGTCTCGACCCCCGACGGCTGAGGAGATCATCGCGCTGTGGACGATCGCGCCGGGCGGATTCGGGATGCTCGAAGCCCTCATCATGCTCGCCGACCAGCATCTCATCTACGACCCCGGCTACACGCTCGATTGGCGGAACCGCGACTGGCAGTTCTTCGAGGGATATCGGTCTCGCGACGACGCCGACTGGTTCGAGCACGAGGACAACCCCGAATGGGAGTACGTGACCTTCTCATCGTTCACCGATTTCGTGGATTTCCTGCGGGAGGAACACGGGTTCGAGGAAGACGGCACGCTGCCATTCGACATCAACCGCTTCTACGACGACGCCTACCGCTGGAACGGCGAGTTCCACTTCAGGCGCCCAGCTCGTCGTGTCAACAACAAAGAAAACGTGAAGCCCTTCCGTTTCACCGGCGCACACCAGTGGTGGGAGGACAACGTTGCCAAATACGTGCGTACCGGCAACATCAAGCACAACTCCGGTACACCCGTGTACGCAGCGATCGAGTATCTCGACGCCAAGCATCTCGTTGCGCTCGGAATCTTCAATCCGCAACACGCCAACGACCCGACCGAAGACTTCATGAAGAAGCACGAGTTCGACGACCGTCTGACACCTCAATATGAGGACAAAGTCCGCTACGCGGCCGCCTTCGACGTGAACGACAACTACCACCACTTCGATATTTTCGAGAGCCGAGATCCGGCCGAAATTCTCGACAACTGGCTTCGGACCACCGACACCGACATTCTCGACGGCGACCTGTTTTTGAACTTCGCCGACGTCATCGTCACCGACACGCCCGGCGACGATGCGTTCGTGTCGCTCGGCGGCGACATCACCGGATTCACCAGCAACGGAGAGGACCAGGCCTTCATCATCGGCGGCGCCGAGAATGTGTCATTCGTGTCCGACAGCGACCTCACCGTCACCGTGGCACCCGGCGCAACGGTCGGCGAGCTGGTCATCGACGTCACCGACACGTTCTCGTCGAATGAGGTGAAAGTCGGCCCCAACGCAACCGTGATCAGCGCAGCGCTGGACGGAATCAGCGGCCTGTTCGTGGACGGTGGCACGATCGTCAACGTCGACGCAGACCTCCGTGACAACGCCACCGTCGGCATCGGCGACAAAGAAACGCTCGAAGCGATCGGCGAGGCCGCGGCCGAGTACGAGGAAACCGGCGGGGCGTCGGGTCCCAATGGCGAACCACCATCGATCGTGACGCTTCTCGCAGACCCGAGCAATGCGAACACGGGGTCGATCAGTGGAGACATTCGTTTCGGCGACGGCGACAACAGCTTCGTCAACACCGGCACGTTCGACGGCAACATCACTGACGGCGACGACTCGCTCACCTTCCTTGGCGCCAACGGATCGACGACCGGCGGAACGTTGTACGGCGACCACGGTGAGGAATTCATCGTCCAGTTCGGCATGTCGGACGATTGGCTCATCAACCTCGGCCGAAACCGCGGTGAGGACGGCGAGACGAGCCGGGAGGCCGTGATCCTCGGCGTCACCGCCGAAGGCTATGTCGAGGTCACGGACAGCCGGTTCTTTCGCTATCACCTCGCACGTGTGCGCGGCTCGGATCTCGATGCTCTGGTGTTTCTCGACCCAAACACCGAATACACCGACAACGGCGACGGCACCTCGACGGCGCGGACCTACAACGATGATGGAAGCCTCAAGTCCGAGACCCTCATCGGCGCACGGATCGAACGGGTACAGATCGGTATCGAGGGCCAACAGATCCTTCGAGACACTGCACCCAGGCTCGAGAGCGGCCTGGATTGGCTCCGGACGATCGGCACCGTCGCCGGTATCGCAGCGCCGTTCACCGGACCGTTCGCTCCCTACCTTCAAGCCGTTGCATCGCTTTCCAACACGATCTGGGCCCAGCACAACAACTACCCATCCGACGTCATCTTCTTCAATCTGATGAAGGACATCGCGACGATCATGGCGACCAACGCCGAGCTCGCCGGCGCCGGCATCGAAGACGAAGCAGCGAGACTCGCAGCCCAGATCGAGGTCCAGACCCAGGCGGCGGTTCTCTCCGGTATGGCCGATGTCTTCGGCGCAGCAGTGATCCAAGGCGACATCGAAAGTGCAGGCCTCGCCCTGGCGAACACGTTGCTGTCGTCACTCGGCGGGCCCCCAAGTGCAACAGGAACCGCATTCGGCATCCTCGCACCGGCCGTACTCGAAGCGATCCGCAACCCGGATGAGGCAACGAGCATCCTCCTCAATGCCGGTATCGACGCCGCCGGCGTCTACGCGAGCTTCGCTCAGGCCTCTGGCAACGAGATCTTCGGAACGTTCGACCCGACGTGGGTCTCGCTCGCCGCCGAGGGGATCAAGCTCGGCAAGGACTTCTTTGCTCTCGAAGACCCGAGTCTGCTCGACGTCGCCGAGCTCGGCACCGGGCTCATTCTTGCTCTCGACTCGACGTTCGGCGGTCGCCGACCAACCCCACAGGGCGAAGACGATGCCGTTGTCGTGACCCGAACGCCACGCCAGAAGCAGCTCCACAACCTGCAGTCGGTACTTGCGCTCACCGACCTGGCCTTCGACCCCGACGACGAAGACCTCACGAAGTTCCAAGCGTTCAGCCAGGCATTCAACCATCTCGGTGAACTTGCGCAGAACAACGGTATTGGCCTGACCTTCTCCGACGAGACGGTGGTCGAGATGGAGGTGAACGTCGGTGGCGAAGACGTCACGAACTTCTATCGCCGAGCAGACAATCTCCTCGATGACGCGCTGTTCGGGGCGTCGGATCTGTTTGGGACGATGGACGCCTTCCTCGATCCGCGGCTCGGGTGGACGGCCCTGCGTGACGTCTGGAACGTCAGCGACGAATTCCTCGACTCACTCGACGCATCGCACAAGACGACGGGCGTCTATCTGCCAGTCGATTCGTCCGGCAACCAGATCGAGGGTGCCGCTCCGATTCTTGTCAACCACTACGTGACCGATACCGGCACCGTTTCGCAGATCGTGACGCAGGGCAGCGACGGTGAGTTCCACTTCACGCACTACAGCGACCTCACCTCGGTCCCGTACTCGAGCGTGCATGTCAACAATCCCCCGCGCGATACCGAGCTGTCCGATGACGTCCGCCACGTGCACGTCACCTTCGAAAACGGCGAATCGCTGCCCGGCGAGCTCGACACAGAGACCGGCACGCTCCTCGGCGTCTATCCGATCGCTGGACGTGACGCAGAGGGCAAAGTCGTCTACGGAGAACTTCAGGAGGTTCCCGTCGGCACCCGAGCAAACGCACAGTTCATCCTTGGCAACGGCGAGATCGTTCCGCACGTCATCCAGCCGAACAATCTCGTCGCCCCAGGCCGTCGAGACCAAGAGACACCATCCGTCAGCGCCGACCCGTTCGTGCCGTCTGTCGACTTCGAGCTCGCAGCAGGAATCGCCGACATGTCGGCGAACGAGCAGCACACGATCCAGGTGAACGACGTGCAGGGCACCTTCGTCGTGCAATCGGCTGAAGACGCAGCTCCGACTGCCGTTGCCTACACGCCTGGCTGGTTCGAGAACGAAGTACCGCTGCAGCCGTCGAGCGCGCAGATCCAAATCGACCAGCAGTCTGTGGCGGATGCGTTCGCAAGCGAGGGCACCACACATCAGCTCATCGCCATTTCGCCATCCGGCGAGGAGATGCCGGCACACCTCGCTCCGGCCGACGGCACGGTGTACTCCGTAAAGGCCGTCGTCGTACACGACGTCGATCCGACCAGCAGGACGGGCATTCTCTCCGAGATCCCGCTGGCGCCGACGAGCGACCTCAGCCAGTACACCGACCAGCAGACTCTGGCGGGGCAGCTCGGTGTCAACAATGCCCTCGTCGGCGATGATCCGACAGTCGCCCACGATTTCGCATTCTGGTTCGAGCATGGCGAGAACCGCACGGGCTTCTACACGATCGACGAATCTTTGATCGCGACCGGCGGCGAGTCGACCGCATCATTCGGTCAGGGCACACAATTCGGCGGTGGTGCCGTCCATGTCACCGACGACGGGTCGACCCTTCATCAAACCAGTGAGATCGGAGACAAGACCGGCGATGTCACCGTGGTCACATTGACCGGACGCAACTCGACGCTCGGCAGCGTCGAGCACATGGCCGAAGCCGCCCATCACGAGTTTGGCGAGGACACGACGGGTTGGGTCAACACTGCTCGTACCGACGGGGACGGCGACATCGGTTTCGCGGCAGAAGCAGGCGATGTGATCTCGGGGTATCTGTTCGGGAACAACCCAATCGATGAAGATCAGACCGCTGCGCTCGCGGGATTCACCGCCGACACGATCTCGCAGCCAGGCTCCGAGCAGTTCGTCACATTCATGCACTCGAACGGCGGAAGCGTCGGCGCGAGCGCGATGGTCCAGACCGAGTCGACCCTGCTCGATCGTGGACATTCGCAAGCCGAGGTCGACTCGATGTTCGAGAAGACGGTGGTGGTCGGCTTCTCGCCAGCCACGCTGCAGCTCGACAACATCAATCCCAATGCGACGGTGATCATCTTCTCGAATGCAGATGATCCGCTTCATCAGCTGGCGGGCGACAGCTCGAACGTGGTCCGTGTCATCTACGACTCAGGCGACCTCGATCGTTTGCCAGACAACGAGCAGCTGAGCGACTACGCCGCTTTCGGTGATCACAACGCCGAGAGAGATCTCGAGCATCTCGGCTACGTGTTGGACGGCAACCTCGGAAACCTCGATGCGCTTGCCGACCTTGGTCCTGGGACGCACAACCTGTCACTCGACGATCTCCGTCAGCACGTACAGAACACCAATCAGACTCAATCAACCGTCACGCAGGGAGTCCCAGCCGGCGTCTAGGAGATCAACCGCTCATTCGAGGCCGTCGCTGTTGGATCCGTCCGGCCGCCTGACCACTACCGGTTCAGTCGACGCTGTAGCGGTACACGTTCGTGTCACGCTCGACGAAACCGATCCGCCGGTACAAACGGTTGGCGGCCTCGCGACTCGGCCGACTCGTGAGATCCACCGTTGTCGCCCCGGCGTGACGGGCGATCTCGAGGGCGCGCTCGTTGAGTAGCCGCCCGATGCCCTGTCCGCGGGCCGTTTCGTCGACGACGACGTCTTCGATCCAGGCCCGTACCCCGGTCGGAATGCGGAAGATTGCGAGCGTCATTGACCCGACGATTCGACCGTCGTCGCGGGCGACGAGGATCGTCGATGCGTCGCTCTCGACGATCGCTGACAGCGCCGCTGCGTCCGGCGCCGGGTTCGAACGCGAAAGCTGCGGGATCAGGCGGCCGAACGCCTCGACCAACTCGTCGTCGACCGTCGTCGCCTCGGAAATCTCGATCATGTGCACTCCTTCGGCTGCGCCCGACCGGATCGTAGGAGATCCGCCCGCGTGTCATCGCCACCCCTCACCGGTACCGTTTTCGTCGTGACTAGCCAGATCGGCGGCGCTGCACACGTCCGCTGTTCAGAACTACCGGAGCTTCGCTCTCCGGTCCTCATTTGCGCATTCGAAGGTTGGAACGACGCGGGAGACGCATCGTCCACAGCCGTCGGACACGTCATTGATCGCTGGGGAGGTGAGCGTTTCGCCAGCATCGACCCCGAAGAGTTCTACGACTTCACGTCGCTCCGGCCAACGGTGGAGATCGTCGACGGGTTCGAACGAGCGCTCCATTGGCCCGAGAACGTCTTCAATGCCGTCCACCTCGACGACGCGCCGTTCGATGCGGTCTGCATGCTGGGCGTCGAACCGCAGATGAAGTGGCGGACGTTCTGTGATCAGATCCTCGAAACGGCGACGGCCGTCGGCGCCGAGATGATCGTGACGATGGGCGCACTCCTCGCCGACGTGCCCCATACTCGTCCGGTTCAGGTTCTTGGTACCGCCTACGACGAGTCCACCGCCCAGCGCTTAGGACTCGAACCATCCAACTACGAAGGCCCAACGGGGATTCTCGGCGTGCTCCACGCTCAGGCGCGCGACGCTGGATTCACGGTCGCCTCGCTTTGGGGCGCCGTACCGGCGTACATCCCGGGCGCCACGAGCCCGAAAGCGGCTCTCGCACTCGTCGAGAAGCTGTCGAGCCTGCTCGATGTCAGCGTGTACACGACCGACCTCGAGATCGCCACGGTCGCCTACGAGCGTCAGATCACCGAACTCGTCAGCGAAGACGAAGACACAGCCGAGTTCGTCCGCGAACTCGAAGAGCGTCACGACGAAGAAGCCGAGTTCTTGTCATCGGACACGCTCCTCGACGAGGTCGAGCAGTTCCTCCGAGACCATCGCTCCGACTGAGGGCGACGCCGGACCCGATCGGCTATCCCGGACACCCGGGGTCAGCCGCTGGCGCCCAATGCACCCTTCGCGAAGTTGATCATCGAGCCAAGGGTTTGCTCCCAGTTCGGCTCGTTCAGGATCTCGTGCTCCATGCCGTCGATCACCCGGCGTGTGGCGACTGGTTGATCCCCAATCGGCTCGGACACGTGCGCCGGAGCGATCCGATCAGCGCCACCGTGCGCAACGTACGTGGGGATCGTCAACTTGTCGATGTTTGATTGGGCCATCTCCATGGCTCCAAACAGGGCGTACCCCAGGCCTGCAGTCGCACCCTTGACTCGTAGAGGATCAGCTTCGTAGACCGCACCGACATCAGGATCGGTGGCGAGCAGCGAGCCATCGAACTCGCTCGTGATGAAGAACTTCGGGATGATGCGCCCGAGGATCGGTGCAGCGATACGTTGCCAGCGAGGGACTTCGGCGTCGATCGCCGGGCCGCTCAACAAGAGCACGTCCGGAACCATGCGCCCGCTGACGCAGTAGCAGAACGCGATCAGACCGCCCATCGAGTGCCCGAGTAGAACTACGGGACGACCGTCCTTGCGGAGGTCTGCGAGGTTGTCCTCGACGTCGTCGAGGAACGTGTCGAAGTCGGGCACGTACCCTCGGCGTCCGCCACTGCGGCCGAAGCCGTGGTGGTCATAGGCGCGAGTGTGGAAGCCGGCTTCGGCGAGCGTCGACCCGACGTGTTCGTACCGGCCGCTGTGTTCGGCGATGCCGTGCAGGACGAGGGCATTGGCGATTGGTTCGTCGGCAGCCCAGGTGCGCCGGTATTGAGCAACGCCTCGGCGAGAGGTCACTTCTTCGCCGACAGAACGGCCAGCAAACGCAGAACTCGGATCAGGCATGGTGTTCGGTCTCCCATGGATTCGTGCGAACAGAATCGAACTCGACGTCGACAGGCTCGCCCTGAATGATCGAAAATGCACGGTCGACCCACCGCTGCGCACCAACCATTGGTTCGGGCAGCGAGTCTCGCGCGAAGAAGCCGACGTCGGCACACTCGAGAGGATGCGCTACCAACTCCCCGCCGATCGCCTCGAGGTGGAACACGATCGAGTAGAGCGGGATGCGAGTGAAGCCGAGCCGCATGCCGTCGTGCACGCCGACGAGTCGCTTGATCTGCGACTTGATGCCGGTCTCTTCCCAGACTTCTTTCACCGCCACCTCGGCCGGTGAGTAGCCGACATCGGCCCATCCGGTTGGGTACAGCCAGATTCCGGAGTCTGCCCGTTTCACGAGAAGGAGTTCGCCGTCGTCGTTGCCGACGAGCGCGCCGACGGTGGACTTGGGTGTGACGTAACCGGGGACGCCGTGCCCGATGGTCTTCGTCCACTCCTCGACAAGTACCGAGGCGTCGATTGTCTCATCGGCGGCCGCACGGATCTCCGCGGCGAGTTCGAGGATCTCTTCGTAGCGCTCACGCTCGTAGAGCGATTCGGTGAACGCGAGCCCGGTGCGCGTGAGTGCCGACAGCATCTCTGACCAGCGCAACAGGTGCTGCTCAGTGATCATCTCTTCGCCGTCTGCCATTTGATCCGAGGTTACTTCAGCGACGTCGAAGGCGGCGGCGTCGGACACGAGCCCGCCACGATCTACGGTCGTGCCATCGCATGCAGCACGGCACGTTCGATCTCGCCGAGGTGAGCCGTGTCGACGACCTTCGACCCGTCGTGCGTCACGTAGAACGCATCGATGAACTGATCACCGATCGTCTGAATGCGTGCCGTCGAGATCCCGATCTTCACTTCGGCGAGCGCCCGGGACACGCGATACAGAATCCCGATCTGGTCTCGTCCGATCACCTCGATGACGGTGGCCACGTCGCTCGTGTGATTGTCGACGGTCACCGAGGGCACGATGGTCTTGGCCGACAGTCGCTTCATCGAACGGGCATAGGTCGCGCGGCGTTCGTCGACTCGGGCGTCGAGCGCGATTCGGCCTTGCGTGCCCAATTCGAGCTGGGTGGACAGGCGATCGCGGTCGAACTCCGTGGTGTGCACGGCGAACTCCGACAGTGCAACGCCAGCTTCGGTGTGCGCTGCCGCATGGACGATGTCGAGACCGTTGAGGGTGAGCACCCCTGCGACCCGACTGAAGGCGCCTGGTCGATCCGATTGCACCACGGTGATGGTCCGCCCATCGATGGCGACAGCAAAGCCCCCGCTCTCCATCAGCGCCCGGTGATGAGGACCCGGAAAGTTGCTCTCGACCACACTCGCCGGCGTCGCGCCGCCCAGAACGTCTTCGACTCGCTTGACGAGTGTCGAGACAAGCTCGGCCTTCGAGCGGTTCCAGGCGGCAGGTCCGGTCGCGATCGAATCCGCCTCGGTGAGCGCACCGAGGAGGGCCAGCAGCTCGGGGGATCCAATGGCGTCAGCGACCGAACGAATCGTGCCGTCGTCGTCCAAGTCGCGGCGAGTCGCGACGTCCGGAAGGAGCAGATGGTGACGGCACATGTCGACGAGAGTGGCGGTGTCGTCGTGGTCGAAACCCATCCTCGGAGCGATCGAGGCGATCAGCTCGATGCCAACGTCGGTGTGATCGCCCGGGTAGCCCTTGCCGATGTCGTGCAGGAGCGCACCGAGCACGAGGAGGTCGGGACGATCAGTCCGGTGGTCGAGCACCGACGCCTCTGCTGCCGCTTCGAGCAGGTGACGATCGACGGTGAATCGGTGGTAATCGTTCCGTTGTGGGCGGCTCCGGCAGGGTGCCCATTCCGGAATGATCGTCGACATGAGGTCGACTCGATCGAACGCTTCGATCACGGAGATTGCTGCACGGCCGGTGCGGAGCAGGTCGGTGAACGCGGTCCGCATGTCGCTTGTCCAGGGTTCGGGGAGCGTGTCGAGCTCGGCCAGACGATCGAGGGTCTGGCGGTCGATGAAGGACCGTCGATGTGCAGCAGCGGTGGCGACCCGAAAAAGGAGCATCGGGTCGCTCGTGTCGGCCTCAGCCGACAGGGACAAGAGGCCGCCATCGACCACGATGCCGTCGCCGAGATCGGCTGGTAACTCCTCGCGTCGTCCGGCCAGACCGCGATCCATCCAGAACCACGATGCGTCGCTGATCCAGGCGATGTGTCGTGCGGCGTCAGCGATGTCGGCCATCAACGCATCGGCGGTCAGGTAGCCGAGCATGTCTGCGACGTCGTCTTGGTAGTCGAGCGCTAGCCGGTCGGTTGCCCGTCCGGTGAGCCGATGCAGGGCGACCCGGGCGCGCAGGAGAACCTCGACGGCGGCATCGACCGACTCGACCGCGGCGTCCTCCGCCAACACTCCGGTAGCGCGGGCCCACTCCAACGCGTGTGTGTCGCGAAGGCCGCCGCGCCCGTTCTTCAGGTCGGGGTGGAGCAAGAAGGCAACTTCGCCATTGGCGTCATGCATCGCCTCGACTCGATCCGACAGCGCGCTGGCGTGGTGCCCGGCGTTCTCGCGCCATTGCGACGCCGCGGCGACGGCGAGATCGAGAGCGATGTCCTCATCCCCCGCCAACAATCGGGTGGCGAGGAGCGACGTCGCCGTGTCGAGATCGGTCCGCGCCAACTTGCAGAGCCCGTCCACGGTGTCGACGCGCTGGCCGAGCTTCAGTCCCGAATCCCACATCGGGTACCAGACCCGTTCGGCGAAGGACGAGATGTCCGCGTCGGGAAGATGCACCAGGGCGATGTCGAGATCGCTGAATGGCGCCATCTCGCGCCGGCCGTATCCGCCCACCGCGACCAGTGCCGCGCCGTCGGGGATGCCGATCTCGTTGGCGATGTCGCGAACCCAGTCGTCGAGGCGGTCGCTGTGAGCCTTGGTGAAGTCCGAGCCTTGGAGCGTGTGGTCGTCGAGAAGATCTCGACGGTCGAGCGTGCGTGCGTTCACGCTGCTCATGATGCCGCGACCAGCACATGCCGCTCCAGCTCGCCGGTCAGCCGGTTGCTTCTCGTCGGCGCCGAAGATGCATGTGTGCCTTGGCTGCCCCCCACCGAATCCCGGCTTCGTGGACCGCTGGCCCGAGGTCGGCGAAGGCCATCGGCCCGATGGCGTGACGATCGTTGGGTTGGAGCTGCGTGTCCATCGCATCCCGAACCGGTGGGGTGGCGCCGAGCCGGTCGAGAAGGTCGTGGAGCGGCGGTGTTGCGCTCCGAAGCCGGTCAAGCGGTCCGCTGAGCGGTTCGTCGGGGTCGGCGGCCACCAGCACCTGCAACGAGGCTTCTGCGGTCGTGGTGACGTCGGTGATCACGGAGTCGAGCTCGGCTCGCTCATCGGCCGTCAGGTCGCCGACGCGCTGAAGTACCACCGATGTGCACCACTTCGGGAGCGCCATCCGGGCGCTCTCGACCAGCGACTGTCCGTGCGCGTGGTAAGCCTTCAGGTCATCGTCGAGCGAGGGGCCGGGTTGGGGATCCGTCATGGGTCGGAGCTCCGTGCGACAGTTGATGGATGCGACCGAAGCGTATCGAGCCGGGTCCCGGTCAAGAATCGGTGTGGGACTACCCGCGACCGCCTCGTGTCGAGTCGTCGGCCGAGCACATCACGGTTGCGAAGGGCGGCGCAGTCGTCGTCGACACGATCCGGTCGATGCGAATCCTCGAGACGTCGCAGCCGCCCGCCTACTACTTCGCCGCCGAGGACGTCGTGATGGATCACCTCGTGCCGTCGATCGCCCGAACCTTCTGTGAGTGGAAAGGTGAGGCCCGATACTTCGACTTCGTCGATGGCGACCTCCGGATCGAACAGGTCGCGTGGACCTACCCGGGACCCAGCCAGCGTTTCGCCGGAATTGCCGGCCACCTGGCGTTCTACGCGCAAAAGATGGACTGCACGGTCGACGGCGAACCCGTGGACCCCAACGAGGGTTCGTTCTACGGCGGATGGATCACCTCGAAGGTCGTCGGCCCCTTCAAAGGCGGCCCCGGCTCCCTCTGGTGGTGAGACGCGCCCAGGCACGACCGGCATCGATGTTTCGGCGAAGCCGAAACTCGGGTTTGACGGCGCAGCCGTCAATACAGCCGACAACTCGGGTGTCTGCCCCTGCAAGTTTCGACCCAAGTCGAAACTTGGGTTCGACGGCGAAGCCGTCGCAACCAGCCATGCTCAGCATCGACGTTTCGGCAAAGCCGAAACTCGGGTTTCTCGCCAAAGGCGAGAATACGTAGGCCGCCCGGGACTCGAACCCGGCACCTTGGGATTAAAAGTCCCCTGCTCTAACCCGATGAGCTAGCGGCCCACCGATGAGGCTAGCGATCGATCGTCGCGGTTGGCGTGTGTCGGACGGATCAGCCGAGAGCTTCGCCGGGGACGGCGAGCACAGCGACGTTCACGACTTCGCAGCTGAGCACACGAGTGGGGACCTCGAGGTCGGGGTCGCTGCACTTGTCGTTGCCGGCGTTGCCGACGAGGCGGTCCTTGCCGATGCCGCCGATGAGCTCGTCGTTGCCGGCCATGCCGATGAGGCGGTCCTTGCCCTGCTCGCCGAGAAGGATGTCCGGTCCGCCGCCACCACGGAGCTTGTCGCGGCCGTTGCCACCGAAGACGGTGTCGCCGGCCGGGCCACCACGAACGAGGTCGTCGCCGTCGCCGCCGAACACTCGATCACGGCCTTCGTCGCCGTTGACGACGTCCGCGCCGCCGCCGCCGGAGAGGATGTCGTCGCCGAGTCCACCGCGAAGGACGTCGTTGCCGGCGAATCCGCAGATGATGTCGTTCCCGCCGAGTCCCTCGATGATGTCACGCTCGGGGGTTCCGAGGATGACGTCGTCAAATTCGGTACCCATCGTCACGTCGTCGTCGGGCTGCGCAAAGATTGTCGCCTCGTAGAAGGTGCCTTCGATGTTGCAGCCCTCGCCTTGGGCTCCAGCGGCGGAGCTGACGAGCAGCGGAGCGCCGAGCGCCACGACGGCGGCAACGGCGAGAGAACGGGTGGCACGGAAGTTCATGTCGGGCGACTCCTGATCGACGGCGACCGAGGACGCGGCCGCACGCAAAGTGGTATCAGCGCAGACCGTTGGGCCGCAAGGGTCAAACCGACCCGCGTGTAGACGCGCCGATGCCCCAGGGCGATGTCACCCTGGGGCACCGACACGACGTCGTTGTCTTTTTTGGGCGGTCAGCTCAAGCGCTGACCGGTGGTGTTCAGCCTTGGTCCTCGCTGCGACGTGCTGCGGTGACTGCAGCGGCGCCGGCAAGCGTCAGAGCGGCTCCGACGAGACCGAGCGAGGCGCTCAGGTCGCCAGCACCGGTCAGTGCGAGTTCGGACGGGGCAGCAGCCGACGTGGTCGTGGTCGGAGCAGCGGTGGTCGTGGTCACCGCTCCAGCGGCGATGTCCGCCGTCGTGGTGGGTGCCTCAGTCGTCGCTGGCGCAGCCGTCGTGGTCGGAGCAGCCGTCGTCGCGGGAGCGGCGGTGGTCGTCTCCGGAGCAGCCGTCGTGGTCTCGGGCGCTGCCGTCGTGGTCTCCGGAGCAGCGGTCGTCGTTTCTGGCGCAGCCGTGGTGGTCTCCGGAGCGGCAGTGGTTGTCTCCGGAGCAGCCGTCGTGGTCGGAGCAGCCGTGGTCGTCGGCGGAACGACCGGATCAAGTCCGATGCAGAGCGGCTGGACCGAGTTGTTCTCGGGCAGACCTGGGAGCGTGTGATGCAGCGTGATCGTCGAGAACGCGCCGAGCGTCACGTTGTTCCACTGATTGACGTTGGTGAGCGCTGGGCCGGTGTCACCGGTGACCGGCGACGTGTAGCCGCTGTCGGTGGTGAAGTACCACTGCTCCTGGGTGTGTGCCGGGAAGTCGACCTCACCGAACCACGACGCCGCAACGATCGTGTATTCGCCAGCAGGAACGTTCAGCGTGAATGGGCCAGCGGTCGGAGCGAACGGGTCGGCGAGTTCGGCGGACGCATCGAACTGGATGTTGTACTGCGAGCTGGCGCAGTTGAGATGGGTGGGGCGCGCGGCGCCGCTCGAGTCGAACGCCAGGCTCTCGGGGGGCGAGCTCTCGGTCGAGCACGCGCCGACGAGCATGGCGAGACCGGCAACGATCGCGATGCCGCCACGACGGGTCTTGGACAACATGGGAACACTTCCTCACGGATCTGGAGCACGTCGTCGTACTCTCTGGACTCTTGAGAGATCGGCACTATTCGGGCCGACTCAAGCGCGTTCTGTAGGCGATCCGGTTGAGTTTGTGTAGGCCGACCGAACCATGCACGACCCGAAACCCCGCGATCACACGGCCAGAGATCAACCCCCGCAGGCTGCGGACGTCGCGGCATCGCACCCAATGGCCGGTTCTTGTTCAGCGAGCGCCGAACAGAGTGCGAGTCCCTTCAGGTCGAGGACCCGAACGAACGATTCGTCAACGCTCACCTGCCCGAGTCGACCGCCCTCGACCGCATCCACGAGCCGATCGAGCGTGGGTCCGACATCGGCGAGCCGGCCCAACATCACGAGGTCGTTTCCGGCGACGAGCGCTCGTTCGGCCGCTTCGGCGTTGCCGTACCGATCGGCGATCGCATCCATGTTGAGCGCGTCGGTCATCACGACCCCGTCAAAGCCGAGGTCGCTTCGGAGAAGACGCGAGACTGCGGCGATCGACAGGCTCGCCGGCTCTCCGTCGGTCAGATCGGGCACGACGAGATGGCCCATCATGACGGGAGCGTCTACGGCGGCGATGGCCGCCCTGAACGGTTCGAGATCGTCGGCAAGCTCGCTCGTGGGCGGAAGAACCGGGAGACCGGTGTGACTGTCGGTGGCTCGACCGTGACCCGGGAAGTGCTTGAGGGTGGGCGTCAGGCCGGCGTCGAGAATGCCGGTCGCGGTCGCGATGGCGAACTCGGAGACGACCGCCGGGTCCGATCCATACGACCGGTCGCCGACGAACGGCCCGATGTCGAGATCGAGGACGGGAGCGAGATTCATGGTGAAGCCCAGCTCGCCAATGCGTTGGGCGTGCTCCGCGGCCAACGCTCGCGCTTCTTCAGCTGTCCGTTCACTCGCCACCCGCCGGGCCGAATCGAGGGCCCCCACGAGCTGATCCAGGCGCTGCACCCGGCCGCCTTCCTCGTCGACCGCGATGATCGACGGGCCGATGAGCGATCGGGATTGCATCTCTGCGATTGCGTCGGCGATCGACACCGTCGGATTGCCGAGCACCACGACGCCAGCAATCGCCCCCTCGGTGGCGAGACGCGTCGCTTCGCCGAATTCGGACTGCACCATCACGGGAAACAGCAACTGGCCGAGTTTCACGCGCAGCGGCACGGCGGCCAGGCACTCTTCGAGAGCTTGCGCGGCCAGGCGCGCCGGATCGACGGTCGTCGTGGTCACGATGGTGGTGGTCGTCGTCGTAGTCGTCGTGGTGGTGGTGGTTGCGGTCGTCGTGCTCGGACCGGCCGTGGTCGACGCTGAGTCGGAGAGCGTCGTCGTGGTGGCCGAGCTGTCGGCGTTCGACACCACGCTTCGATCCGACGAGCACGCGAGCGCGAGCAACCCGAAGGCCACTACGACCGCCGCGACACGAGTCATCGACGAAGCGACTCCGGCGCGTCGCCGGTGCGTCTCCACTCGTGGGAGTCGCGCCGGGCGCGTCCGACGCAGGTCAGCCATGGGGGGGAACGGTAGCCGAGGGCCATCGCCGTTCCGGACCGGGTCTGCACCCCGGCGTGTTTTCGTGACCTCCGGCACACTGCCCTACACTCGGGGGACGTGGAATTGGTCCGACGACTCGCTGCCACGGCTGGCTTCCTTGTTCTCCTTCTTGCCGCGTGCGGAGGAGACGACGATGCGACGGTCGGGACCGTGCCTCCTACCAGCAGCTCAACCACGACAATCGCCACAACGACTACGACCGTCGCCACGACAACGACCACGACGACCGAAGCACCCGAGTTCGTTGGGGCAGCCGCGTTCACCGGCAACTCGTCGGTGAGCACCGTCGGCATCGACCGGATCACCTTCGGCATGACACTCAACCAGGCGATGCGCGCCGTCGAAGCGACGCTCGTACCGGTAAGCGACATCGTCAACATCGAGTGCTACCGAGTTCGCCCCGAGGGTGGACCTGCCGGCGTCGTCCTCGCTGTCACCTCCGGAACCATCGAACGCGTCGACATCACCACCCCGCTCATCACGACTCGATCCGGCGCAGGTGTCGGCTCCACCGAAGACGAACTGTTCGGGCTGTTCGGCGACAAACTGACGTCGACACCTCGAGAGGGTGGCGGAAACACCCTCACCTTCACGCCCGCAGATGCAGGCGACGATCAGTTCCGGGTGATCTTCGAAACCGACGGCACGACGGTCACGACGTTCCGTTCAGGTCGCGTGCCACAGGTCGAACCCGCCTCGCTCTGCTGAGAACGACCTCGCCGGCCATCAGCTGGTTTCGTACCCCTCCGGCAGTCCCGGGGCGAACCCTTCGCAGTCGATATTGACCGTGCCGAGCCCGAGCGACTCGCCGACTCCGGATGCGCCGTCGGCATCGACGAACCGCAAGGCGCTTCCCCGGATGAGGTCACCCTGGACAAACAGCTCGGCGGGCCGATCGATCGCCAACTCGAGCACCTGCTCGTCCCCGATGAGGATCGCGACATACGACGACCCGAGAAACGCCTGCACGATCGCCTCGGTGTCCTCGCCCGTCTCGGCGTCGGTACCGAGGCCGAGTGCCAACACATCGCCAGCCCCGGCGGCGTAGCACTCGAAGACGAACAGGAAGGTCCGGTCGCCGATCATGATCTCGCCCGGACTGCGGAACTCCGGTGCGGGCGCCTCGATCAGAGTGGTTACCGGGACCTGGGTCGTGGTCGTCGTAGTCGTTGTCGTCGTCGATGTCGTGGTCGTGTCGACGGCCTGATCGTCACCGGTCGCCGAGGTGCACGCAGCGAACGCGAGGATCGCTGCGGCGAAGCAGACGGCGCGAATCGGATTTTTCGGTCGACGAGCCATGGCGGCCGACAATTCTACTCATCGTCGAGCAGAGGTCTCGAAGTCAGCTCGACGGACCATCCATGGACCGTGTCGACTCGAACGTGACGCCCAGCAGACGGATTGTCGACGAGCTCAGGTGGACCTCCACCGCCGTTCACCATGAACGCGTCGACATCCGGCCGGTCCGCCACACCTCGCCGTTCGAGCCAGAGACCGCCGATGAGGTCGGCGTGGCGGCCCAGGCAGATCTCGACACCGAGGCCGTCGAGACGCACATCACGCTCGATGCGTTCGAGCACCGAATCGCCACCCAGACGCTCGACGAGAGTCCACGGAATCTTCGTGCGCGGCGAGCGCCGGAGTCCGGCGGAACGGATCGCTCGCACGAGATCACGGCTGGGCGTCGGGTTTGCGCCGAGCTCGATGGCCCTGATGCGGGTGTCGACGTCGATGTCGTAGTGATCGCCCTGAAAGCCGAGGCGCCGGCAGCCGAGGCGCCCGGCGAACTCGTGGAGCTCAGCGAACGACGTGTCGGACACGAGGTGGCACCACACGGTGCCACGCCACGGCCAGCGGGCCTCGTCGACGAGAATGGCCATCCCTCCACGTTACGTTCGTTGCTGGCACACTCGAATCGTGGGAAGCGACACGGCCACCGACACGATCGACGTTTCAGACGTCGACGTGATCAGCCTGACCGTGCCCGCCGCCGAGCGTTTCGTGCGACTCGTCCGGATCGGTGCTGCCTCGTTGGCGCGTCGCCGAGGATTCTCCGTTCGGGCGATCGACGATCTCCGTGTTGCGGTCGACGAAGCGTTCGTCCTGTTGCTCGGCGAGACTGATCACGACGGTGCCGTCGACATCTCCTTCGAGGTCGACGACCACGAGTTGTCGATCACAATCACCCAGCGATTCGACGACGGCATGATCTCGGTGCCGACCGACGCCATCGTGCGGTTCGACACGGCGATCACCGAGATCGTCGACCGCTACGAAGCTGACCCCGAGCGCGGCGTCATCCAATTCACCAAACGCGCGTAACGGAGCTGACGGGGTCAGGCAGCCTGACCTCACGTCTCCCGTTAGCGCTTGCCGGTAGAGCCGAAGCCGCCTTCGCCGCGCGCCGAGTCGTCGAGTTCGTCAACCTCGACGAACCGGGCCTGCTCGACACGCTGGATCACGAGCTGGGCGATGCGATCGCCACGAGCGATCTCGAATGGCGTGACCGGATCGGTGTTGACCAGGATCACCTTCAGCTCGCCGCGGTAGCCCGAGTCGATCAGGCCGGGCGAGTTGAGGCACGTCACACCGTGCTTGAGCGCAAGCCCGCTTCGGGGCTGCACGAAACCGGCGTAGCCGGCCGGGATGGCGATGGCAGCGCCCGTCGCGACGAGGGCGCGACCCCCGCCGGGAGCGAGTGTGACCGCTTCGGCAGCCACGAGGTCGGCGCCGGCATCACCTTCGGTGGCGTAGGCCGGCATGGACAGATCGGGATCAAGGCGCTTCAGCGGAATCTCCAACACGCGGCGACCCTATAACGTGTCCGGATGCTCGTGTGGATGGATCTGGAGATGACGGGACTCGATCCGGATCGGCATGTGATCGTCGAGATCGCAACGCTGATCACCGATGACCAGCTACAGCTCGTCGCCGAGGGACCCGATCTGGTGGTGCACCAGCCCGAAGCGGCGCTCGAATCGATGGACGACTTCGTGCGCGACATGCACACAAAGTCGGGGTTGTTGGAGCAGATCCACGCGTCGACGTTGACGCTCGACGAGGCGCGGGAGCAGACGATGGCCTTCCTCACCGAGCACGTGCCCGAAGCACGCTCGGTGCCGTTGTGCGGAAACTCGATCGGCACGGATCGCCGGTTCTTGGCCAAACACCTTCCCGAGATCGAGGAGTACCTTCACTACCGCTCGGTCGACGTGTCGACGATCAAAGAGCTCGCTCGCCGCTGGTACCCCGGCACGCTAGGCGGTGCGCCGAAGAAGGCTGGTGGCCATCGGGCGCTCGACGACATCCGTGAGTCGGTCGAGGAGCTCGCGTACTACCGGTCTGCGGTGTTCCGTGAGCTCACGAGCGACTGATCCCACCTCCGCCTCGAAGCCACCGAAGTCCGAGTCCCGGCAACCCGACGACACGACGGCCGAAGTCGCACCCGGCATTCTTCGGATCATGCTCCCGGTCGGCCTGCCCGGTCTCGGACACGTCAACTGTTACGTCCTCGAAGACGAACATGGCCTGGCGTTGATCGACCCGGGCCTCGCCGATGGCGGGAGCCACGAAGCACTCGTCGATCGGCTGGCGGATGTCGGGCTCAACATCGCCGACGTCCACACCGTCGTCGTCACCCACAGCCATTTCGATCACTACGGCGGACTCGCCCGGCTGCGCGTTCTCGACGGCGGCGCGGACATCGCCCTCGTCACCCATCGGGGCTTCGGCGATGGATGGCGTGATGCGTACGACGAGATCCTCGAGGCAACCGAACTCGTCGATCGTTCGTCGGCCGACGACCGGGACGAGCTCGAGGTGTGGATCGACGAGATGCTCCCCCGGCTGCGGCGCCCTGTCCCGTGGGGCGGGGTGACCGACGGCCCTCCCGCCGAGTTCATCCGGTTTGCGGCCGACGGGATCGATCCGGCGATGACCCTACGACCACCCGATCCGACACACGAAGTGTCCGACGGTGACCGTCTGTTGCTCGGCGGTCACGAGTGGCTCGTGATCCACACGCCTGGTCACGCGGACGACCACATCTGCCTGTGGAACGGGGAGCTCGGGGTGATGTTCTCGGGTGACCACATTCTGCCGACGATCACGCCACACATCGGCGGACTCTCTCCGGATCCGAACCCGCTCGGATCGTTCTTCGAGTCGCTCGAGCGGATGGAAGCGTTCGACTCGACGATCGTCCTACCGGCACACGGCGACCCCTTCGACGATTTGTCCGGGCGTGCCCGAGCGATCACCGAACATCATCGCGAACGCCTCAACACCGTCGAGACGATTGGCGACGAGATCGGCGGAGATCAACCGGTGTCGGCCTACATGCAACGACTGTTCCGCGAGCGTTCGTGGGGCCAGATGGCCGCCAGCGAAACGTACGCCCACCTCGAATGGCTTCGGTTACACGGGCGAGCGACCGTCACCGAAGAGGCCGGCGAACTCCGCTACCGCACCGGTCATTCTGGGGTCTGACCCTCTCATTACATCCGGCCTCGCGGCCGGTCAGGACGTCTGGACGGCGCCCCCGCCGGGAGTCGTGTCGTCGTCGGCGGAGCGGTTGGTTGCCCGTCGCCAAATGAAGGCGGCGCCGCCAATGATGACCGCAGCGCCAAGCAGCGTGAGGCCGATCGACTCGGTGCCCTGATTGTTCAAGAAGTTCACGATCGGGACCTGGATGTTGAACTCAACCCACTGCACGAACCGGTTCACGAATCCGTCTCCAGTCGGGTTCCGCTCGAACAGGCCGAACATCACCATGTAGATGCCGGCGAGGATCAGTAGTCCGCCGCTGAGGCGATTGATGATCGGCAGTAGCGACCGCATCTTGTTGGCGACCTGCGAGCGACCTGCGGCAAGCGCCATCGTGAGGAAGATGATGACCGAGCCCATCCCCAGTCCGTAGACGAGGAAGGCCAAGAAGCTGGCGCCGACCACGTCGGCCGACGACACCGAAGAGGTCACGGCCACGAGGAAGACCGGCATGGTGCAACCAAGGGACACGACGCCGTAACTCACGCCGAACAAGAACATCGACCCGAGCTCCCGGCTACCGGTGCCCATCTGGAGCTTCGGAATGTTCAGAACGGGCTGGTAGCCGGAAAGCATGAACGCGCCGAGCACCAGGATCAGCGCGCCGGATCCAAGGGTCATCACCCAGAGGTTCTCCTGCACCGCCGAGCGCGCGCCGGCGCTCAGCACAACTTCGAACAGCACGCCGAAGATGCCGAACACCGTGATGAAGCCGAGGGTGAGCGCCAGGCCGACCTTGGCGCCACGGAAGATGCTGCGAGCCGTCGAGGTCTCGTCAGAGTCAAGGCCCAAAAAGTAGATGAGGTACGTCGGCAGCATCGCGAACCCGCACGGGTTGAACGCCGCGAGCAGGCCAGCCCCAAAGGCAAAGCCGAATATTCCGAGATCAGGCATCAGGACTCCTGGAGTAGTTCGTTGTTGATCTTGTCGGCGAGGTCGGCTTCGGAGAGGACCCCGCTGAACACGCTGGTGACGTTGCGGTCGGCGTCGATGAAGACAGTCGTTGGCATCGACAATCCGCCGAGTTGGGCGAAGATGTCGCCGTTGGGGTCGGCACCGATGAGGTACGACACACCGGTGTCTTCGACGAGGGCTTGAGCGGACTCGGCCCGATCCTGCATGGCGAGTCCGATGAACTGGACGTCGCCGCCGAACGCCTGGTTGGCGGCCTCGAAGTCGGGCATCTCCGCGATACAAGAGGGGCACCACGAAGCAAAGAAGTTCACGACGAACGGCGCGCCTTCAGGAAGGTCGCTGAGGGCGGTGGTGAACTCGTCGTCGAGGTGGTCCCAGCGAAAGTTGACCGGCTCGGCGTCACCGGAGACGTCGACATCGCCGGGCGCGTCGACGTCCGCCAGAATCGCTCCGTCCTCGAGTCGGGCCACGTTCGAGGATTCAGACGAACATCCGGCGGCGATGATGGCGAGAACGGCGAGCGCGGCCAACCCGCGTCGACCGGAGCGCCGAGTTTCGCTGATCGAGTTCATCGAGAGAAGGCCGTTTGTGGACATCGTGAGCACCAACCCCCATTTTCTTCGGCCAAATTCCGCGGTTGCTCCACCAATCGGCGAGTTCTCAACCTCTTCTCATCTTGCTCTTGCGTGTCGGGTCAATAGGGTCGGGACGTGAGCGAGGCGCCAGAAGGTCCATCTGAACTGGTCGACGAGCCGTCGAGCGGCCGGATCTTCCGTACGTTACGCCGAGTCTCGATTGCCGATGCCGATTCATCGGGACGTATGGAGTTCGACGCGATTGCCCGGTTCTTGCAGGACGCCGGCAACGACGACACCGACGACGCGAACCTCGAAGAGCTCGGCCTGGCGTGGGTAGCCCGGCGAGGCGTGATCCGCGTGGGTGCCTCAGCAAAGCCCCGCGAGCTTCTCGACATCTCCACCTGGTGTTCGGGCGTGGGGCGACGCTGGGCCGAGCGCCGCACGTCGATGCGTGGCGAGTGGGGTGCCAGCGTCGACGCCGCCGTCGTGTGGGTCCATGTCGACACCACGACGGGCCGTCCTGCGCAGTGGGGCCAAGACTTTGCATCGACGTATCTCGAGGCCACTCAGGGCCGGGCAGTCGACGCAAAGCTCCGGCACCCGAAGTTGCCGAGAGACGACGCTACGACTGAACGATGGTCGTTTCGCCGAACCGACCACGATGCGTTCGGCCACGTCAACAACGCCGCGTATCTCGCCGTCGCCGAGGAGTTCGCGAGCGACGTGCTCGCCGGTGAGGCGACGGTCGAGATCGAGTGGCGCAGCCCCAGCTGGTCGCACGAGGACCTCACCGTTCACGTGTCGCAGCCGGGGGACGGCCAGGTACTCATTCACCTGACGCCAGACGGGACCACCGACGTCCGAGCCACACTTCGAGTCATTGGAGGGTCCGACCGGGGGTTGTCGGAGGGACATCGTTTCGAGCCGATGTAATGAGAGGGTCAGACCCTCTCATTACACGCGGGCCCTCAATCAGGGGCTGAGGATGGCGCGGGCCCACCCGGCGCCGGACCGGTCGTAGCGGATCCGATCGTGGAGACGGCTCGGTTGGCCCTGCCAGAACTCGACCCGGTCTGGGACGACTCGCCAGCCGCCCCAGAACTCGGGCCGGGGGACGTCTTGGCCCTCGAAGCGTGCCGTCACTTCGTCGAGTCGATCGAGGAGAAGCGCTCGACTGTCGAGCACCGTCGACTGAGCTGACGCCCACGCGCCGAGCTGGCTCTCGCGAGGGCGGCTCGCGAAATAGGTATCGGACTCTTCGGCGCTCACCTCGACGGCGGTTCCCTCCACATGCACCTGCCGATGGAGGGCGTACCAATGGAACGTGAGCGCGGCGACGCTGGTTGCGGCGAGGGCACGGCCCTTCGCCGATCGGTGGTTGGTGAAGAAGACGAAACCACGATCGTCGACCCCTCGGAGAAGCACGTTGCGCCCGCGTGGCCGCCCTTCGGCATCAACCGTGCTGAGAACCATGGCGTATGGCTCGTCGACCTTCGACTCGACGGCGTGGGCAAACCAAGCATCGAACTGAACGAATGGGCTTGCGTCGAAGGTCGCCGGGTCGATGCCTTCGGCTTCGTAGTCGGTGCGTCGAGCTTCGAAGTCCATAGCGAGCAGTGTGCCATCACCGCTCGGTCGTGTCGGGATCGACCACGCCCGGCCGGTTCGTGCGTCGAACTACGGTGGCAACGCGATGGACCGTTTTGGGTTATGGGGAGTGGTGGCCGCAGGCGGTGTGGCAGGCACGCTGGCGCGTGCAGCGATCTTTGCGATCTCACCGGGAGCATCCGAGAGCGCTCCGGATCTTCTCGCCACGGGCTTCGTAAATGTGATCGGTGCCGGTCTTCTCGGCTGGGCCATGGTGCGCCTCGTCGACGAGCCGACTCGACGGTTCGTGTGTCTCGGGTTCTGCGGGGGTGTGTCGACGATGTCGACGCTGGCGGTGGACGCCGCCCGCCTGCTGGATCAAGGAGGCGCGTTGAAGATGAGCGCGTACGTGCTGGCCAGCGTCGCGGCGGGCCTCGGCGCGTTTGTGGCCGGCCGTCGGATCGCGACCCAATGATGGTGGTCCTCTGGTTCGTCCTCGCGCTGGCCGTCGCCGCGGTCGCAACGGTCGTTCGGGTCGTCGCGGCTGGGGTGCGAGCGGATGTCGGCCGGCGTCTCTCGGCCACGTTCGGGGTAAATGTCGTGGGCTCAGCAGTCCTCGGCGGACTCGTCGGCGGATTCGATGGAGGCGTGCCGCTGTGGGTCCTTGGGATGTACGGCACGGGAGCGCTCACCACGTTCTCGACCTTCGTCGCCCAACTGGTCGAGCTCTCCGAAGCCGACCGTCGACGTACGGCGACCGCATACGCCGTGGCCACGCTCGCCGTATGCATCAGTATCGCCTGGGTGGCACTGGCGACGACCAGCGGATAGCTCCGGGCGGAAACCGTAGAGGGGGATCGAACCGGAGCTGGCCCCCGGGGTCAAGGGACGTGGCGAGGTTCACGTCGATTCAGGCTCCGCCGGGCGACCAGCAGCACGCACCATGACGGTATGGCCGATGACCTCGCCAGTTACCCCGCCACTCCCCCGCATCGGATTCGACTCGAAGTGATGCGCATGTGGTGGCGCAACCTGTGTTTCATCCATTGGCCGGTCGAGCCGAGCGATGTCCAGGCGCATCTTCCGAAAGGGCTCACCGTCGACACGTGGGACGGCGCGGCGTGGATCGCGCTCGTCCCGTTCGAGATGGAGGTCATGTTGCCCGGCGGGATCCCGATCCCGCGGGAAGGCCGATTTCCGGAGACGAACATCCGGACCTATGTGCGGGGCCCCGATGGCACTCCAGGTGTCTGGTTCGACTCGCTCGAGGCCGGACGCCTGAGCGCGACCGTGGCGGCCAGGGTCAGCTACGGCCTCCCCTACTTCTGGGCGGACATGTCCGTGACCGGTGCGGGCGACGTATGGACCTACCGCTCGGCGCGGCGATGGCCGAAGCCCACGCCAGCGACCTCCGAGGTGGCCGTGCGTGTGGGCGAGGCGATTCCCGACGACCAGCAGACGCCCTTCGAGCGATACCTGACCGCGAGGTGGGGACTGTTCTCAACCTTCCGTGGTCGTGTCGTCTACGCGCCCGTGTCGCATGGCACCTGGCCGCTTCGGCGCGGCGAGCTCCTCCATGTCGATGACGGCCTCGCCATCGCTGCGGGCTACTCGCCTCCACCCGCGGATCCTGTCGTGCATTGGACCGAAGGCACAGAGGTCCGCATCGGTCGGCCGCAACTCGTCCCGCTAACCTCCCACCATGGGTGAGCATCTCGATCCGAACAAGGGCGTCTTCTCCGCCGGTCCGGCACTGACCTTCGACGATCTGCTGGTCGTTCCGGGATACTCCGAAGTCCTCCCCGACCAGGTCGACACCGCCACCCGGCTCGGTGACGTCGAGCTGCGTGTGCCGCTGCTGTCGGCCGCGATGGATACGGTTACTGAAGCACCGCTCGCGATCGCGATGGCACGTGAGGGTGGCATCGGGATCCTGCACCGCAACCTGTCCCCTGAGGAACAGGCCGAACAGGTCGACCTCGTCAAGCGTGCCCAAGCAGGCATGATCTCCGATCCGATCTCGTTGCTCCCAACGGCGACGCTCGATGATGCCGAAGCGCTGATGGCGCGTCACAAGATCAGCGGCGTCCCGATCTGCGAGACCGACGGGAAGCTCGTGGGGATCCTCACGAACCGCGATGTTCGGTTCTGTACGCCTGACGAGTACAGCAAGCCGGTCACGGCCTTCATGACCTCCGATGATCTGGTAACCGCACCGGTGGGCACCACCCTCGACGAAGCCAAGGCCGTCCTGCATCAGCACCGGATCGAGAAACTCCCCCTCGTCGACGCGGAGGGCCGACTGGCTGGCCTGATCACGGTCAAAGACATCGACAAGCGCATCGAGAAGCCGAACGCCTCGCTCGACGAGTCGGGCCGGCTGCGGGTCGGCGCGGCCGTTGGCGTGACCGACACGGCCGAACGAACCGAACTCCTCGCCGCTGCCGGAGTCGACATGTTGGTGATCGACACCGCACACGGACACACGGCTGGCGTCATCGATGCGGTGCGTACGATCAAGAAAGGCTGGCCCGAGATTGTCGTGGTGGGCGGCAACGTCGTGACCGCCGAAGGGGTCGACGCCCTTGTCGAGGCCGGCGCTGATGTCGTCAAGGTCGGTGTTGGCGCGGGGTCGATCTGCACAACGCGGATCGTTGCCGGTGCCGGTATGCCGCAGATGAGCGCCATCTATGAGTGTGCGGTCGCGGCCCGCGAGCACGGGGTTCCGATCATCGCCGATGGCGGCGTGGTCACCTCGGGCGACATCGTGAAGTGCTTCGTCGCTGGGGCTCACGCCGTGATGGTCGGCAACCTCCTTGCCGGCACAGACGAAGCGCCCGGCGAGCTCGAACTCGTCGACGGCGCGATGTGGAAGACGTACCGCGGCATGGGATCCGCAGGCGCCATGCGCGGGCGCGCCGCCGACCGTTACGGGTCTGGACAGGCACCAGGCAAACACGTTGCCGAGGGCGTCGAGGCCCGTGTCCGCTACGCCGGTTCGATTGGCGACCTTCTCGGACAGATGATCGGCGGACTGCGTTCGGGGATGGGCTACGCCGGTGCGGCGGACCTGTCCGACCTGCGCTCGCGCACCAAGCTCGTACGGATCACTTCATCCGGGTTGAGAGAGAGTCACCCTCATGACGTCGCGGTGATGCGCGACGAGTGAAAGACTGCTCCCCGTGGGAGTACGGCGGGACGAAGCAGGAGATGAGCGGTGTTTCTCCGTAGTCAAGAAAAGACGCAAGCGATCACGACGATGCTGCAACGCATCGGCGATGTCGGACACGACGTTGTCGAGCGTGACCGACGGATCGCCGCTGCGTGGTCGATCGGCGCATCCGCACAGGAGCTACATGATGCGACCGGGATTCCGGGCAAGCAGCTGAAGTCGATCCTGCAGGAGCAGGGGCAGGACACGAGCCGTCGCGCACGTGGCTGGCGTCGCCGCTGAGCGACCGCGGCATCGCCGCTGAGCGACCGCGGCATCGCCGCTCGTGTGCCCGCGGCATGGCCGCTCATGTGATTGCGCGACGCGAGGGTCTGACCCCGGCGTCGCGTCGGCCAGACTGGCGGCATGGGCAGCATCGTCGTCTCTGAGCTCGAATATGCGCCGCCCGCAGCGGAGCCGCTGTTCTTCGAGGTGTCGTTCACGATCAAGCCCGGCGAGCATGCGGCCCTGATCGGAGCGAATGGCGTTGGCAAGTCGACGATCCTGAAGATCTTGAGCGGCGAGCTGGACGCAGACGAGGGCGACTTTCAGCTTGCCGGGTCGATGCTGCGCATGACACAGGACGTCGGGATGGCGTCGCCCGAACAGCCGCTGCGCGAGATGTTGATCGAGGTTGCTCCTCCTGCGCTCCGCGATGCTGGGCGCGCATTGTTCGCCGCCGAGGCGGCGATGGCGGCGGGAGACGACGACGGCACGAAGTACGCCGAGGCACTTACCGAATGGGGAGACCTGTCGGGCTACGAGCTCGAGGCCGCGTGGGCCGCGGCCGCGGTGAAGTCGGTCAAGACCCCGATCGACGACTTCGCGACCCGAACGGTTGCGGAGTTGTCTGGCGGTGAGCGCAAGCGGCTCGTGTTGGAGCTGTTGTTGTCGGCAGCCCCCGACATTCTTCTGCTCGACGAGCCCGACAACTACCTCGACGTCCCGACACGCACGTGGCTCGAGGAGCGGATCGTTGGATGCCCGAGCACGATCCTGATGGTGAGTCACGACCGGACGATCCTCGAGCGCGTGGCGACCAAGATCGTGGTGATCGAAGGCAGCGGTTGTTGGGTGCACGGTGGATCGTATGCGAGCTACCCCGAGGCTCGGGAGGCTCGACAGAAGCGCTTGGGTGATGCGGTGCAACGGTGGAACGACGAGGAGCGGCGCCTCTTTCGGCACATGAAGATCATGAAGCAGCGGGCCGAGCTCAACGCGGGCAACGCGAAGAAAGCCAACGCCGCGGAGACGCGGTGGGAGCGGTTCGTGAAGATCGGCCCTCCGCCTCCCCCGGTCGCCGATCAGAACATCTCGGTCAATCTGCGGGGCGCCGATTCGGCTCGTCGCGTCGCCGCGTTCGAGGGCGTGTCGATCGACGATTTGTTCTTTCCGTTCAGCGACGAGGTGTACTTCGGTGAGCGGGTTGGCCTGATCGGACCCAACGGCACCGGCAAGACGCATCTGATGCGAGCGCTCGAGGGCGAGGTGCAGCCCGACGAGGGGGTGCTGAAGTTCGGGCCCCGCACGTCGGTGGGGATGTTCACGCAGGTGCATCACCGCCCCGACTTCGTGGGGCGTGAGACGGGCGAGATCATCGTCGATCTGCTCGGCAACGAGGAGAAGGCCCGCAAGAGCCTCGGCCGATATGGGTTGGCCGATCACCATCGGCAGAGCTTCGAGACGTTGTCGGGTGGGCAGAAGGCTCGCCTCGAGATCCTGTGTTTGGAGATCGAGGGTCACAACGTATTGTTGCTCGACGAGCCGACCGACAACCTCGACATCGAGTCGTCCGAGGCATTGGAGCAGGCGCTCGATGGCTTCGTCGGCACCGTTGTTGCGGTCAGTCACGACCGGGCGTTTCTCTCGACGATGGACCGTTTCGTGATGATCAACGACGACGGCGACGTGCTCGCCATCCCCGATCACGATCTTGCGATGCGAGCCCTCGCCGACCCCGATGCGGTGCGCTCACTCCCGCAGGTCAAGTCGCTCGTCGACGACGGTTAGCAATCGCTCCATTCACGGAGCGAGATAGAACCGCAGGTAGTCGTCGAGACGGTGTCGCCAGTATTCACCCGAATGGTCACCGGTTCCGACAACCAGGGTTACGTCGACCGATTCGGGAAACGCGTTCGCCAGGCGGGAGACAGCTGGCTCGATGTTGTACTCGTCCTCGAGCCCGACATCGAGATAGAAGTCCATCGGATCGAGCGACCCGCTCGGCGCGGCACCGACGAGCAGTTCGGGGTCTCGCTCTTGACGGATGTCGTCGTTGGGATACAGCCAGGTGAACTCGGGCCCGATGAGTGGCGGCGAGTGCGCACCGACTCGAGCGAAGAGCTCGGGATGACGCAGCGCGGTGTGTAACGCGGCGAAGCCCCCCATCGAGATTCCGCCGACGAATCGATCCTGGGATCTGGTGCTGACCCGATAGTTCTCCTCGACCCATGTGATCATGTCGCGCGACAGCAGACCTTCGAAGTCGCCACCGTTGTAGAAGACAGCACTCCCGTCGGGCAGCTCGACGAGTTCGTCCTCCGGGTTGCTCACTCCGAAGCTGTTCTCGATTCGAGGAAGGACGACGACGGCAGGTCGCATCTCACCCGCCTCGGTGAGCGCGGCCATTCGGGCGACGAGCCCGATTCGGAGGAAGAGCGCGGGGGAATCGTTCTGTCCGTGCAAGAGGTAGAGGGTTGGGAACTCGTCGGACGTGTCGTCGTAGCCCGGTGGCGTGATCACCGTCGTGGGAACGTTGCGGCCGAGCGACGGACTCCACATCTGCTCCTCAAACACCTGACCGAACCGCACGTCGGTCGATGCGAAAGCCGCAGTCTCTCTTCGCGGTGACGAGTCGGCCAACTCGGGTTCTGTCGATTGCGTCGCCAGGGCGAAGATCGGGAGACACAGCGCCGTCACGGCGATCGCCAACGCAAGGAAGACGCCGGCACGCCGCGAGCGAATCATCGGCACCGCAGGACGATCCAGGTCGTCGGGAATCGCATCGACGGCGATCTCCGACGCCGTTTCGAGCCGGCCATGACGGATCACGTAGGTGATCTCGGCACGTTCGACGACGCGGGGGTCATGAGATGACACGAGCACGGCCGCACCGACACGCGCTGCACGGTCGAAGGCCGCCACCACGTCGAGCGCGCTGTCGACATCTTGATGACTCGTTGGTTCGTCGGCGATCACGACCGGGGCCTTCGTGGCCAGGGCCCGTGCGACGGCGACTCGTTGCTGCTGCCCGAGTGAGAGTTCGTCGGGCATGCGGCCGGCCACGTGGTCGAGGCCGAGGCGCTCGATGAGTTCGGCGACATGTTCACTGCGGTCCGTCTCGATCCATCGGTCATCGGGGGACAACCGAGCCGAGAGCGTGACTTGCTCCAGCGCGGTGAGACCCTCCATCAAGCCGAGGTGCTGGGGGACGACGGCGATTGCGTGAGCGTCGGCGAGATCAGCACGACGATTCACCACGCCCTCATCCGGTTGTTGCCAGCCGACCAGCAGGTCGAGCAGGGTGGACTTCCCCGAGCCCGACGGCCCGGACAGTGCCACGAACTGACCTGAGCGAAGTTCGATGGTCACGTCTGCGACGGATCGGACGATCTCGCTTCCTCGCCGAAAGCTCTTCGAGACAGCGCATGCCTGAATGGCCGGTTCGTCGGTTGCGGCCGAGTTCATGGCGCCTCGACTCGGAGGTGGTCACCGTCCCAGCGCAGACGCGCCGTGTCGTTGAAGCGTGCTCGTATCTCTGGTGGGAGCTGCAGACGATCCGAACCGTCGATGACGGCGACGGTGTCGTCGCCACGGGTGAGCGATGCAATCGCTCCGTCTCGTAGCTCCATCCGCAGATCGAGGCGATCAACGACCTGCGGATCGTGAGACGCCATGACGACCGTTCCGCCGGCGGCGCAGAACATCCGTGCCGTCTCGAGGACGTCCTCGGTGCTTGCCTCATCGAGCTCAGCGGTCGGTTCGTCGGCGACGATGAGCACGGCGGACGACACGATGGCTCGGGCGAATGCAAGCCGCTGTTGTTCCCCTCCGGACAGCATCTCGGGGAAGTGCCCGACCCGGTGGTCGAGTCGCAACGACGTGAGGACCTCAGTGATGGCGTCGACGTCGCCGCCTCGCCGCATCGCCGTTCGGAGCAATTGGTCACGGACGTTCAGGTGCGGGACGAGATTGTCCGGCGGATGTTGCTCGACGTGCACGACGAGACGATTCCGGATCATCCGTCGCCGGCGTCGTGGCACGTCCATCAGGTCGACGTTCGCAACGTTGATCTGACCGGCGGTGGGTGTGGTCAGTCCCGAAATCATGCGCATGAGCGTCGATTTGCCGCTTCCGGACGGCCCGGTGACTCCGACCAAGATTCCCGACGGGATCCGGAAGTCGACGCCGCGGACGGCGTGGACTTTGGTATCGCGGGTCTCGTAGATCTTGACGACGCCGGTACAGCGCACTGCGTCGATCACTGCGCCGTTGTTCATGGGCCGCCGATCGTTCGAGTTTCGAAGCGGACGCCAACTACGACGATCACCGCGATGGTCACGACGCCGACGACGCCGACGGTCGCCCACGGAACGACGAGGTCGATTCTCGGGGGGACCTCGGAGTTCGTCTCGAAGATCGGCGCGACGTGCCTTGCCAGGACGATGGCTCCCACGACGCCAGCGACGGCAGCGATCACCGCGTAGGTGACGAACTCGATCAACGCCGCCCCGAAAGACATCGCCTGCGACACTCCCAGCTCGCGCGAAACACGTCCAGCGAGCCGTCCGCTGAGTCGGCGCTGATGCACGAAGAGTGCGAGGGCGAGCAGCGACGCCAGACCGCACACCGCAGCGACGAACACCCAGTACGAGAACGACCAACGAGTGGCTTGTTCGGCCGCCGCGTTGTCGATCTCGTCTCGCCCGACAAGATCCCGATACCCGGCATCGACGTCGTCGAGGGCGAGTCGCAGCTCCTCGACCGACATGCCGCCAACGAGCTTGCGGCCGAACCCCAACAGCGGTGAGACGTATTCGTCCTCGAAGTCTTGGGCGGTCGGCGCAAAGCCCGTATCCGTCTCGTGCACGCTGGCGAATCGAGTGCGCCCGGCTCGTTCGAGCTCGTCGCTCCGGATCAGCAGGACGGGTCGAGGCCCGTCGATCAGCGGCGCAGACTCCAGGGTCCCGACGATCTGGTACGGGAAGGTCTCTTCGAATCCGATCGCGCCAACACCCGGAACCGCTCGGGGCGTGACCCACATGGCCGGCACGGGCCCTCCGAGATCCAATCCGAGCCGGTCGACGACCTGGCTCGCCGTCAGATCGCCGAAGCTGTCGGGCCACCGAATCACGTCGGCGAAGGTGTCTGCTTCGATGGCGATCACCTGCACCCGCACATCTCCGGGAAACGCCCGCATCCACTTCGTTCGGATCATGGTCGTGTCGGCAGGACGATCCTGTGGCTCCTCGAACGCTCCACGAAGGGTCGCCCGCGACTCGGCGCCGATCACCGTCGCGATCTTCGCCTCGGATGCCTGTTCGCGAGTTTCGCGGAGCACGAGGGAGTAGTTGGCCAAGCCGACGGAGATGGCGAGCGCACCAACAGCGACGGACGGTCCGATGACCCGACCGGCCACTCTGCGGATCCCGAGCAGAACGCTCACGGGCTGCCATCGGGTGTTCAGGCGTCTCGAAAGCCCCCGAACGAGGGCCCCCACCACGACCATGACGACTCCTGTCGCTGCGGCGAGGATGACGATGGGGGCCGCGATGACCAGAAGACTGAGCGACCCTCTGGCCGAGGACGCTCCAACCTGAATCCAGGCCGCCGCGGCCACACCGCAGAGCGGAAGCAACAGCGCCGTGTATCGAATCGGTTTCACGTCGGTACGTGTGCCGAGGCGGAGCGCAAGAGTCGCCGTGGTGATCGCCGAAACCGCGACGGCGGCAACGGTCGCCGCAAACACGCTTGTGACGTCGATCGACTCGAAGCCGGCGTCACGATCGGGCACCAATGGGGTCGTCAGCGGGGCGCTGGCCAACAGTCCGAGAGTTCCGCCGAGCGCTGCGGGAATCACCGCCTCCCCGACGCCGAGGCTCAGAAACCGAAAGCCTCCATCGCCCCCGTCGACGAGTGTTCGCCACGTGATCGTCCGTTGCGATGCAACGAAGGCTGCGTTTGCCGCAACGATCAGCAGCGCAAGAGCAACCCCCGCCACCCTGCTCGATTGCAACGGTCGGTCCAGTGCGTTGAGCGATCGGTACGTCGACGTGAGTGCTTGGCTTGCGCTGCTCCGAACCGATGGCGTCGACGCTTCACCTCGGGCAAAGTTGCGAAGTTGAGCACCGACGACGGGATCCGAGACGATGGAGCGCTCGATACCTCGATACGACGTCACCAGCGCCTCGAGCTCTTCGAGCGTGGCTGGTGAGCTGACCGGAACGGCATCCCAGCGCAGCACGCCGGTCATTTCGAGTTGCGAGAGCAGCGATTCCTCGACGATGACGAGCTCGTGGATCGTCGAGCCGAACACGCGGGAGAACTTCGGAACGAGTTGCGTCGGGACGTCGTCCCAGTACACAGGAGGCTCGGGCCAGAGGTCCTCGTAGATGCCTTTGATCGTCAGGATCCGTGCCTCGTCGCCGATCGCGATCTCGACGGTCGATCCGACCGAGAGCGCGCCCTCCGCCGCGACGAGCTCGGAGATGTACACGCCGAGCAGATCGTCGTCGACGTCGATGAGTGCGAGCGATTCGATTGCGCCAGGCCGGCTGAACAGCTGAGTGGAGCCGACGATTCGAGACGATTCGAGCTCTGCGGTACCGGGGGATACGAGCGAACCGCGCGGCGTGAAGGCCGTCCGCACCGGAGGCATCAGGGTATTCGCGTCTGCCAACAGCTCGGTGATGGCCTGGTCGGCCACTCGGGCCTCTTCGCCGGTGAGCACACCGTTCGCCGTGATGGTCAGTCCCTGGTCCGCCGGGAGTAGTCCGGAAACGGTGCGTTGGGCGATGACGTCCGAGGCGGCCTGCTCGAACCGATCGGCGACACTGAGGAACACGGCCGGCAGCGCGAAGGCGAGCACAAGAGGAACGAACACCGCTGCCGAACGCCATGGTTCGGCAATCCATGCCAGAACCATGCGCGATCTTCGTCTCATCGAGCCTCCGGTCCGCCCCGCCCCTTCGGCCAACACTACGGCTTGACCACGAACGGCGCCCCCGGCTGCACAGTCGGCCTAGCTTGGCCGCGAGGCGAGGATCGAGAACTGGAGTGGGATCTGGTCTCGACGGCCGGCGGGGAGGACGAACCGTTCGCCGTCGGATTCCATCCAGCTGAAGAACTTCCAGTCGAGGTGTTGGTGTTCGTCGAGTCGTTCGATGGTGAGCCCGGCACCGATCAGCGCGTTGACGACCGATGCCAGCGAATGTGGCCATTCGTAGGTTCGTGAGCTGCTGATCGTGGCGGAGCCACGATAGCTTGCGTCGTTCTCGAATGTCTGCGGCTCGCCGTTGGCGAAGTAGCGGTAGGCGACGATCATGGCGTCGTCGTCGCGTTCGTCGTCGAGAGCGAGCAGGGCGGGGTGGGTGTCTCGGATGTAGAACCGTCCGCCTGGCGCAACGAAAGCAGCGAGGGTGTCCGCCCATCGCTCGATGTCGGGGAGCCAGCAGATCGCGCCGACGCCCGTGTAGACGATGTCGAACTGGCCAGACAGATTCGCTGGCGCGCTGTAGAGCTCGCTTTCGACGAAGGTGGCGTCGGCACCCATCTGGTCGGCGAGGCTTCGGGCGGCGGTGATCGCTTCGGGGGAGAAGTCGAGGCCGGTCACGGAGGCTCCGAGGTTGGCCCACGAGAGGGTGTCGGTGCCGATGTGGCATTGGGCGTGGAGGAGGCGGAGTCCGTTGACGTCGCCGAGGCGTTCGGCGTCGAAGCGGACCACGTCCGTGCAGTGGCCGGGCTCGGTGGCGAGCAACCGATACGACTCGTATCCGTCGGGGGCCGTGTGGCCGGCGACTCGTTCGTTCCAGTTGGCGAGGTTGGCCCGCGTGTACTCGTCCATGACCCGAACAGTAGGTGCGGGTTGGGGCGAGCTGCCGTCGGTGCCGGCTGCCTCAGGCGGCAGTGCGGCCGGACGTGAGTTCGTTGGTGATGGTGTCGATGAGGGCGGCGACGGCTTCAGGGCGTTCGCCGGGAACGGTGCGGACCACTTGATGCACGATTGGCAGCGGCGCAATGGGGGACGGTGGGTTCCACTCGACGACGTCCGTGTCGAGGTACCGGCGGGCCATGACCGCAACGCCGATGCCGGCCTTCACGGCGGCCAGAACATCGATCGACGACGCGGCGGAGAACACCGTGTGATGGTCGATGCCGGATTCGTCGAGAAGGGGCAGGGTGAACGAGTTGTAGTAGCAGTGCTCGCCGAAGTCGACGATCGGCACCGACGGGCCGAGGTTGGGCTCAGTAGCTGCGGTCACCCAGATCAGGTCTTCCGACCAGAGCGTGATGTCGTCGGGGCGGCGGACCTCGTCGGTGACCTGGAAGACGGCGACGTCGAGCGCGCCTTCTTCGATCCGGTCGACAAGACTTCCAGTGTGGTCGAGGGTGAACTCGACGCAGGCGCCGGGGTGTCGGTGACGGAAGGTGCCGAGGAGCGAGGCGATCTGTCGGGCGTCGACTTCGCCGTTGCAGGCGAGCTTGACCGTGCCGGTCAGGTCGGATCGTTGCAGGCGCGCAGCGGCGCGATCGTGCAGCTCGACGATTGCACGGGCGTCGTCGAGCAGTACACGTCCGTCGCGGGTGGGGCGAAGATCGTGACCGTCGCGGATGAGCAGCGGCCGGCCGACTCGGTCTTCGAGTCGTTGGACCTTGCGGCTCACGGCGGACTGGCCGAGGTGAAGCCGTTCGGCAGCTCGAGTCATCCCTCCGTGATCGAGGACGGCCATGAACACCCGGAGCGATTCGACGTCGAGATTCATGCTCTTCAGCGTATCTGAGCGACCATGACACGGTGGAATTATTTTCATCGAACAATGTCGCTTGTGCATGCCGACGGGCAGGCGCATGCTGACGTCATGAACACGAACAACCACCCCAACCCACACCACTCCGACTGCCGCTCACGCCTCCTGAGGGAAGCGATGGGCCCCGGCTACCAGAGCGCCACCTTCCGGGACCAACGGTTCCTCAGCGATAGCGAACGCTGCGACAAGCACACGTGGTGAGTCGACACACGACGCGTAAGGAGAGGGTCTGACTCCAACGGTTGCGCAGCTGCGTCAATCGGGGTCAGACCCTCTCATTACGCCGGTCTGACGCCCTGGACGACTCGCGGGATCTCGCCACCGAAGACCGAGCACAGTGCGGCCGGTCCGTCGTAGCCGTGCTCGCGTAGAGCCGCCTCGATGAGGCGGAGTTCGCCGGGGACGGCGCAGAACTCGTGGAGGTACTGCGCGAGAGACGACACGTCTTCTTCTCGACGGGCCGGAAGAAGGTCGTGTTCGAGCCGTTGGAGCTGGCTGGCGAAGCCGACGTTCGGCAGGGCGCGGATCCGCTTCGACCGGACGGAGCGGTAGGCGTCGATGAATGCCGACCCCTCTGTCGCCATCACATGGGCGACAACAAGCGAGGTCGATCGGCTTACCCCTGCTCGACAGTGGACGAGCACCGCCCCATCGGGATCGACCGTGTCGATGAACGCGTCGAAGGTCGCAAGGGCGCCCGACAGGTCTTGTTCGATCGTGTCATCGAGATCGACGAAGAGATGCTCGAACTCGTCGGCGAGAAACGCCACCTTCGATCGACGCGACTCGGCGAGACAGCTGACCACGTGGGTAACGCCGGCGGAGCGGAGCTCTGCGATATCTGATGGCGTTGGGATCGATCCGAGGAGCAGCGAAGACGAGATCGGACTGAAGCGTCGATCGACGTCGTCGAGGTCGACATCGATGCTCACCGCATCGAGCGCCCGGTCGACGGCGCGCCGCCACAGCGTGGGTTTTCGGCCGACCGGAGCCATGTCGGAAACCTAACGCGCGCCTCTGCTGCAGACCCGGTGGCGCCGGTCGAATACGATCCACAACATGTCCCAACCAACGGGCACGCTCGGCACGTTCGGTGGGGTGTTCACGCCGAGCATCCTGACGATTCTCGGTCTCGTTCTCTTCCTTCGTGTCCCCTATGTGGTGGGCGCGGTCGGTCTTGGGCAGGCGCTGTTGATCCTGCTGCTGTCGACACTCGTGTCCGTGCTGACCAGCGTGTCGCTCGCCGTGGTGGCGACGAACATGCGTGTGGGTGGCGGCGGCGAGTACTACATCATTTCGCGCACGCTGGGCATCGAGTTCGGCGGTGCGGTCGGCGTGGTCTTGTACCTGGCCATCTCGGTGTCGATTGCGTTCTACGCGATCGGTTTTGCCGAGGCGGTGGTGACCGCGTTCGACCGTGATTCGACGTTGCTCATCCAGCTGGTTGCGGCGGGGCTTGTCGTGTTGATGGCGGCGATCGCGTTCATCGGCGCCGATCTCGCCACCCGATTGCAGTACCTGGTCATGGTGCTGCTGGTCGTTGCGCTCGTGTCGTTCTTCTTTGGGTCGGTCGGCGACTTCGACGGCGGCCAGTTCACCGACAACATCGGGCCGCCTGCCAATCAGGACGTCGGTTTCTGGGAGGCGTTCGCCATTTTCTTCCCGGCCGTCACCGGGTTCAGCCAGGGCGTGGCCATGTCGGGGGATCTTCGGACCCCATCGAAGTCGATCACGACCGGAACCTTCGCGGCCGTTGGCTTGTCGACGGTGGTGTACCTGGCCGTGATCGTGACCCTGGCCGGCACGACCGCGGCGAGTGTCCTGGTCGAAGACACGAACACGATCATTGGCGATCTGTCGCTCGCCGGTTGGACGATGTTGGTCGGTGTGCTCGCGGCGACGGTGTCCTCCGCGCTTGCCTCGACGCTGGGTAGCCCGCGGGTGTTGCAGCGCCTTGGCGAGGACCGGGTGCTCCCGAGGTTGGAGCACTTCGCCGTGGGTGCTGGTGCGGCCAACAACCCTCGTCGGGCGTTGGGTGTGTCGTTCGTGATCGCGTTGATCACGATTGCGGTCGGCGACCTGAATGCGATCGCTCCGATCATCTCGATGTTCTTCCTCGCCAGCTACGGGATCATCAACTACGCGACTTACTACGAGTTCCGGGCAGGTAGCACGTCGTTCCGGCCGCGGTTCCGCTGGGGAGATCACCGCGCATCTCTCGCAGGGACCATCGCCTGTGTCGGGGCGATCATCGCGATCAACCCGCTGGCTGGTGCGGTCGCAGCGCTGATCTTCGTCGGCTTGTACTCGTTCCTTCGCCGTCGCGAGGTCCCGGATCGGTGGATCGACTCGGCCGGATCGCATCACTACACCCGGGCTCGCCAGCACCTGCGATCGTTGGCGGCCGAACCCGAGCCGGCTCGGGATTGGCGGCCGTGTGCGCTGGTGTTCGTGCCCCGTGACCCGCATACCCGTGAGCGCATGGTGAAGATGGCGTCGTGGCTCGAAGGCGGATCGGGCTTCCTCACCGCGGTCCGGCTGCTCGAAGGGTCGGGGCCCGTCCGTCGCCGACAGGCCGACGCGGTCGAGGACGATCTCGAGCGTGAGGTGCAGGCGCTCGTGCCCGGTGCGTTCGCCAAGTCGTTGCTCGTGGCCGACCCGCAGATCGGCGTGCAGACGCTCGTACAGGCCCATGGTCTCGGCCGGGTGAAGACGAACATGGCGTTGTTCGGTGTTCGGGACCTGCGGGGGACTCCGGACGAACGGGCCAAGTACGGACAGATGCTGCAGAACTGCGTGCGGTTCGGTGCGAACGTCGCCGTGCTCAACGTTCGGCGAGACGCATGGGAGCGCTTCGAGGCGACGCCACGGTCGGAGCGCACGATCGCCCTGTGGTGGTCCGACGATCAGGTCGGGCAACTGATCACGCTGCTCGCTTGGCTGTGCACTCGCGATCCGTCCTGGGCCGAGGCGAAGATCACCGCCTACGTCCCGACCGACGAGGAGCACGACACCGACCGCGTACGAGAGCTCCTGGATGCCGCCCGTATCTCTGCCGACGTGCAGGCCGTCGAGGGCAACCCGGCAACGTTGTCCGAAGCACTCAGCTCGGCGACGTTGGCGTTGGCGCCACTGCGCGTTCGTCGTGGGGCGGCGATCGGCCCGTTCGAGACCCCCCTCGGCATGCTCGTCGAGGGCCTCCCGCTCGCCGTGATGGTGCTCGCCACCGACGAGGTCAGCCTCAACGCCGAACCGGACGAGAGCGACCTGGCCGAACTCGCTCGCCTGTCGGATCAGCTCGACACCGCCGAACGCAAAGCCGCCGAGCTCGATGCCGAAGCTGGCCGCTTGCTAGTGGTCGCCGAGACGATGCGCATGGATCACGAAGCAGCACCCGACGACGACGTACTTCATGCCGCGTACGACGACGCCCAGGAGAACGCCGTGTCGGCATTCCGCGACTACGTGAACGCACGCACTCGGGCTCGAGACATCGAAGACGAGATCACCGCCCTCGACCCGTCCGGCGCGGCCCGCGAGTTCGACGCCGACATCTGGCGCAGCTCCACCGAACGAGACCCCAGCAACGTGGGTTCAGACCCCAACAGCTAACAGGTCCACCTCAAGGAACGTCTGGTCAGACCCAAAGAGACGCCGCGTCCCGACCTGGATGTTGTCTTGCATCTGCTTGTACCGACCGATCCAACCTGCGGTGCTCAGGACGTGAACGTCCCCTTGGCGAGCAACTGCTCGATCCACGCCGCTTTCGCCGCGGTGTAGGAACGGCGGTCCTGGGGATGGATCGATGCGGCGCCCGCCTTGATCCGCTCGTACTCGGCGCGGATGGCTGGATCACGTCGAAGCGCGTCGCGGAACCTGAGGTATCGGCGCCATTGGACATCGCTGCGCGCCACGAGATGAAGATGCACCAACCGGCACGCAGAGTTCTGTGGATGCGTCAGCACAAAGAACAGGCCACCGGAGTCGCCGTGATCGCCACCGAACTCGAAACCGAGGCCCTCGATCGGAGCAATCAACTCACTCGGTGTCTCGTCTTCACCAACGCCTGCAACGACGTCGATAACCGGCTTGGCTGGCAGCCCACGAACCGCGGTTGAGCCGATGTGCTCGATCACGACGTCGTGCCCATCGAGGGCTTCCCTCAATCGCAACTCGACAGCCAAGAACACCGAACTCCACTCAGGATCAGAAGCAACGAGGGCGACCGTCCCTCTCACCAAACCCACCCGCGAAGCCACCTCGACGAGCGAGAGGCGAAGTTCGCCACCGATGTCGTGCACATCGACCACGCTACGCGCTTCATGGATGTCGTGAGGCTCCCTCCACCCCAACGAAGTCGCACCCCACCACACCGCCGCATGAGGCGGGCCGCCCACAAACGCCCGTTCCCCACGCCCACCGCATACCGTGCATTGGTGGGCGTGGGCACCGGCGTGCCCCGACAACGGCCCTCTCGCCGACATCCCGGAGCACTTCGATGACCGACACCGCCGACCCCGCCAACACGGCCGACGTCGACGCCCCGATCAGCGAGACAACCGACCTGCCCCTCGAGCGGCGGCCATTCAACATCCACGCCTGGATCGACGAGCATCGCGACGACCTACGACCGCCCGTCGCCAACAAACAGATCTGGCGAAACGCGGACATGATCGTGATGGTCGTCGGCGGCGGCAACGAGCGGAACGACTTCCACGACGACCCGCGCGAAGAGTTCTTCTACCAGCTCACTGGCGACATGGTCCTGTGGATCTGGCCCGAAGAAGGCACGGAGCCCCATCCGATGCCGATCCGCGAAGGCGAGGTCTACCTCCTGCCCCCGCACCTGCGTCACTCGCCGCAGCGGCCCGACCCCGACTCGGTCGGCATCGTCGTGGAGTACGCCCGGCTGCCGGGAGAGCTCGACGGTTTCGAGTGGGTGTGCTTCAACTGTGCGCACCTCGTGCACCGCGTCGAAGTCCAGGTGCAGGCGATCGACAAAGACCTGCCACCCCTGTTCACCGCGTTCGACGCCGACTTGGAGGCCCGCACCTGTCCGAACTGTGGCGTCGTCCATCCCGGCACGGGGGTTCGGCTGTGACCGCCCTCGGAGACAACGGTCCCGTCGTGGTCGCGGGTGCCGGCCTGGCCGGAAGCCTCCTCGCGATCTACCTCGCCCGGCAAGGCCACGACGTCACGGTCTATGAAAGCCGGCCCGACCTTCGCACCGTCGACCTCGACGCCGGCCGGTCGATCAACCTGGCGCTCGCCACCCGCGGCATTGTGCCCCTCATCGACGTTGGCGTGATCGACCAGGTCGACGACATCACCATCGCCATGCGCGGCCGGATGGTGCACGCCCTCGGCGATGACAGCGCCGACCTCCTCCCCTACGGATCGAAGCGGCACGAGGTGATCCACTCGGTGTCGCGCAACGACTTCAACGCGGTGCTTCTCGATGCTGCCGAAGCGACCGGACGGGTCTCGATCGAGTTCGGCGCACGGCTGCGATCGGTCGACTTCGATGCCTCTCGGCTGGTGTTCGACGACGGATCTACCGCGCCGTTCGGCGTCGTCTTCGGGGCGGATGGCGCAGGCTCGCCAGTACGCCAGTCGCTGGCCGCCGTGGGTTCCTGCGTGCAGTCGACCGAGTGGCTCGATCACGACTACAAGGAGCTGACTCTGCCGCCGGGCCCCGATGGTGGCCATCTTCTCGATCCGCACGCGCTCCACATCTGGCCCCGTGGCGAACTGATGCTGATCGCGCTCGCCAACCCGTCGGGCGACTTCACCCTCACGCTCTTCGCCCCCGAAGAGACCTTCGCCGCCCTCGAGATGGCCGAAGAGGTCCGGGCCTTCTTCGGGCACGAGTTTCCCGAGGTGTCGGCGATAATCCCCGACCTCACCGAGCAGTTCACCGACAATCCGACGTCGTCGCTCGGCACGCTCCGGGCAAACGGGTGGAGCCACGGCGATCAGGCCGTCATTGTCGGCGACGCCGCCCATGCGATCGTGCCGTTCCATGGGCAGGGGATGAACGCGGCGCTCGAGTCGGTGCGCCTCCTCGATCGGCACCTGCGGGACTCACCAGACGACATCGCTCGGGCCTTCGCCCGATTCGAAGCACAGCGCAAGCCAGACACCGAGGCGATCGCCCAGATGGCGATCGACAACTACGTCGAGATGCGGTCGAGCGTGATCGACCCGGCGTTCCGCGAAAAGCGCCAACTCGCCCTCGACCTCGAACGGCGCCAGCCAGCCCACATCAGCCCTCGGTACAACATGGTCATGTTCTCGACCATGCCCTACACCGAGGCACGAGATCGGGCGGCGGCTCAGGCCAAGATCATCGAAGCGGCGGTGGCCGACCCTTCACTCGACGTCGACGCCTTGGTCGTCGAACTTCCGCCGCTTCCCGAAGACGACCCGCTCGCCGATCCCGGCGCGCTCACGCTGCCCGACTTCGGACCTCCACAGATCCCCGCCGACGAGCTCACCTACGGCAACTACCTCCAGGTCGCCGAACTGTTGTCGCTGCAACGGTGCCGTTCGGTCGACCCCGACACGGGCAAACCCGAACACGACGAGACCCTGTTCATCATCATTCACCAGGTGTATGAGCTCTGGTTCAAGCAGCTGCTTCACGAGCTCGACCACATCGTTGGACAGCTCGACCGCGACAATCGCAACGCCGCTCGCCATCACCTCACCCGCGTCTTGACGATCCTCAAGACGCTGATCGCGCAGATCGACGTACTCGAGACGATGACACCAGCCGAGTTCGCGAGCTTCCGTCACTTCCTTGCCAACGCGAGTGGTTTCCAGTCGGCGCAGTTCCGCGAGATCGAGTTCGTGCTCGGGGTGAAAGATCGAGTGCAGCTCGACTGGTTCGAGGGCGACGAACGCGACCGCCTCACCGACCGCTTTCATGCGATGACGCTCTGGGACGCCGTCTTGCGGTCCTGGCATCGCGACGGCATCGCCGTTCCCGAACATGCCGTCACTCGCGACGTCCGGACACCGATCGAAGTCGACGATGCCGTTCAAGCGGTGATCCTCGCCAACTACGGCGACGAGGAGTTCTCCGCGTTGTGCGAGATGCTCACCGACCTCGACGAACGGCTCCAGGAGTGGCGCTATCGCCACGTCATGATGGTCCGTCGAACCATCGGCACCAAGGCGGGCACCGGTGGCTCCGACGGCGCCGGATACCTCCAGTCCACGCTCTTCCGACCTGCATTCCCGGACCTCTGGGCGATCCGCACCGAATTCTGAGCCGCAGGAGCTGGAACAACTCGCACAGCGAGGGCGATGCGAGGCTCTGACCCCATCGTCACGCTCAGGGATTCGGGTAGCGTCGAGGCGTGATCGATCTACGCAAACTCGATGATCAGGCATACCGCGACGGCGCCATCCTGAAGGGCGCCACCGCCGAAGAGTTGGAGACCCTCGCGTCCGCCGAATCGGCCCGTCGGGCGCTGCTGACCGAGGTCGAAGAGCTGCGTGGCCAGTCCAACGCAGTATCCAAGGAGATCGGGCAAGCGACACCCGACGAGCGCCCCGCCAAGATCGAAGCGGCCAACGCGCTCAAGCAGGATCTCAAGGCCAAGGAGGCCGAGCTCGAAGACGCGCAGGCCGCCGTCGACGAGATCATCCTCGGCGTGCCCAACCCGGCACACGAGTCGGTTCCTGGCGGCGGCGAAGAAGACTTCGAGACCGTCGTGACCGTCGGCGACCAGCCCGAGGCCCCAGCCATGGACCACGCCGACTTCGGCGCCGCCATGGGCTGGGTCAACGGCGAGAAGGGTGCCGAGGTCTCCGGATCCCGGTTCGCCTACCTCCAGCGCGAAGCCGTGCTGCTCGAGTTCGCGCTCATCCAGTGGACGATGGGCAAGCTCGTCGGCCGCGGCTTCATCCCGACCGTGCCCCCGGTGCTGGTCCGCGAGCAGATGATGGTCGACGCCGGGTTCTTCCCCACGGACCGCAACCAGGTCTACGAAGTCACCGCCGACGAGCTCCACCTCGTTGGCACCTCCGAGGTTCCGCTCGCCGGGCTGCACCGAGGAGATCGACTGAACGCCGAAGACCTTCCCCTTCGATACGCAGGCTTCTCGTCCTGCTTTCGTCGCGAGGCAGGAACCTACGGCAAGGACACCCGCGGCATCTTCCGGGTGCACCAATTCGACAAGGTCGAGATGTTCATCTGGGCGTCGCCCGACAAGAGCTGGGAAGAACACGAGCTCCTCCTCGAAATCGAGCGTGAGATCCTCGACGATCTCGGCCTGCCCTACCGGGTCATCAATGTCGCCGCAGGTGACCTCGGCAATCCCGCCGCCAAGAAGTACGACTGCGAAGTCTGGCTGCCCTCAGAGGGCACCTACCGAGAGCTCACCTCGTGCTCCAACTACACCGACTATTCGGCTCGCCGGCTCGGCACCCGTGTCAAGACCGACAGCGGATCGGACTTCGTCCACACCCTCAACGGCACGGCGTGCGCTGTTGGCCGGATGCTCGTGTTCTTGATGGAGCACTACCAAAACGCCGACGGATCGTTCACCGTTCCGGAGGCGCTTCGTCCAATCTGCGGATTCGACTCTGTCGCTGCACGCTGATCTTCGGTCCGCTCGACTCCACGCCGACGCGCCACCCTTGAGGCCATGGACAACAGCGGAGGGATGAGCTTCACCGAGCTACTCGAACAGCCCGGCGTCGAAGAGGAGTTCGAGCTCCGCTCAACCTTTGGGATCCTCGCGTTCCACGGCGGCCCCGTTGAACGAGTGACCTCGATGATCGCCCGAATGGCGGCGGAGCAGGCCGGCGCAACCTTCTACACGATCAATCAACCTGCGGAGCGTCCGCTGCACCTGCCGTCGACGCGGTTCCGTCCAGAGGAGTCGGATAACTTCGCTGCCGTCATCAATCACTGCGACACCGTCTGCACCGTGCACGGCTATGGGCGGGACATGGACAAACAGTGGATCCTGCTCGGCGGGCAGAACCGGGAGCTGGCAGCCACGCTCGGCAAGGCACTGCGTGATGAGGTCCGGCCGAGGTACCGGGTGGTGGACGACCTGGGCGAGATCCCGAAGGAGCTCCGCGGCGTACACGCCCGCAACCCGGTCAACCTGCCGCCGAACACCGGCGTGCAGATGGAACTCCCACCAGGAGTCCGCTGGAACTGGAAGGCCCGCTCGTGGGCCGACGCCCCCGGCCTCGAACCGACCCTCGACGTGCTCGACGTCGTGACCGCCCTGACATCGGTGGCCTGCGACTACTGAATCCGGGGCCGGTCACGTTGGTGTCTGACCCCGAAGTGACCTGAGCCCGAAGTGACTACGTTGGGGTGCGTGTGGCGACCGCCCAGGTGCCGGTGCCGGCTCGGGAGTGGGTGACGGTCCATTCGCCGGGGAGCGCGTCGTGGATCGCCTCGGCGGTGAGGTGGATCGGGGTGGATTCGCCGCTGGTGTTGACCCAGATGAGCTCGCCAGAGGGAGCGAGCACACGGTCGACCTCAGCGGGGAACAAGAACATGTTGAGATGCACCAGAACGTCGATCGATCCGTCCGCCACGGGCAGCCGCGACGCATCGCCGTGCATGCGCGGACCAAGCTCGGGCGGCGCTTCGATGAGCATGGCCATCGTGCGGTCGAGGGCGACCACGCGGTCGAAGTGACCAGAGAGCACACGTGTGCCGAGGCCCGTACCCGAGCCGATCTCGAGGCACCGGGCATCACGAGACGCTCGCAGGCCGCGTTCGAGAGCGTCTCGAAGCGGAGCAACCTTCTCGGGCTTGTCGTGGTTGGCGGTCCACTCGGCCGCCATCGACGAGAACAGCTCGACCACCTGGCCGGCGATCTCCGGCGTGAACTCGGCGCCAGCAGCGAGCTGGTTGGTGATCACCCGCATCGGATGCTCGGGGCCAGCGAACGTTCGAGCCCTGGTCGTGCCCGGTGCTTCGGGCAGCTCGGTGAGCACGGGCGCGTCTATTCGGTGCGAGAGGGAGCGGACTTCTCGAACTCGGCCTCGACATCCTCATACGTCAGATCCTCGGGCACGGTCGTCCGCACGATTCGGCGATTCTGGCGCTCGTCACCGCGGGACGACTTGGCCCATTGGTTGAATCGGATGGCGATGAGTCCCCACAGGAAGAACCCGCCGATGACTTTCATGATGAACCCGGCCGCCTGCTGATCGTCGACAGCCGAGATTCCCCAGAGGCGAACTTCGGTGTCGTATGCGGGGTAGACGACGTTGTCGGCGAAGGTCAGCCAGCCGGCGGGGATCGTCGGGATGATCGACATCAAGAAGAGATAGAGCATCTGCGCCGGCGGCGACAGACGAAGCTCGGGCAGCGGACCGAGTACGGGAATCCACATGAGTAGCGCCGACGCGAACATCACCAGGTGAATCCCGTAGTGGAACGGACCGGAGTCGTGCGAGAGCTGCACGATGCCGTTCCAGTGGGTGAGCGCCGCCAACGCGTTGAAGATGATGCCCGCAACGAGAGGCTTCGCGAGCTTGCCGACCCATGTGGTCGACTGGTCACCCGAGCCGAGGATCAAGCGGGCCAGCCACTCCGGTGTGGCGGCAAGGAAGAAGATCGGGATGAAGAACGTGATCAGCAGATGCTGAAACATGTGCACCGAGTAGAGGTACTCCTCGGCAATGTCGTGCATCGGCCAGTCCGCAGCGATCGCCAGCACGAGCACGCCGAGGGCGAAGGTCCGTTTCTGTCGAGTCGAGACGACCTCTTGGCCAGCGGGCACGACCTTCGGGCCGATCACACGGGTGGCGTAGAAGCCCAGTCCGACGATCCCCGCGATGAGCACCCACACCTCGGGGTGTGGCTTGTAGGCCCACGGGTCAAGTTGCGCTAGCAGCATCGGTCCTCGATCAGAGACGCCCGAGGCGCCTCACGTCATTCGATTGCGGGCAGCCCCGGATCCTCGAAGCCGTCGTTCCAGAAGTTGAACTCGAATGCACTCAGCATGATGAAGTACACGACCATCGCGAGGATCAAACCGGCGACGAAGAGCTGGCTGAGGACGTTCGAGTCGAACTTCAGGTGCATGAAGTAGGCGCCGACGATCCAGAACTTGACCGCCATGAGTGCGAGCAAGCCGACCTTGACGAGGGTTCGGGGCAGGTCCTCTTCGAAGATGAACATGGCGATCTCGACCGCGGTCAAGAAGGCGAGTATGAGCGCGATCTGGACGTACTTGGCGTCGCTGGGGTGATCGTGATGCTCGTCGTCGTGAGCGTCGTGATCGACGTGGGTGTCGGTGGCGGCCATCAGATCTCCTAGCCGATCGGGATGAGGTAGATCACCGTGAAGATGATGACCCACACGATGTCGACGAAGTGCCAGTACAGACCGACGAGTTCGACGGTCTCGCCCTTCTCCTTGCCGAGACCCGACTTGCGGGTCCCGAACACGGTTCCGAGCAGGATGAGAATGCCCACACTCACGTGTACGCCGTGGAAGCCGGTGAGCGTGTAGAAGGCCGAGGTCCACGTGTTGGTGCCGAACCCGAGGCCCTCTGCACGGAACACCGTGAACTCATAGACCTGGCCACCGATGAAGACCATGCCGAGGAAGGCAGTGGTGAGCAGCCAGATGCGGCCGTTGCGCTCGTCGTCACGGTTGACCGCCGAGAGGGCGAGCACCATGGTGAGCGAGCTCATCAACAAGATGAATGAGCTGAGCGACGTGAAGGGGATGTCGAACACGTCGAAGGGCGACGTGTAGGGCGTGTCGTCGCCGATGTTCGTCCGATAGAGGAGGAACGTCGAGATCAGGGCGCCGAACAGCAGGCAGTCCGACGAGAGGAACAGCCACATCGCCAACTTGTTGTTGGAGATGCCCGTGTTCGTCTCGTGATGCCCATGGTCGTCGTGAGCGTGGTCGTCGTGTGCCGCATCGGCCGCAGCGACGTCATCGGGGGTGAGGACGGCGTCGCTCATCAGCTTTCGTCTCCTGCGTCGGCGCCAGCGGCCACCAACTCCTTGGCCTCGTCGGCGTCGTCGCCGGCTTCGAGGGCATCGGGCTCATCGTCGCCGTGATGATCATCGTGATGATCGTGGGCGGCGTTCGGGTCGTCGGGGTGTTCGAAGATCCAGCCGACCATGCCGAAGATCAGCAGCGCAGCGCCCGGGATGCACAGCCACAGGCTGTAGATCAGGCCGTACGCGATGACCGGCAGGCCGAGGGCGAGGATGATCGGGTAGTACGACGGCGAGGGCAGGTGCACGTTGGTGTTCGAGCCGTCCTGCGCGACTTCTTCGGCCGTCGCGATCCGGACCACGTTGTGGTTCTCGTCGTAGCCGTACTTGCGATGCCAGAAC
>JAHDDK010000110.1 GCA_020629375.1 Acidimicrobiales bacterium
CGCGGGGCCAGTTCATCGCAGCCCGGCAACAGAAGCGGTGGAGGACCGTAGGGAGAGACCACTGACGGCGAGAAAGACCGCTGACATCGGAGAACAGATCCGGCAGAGGAGCTTCGGCTCGAGTCGACCCGGCGATGAGGCAGCTGTGACGCCTCGCTCACGGGAATGGTCGTAGCGCGTATGGTGACCCTTCAGCGGACGAGGGTTCGATTCCCTCCAGCTCCACGTTGTGATGTCCCAGGACATCCGAACCCCCGGACCCTCGGTTCGGGGGTTCTTCGCGTTTGGCGGTGAAGTTGTGGGGCGGAAATGGCTGGTGGACAACGTGGAGGTTGCGCTGCGCACCGGGGGACTGGCTCGTGCCGGCTGCCGGGCTACTCGAGCGGAGCGACGAGGTAGACGTTCAGATAGAGCTCTTCGTCTCGTGCATCGACGTCGAAGTCAATTTCGACATTTTCGTTCACCTATGTGGGTTCTATGTGTCAGATGCGGATCCGGTTCCCACAGGCCGGATCACAAGCAGGCGACGAAGAGGCGGCCTTGGTCGACGCAGCAGTCGGCAACGGCCATGCGGACCTCGACCGTGTTCGCGTTGATCTGACCGTAGTAGTCGCCGTTGCCGTTCGAGTTCGCCGTCCATTCGTGGCTTCGGGCGCCGCCGTCGTAGTTGACGCCCGCGACGCCGAACAGTGCGTCTGACGCCACAAGGTTTGCGGATCGGCCGTCGTAGCCAAGAACGGTCGAGCCCGGAATCGTGATCGTTGCTCGGTAGCGGAAGGTCCCTGTCACCGACGACGCATGGATGTAGATCGAGCAGACCCATGTCCCACCGGGGATGAACGCTGTCTCGGAGTTGTAACCCCCCGGGGGGATCTGCACCGGCCCGGTCTCTTGAAAGACGTAGCCGGTATCGTCGTTGCTCCAGGGCGACGCATCGTTTTGCGTCAGATCAGCCCCAGCCGTCAGCTGTCCACCGTCGCTGAACGATGTCTCCCCTTGGAAGTCGCTGATCACGGCGCCCGGACAGTCACCACCGGCGGACGCAGCGGCGGCTTGGCTCAAGCCAAGCGATGTGACCGTTGGGGTGGCCCACACGGACGCTGCTCCAGCGGCGGTGCCGGCGATGAGTGAGCGGCGCGAGATCTCAGACGGGCGGGAAAGAGCCATGCCCGACAATCGGCATCAAGTCTCTCGCGATGAGTCTCCTGGCCCAGAGCCGATCAGGCATCCGGATTCAGCTGCAGCAACGAGAAACCGAGGGCTGTTGCGACCGACACCCACACGACCGTGGGCGCGATGAGGGCGGCAGCCAAGGGTTCAACGCGCCACGCCGCCCAGATCGCGGCGACGACGAAGATGATCAACGCGACTAGCCACCATGCGGCAAGAGTGAGTCGTCCGGGGCCAAAGACCGCGACCTGCCAGGCGATTGCGAACACGAACTGCCAGACGAGGAGCCCGATTGCGAGTTCACGGCCGTCGCGTTCGCTTGCCAGGATCACGAGGAGGGCAACTCCTTGAAGAGTCCACAACGTGAACCATGCAGCCGGGAAGGCCCAATCCGGCGGAATCCACGATGGTTTCACGAGGCTCTCGAAGAACGTCACCGCTTCGTTCTAGAACGGTCGAAGGCCCATTGGAAACACGGTCGTCGGTGCGATGTCGTCTCCGTCGCTGCTTGGATGAGGCGATGGCATCGTTCCGTAGGTCCTTTCCCCCGCCACTCGTGTTCTTGAGCTGCATCGTGTCGATGTTCGTGCTCAGCACGATCTGGCCAATCCAAGAACTCGGATTGGGGTCCACTCGATTCATGGGCCTGCTGGTGGTCGTCGCTGGGCTCACCCTCAACGTCCCTTCCGCTCGCCGCTTCGCGGCGCGAGGCACGAACATCATCCCGGCCAACGATCCGGAGCTCCTCGTCACTGACGGATGGTTCCGCTGGAGTCGCAACCCGATGTATCTCGGATTCACGGTCTCACTCGTCGGCGCGGCGATTCTGCGCAACACGCTGGTTGCCTTCCTCGGACCGGTCGTTTTCGTCCTGGTCATTCGGACGGTGTTCATCGCGTTCGAAGAGCAACGCATGGAGGCCGTGTTTGGCGATCGCTACACCGAATACTGCAGTTCGGTCAGGCGATGGCTCACCATTCCGCCAGCCAACCGATCGGATCCATGACGAGCCGCACCTCTCGCATCTAGAGCACCTCGAGGTCGATCCGGACGACATCGCCGACGTTGATCTGCTCGGCCCGCCGCACGTCCTTCTTGATCGGCAGCACGTACGTGTCGTTTGCTTTGTCGGGAAAGATCGACGTCTTCCAGCGAGATCCTCCGACCTCGACAACCACACGAACCGAGCCAAACCCACCTTTCATCGGCGCATCCTCACGAATCTCGGCAGCATCGTCTGAGCGCAACGACGCGAACACCCAGCTCGCCTTGTCGTCCGTCCATGGGAACAGCTCTGCCTCGAACACGAACCGCAGGTCCACCTGCGCTACCCCCCGTCGTTGCTGGCCGGGTACGGATCATCGCCGACGGCCCGCTGCAACCTCGCCAACTCGGCCATCAGCTCCTCGGCGACAGCGGCGACCTCCGGGCGTCCGAAGAGGTTGTTGATCTCGAGCGGATCGGCGACCAGATCGAACAACTCCCACTCCACTGGATTGGTCGGCCCCTGCGCGCCCGGCTGATCGAGCGGATCGTTGTAGTAACAGATCAGCTTGTGTGTCTTCGTCCGGACGCCGTAGTGGGCCGGGCAGGCGTGAGCACCATCGTTGTGCATCCAGTACCGGTAGTACATCGACGTCGGCCAATCCTCGACGTCGGCTCCCTCGAGCAGCGGACGGAACGAACGCCCCTGCACGTCGGCCGGTACATCCACGTGCATCAGATCCAGCAACGTCGGGCAGAAGTCGACGTTGACAACGATCTCGTCGCACGTGCTGCCGGCCGTGATCGCCCGGGGATACCGAACGAGGAGCGGCATCATCAGCGACTCCTCGTACATCAGCCGCTTGTCGAACCATCCGTGATCACCGAGGAAGAAGCCCTGATCCGACGTATAGACGACGATCGTGTTGTCGGCGAGGCCGGTCTCCTCTAGGTGATCGAGCATCCGCCCCACGTTGTCGTCGATCGAGGCGACGACACGCAGGTAATCCTTGATGTAGCGCTGATAGCGCCAGTCGATCTCCTCGTCGAGGGTGAGGCCGTCGGGAACGGTGGCCTTGAGATCGGTCACGGGGTCGAGATCCATCATCCGCATTCGCACGGCCTGCACGACCTCGGCCCGGCCGACCAGGTCATCTCTGAACGTGTCGGGGTATGGAATCTCGACGTCGTCGTACATCATGAAGTGCTTGGCGTCCGGCTCCCAGGTGCGGTGGGGCGCCTTGTGGTGACAGAACAGAGCGAAGGGACGATCCAGGTCTCGCTGTTCGAGCCAGCCGAGGCAGTCGTCGGTGATCAGGTCGGTGACGTAGCCGCCCACCTCGTCGAGACCCAGCTCCGAGTCCACGAAAACCGGATTGTGGTAGTGGCCCTGCCCCGGCAGCACTCGCCAGCGATCGAAACCTGATGGATTCGCATCTGGACCGTGACCGAGGTGCCACTTGCCGAACAGCGCCGTCTCGAACCCGGCGTCCTGCAACGCCTGCGGGAACGTCCACAACGAGTTGTCGAGCGGTGTGTTGAGCGTGGTCACCCCGTTGACGTGGTTGTACGTACCCGTGAGGATCGCCGCCCGACTCGGCGCACAGATCGAGTTCGTGCAGAACGCACTGTCGAACCGCATCCCGCCCGCCGCGATCCGATCGAGGTGTGGCGTCTCGTTGATGCGACTCCCGTAGGCCGAGATCGCGTGTGCCGCATGGTCGTCGCTCATGATGAACAGCAGATTGGGACGGGTGCTCATAGCGCCGATTCAAGCAGACTCACGCCGCCTGCTCCGAAGGCACCAAATCGACGGCCAACCACATGGCCGCTCGAATCTGGTCGGCGCGAGCACCGGACAGGCGATTGGCAACGACAACTCCTTCGATCATGTCGGCCAGCACCGCCGCCCACGGGCGCCCACGCAACACGATCGACACTGTCGCACGCCCCCGTCGCCACTTGATTGTGCGAGAGCAACCATCGAGACGAGGTGGAGACGTGAACGACGGAACCTCCAACCCACGCAGGCGCGCCGCACGCCCAATATCTCGGGCGGCCCCTGCAAACCGAATGGCGGTCGACTCCACGAAAGCATCCTCGCGCTGGCCTGTGACAGTGCCTTCCGCGTCCTCGTTTCTGGCCCGGCCGGTGGCACGGCACGCAGGCGGCTGTCGCTTCCGCGTCCTCGTTTCTCGACCGGCCCACGGGTCTGGCACGCCTCATTTGCAACGCAGGAGCCGGAGGCGAGTTGCTAATGAGGCGTGCCTGACCCCCACGTTGCCCGTGACCAGAAACGTCTCTACACCCAAAATCCCCTTTACACCGTTCCTGTAATCCCTTATATTTAACGTTATTATGATGATAGTGAACACCGAATCCATTCCTGGCCACGACATCGTCGAGACCCGAGGGCTTGTCAGCGGCAACACGATCCGCGCCAAGCACCTGGGCCGAGACATTGGCGCTGGGCTGAAGAACCTCGTCGGCGGTGAGCTCACCGGGTACACCGAGCTGCTCAACGAGTCTCGGGCCGAGGCCGTGCAACGCATGGTTTCCGATGCGATGGTGATGAACGCCAACGCGATAGTCAACGTGCGGTTCACGACCTCCGCGATCGCTGGCGGCGCCGCAGAGCTGTACGCCTACGGCACGGCAGTTGTCGCCACGCCAAGCGCGTGATGGAGATTCTCCTTGCCATCGGCGTTCCCGTGCTGTTGATGTTCGGGATCCCGGTGGTCCTGAGCGTTGCCGGCGTGCTGATCGAGAACCGCCACGAACGGATCCTCGCCGAACGTGAGGCCGCCGTCGCGGGCTTCCCAGTGATCAGCACGACCGCCGAGCTCGACGGAGCGCAGGTCGAGTTGCTGTCGTCGTCGGTCGTGATGGGTATCGGGTACCTGAAGAACCTCTTCATCGGTCTCCGGTCCGTGTTCGGCGGCGAGATCGCGAGCGTGACTCGAGTGATGGATCGTGGCCGTCGAGAGACCTATGTTCGCATCGTCGAGGAGGCGGAGCGCCGAGGCGGCACGGCGTTGGTAAACGTTCGATTCGAAACGTCCGACGTCGGTGGACAACAGCCAGCAGCCGAGATCCTCTGCTACGCCACGATGATTCGCCAGCACGGAGAATCGAATACGCTCGGCCACGCCGACACGGCCCGTCGGCCTCGCTGACGAGGGGATCGCCATGGCTGCCGAAGACTACGACGCACTTCCACGAACCGCGGCCAACCATGTGCCGCTGACGCCGCTGTCGTTCCTGCGCCGAACGGTGGATCTGTGGCCGGATCGTGAGGCCGTGATCTACGGAGAGCGGTCGTATACGTGGGCGCAGGTCGGCGAGCGAGCCGCGCGGCTCGCGTCGGCGCTTTCGGCTCACGGCATTGGGCGAGGCGACACCGTGTCGATCATTGCGGCCAATACGCCAGAGCTGTTCGATGCCCACTTCGGGGTCCCGGCCGCTGGTGGCGTGCTCAATGCGATCAACACCCGGCTCGATGTGGACACGATCGCGTACATCCTCGACCACTCCGATGCGAAGATGCTGGTCACCGACACGGCTCTTGCTGCGTCGGTGGGTCCGGCGCTCGAACGGCTCGATCGCGACATCGTGGTCATCGACATCGACGATGCGGCCGGTCCCGGCGGCGAACGCCTCGGTTCGATGACCTACGACGAGCTTCTCGCGTCCGGCGACCCGGACTTCGCCTGGGAGATGCCCGCCGACGAATGGCAAGCGCTCGCCCTCAACTACACGTCGGGTAGCACCGGCAACCCAAAGGGCGTCGTCTACCACCACCGTGGCTCGTACCTCATGAGCATGGGCACGGTCGTCGGTTGGGAGCTTCCGTCCGCGCCGAAGTACCTGTACACGGTGCCGATGTTCCACTGCAACGGCTGGGGCCACGCCTGGACCATGGCGCTCCTCGCCGGAACCGTCGTCTGCGTACGCGACATAACCGCTGCCAACGTCTTCGACGCCATCGCCGACCACGGTGTCACCCACTTCGGCGGAGCACCGGTCGTGCTCGGCATGCTGGTCAACGCCGACGACGCCGATCGGCGCGACTTCGACCACACGGTCCATGCAATGACGGCCGGTGCACCGCCACCCGCCGCGATCCTCCAGGCGGTCGAGGCGATCGGATTCGACGTCATGCAGGTGTACGGCCTCACCGAGACCTACGGCCACGTGTCGCAGTGCGCCTGGCGATCCGAGTGGGACGACCTCGATGACGAGGGCCGAGCGGTCAAGAAATCATGGCAGGGCGTCGCCATGCCGATGAGCGAAGAGCTGGCCGTTTTCGACACCGAGACCATGACTCCTGTCCCACGAGACGGTGAAACCCCGGGAGAGATCTTCATTCGCGGCAACACCGTGATGCAGGGCTACTACAAGGACCAGGCAGAGACCGACAAGGCCTTTGCCGGTGGCTGGTTCCACTCAGGGGACGCTGCCGTCTGGCGCGAGAACGGCTACATCCAGATCACCGATCGACTGAAGGACGTGATCATTTCGGGCGGCGAGAACGTGTCCTCGGTCGAGGTCGAGAACACGCTCTACAAGCACCCCGCAGTGCTGGCCGCGGGCGTCGTCGCCAAGCCCGATGAGAAGTGGGGCGAGGTGCCGATGGCGTTCATCGAACTGAAGCCCGATCACGACGCCACCTCCGAGGAGATCATCGCGTTCTGCCGCGAACGTCTCGCGGGCTTCAAGACGCCAAAGGCCGTCGAGTTCGGTGAGCTTCCCAAGACGTCGACCGGCAAGATCCAGAAGTTCCTCCTGCGAGACAAGGCCCGGTCCTGAGCGACCTCTCCCCTGTCCAGCAAGACATCGTCGACCGGCTCGGCGCACGCGGCGCCGACGACCGGCCCGAGTGCCGAGCCGAGCTCCGGCACGAGCTCCGTGGCGAGCTCGAACGGGGCCTGCGAGACGCAATCGACTCGATCGGCGCCGACACCGAGGTGTTCGTCAGCAAACACAAGCTCTCGTCTGTCCTCGGCTGCGAGACCCGCTATCTCGCCGAGATGGACTGGGACGGCTGGAGCGTCCCGACCGCTCGGGGCACGGTCGTGCACAAAGCGATCGAGCTGTCGATCAACACCAAGGGCGAAGCCTGGCCTGGAGACCTCGTAGACAACGCGATCGCAAGCCTCGAGTTCGGCGAGTCGAGTCTTGGTGAGTTCCTCCAACAGCTGAGCGACGTTGACCGGGCCGAACTACGCGGCGACTGTGTGGATCTCGTGTCGAAGTTCGCCGAGTGCTGGCCGCCGCTCGATCGCCGGTGGACGCCGGTGACCGAGTCTCGGGTGAAGCTCTCGCTGTTCGAGAATCGCCTCGTGTTTCAGGGCAAGATCGACCTGACACTCGGACGTGCTCGTGGCCTGCGAGCGGGCAAGGTGCTGATCGACCTCAAGAGCGGCAACAAACGTGCCTCGCACCTCGACGACCTCCGCTTCTACGCCCTGATCGAAACCATCCGGGTAGGGGTTCCGCCACGGCTCCTCGCCAGCTACTACCTCGACGAAGGCGTGTTCCACCCCGAGCGTGTCAGCGAGGACGTTCTGTTTGCTGCAGCCGCCCGAGCAACAGCGGGCGCCCGCCGGATGATCGAGCTCGCCCACGACCCATCGAACGCAGGCGTCGTGCCTGGCTGGGCCTGCAAGTGGTGCCGAGCCCTCGACACTTGCGAACCCGGCAAACGGAGCCTGCGAGAGTTCGACGACCCGCTCGAGGATTTCGACTGATCCCCTCCGGCTGAAGTGTGTCGGGGAGTCCGACCAGCCGACGTTGTCACACCCCCTGGCTAGGTTGAGTTTCATGGTCGGAGTCGGGGCCCCACCCCACCAATCACCCCACACAGGGGACCAGCATCAGGCCTTGTCTGATGCCGAGCTCGACGAGCTCCTCACGAGCTTCGGTGCCGTCATCTCCGGCCTCC
>JAHDDK010000033.1 GCA_020629375.1 Acidimicrobiales bacterium
CACGTTGTGGTTCTCGTCGTAGCCGTACTTGCGATGCCAGAACTCGTCCGGGCCTTCGACGACGATGTCCTCGTCGAAGTTGTGCTCGGGCGTGGGCGAAGCGGTCATCCACTCGAGGCTGCGGGCATCCCACGGGTCGGGGCCCGGGTTGGGCATGCCGGCCTTCTTCCACTGCGAGCGGCTGTAGGCGATGTTGTAGAAGAAGATGCCGATGCCGGCGGCGATGATGAAGGCGCCGACCGATGCGATCAGGTTCCAGAACTCGAACCCGAAGTCCGAGTCATAGGTGTCGATGCGGCGGCTCATGCCCTGGAGGCCGAGGATGTGCATCGGACCGAACGTCACGTTGAAGCCGATGATCTGGAGCCAGAAGTTCCACTTGCCGATGCGCTCGTTGAGCATGTAGCCGAACATCTTCGGCCACCAGAAGTAGAAGCCCGAGAAGATTCCGAGCAGGGCGCCACCGAAGATCACGTAATGGAAGTGCGCCACGATGTAGTACGTGTCGGTCTGCTGCGTGTCGGCCGGAGCGATCGAGTGGGTCACACCCGACAGGCCGCCGATGGTGAACATCGAGACGACACCGACTGCGAAGAGCATGGCGGTGGTGAATCGGAGGCTGCCGCCCCAGATCGTCGCCAACCAGTTGAGGATCTTCACACCGGTCGGCACCGCGATGAACATCGTCGAGAGCGAGAACGCGGCGACCGAGATGGGGCCAATGCCGGACACGAACATGTGGTGCGCCCACACGCCCCAGCCCATGAAGCCGATGGCGATGCCGGAACCGACCATGAACTTGTAGCCGAAGATCGGCTTGCGGCTGAAGGTCGGGATGACCTCAGAGATGATGCCAAAGCTCGGAAGGATGAGGATGTACACCTCGGGGTGACCGAAGATCCAGAAGAGGTGTTGCCAGAGCAGCGGGTCGGCGCCGGCCTCGGTGTTGAAGAACACGGAACCGAAGAGGCGGTCGAAGGTCAGCTGGAACAGGGCGATCGAGATGACCGGCACGGCGAAGAGCAGCAGGAACTGCACGACGAGGTTCATCCAGGTGAACACCGGCATTCGCATCAAGGTCATGCCCTTGGGGCGCATGTTCATGACCGTGGTGATGAGGTTGATCGCCGACACCAGGGAGGCGATACCCGTGATCTGCAGACCCAGGGCGTAGAAGTCGATGCCGTGACTCGGCGAGAACGTGACGCTCGAGTTGGGGGCATAGTTGAACCAGCCACCGTCAGCGCCACCACCGAGCAGCCACGAGGTGTTGAGGAAGATTCCACCGAAGAGGAAAATCCACAGCGACAGCGCATTCATGCGAGGGAACGCAACGTCTCGTGCGCCGATCTGGAGCGGCAGCAGATAGTTCGCGAAGGCGGCCGCGAGCGGCATGATCACGAGGAAAATCATCGTGACGCCGTGCATCGTGAAGACCTGGTTGTAGACCTCAGGCGAGAGCAACGTTCCGTTGGGCGTGGCCAGCTGGATGCGGATCAGGAGTGCCTCGGCGCCACCGATCACGAAGAAGAACATCGCGGCGACGCCGTACATGATGCCGATCTTCTTGTGATCGACGGTGAACAGCCAGTCTTTCCAGCCGCCGCCCAGCTGGGGGCGCGTCAGGTCGCCGAGCGGACGTTCGACGCGGGCGACGGCGTCTTCGCCGGCCTCCAGCGCTAGTGGTTCTTCAATGATTGCCACTACTCAACTCCCGTCTCTTCGATGATGAACTCTGCCGGCTTCTCGCCCGCCGCCTTGAGGAGTCCGACGAGGTCGTCGATCTCTTCGGTGGTGAGGTTGAGGTTCGGCATTCCTCGCATGCGTGGGTCGTCGTCGTTGGCCGGCTCGGCGTAGTTCGCCTTGACGTCGGCCGGGTTCATGAGCCACTCGCGGAGATCTGTTTCGTTGAATTCGCCCGTCTCGGGATCCCAGACGTTGCGGATGCCGCCGGCGAAGGTCGTGCGGGTGGCGAAGTGCGTCAGGTTGGGAGCAGCACCGGCGACGAGCTGTTCGGCGACTCGTTCTTGGGACCACATGTCGTCGGCGACGTTCTCCATGAGGTGGCACGAGGCACACTTGCCACGGAAGGTCGCAATGGCCCGCTGCGTCGAGTTCTCGGCAGTCGGGCTGTCGCCAGCGACGAGCGCATCGAGGTACGCCTGATCGTCGCCTTCGAGCGGGTAGCCAGTCATCTGGGCGTCCACCCATGCCTGGAAGTCGGCGGGCTCGAGCGCCACGACCTGCATCCGCATCCGGCTGTGGGAGAGTCCACAAAACTCGGTGCACTGGCCGAAGAAAACACCGGGTCGGTCGGCCTGGATCTTCCAGGGCGCACTCTGGCGTCCGGGTACGGCGTCTCGTTTGCCGTTGAGCGACGGGATCCAGTGGGAGTGAATGACGTCGCGGCTGGTGATTTCGAGTTCGATCTCTTGGCCGACGGGAATCACCATCTGGGTGGCGGTCACGATGTCGGCGACCGGAAGCGTCTGGACACGTTCTTGGTCGATGTCGACATCGCCGAAGTGGTACTGGTACTCCCACCACCACTGTTGGCCGACGACAACAACCTGCGGTTCCCACTCGACCGAAGCGCCAGCAACGTCGAGGGTCACGACGTTGGTCTCGTCGCTATTGAGCTGGTTGTGCAAGATGATCGTGAAGACGGCGACAACGGCGAGAATCAGCGCAGGCACGCCGTTGGAAAGACCCTCGATGAGGGCGTTCTCGTCCTCTTGCTCAGGCCACTCATCGTCATCGGTGTAGTCGTCACCCTTGATGCGGAAGCGGCGCCACGCCTCGAACGAGATGAACATGACGAACGCAAAGACGGCGTAGGTGACCCACAGCAGGATCCGCATGAAGCTCTCGATGTCGCGAGCCTCAGGACCTGCGAGGTCGGTACGCGTGTCGAGTTCGGCGTCGCCCGCACACGCGGCGAAGAACACCATGGCGAACACCACGAGCGCCACCCGGGCAAACCGGCGGGCGACGGACGAGTTGGGGGTCATACCTGTTCCTTCGGCGAGGGTCATGGCAGGGATAACAGTACTTTGTGAAAGTTTTCCCGAGCGGGAGGAATCGGGCAAGTCGCGCAGGGAGTTGTTCGCGGCGGTCACGAGGAGGCGTCCTCGCTCTCGGAGTGATCGTCGGAGTGATCTTCGCCGTGATGATCATCGCCATGCTTGATCTCGCGGGTGCCTTCGACCGCTCCCCACACGCCGCCGGCAAGCACACCGACGGCGACGAGAGCGACGAGCCCGGCGATGGCGTTCTTCGACAAGTTCGGGCGCTGCGTGATCAAGATCGCCGTGAGGAGAATGATCGTGGCGACGACCGTGCCGACCACGACGGCGCCGGTCTTCGAGGTCGCAAGGAAGATTCGAGACACGGCGAGGACCACGATGCCGCCGCCGAGCAGGCCGAGCAGCGGAACTTCGAACGGGCCCATGAGCTGGTCACGGAGCGACTCGTTGGCGGACGCATCGGCGGTGGCCCGATCGGACCAGGCGGTCATCGTCCATTCGAAGGCAACGATGGCGAGCACCACGAGGCCCACGCCGAAGAGCAGCGAGCTCACGGCGAGGCCGACGGTGAGCATGCCGATGCCAGCTCCGGCGATGAGCGGCCAGATCGACTGCGCGACCGGACGCTGGCCGACGGGGGCATCACTGCGGCCCATGATCGAGGCGACCGATTCGGCATCGGCGTCACGGAACCAGGTGAGGAGGCCGCCGACGATGACCGACACGAAGGCCACGCCGAGCAGCACCGAGTACGACACCTGGTCGCCAATGCCGCCCTTGTAACCGGCACTGAGCGGGCCGACGCCGTCGCCGCCGCTGGTGTAGCCACCGATGGCTGCCGCGGTCAGCGCCGCCATGGCGATGCCGAGATAGAGCTTGAGTCCGGTTGGGATCATGAGGCGCTCACTTCGTGATCGTGATCAGGTACCAGATCGGCAAGTACACAACGACCGTGGCGAACCAGTAGATCGCTGCGGCCTCGATGCCGTCGGCATTGGACGAGTTGTATTGGCCGGTCACCGCACGAACCAGCATCAAGAAGACGAAGGCGATCGCCGAACCGAGGAAGGCGATGTAGGTGCCGTAGATCGCATAGAGCAGCAGAGCGGGCGTGCTGCGGTCGACCGGTACTGCGAAGTCGCCGATCGCAAAGGCCATCTGATTGATCACGGCAGCACCGATCAACATGGTCAGACCGAGCGCCATGTAGCCGTGGCCGCGGTCGTCGTTGCGGAACGCTTGTACAGCCCACGCCATCGTGAACGCACCGATCCACGTGGTGAACATCATCATCGTGCCCGGCGCAATCTGGACGGCTCCCTCGGGGAACCAGAGCGACCCACCGAGCTGGTTCTCGACCAAGAACTCGTTGTTCTGCCGGATCGAGATGTAGACGGCGAACAAGCCGACGAACACCATGATCGCCGCCAGCGACGCGAAGGCACTGCCGACGAGCAGCGTGCGGTTGCGGGTCGGTTCGGCCTCGGGGAGGACGTTGAGTGTGCTCGTGGCCATCAGCTGACCTCCTCGAACTCATCGAGCAATGGGGCTTCGGACGTGATCATCGGGATCGGTTCGACGAAGTTGCCGATCGGCGGCGGGGACGGGGCTGCCCACTCGAGCGAGTGCCCTTCCCACGGGTCGTCGGGGAGCGTCTCGGTGCTTCGACCAGCGGCCATCAGTGAGCCGACGATGGCGAGGCCACTGAGGACGAGCAGGATGGCGCCGATCGCGGCGACGACATTGAGCGTCTCGACGCCGGAGTCGACCGCATCGGACACCGAGATGTCGGGCTGGCCCATGAGACCAGAGATGAGGTCGGCGACACCGCCGAGGAGACCCGCACCGAACACCGTGAGGATCGCGAGCATGGCGAGGGGTTCGCGGGCGTATCCGCCGAACATCTTGGGAGCCCACCAGGCGAGGGCTCCGATGGCCGACACCACGATGGCGGCGAGGACCAGGTTGAGCTGCGCCGTCGTCGTGGACAGCAGCACATTGTCTTCGTGAAGACCGTCCCACAGCGGGATCACCCGAATCTCACCAGCGACGGCGGCGAGCAACAGCAGGATCGCCCCCATGAGCGCACCGGTAAGGGCGGCACCCGGCTTGGGGTTGGCCCCGCGCCGGACGGTGTCGAGCACGCCGCCGATCACGCCGAGGATCGGGAGGACGATGACCAGACCGAAGACGATGTAGAGGAACTCGTCATAGATCCGGTTGCCGTCGGTGAAGACCGGATCGGCGCCACGGCTGAATGAGTGCTGCGCCCATGCGCCGAAGCTGAGAGCGCCGAAAAGGCCGATCATGGTCAAGATCACCGGACGGTTGACCTGACGGGTCTTGGCTGCGGCGGGGCCGATGTCGGCGAGCACGCCGAGGACCGGGATGGCGTAGGCGTATACCTGCGGTTGTTCCCACGCCCAGGAGACGTCGCCCCACAGGCGATCCGCGTTGCCGAAGGCGATCGGCTCGCGGCCCTGCATATCGGCGAAGGCGTAGATCAGGTTGGCGACGAGGACCGGCAGCGACAAGAGCCAGACCGACGTGGCGACGAGCATCGACCAGGCGAACGCTGGTACCCGCATGAGTGTCATACCCGCCGGGCGAAGGGCGACAACGGTGGTGGCGATACAGATCGACGCAGCGAGGATTGCGCCGATCATCAGCCCGAGGGAGGTGACGGTGAGAAGCGTGCCGTCAGTGGAGGTACCGGCATCGGGGCCGAGACCGCCGTCGAGGACGTAGAACGACGCCAGGTGAATGCCGGCTCCGGCAAGCCATGCCCAGAACGATGCCGCGGCCAGGCGAGGAAAAGCGATCGCCGGTGAACCGACCTGCAGCGGCACGATCGCCGTCGCGATGCCGATGAACAGCGGCAGGGCGACCATGAAGATGCCGCCCGTCCGGAAGAGGATCCAGCTCTGGAAATAGCCCGCAACAGTCGAGAACAGATCCATGTCGCCAAGCGACGCTCGCTCGAATCCGTTGAGAACCCCGATCACCGAGATCCACAGCAGAAACAGGACGGCGGCCCCCGTCCAGAGGCGGCCGATCATCTTGTGATCGTTGGACACGAACAAGAGGTAGAGCCCGTCGCTGGAGGACTCAGACACACTCAGATCGGCGTCGTGGTCGTGAACTTCGGGATGCGCTTCGGTCGCGGTCATCGGTATGGATTCACCCTCGGACGAATTATTCGGATCACCTGCGATCCGGACCCCACGATGGTATTCGGATCGACACGGCTTGAGGCGCATCAACGAGGAGTTCCCGCGCGCACCCGCACGGACAGTATCGGTCACCCCGAACGGCGCCCAAGGTGGAGCACCCAGACGCGCGTCACATCACGGGGTCAAGTCTGACATAGCAAGAGGTTCTGGCAGTCCGTCGACGGGCAGTCTCATCCTCTTGCTATGTCAGACTTGACCCCATTCAGCCGAGGACGAGCTGATCGATGGCCATCGCCACGAAAAGGATCGTGAGATACGTGATCGAGAACGTGAAGACCGTCATGGCTTTGGCGGGCGTCGGGTCACGCCACAACCGAACGCTGTACGCCACGAACACGCCTCCCGACACGATCGATGCCACGAGATAGATGACATTCATGTCGGCGATCGGCGAGAACGCCACACCCAAGGCCCACACAGCCACGGCGTAGGCGACGATCTGACGAGCGGTCGATTCGAGACTGGTAACCGACGGCATCATCGGCACGTCAGCCGCCGAGTAGTCCTCGCGGTACTTCACGGCCAGCGCCCAGAAGTGCGGTGGCGTCCACAAGAAGATCACCCCGAACAGGACCACGGGCTCCCACGCGATCGAGTTGGTGACGGCCGCCCAACCCACGAGCACCGGCATGCAGCCAGCTGCCCCACCGATCACGATGTTCTGGCGAGAGGTGCGCTTGAGCCACAACGTGTAGACGAAGATGTAGAAGGCCGCGGCGCTCAGAGCGAACAACGCGGACAGCGGATTCACGAAACCCGCCAACCACACGCCAGCGAGCACCAGCAACGAGACAGAGAAGATCAGTGCGTTGCGCGGCTCGATCTCGCCGGTGACGAGGGGTCGGCCCTCGGTCCGCTTCATGATCTTGTCGATGTCGCGATCGACGTACATATTGACGGCATTCGCTCCGCCGGCGGCAAGCGTTCCGCCGATCACGGTCGCCACGACCAGCCACAGCCCCGGCCATCCGCGTGCTGCGACGATCATCGTCGGTACCGTCGTGATCAGCAGCAGCTCGATGATCCGCGGCTTGGTGAGCGCAATGTATGCGCCAAGGGTCGATCGAGTTGGGGTCGTCCCCGGCGCAACGGTTGTCACCGGGCCAATGGTATGGCCCGCTCACGCGTTTGTGCCAAGGCCATTGGGCGTATCGTTGTTCACATGGTCTGGGGCAGGACGCTTCCGTTCTGGACCCGGGTCACCCTTGTGTGGTTGATGGCGATCACGGTAAGCGGAGCCGCCGTTCGACTCACAGGATCCGGGCTCGGATGTCTCGACTGGCCGACGTGTACGTCGAACCAGGAGCTCGACGCGCCCGGGTTTCATGCCACGATCGAATTCGGCAACCGGGTCATCTCGGGCCTCGCGATCATCCCGGTCATCGCGGGATGGGTCGCTGCTCGGCGCCTCGACCGTCGCGATCTCGACCGCTGGTTCGGCGCGATGGTCGTTGGCTTCGGGGGCCAGGTACTGCTGGGCATGCTCGTGACCCGGAGCCATCTCGACCCTCGGGTCGTCATCGGGCACTTCTTGTTGTCGATCGTGTTGATCTTCGTTGGCGTTGCGCTCGACCACGGCGCACGCACACAGCCCCGCCCCGCGACGACCGACGACACCTGGTTCGCACGCGTCGCCGTCGCCGCCACGGCGCTCGCCGGCCTCGTCATCGTGCTCGGAACCCTCGTCACCGGTTCGGGCCCCCACACCGGTAGCGACGTGTCGGGCGACGCCATCCCGCGGTTGGGGTTCGACATCCGCGAGATCACCCGTATCCACAGCGTCACCGTGTGGGTGCTTGGCGCTGTTCTGTTCGCCGCCGTCATTCGGGCCCGACAGACCGAGTCGCCACACGAGCAACTCATCACCTGGGTGATCGGGCTCGGCACACTCCAAGGCGCGATCGGATACCTGCAGTACTTCACAGGTGTGCCAGTGCTGCTCGTCGGATTCCACATCGCGGGGTCGGTCGTGTTCTGGACCACGCTCGTCTGGTGGCTGTTCGACACCCGCAGCGGACGCGTTGCTCCCCTCGCCGAATCCGCGCCACGAGCGACGGTGACCGCATGAACCCGCACGCCATGACGGCTCCGCTCGAGGTGGCAGAACCCGACATCGACAGCGACCTCGGCTTGGCGGCCGACATGCCGTGGGTCGTGATCGTCTGGAACGACCCGATCAACCTGATGAGCTACGTGACCTTCGTGTTTCAGAAGCTGTTCGGGTATTCGAAGGAGAAGGCCACCGAGTTGATGCTCGATGTGCACCACAAGGGCAGGGCTGTGGTGTCGTCGGGGCCGCGCGAGAAGGCCGAAGCCGACGTCGCCCGACTCCACGAGCACGGACTGTGGGCGACGATGCAAAAGGACGGCGGTGAGGAGGCGTGATTCTTCGCAAGCGCCTCTTCATCCGTGACGGCGACAGCGTCGCGGTCCGCGTGGAGACGACGATCCGTGAGTTGGTGAAACAGGCCGTCGAAGAGCTCCGCGAGGTCTTGCTCGTCGACGATGCCGATCAGGTCCGACGCCTCTACCCGACCGCATATCCCGACGACGCCGAAGCGCAGGAGCGATTCAGCGAGCTCGTCCACGACCACCTGTTGATGCAACGCCTCGACGACATCGACACGGTTGTCGGATCGATCGATGCCGAGTCGATCGACCTCGACACCGCCGACGCCTGGATGTCGACCATCAACCAGGTCCGCCTCGTTCTCGGCACTCGACTCGACGTCGGCGAGGACGACGATCCGATCGACCCTGATGATCCTGACGCGCAGCCCCGCATGCTCTACCAGCTGTTCTCGTATCTGCTCGACGAGCTCACGGACGCCCGGACCAGCTTCTTGTAATCCCGGGGTCTGACCCTCCCATTACATCCCGGGGCCCATTACCCCCCGGCGCCGGCATCGTCGACAGGCCACCAGAAGCCACCCGCAGTGCCCGGGCCGGTGTGCACCGCAATCGCCGGGCCCATCCGGTACCGGCGAACCGACTCGACCCTCGGATGATCGCTCAGAAGCGCCACTAGACCGTCGGCGTACGGGGCCGTGTCGGGCGCCGCCAACGCCACCGCGACATGCCGTCGACGCTCGCCGGACGTCATCTGCTCGGCCATTGCGGCGATCAGTTCGTCGACCGTGCGCCCCGTGCCCACCAACTGGTACCCGCCGCCCATGCCCGCGAGCACCGGCACGTCGGTCTGGCCCGTCGGGAGTGTGGCAGCGCGCATTCGTCCGCCACGCATCACCCAGCGAAGGTCCTGCAAGATGAATGTCGTCCCGATCGTCGCCACTTGCCGAGAGGCGAACTCGACGACGCCTTCGGTCGATCCACGAGACCGCACCCAATCGGCCACGGCCATGGTGAGCACCCCGACACCGTAGGACGTCATGTTCGAGTCGACGAGGGTCACCGGCACTGGAGCATCGGTGGCCGCGAGACGAGCCGCATTGAGCGCCCCCGACACCGAGTCGCCCACATGGACCGACACGATCTCGGTCGCTCCGCCGTCGGCAGCCGCCTTCCAGACTTCGAGAAACTGTCCCGGCGATGGCTGACTCGTCGACAGTTGGATCCCGTCCCGGAGCCGGTCGTAGAACGTATCCACGTCGAGTTCGACGCCGTCGAGGTAGGGCACTCCGTCGATCACGATCGTGATCGGCACGACCCGAATGTTCCGCTCGTCGCATTCGGCGGACGAGAGCTGGGCCGACGAGTCGGTGACGACGGCGATGGTCATCGGTGCCGCCCGGACCCGGCACTCGGCTTGCCGTCGACCAGCGGAGACCTCAGAAACCGCTGTGCAATGACCGTGCTCGACAGAGCAGCCGCAACCGGAAGCGCCAGTGGCGCCGGAGAATCGAACCCCGTGCTCGAACCTCTTCTCCACGCGAGAGCCGAGGCAGCGACCCACGTCGTCGACGCGACAGCGGTGCCGGCCCAGGTCCGCTGCGTCCACCGCGGTAGGGCCGCCGTCCCTATGGCGACGGCGGCATCCAAAGGGAGATATCGGGGGAACGTGCCGATCACCTGGCCGATCGAAGTCGCCACCCCCTTTCCACCTTCGCGACGAGGCGGATGGCAGTGGCCGACGACCGCGGCAGTCGACGCGAAGTTGGCCACGCTCGGCCCGCCGACGCGACGGCCGATCCCGGCAGCGAGCGCGCCCTTGGCGACATCGACCAGCAACACGCCAACACCCCAGCGCGAACCAAGTTCGTTCGCCGCGTTCAGCGCGCCGGGGTTCTGAGATCCCGCCGCTCGTACGTCGGTGTCACCACCTGCGAGGCGAGCAGCGATGTCGGCGGTCGGAATCGTTCCGAGTCCGTAGCCAACGGCAATGCCGGCAATCGATCTCCACATGGGAAGGAAAGCGGTGCTCCGAACGGCCACATTCCTATCCTGGTGCAAACCGCTTCAGATTTTCGAAACTGCTGCCGATGGGTCATTCGACCTAGTTATGCACGTCTCCACCATCTCTCTCCAGATGCGCCGCCGACTCGTCGTCGTGTGCCTGCTGGGCGCCGTCGCGTGTTCATCGACCCCGTCGAACACGGCGCCACTCGACGCGAGAATCGTCGGAGAACCGTCGATCGTTCCCCAAACCGTCCCATTGGAAGCCGACGAACCAGCCCTCGATCAACCCGCTGATGCGGCGCCTCCGGAAGCCACAAGCGAGACAACCAGCGCATCGGCATCCTCGACGGCGAATACCTCAGACACGGCAACCACGGAGGCCACCGACACGTCCGGCTCCCCTGACTCCACGCTCGAGGAATCGGACGGGGCCATCCCCGACGTTCTCGCATTCCGAGACGACGATGTCGGAGGGCTCTATGAGGTCACCTCCGGTGGAGCGCTCCTCGCGCTCGCCGACTCGGCAGGCGGCGGCGCGAGCGGCGCCACCGTTGGCGATGGCGACGTCGTCCGGGTGACCGACCGTCTGGACGTCCGCGACGACACGTGGGTCGAGGTCGGACCACCGCTCGGCGGTAACCCCATCGGCTGGCTCCTCGCCGAAGATCTTCGCCAAACCGACAAGTCTGTGCCGATCAACGATTCGCAGCTGGCGGGTCGCCTCGTCGAACTGATCACCGAACGACCGATCCGAGCCGATTCACGACCGACTTCTGAGGAGGTCACTCGCCGCTCGGCCGGCGCCCTCCTCGTTCACGTCGGCGAGACGTCGCTTCATGGATCCGGCGTGACCTGGGCGCGGGTTCGCGACCTCGACTCCGGCGGCGTGCTCGGTTGGGTCGAGGCCGGCGAGCTTCGTCGCGTCGACGAGATCGTCCTGCAGAGCTCGACTGGTGAGCCCGTGCGAACAAGCCCCGACGCCACCCTGTCGTACGGCGCGTCGATCGTTTCTCCCGAAGTCGTCTCGTCGACCTGCGGGTTCACCCGAGTGCGGATCACGGTGGCCGGCGGTTCGTCCGGCGGCCATGTGCTGTTCGGGCCCGCGTCCCCGAGGGCAACATGGGATGCCGAGAACGCAACCGCCGGGACCTGGCGCGCCGCCTCCGGAGGAGGAGATCTCTTCTTGCCGCCGGCGTCGAGCGTCACGCTGACCTTCCCGGCGACCCTCTCGGACCGCTGGTTCTTCGCCACTGTCGGGCCCGATGGACAGGTACCGCATCGCACCGACGGACTCGGTGATCCGGTGCTGATCGACGGCGATCAGGTCGAGGCGATCACCACCCAGGTCACGACGGGCTGTTGAGCTCGGTGGTGCCGTGCACCACCGGTCGTTCAGCCGCGGTCGATTGCCGCCGGCGACGGATTGACGGCGGTGCCGAGGCGCGCGGCATCCGTGCCGTCGTCGCCCGCCGGAACGTCCACGTCAGCACCCGTCATCAGATCGGCGAGCATGCGCTGGAAGCGATGCAACGGCTCTTCGAAGCGAGGAGCCAGCGGTCCAGCCGACACCGCTCCACGAGCGAGACCCCGTTGGCCCCGTTCGACGATGTCGATGTCTTCGCTGTTGACATCGAGCCAGAAGGACCGAGTCGGCTCGAACGCATCCTCTGACGCGTCGGCACTCGCTGCGGGAAGAAGCCACGTGCACGTCTCGGTGGTCATCCCCGGAGCGGTCGGATCAAGCCGCATCACGAACACGTGGTTGGGAAGAACCGAGAGCAGCACGTTTGGGAAGATCGCCACGAACCGACCCGACACCGCATCCGAATCATCCAAACCTGGCGCTGGCGGCAGCGACAGCCAGTCGTCACGATCGTCGGCGCTGACGGGAGTCGTCGTCTGCCCGCAGTACATCCCCGACCCCTGATATCGATAGTGGTCGTCGACCCGACTGACCTTCGCAAGCTCCGGATGCACCCAGGTGAGGTGGTAGTACTCCTGGAAGTTCTCGGAGATCAACTTCCAGTTCGCCGCAATGTCGAGCTCCTGGCGATGCCGCATCTGCCACGAGTCGAGGTCATAGCCCTCCATCCGGGCGGGAAGATCGCCCAGCCAGTCACCGAGCGGCATCTGCGCCTCGTCGAGACACGCGAAGAGCAGCACACCCCACGACTCGACCCGGACCGGTATGAGCCCGAACTCGATTGGGTCGAAGTCGTCACGCGGGACGTCGTCGAAGCGGGGGGTCGCCTTGAGCGAACCGTCCAGCCCGTAACCCCAGCGGTGATACGGGCAACGCAGTGTCGATCCGACGTCGCTGTCGCATTCGTAGAGCTCGGTGCCTCGATGGCGGCATGAGTTGAGGAATCCCCGAAGCGTCCCGTCGGCGTCGCGGACGATCAGGATCGACCGACGACCGATGCTGCGCACCAAGACGCGGCCGATCTGGGCCTCTTGGGCGATACCGACACACACCCAGGCATGTTCGAAAACGTCGACCTGCTCATCGGCGAAGAAGTCCGGGTTCGTGTACGCAGCAGGGTCGAGACCTGTCGACGACGTCAGGGGCGCTCGAGTACCCGCCCAGAACGCGTCGCCGTTCCACGGCCTCCACGACTCCGGCGCCACGTACAGCTGATCGGACATTCCATGACGTTGCCATAGGCGGACCGAGACGGACCAGTGCGACTTCGGTATCGGGTCGGTCGCTGCCCGTCCGAATGAGGCCCGTCCGAATGTGGCGGACGCGAGGAGGGGTCGCGATTCGCCGCGCTACCCTGTGGGGCCTGCCCCCATCGTCCAGCGGCCTAGGACGCCTGCCTTTCACGCAGGTAACACGGGTTCGAATCCCGTTGGGGGTGCTCTTCTTCACCGGCCCACGCTGAGCGCCGCCGGGCCAGCCCGACGGTGTAACGAGAGGTAACGAGAGGGTCTGACCCCAGGATTACCACTTCACCTGCTGCGCATGAGCGCCCGAAGGGCGCGAACTCGCAGCGAGTAATCCGCAGCGCGAGCCTGTTGCTCGCCTGCGGCGACCATTTAGTTCCGGCGGATGACGAAGGTTTCGTCGTGAAACCAGAGGCCCCCGTGTCGCTGGAGGACGTCTTCGGTCGCTTCGAGGTAGCGGCCATCACGGCTGACCTCCTCGACACGGGCGTCCTCGATCTGGGCGACGTAGATCGCAGAGCTCCATGCGGCGAACAGCGTCGACGTGCCGATGTTGGAGCCGAGGTCGCTTGGCAGCGTGTGCATCTCATACGTGAGCGTGGACTCGTCGTCGGGGAACGCCATCAGGTCGAAGTCGCGGGCGTCGCTGCCGAGCGCACGATGGAGTTCGGCGAGGAGTTCGTGGCGGTCGACCGGGAAGGGCTCTTCATCGGGCCAGATCGCTTGGACGATTTCCATGGCCGGGTCGCCACCGCGCGACTGGATGCCGAGAAGCACGCCATGGGAGCGCAGACTCCGACTTAGAGGACACAAGATCTTCGAGACCTTGAAGTCGGCGTCGGTCTTGGCCCGCCACGGCTGCGACGCGATGACGAGGTCGTAGTCGGTGGTGTAGTCACCAGGCTGAGGGATCACGTTGTCGAGGGCGAAGGTTTGATCGTCACGATGGATGACCAAGGCGGCGGGGGTGACGTACAGGGGGTTGCCCGTCTTCGGACTCGGGGCGACCGCCCAGTGTTCGACCAACCAATCGTCGAGGTCACGGAGTTGCTCGCCGAACGTCTGGCTGTCGGTGCCGTCGAGCGCGACATGACGCATCACCATCCGCTGTCGCTTCTCCTCGGTGCTCGGGCGAAGACCGGGCGACTCGGCGTAGTGGAGATTGGTGAGCACGATGACCGACGCCGGGTGTTCGATGAATCGATCCGGCAGCTTGTCGAGCGTCAGCCGTGCATCTTCGAGGCTGATCTCTTTGCCGACCACGTAGAACGGAATCGTTGGGTATTCGCGATGCATCGCCCGCAAGAGATGGGCGAGCACCGTGCCGTCGCCAATGCCGGCGTCGAAGACGCGCAGCGCCGGCGGGACCGGGCGAAGCCGACGCAACTCACGTGCAGCCCGCTCGGCAACCTTCCATTTCTCGTTCGTGGTCGTGACGAACTGCAGGTATTTCTGGCGGTTGTCGACGAATCGGATCGGAGCAGCGTTCGACGGAGTCATTGCCCCGCCAAGTTACTCACTGTTGCGACACTCGAATCTCGTACGCCCCCTCGAAGAGATCGCCGAACGAGCGGGCCTCGATCGTGTAGGTACCTGCCGCGAGCGTCGTTTCGATGCGGCTGGACAGGCCCGGAAGGCCGAAGCTCGAGTCGGCGTCGTCGTTCTCGTCGATCACGTTGCCCGCTTCATCGACGAGGAACAGGGCTGGGTCGAGGCTCGATCCATCGGCTGGAACGAGTTCGATGACGATCGTGCCGCCCGACGTCGTCAGCTGGTACGTGTCGTACGTGCTGAGGGCAAGACTGTCGACGAACTCGACCGGACCGGTGGTCAGATCGAGAACTCGGGCATCTTGCACAACGGCCTCGCCGCCAGCGTCGACGAAGGATCCGGCGACGTCGGCGCCTGCTGCCACGGTCAGCGAGTCGAGCGATTCGGCGACCTCGATCGTCAGGTCGTAGGCACCGCCCCGACCGAACACTTCCTCGACCACGACCGAGAACTCTCCCCCATCGGGAGCCTCGAAACGGATTCCGGAGTTGAGGCCGTCGAAGTCGTCGTTCACGCCGACGAAGTCGTCGGCGGCGTCGAAGATGGCGATCTTCGGGTCGTCCATGCCGCCGTCGGCTGCCGAGTCGACTCGGACAGCGACCGCAGCGCCCGGGGGCAGGTCGAAGTACCAGCGATCCAAACCGTTGGTGGCGACCGTGCCGGATTGGTTCGAGACGCTTCCGAGCGGAACATCGATGTCGTACACGTTCGACTGGCCATCTTCGAGCTCGCCGGTGGCCGCGTCTTCAGCGCCGTCTTGTGACCCGCTCGCCGACTCGGCAGCGTCTGCTGCTGCTTGGGCTTCGGCTGCGGCGGCTTCGGCCGCCTCGAGAGCAGCGATCGCCTCGGCTTCGTCGACCGCGCCCACGGGGTCGCTCTCCGACTGGAGAGCGCCGAGGTCGGCGAGCTCGTCGAGCACCTCGTTGCTGCCGAACGCGTCGGTCCACTGGTCGAACGCACCGTCATCGATCTGCTCGAGGCCGGACACGACCCCGTGCATCATCGTGCCGATCGGCGACACGAACCACTCGCCCTCGTTCTCGGCCACCACGAATGGCACGCCCGGGAACTCCTCGAACTCGATGTTGGAGCGGTAGACGTCGAGCTGTGCTCGAACGTCGCCGCCGAGATCGTCGTTGAGGCACCCCTCTTCGATCCCGTCGGAAGACTCGAATCGATACGGCGAACACTGGTCATCGATCGTGATCGTGCCCGAGAGCGTCTCGCCGGCAACGTCCGCGTCGACGCTCCACTCGGTGCCCTCGTCGTTCGATGTGATGGTGGCTTCGCCGGTCTCCCCGTCGAATGATCCGTCGATCCTCCATTCGGTGCGATCGTCGTTGATCGCAACACGGAGTTCGCCACTCGACCCGTCGACCGTTCCCGCCATCACGATCGATGTCGATGTGACATCGATCGAGAACGCGTTCTCCGCCCCGAAGTTGGCGTCAACAGCGATGGCATCTCGGGCGTAGTCGACGGTGACCGTGCCGTCGGGCGATGTTCCGGTGAACACAAAGCCTCGAAGTTCGACGATCGTGTCACCGTCTTGTTCGCGGGTATCGAAGTCGAGACCGGTCAGCTCCATGGCGACCCCTTCGTCGGTCAGCGACTGGTCGAGGTCGGCCATGAACTGCTCAACATCGTCGATGAACAGCGGCGAATAGCGGTGCAACGCATGCATCTCGCCGGGCTCAAAACCAGCGATGACCGGCCGGATCCGGAGATCGACGAGGTTGGTGAGCATCGCTTCCACGGCCGCCTCGGGCGACTCAGCGCCGACGGGCTCGAGGCCACTTCCGAGAGCCGGCAGTTCGCCGGGGAGTGCACTCTCCATCACGGAGTACACGAGTGAGAGGTACCACCGGCCGTCGCGCTCGACGAGGACAAAAGGATCCGAACCGGCGAGCTCGGTCGTTTCGGATGCCGAGAGCTCCTCACCTGAGTCGACCATCTCGTCTTGCATTGCCTGGCTGTAGATCCGCGTGAAGTCCACATTCTGGTTCGAGGTACCGCCAGTGAATCGAATGAGGGCAACGTCTGGGCTGTCGATTGGGAGTTCGACGTCGTAGGTGACGTCGACGAGTTCAAAATCCAGACCATCGGTGCCGTCGGCGCCGACCGAATCGGCGAATACCCCGATTCGTTGGAGTTCGGGGAGCACGTCGAAGAGCAGTGGTTCGGCGATCGCCCGGCGCTCACCGGGTTCGAGCATCTCGGCGACGGCGACGAAATCTTCGTTGTTCCATGCCTCGATGAGGGTGTCCATGGCTTCCTCGGGGCTCTCGGCGCCACCGCTGGCTCCGAGTGCACTGAACGCGAAGAAGCCGCCGCCAGCGAGCAGAACGACGGCGCCGAGGACAGCGGCAACCCACGCGACTCGGCTGATGCCGTCGGAGGTCGGAAGGACCGGAGGTTCGGGACGCGCCGGTGCTGCAGTCTCCCACGACGGCAGCGGGCCGCCGGCCGGCAAGGACGCGCCGTAGGAGGGAAGGCCGCCGGTCCCGGACGGGCCGGTGTACGGAGCGAGGCCCGGTGCGGGTGTTTGGGATTGGGGAGCCGCGGCATCGAACGATGATGGCGAGGGAGTGCCTGGGTCTGTTAGCGGCTGGTAGATCGGTTGAGTTGGCGTCGGGGTCGGCCCGGCATGGGACGATGGCGCGGGCTGGTACTGACCGAGCGGGGCCGGGTCAGCAGGAGCCGACTGCGGTGCAGGATCCGGGAACGCGTTCCACTGGGGCTGGCCTGGTTCGGGTGCGGCCGACGGTGCGGCCATCGGATCGGGAAACTCGCTCCACTGCGGCGGGGATGCATCGGGCGTTGCGGCCGGAGACGCCATCGGATCAGGGAAGTCGCTCCACTGAGGCTGCGTTGGTTGCGTCGTCGCATGCGTGTCGTCGCTCGGTTGTACGGCGCCACCCCACGGAGTGAGTTCGTCAGACATTTCGGGTCCCTCTTCGGTCGATACTCGAAGAAATCGGCAGTTCTGCCGGCTTCCTGTAGGAACACGTCTGGGTCGAATGGATGGTTCCAACGAATCAGCAATCGAGACATCCCGTCCGAGAAAACCCCAAACAGCGCGGCTACGGCAGAAGATCGAGCTCGTCGCGGTGCACCATGCCCGTACCGACCACGTGCTCGACGAGACGTGTCCGACGGTCCGTTGCCTCGAAACCCTTCTCGCCGCGGAGGCCACGAACGCCTTCGGTCGCCAAACGGGCACACAGATAGTCGAGTTTGCGGTCGAGCTTCTTCGTGGACCATCCCAGCCGGTGCGCCACCGACGCGTTGGCCGGTAGATCGGTCACCTCCGCAGCGGGGTCGTTCAGGGCGTGTTCGGCCAGCGCCAAGAGCAACAGCTTCTGTTCGGCGTTGAGCGGAATCACACCGAACTGCGTGGTCTCTGGCGCGTCGGCGAGCGTATCGCTCAGCGGCGGAAGCAACGGATCTTGGCCAGGGAGAGCCCATCCGAGCTCGTAGTTGCTGGGCCCGAATTCGAAACTGATCACGCCAGTCGACTCGGCGAGCGTGCCGACAGCTTCGGGCGGCAGGCGCGTCATTCGGCCACTACTACCGCGCACGACGAGTGCGGCATGTTTGGCGTTGTTCGCCACCCACCACACGCCGTCTCGATCGAAAACGGTGCCCACGATCCGATGCATGTACGGGTTGTCATCGACGACGATGTCGGCGGCTCGCCCGAATGTCACCGTGTCGCCGAGCTGGAGTTCGGTGAGTTCGTCAATGAATACAAGATTGATCGTCATGACCGCATCGCCAATCCGGCAGTCGTGGCTGCGCCAAGGGAGAACAGTGCCCCGAGCATTCCACCCCACCCGAGGCCGACCACACCATTGCTCATGATGGCTGCTGCCGCAACGAGAACAAGAAGAGACACGGCGAGAACGACTCCTGCCGCGATCTTGACGCGTCCCGCCGCTCCTAACAGCAGCGCGGCGGCGATCGCAACAGGGATCAGGAGCCACGCCACGACGATGAGGAGTCGCACTCCAGCGCCAGCGATCTCGAGTGCATTCATCGAACCCACGAGGTCGATGCTCGAACGCGCTGGTGCCGAGCCGATGGTGATCCACGGAAGAACGAGGCTGACGGCGGTGACGAACGAACAGGCCAGCGCCGGCACGATCATCGGAAACCCGACAGTCGCGCCGTCATCGTCGCCCGACAAATGACGCGCTGACCCATCTGACGTTGATCCGATCATGCTGTGCAGATCGGCACCGGGACGCAACACTCCAGACATGGGCTCTGACACGGACCTCGTGTCGTCGCTGGCCGACTCGCTGCTGACGACGACAGGACTTGACGGAACACCCGACGATCTCGAGCTGCACGGCGCCATCGGCGCCCTTCCATCGAGCTTTCGGGTCGAAGACGGCGCAGCTGCGCACGTCGTCGCGCTACACGGCGCCGTTCGACAACTCTGCGAACGAATCGACGCCACGGCCTGCCCGACCGGACCCATCGTTGCCGACCGTCAACTGATCGCCGACGCCTTCCGCAGCGAGCGCCTGTGTGTGCACACGGTCGAGGCCAGCTTGTGGGACGACTGGTCCGGACACTTCACCACCGCCGACGGCCACGTGCAGTTCCACACCAACTTCGCGCACCATCGGCGAGCGATCGGCGCCGTGCTCGAGCTGGAGCTCGACGCCTCTCGTGACGATGTCGCCGCTGCAACTGCAGAGTGGGCAGGCGACGACCTCGATTCGGCCGTGACCGAAGCGGGCGGAATCAGTGCCGTGCTTCGGTCCCTCGACGAGTGGTCGATGCACGAACACGCGGGCGAGCAGCAGAACGTCGTCGGCGTCGAGTCGTTCGACACCGCTCGGCGGCGATGGACCGGATCGATGGATTCAAGACGCCCACTCGGGGGGCTTCGGGTCGTCGACTGCACGCGCATCATTGCCGGTCCGGTGGCTGCACGAGTCCTCGCCTCGCTCGGGGCCGACGTGCTCCGCATCGGAGCCGGCCATCTCCCCGTCGTCGACGCCGCGTTGCCAGACACGACGCTCGGAAAGCGCTTCGGCCATCTCGACCTGCGCGACGCCGAAGCGCGCCGCCGGTTCGCCGACCTCATCGCCACAGCCGATGTGATCATCGACGGTTACCGCCCCGGGGCACTCGCAAGCCACGAGTTCGGTCGCGACGAGATCCGGTCGTTCAACCCGTCGATCGTCCACGTTGATCTGAGTGCCTTCGGCATGACCGGACCATGGGCCGGACGACGCGGCTTCGACTCGATCACACAGACGGCAACGGGCATCGTCGACGCCGAAACGCAGGTGTTTGGGGCGGCGTCACCTCGCCCACTCCCCTGTCAGTTCCTCGATCACGGCGCCGGCCATCTGCTCGCGTTGGGGACAATCGCTGCCCTCACGACCAGCGACGGCGGCGCCGCGGTCACGACGTCTCTCCTCGCTGTCCGGAACTGGCTTGTCGGCCTCGGCCGAATCGAGCCGCCACCAGCCAGCGACCTGACCGGCCGCTGGCTGGACACGCGAGACAGTGCGTTCGGACCGATCACCCACGTGAAGCCGGTCCTTGCGACCGAGCAGCAGTGGGACGTGCGATGGGACGTTGGCCCGTCACGGCCCGGGAGCGACGCCCCGGTCTGGCGTCAGAACTGAGCGCCAAGCAATCGGCGGCGACTCCGACCGCCAGTGATTCGAGGCTCAGTCGATGACGGAGAGCGCGGCGTCGTAGTCCGGCTCCTGCGCAATCTCCGGAACGAGTTCGGAATGGACGACGTTGCCGTCGCCATCGATCACGACCACCGCACGAGCCGCCAGGCCCTCGAGCTTGCCGTCGACCAGATGCACGCCGTAGTCGGTCAAGAACTCGGGGTTCTTGAACGTCGACGCCGTGCGAACGTTCTCGATGCCCTCGGCGCCACAGAATCGCTTCTGCGCGAACGGCAGATCGGCCGACACACACAAGACGGTGGTGCCGTCCATCGACGCAGCACGTTCATTGAAGGTCCGGACGCTGGTCGCGCACGTCGGCGTATCGACCGACGGGAAAATGTTGAGTACAACATTCGATCCAGCGAAATCGTCCTTCGAGACTGCGCTCAGATCGTCGGCGGTCAGCGAGAAGTCGGGAGCAGCCGCTCCCACCTCGGGAAGGTCGCCGTTGGTGTTGACGGGGTTGCCGCCGAGTGCGGTCTGAGCCATGGGAAGTCCTCGATTCGATCGGGTGAGGCTGACGTCCGAGCACGCTACCAGCCGAGTTCGCGGGCAGGATTGGGACATGACGACCGAATCGATCACGCGAGCCGCCACCCTCCTCACCGAGACCCGCCAACGAGTCGGCGTCGTGGATGATCTCGGCGACGACACACCAACCGACTTGTCGACCGCCGAGGCCATCGCGACAGCGCACGCCGAACAACTCGGCCACGACGTCATCGGCTGGAAGATCGGCGCCACCTCCGCAGCCGCCATGGAACTCCTCGGCAGCCCGGGCGCATTTGCCGGTCGCATCTTCGACGGCACGAACCACGGGTCCGGAATCATCGAGGCGGACGCCGTGGTCGACCCGAAGCTCGAATGCGAGTTCGCGTTCGTGATCGCAGATGACGTCGCTCCACGAACCGGTTGGACGCCCGAGGACGCGAAGGCCGCGGCCGAAGCCGTAGCCCCCGCATTCGAGATCGTCGGGCCACGGTTCGCCAACATGTTCACGGTCGGCTGGCTAAGTCTCGTCGCCGACAGCGGAGCGAACGCCGGGATCCGACTCGGCGAGCCGGTCCCCGTCGATCAGCTGCCCGATCTGTCCTCGCTAGAGGTCTCGCTGACCGTCGACGACGAAGCAGCGGCCACTGGCACCGGCGACGCGATCATGGGCGACCCATGGGCCGCGCTCGCATGGATGCTCGAGCATCATGGCGAGCGCGGACTCACCATGCCGGCTGGATCAATCGTCATGTCCGGCACCTGCACCGGAGTGACGCCACTGGCGCCAGGCTCGACGGCAACCGCCGACTACGGCCCGCTCGGCAAGCTCTCGATCAGCCGCACCAGCGGCTGAAACTTCGGGTCAGACGAAGACGTCTTCCTTCTTCATTTCGCGGGCGAGGGCGTAGTACATCACGGCGCGCTGCTTGTTGCGGTTGCTGCGACCCATCTTGTCGATCACCTTGTCGATCGCCTTGTCGAGCTTCGGCGAGTCCTCACAACCGAGCTTCTTGATCAAGAAGTTCTTGCGAATCGTGGCGATCTCGGACGGCTGGCTCGCGGCAACGGTGCGAGCGTCGCGGTTGTACAGCGACGGACCGAGCGACTTGCACACCGCACGAAGCAGTTCGTCGTTCACCGGGATCTTGCAGGCCTTGCACTGCGCCTTCGCAGACTCGACGGCGTCATCAAACTTGCCCATTTCGGGACTCCTTCATTCACTTACGGTGTTCACAGCTTTGCAAACGACCTCACCGATGATCGGGATCCCCTGGCCAGAGTTGAGGACTCATCGCCTACCCTCACGAGAAGATGCAGGACCTCCAAGACTTCATCGCCGATGCCCGACAGAAACTCGACCGTGTCGAACCAGCCGATCTCGATCGCCTCATTGCTGACGGCGTGCTGGTCGTCGACCACCGAGACAGCGCAGATCGAGCACGCGAAGGGGTGATCCCCGGGTCGGTGTACATCCCTCGATCGGTCCTCGAATGGCGACTCGCACCCACCAGCGATTGGCGGTCGCACAACGTCACCACAGACGAGCGCGTTGTGCTCGTCTGCAACGACGGATGTTCATCGTCGCTCGCCGCGTCGAACCTCCAACAGCTTGGCCTGCTCGGCGCGACCGACCTGATCGGCGGCTATCGAGGCTGGCTCAGCCAAGCACGCTCCCGGCCAGCGTCATTGCAAGCAGGAACGCTGCTCCCGCCGCACTGACACACGCCAGCATCGTGAGCACCACATTCGATGCGCCCGTACCGCCACTTCTGGTCGTGTTCGAATCGATGTTCGAGTTCGTGTTCATTCGAGTGTCCTCCACCGCCGTATGTCGAAGGTTGATCCATCATTGCCACACGGTCTGACAACCAGTGGTCAACTCCGCGTGAACATCGATGAACAGCGTGTGAAGCCGTCGGCGTCGCCGTGACGATCCGGTGACGAACCGATCAATCCCGTCAACTTCGAGCCCCGGTGGGTCCGAAGACCTAGACAGACAGGGCATTGGCCCCTCGGCGGCGGTTAGGACGACTCGGTGGCGCAACAATTCTTCGTTTCGGACGAAACAACGACCGACGTGCTCGTCGTCAACGACCTCGAACGCTGGAATGACGTCGAACGAGCCATCCGGGCGATGGAGCACCTCGGCGCAAACCATGTGCTGCGCATTGCGGGCGACGGTCCCCGCCGGCTGAGCCTCGAGGGCTTGGCCGAAACGACCGGAATCGCTGATCGGATCATCTTCGTCGGACGTGTCCACGATGCCGAGATCGACGCACTCATGAGGCGCAGTGACGTCCTGTGTTCGCTGTCCATGCGGCCACGTGATCATCTCCCGGTCCGACGCGCGATTTCGGCGGGACTCGGCACGGTGATCTCCCCGAGTGGCCGCTGGGCCTCGGGCCGGCGGTCGTGGGTACAGCCGGAGATCGTCACGAACATCGCATCCGACGCGGTGATCGCCGCCCGCATCCGCCGGGCGGCGAATGGGGCAGCGAAACACCAGATCGACTTTGGGCGCTCGAGTGACGATCGCGTCGTTGATGCCTTGGCACGAACCGCCTGAACGAATCACGCCTCGATTGCCGTCCGAGTCGTGCGGTGCCAGAGCTGCACACGGCCAAGACCGACGATCACGATCAATGCCGGGACAAACGTCGCCGGGTTGCCTCCGGTCCACAGCTTGAGTGCTGCCGACATCACTCCGGCGATCACGAGCATCGCCGGAAGCGAGTGGTCCCATGCACGACGAGGTGCGAGCAGCGCCGCTCGTTCGATCCGGGAGACCACGGCAACGATCGGGGCGAGAACGACGGTCGACGCGACGACCAGCGGGACTTTCCACATCCACCAGGCAGCCGTACCAACGGCTGCCGAGGGCAATCCGATGGTGGCGTACATTCCGGCCACGACGATGACCGCAGCCGTCATGTGCCAGAGGTAGACGCTCATGGCGATGCTGTTGGCGGCGACGACGGCGGCCCACGCCTTCTGGTTGGCAGCAAGCCAGCGGGAGATCGCTGGGGCAACGGCGATGGCTGTGGCGCTGTAGGCGAAGCCGAATGACAGCAGGGCGAGGGTCGGCGGGTTGGTCGGCGAGTTGGCCATGTCGGGGGCGTTCACCATCGAGATCGCCCACGGTCCACCGCTGAGCACGAGGGCCGCTGTGCTGACCCAGAAGCCTGCGGCGATGGCGGCCATGCGACCACCGGTGGGCAGCAGACCATCGCGCCATGCCATGCCAGCGATCTGGAAGATCAACCATCCAAGCACCCAGTTGACCTGAGGCAGGACAGGCACGTCGGCGATTCGCAGGATCTCGAAGAATCCGAACGCCGAGCCGATCAGCGCCGCGAACCGAACGGGGTTCTGACGGAATCGCGGGAGGACGAACGGGGCCAGCGCAGTGTCGATCGTGTAGTTGGCGAGGAACCAGAGCGGGATCGCTGCGGCGTGGACACCAGCGAGGGCGAGCGGCAGTACTCCGAGTGGGACCGCTGCCACGATCACGGCCAACCACACGGCGGCGAGGACGACGGCGGGGGGCATCATGCGGCGCAGTCGCGCGGCGATCCAGTCGGCCGACGTTCCGGCGTTCTTTCGCCAGTGGGCGTCGAGTGACATCGCCGAGCTGAATCCGCCGACAACGAAGAACAGGGGCATGACCTGGAGGATCCAGGTGGCCCACGCATAGTTCGGCTCGTAGGAGAGCGCGTTGCCAGCTTCGATCTCGCCGCCGTTGTCCATGGCCACCATGGCGATCCAGTGACCGATAGCGACGGCCAGCATGGCGATTGCCCGGTAGAAGTCGATCGCCCGATTGCGATCAGCCTTGGCGCGAGCTGCCATCTCGGCGAGGGAAGGGTTCGAGGCGCCAGAGCGGAGCGAAGCGCCGATTGCGGGGGAGTCAGCAGAGGCGCCAGAGCGGAGCGAAGCGCCGATTGCGGGAGTGGGGGCGTGTGTCATGTATTCAGGGGACCACGACGGGGGCTGCTGTGGAGCTGGGGGAATCCCCCAAAAACCCCTAGGGGTCCCCATTGGGGAGGTTCCTGGCTGTTCAGACTGGGGCATGTCGGATGCGCCGCTCATCGTCGGGTTGTTGCGGTCGGTGTCGGTGTTTCGGGCGGTTGCGCTCGTGGGGGCGATCGGCGGCGCAGCGTTGTCGACCGATCATCTGGAGCATCCGGTTTGGGGTGTGGGTGCGATTCTGGCGATGATCGTCGTGACTGGTCTCGTCACGATGTGGCCCGGACGCTCCGCCGTGGTGAGGGCCGCGTCGATACAGGCACTCACCCTCGAGTTGGTCGCAGGTGTCGCCGTGCTGTTGGCCGATGGCCTCGTGTATGGCCCCGATCGGGCGCAGTCCTTGCCGTGGTCGTGGCCCGCTGCCGGGATCATCGTGGCGGGGATCACGTTGGGCAAACGGGCGGGACTCGCTGCGGCGCTCGTGGTGGGATCGGCGAGTTTGGTGAGCGAAGTTGCCTTGCTCGGCCGCGATTCGGGGTTCGTGGGTTCGTTGTCGAAGCTTGGCTTGTGGGTGATCGCTGGCGTCATCGCCGGGTACGTCACTGAGCGGCTTCGGCGGGCCGAGGCAGAAATCAGTTCCGCCCGCGCTCGCGAGGAGGTGGCCCGCACCTTGCACGACGGGGTGTTGCAGACGTTGGCCGTGATTCAACGCCGTTCGGATGATCCTGAGCTGGCGGCGTTGGCGCGTGAGCAGGAGCACGACTTGCGGGGTTATCTGGCCGGTACGGATCGCCAGCAGACGCGATCACTCGAGGTCGAGTTGCGGGCCTTGACGGCTCGCCATTCGGTCAACGAGGGGCACGATGTGCGCATCGTCGTGGCCCCCGACCTCCCTGCGGTGCCGCCGGTTCGGGTCGACGCAATCACGGGAGCGGTAGGCGAAGCGCTCACCAACGTGGTCAAGCATGCCGATGCGTCGAAGGTGACGATCTATGCCGAACCCGATGACGACGATGATGACCGAGTCGTCGTGTCGGTGAAGGACGACGGCGCCGGCTTCGACGTGGACTCGACGTCGGAGCGGATCGGGCTGAGTCGATCGATCCGTGGTCGAGTCGAAGAACACGAGGGTCGGATCGATGTGCGGAGCCGTCCTGGACGCGGAACGGAGATTCGATTGTGGGTGTGAACGACGAGGCCGGCATTGAGCAGGCCGACGACGTGGGGAATCCGTCGCAACGCGGTGGGAGTGTCAAGGTCGTGATCGCTGATGATCATGCGATCTGGCGGTCGGGGTTGCGTGCCGACCTCGGGGAAAACTTCACCGTCGTCGGCGAGGCTGGTGACGCCGCGGAGGCAGTCGATGTGATCCGTCAGACGGATCCTGATCTCGTGTTGTCGGACCTACATATGCCCGAGGGCGGCGGCATCGCGTTGGTCAAGGCGGTCAGCGAGGACGTGCCCGTGGTGATGCTGACGGTGTCGGAGGCGGAGTCGGACCTCCTGGACGCCGTGGCCGCTGGAGCGCTCGGGTACTTGACCAAGTCGACGAGTCCCGACGAACTACGGGCACAGCTCTGGAAGGCCTCGAAAGGCGAGCCGGTCTTCTCCGCGTCGCTCGCGGCGCTCGTGCTGACCGAGTTTCGCCGACTCCGCAAGACGGACGCTCCGGGCGAGGCCCTGTCCGAACGTGAGCGTGAGGTGCTCCAGTACGTGGCCCGTGGACACACCTACAAGGAGATCGGCGAGGAGCTGTTCATCTCCCCCAAAACCGTCGAGAATCACGTGCGTAACATTTTGAAGAAGCTTCAGCTCAACCGGAAACAGGAGCTGATCCGTTACGCCCTCGATCACGGCATCGAGTGATCTGACGGAGATCGACGATCGGGAACCAGCCCGCGATCCACGTCGTCCAAAGTCCCATGCGCTCCCGGCCACTCCTCGTCAGAACGTGGGTACAGCCGCTGCTCGTGGTCGTCGTCTCGGTGGCCACCGTGGCTGGCTGTGGCACGACCTCCTCGCCCACGACTTCGGACCGGATCGACAGCGGTCTCGTTTCGACGACCACGACACCGATCGAGCCAACGACGAGCGCTGTACCGGTGTCCACGATGGACTGCCTGACCCAAGCTCCAACGCGAGCGGCCGACGATGATGACCAGCACGTACTCGTGTCGTCGACGGCTCCCGCGGTTAGCAGGCTCAATTACTTGCGTTTCGTCGAGGGGCATGGATTCGTCGCCCTGCACGACGGCGGGCAATTCGTCTTCGAATCCGTCGACGGTCTGGAATGGGACCGAACCCCGACTGTCGGTCTTCCGGGGACAGGCAAGATCATCCAGGTGCACCAACGTGCGGGCACATGGATCGCCGTGCACCAAGGAGCGCTCATCGATGAGGGCAATCCGATTTCGATCGCGACGTCGACGGATCGATCGACGTGGACGACCGTTTCGCTCCCGGGAGTCACCCTCCGCGATCTCACCAGTGAAACATCGACAATCGTCATCTCCGGTGATCGCACGCTGATCACACTCGACTCGCGGTCCGAGGCACGCGAGCGGTGGACGACCATCGTGATCTCTGGTCCGATCGGCGGCCCCTACGAGGTAGTGCGACTCGATCGTCGACTCGCCATCACCGATGTGGTCGAAGTAGGGGGCCGTCACCTTGCTCTTGCGGCTCCGCTCGGCACCGAAACGTCGACCCCCACGTACCTTTCAGACGACCTCCGTTCGTGGGCCGACGGCCCGTCGGTCACCGGGCGGGTGCACACTCTTCGTGCGGTCAACGGCACGTTGCTCGCAACGCGTCGAGGCGAGCGTGGCCTCGACGCAACTCAGATCGTGCGGCGCTCTTTGGACATGGGCGCGACCTGGACAACGCACACCGTTCCGATCACGACACCCGCAAACTCGAGCACCCTCGATGCCACGCCGGACGTCGCCGTCCTCGTCGTGCAAGGCTCGAGTATCGACGCCCTCAACCCCCGGTGGGTCGCCGATGCAGATGGATGTTGGCGGGAGGCCCCAGGGCGAATCGGCGTCGAGATCTTCGTCTCGGACGACGGCGCGACGTGGACGCGACACTCCGCCGACCACGCCGGACTCTGGCCGATGCGTGTCGCCGCCGTCGGCGATGACGCGCTCCTGCTCCACGGGGGAACGGCCGAGGAGTGGATTCGCATCGAACTCCCATAGCCGCGAGGACCGTCCCGCGGAGTTCGCCGTGAGGCGCTCGGGTCACCAGGCGGCTAGACGTTTGCGGCGAGCCACTCCGTCCACGACTCGTACGCTTTGGCAGCGAGTGCCTCGGCCTGATCGCCATACAGGTAGAGCCACACCGACACGACAACTTGTTCTCCACCCTGCTTCTCCGCGGCGACGAAGCCCGTCCCGGGAGCGGGTTCGGTGAGTGTCATCGAGATTCGTCCGTCGACCACCTCGGCAATGGTTCCGGCAATGGTTGTACCACCGGCCGCACGGAACTCGTCGCCAGCCTCGGGTGTGGAGTCGAAGCCGAGCGCGTCGAGCACGCGACTCCATGCGGCGCCTCGGTCCGATGACGAAGGGGCCATCGCCAGAGACGGCGTAGCGACCTGCCCCCGGAAGTGCTGGAGGTGGAGCCGAAGATTGGCGAAGAACGTGGTCCAGCCCGTCTGCATGGCGTTGTAGAAGGCTTCGTTCCAGTCGTCTCCACTCCCGAATCCAGAGTTGACGAGGCGAACGATGCTCATGTCGTCGTCAGCCGGCTCCACAGACCAGTCGAAGGCGAGACCCGGCCCGTCCTCGGTTCCTTCGAAGCGCACCATCCGTGGTGGATCCCAGACCGAGACGATGCCGGGCACGTCCATGCCCGGCCCAAACGACGCACTCGCAGCGCCACCCGTTCGTTCCTCAACGAGGTGCGGCACGTACCACGATGAAATCCCAGGGCCGGTGGCTACGGCAGCCCAGACCTCCTCGGTTGAACCCGGAACCTCGATTTCGATCACGAGTTCGTCACCGTCCGCCATGTCGACCTCCCAGCCGCGGTGCCCGAATCGAGCAGGCGACGCATGTTTCTCGTCCGGACCGTAGACGATCGGCGGTGTCTCCGGCATTGGCTGAGTCCGGTACTGTCCGGCCATGCCGCAGCCGACCGCACCTGCAACAGACGACGACTACCTCGACAATCCGATTCTCCCGAAGTTCTGGGTGCAGGATCGTGACGTCATCGATTCGAAGCTCGCCGGATTCCGAGACGCGCCGCCCGTGTTCTTGCGCGAAGACCGGGTGGAGTCCGTGGTCGGGCTCGAACCGGGACCGGGCGCATGGGTGATCACGCAGTACGACCTGATCCTGGAGATGTCGAAGACCCCCGAGGTGTTCTCGTCGGCGCGAGGCGTCACCGTCCTCGACACTCCGCCCGAAGTCGTCGAGTTCTTCAGCTCGATGATCGCCATGGACGATCCGCGCCACGCTCGCCTTCGCAAACTCGTGTCGGCCGGGTTCACGCCACGAATTCTGGCCCTCCTCGAGGACTCGATCACCGAGGTGAGTCGGTCGATCATCGCCGACGTCGCCGAACGGGGCTCATGCGACTTCGTGGTCGATGTCGCCGCCAAGCTGCCCCTCATCATCGTGTGCGACTTGATGGGCGTGCCCCGGTCGCAGGTCGACTTCGTGTTCGACCAGACGAACATCATCCTCGGGTCGAGTGACCCCGAGTACGCACCGCCCGGCGGAGACATCGTCGGCGCCCTCCTTGGCGCTGGCGGGTCTCTCGCCGAGTTGATGACGTCGCTCGCCGAGTCCAAGATCGGGTCGGACTCTCAAGACGACCTGACCTCGATCCTCGTGAATGCGGAGGTCGACGGCGAGAAGCTCTCGTTCTCGGAGATCGCCAGCTTCTTCATCCTCCTCGTCGTGGCCGGCAACGAAACGACCCGAAACTCGATCGCCTGGGCTCTTCAATACCTGACGGAGAATCCCGACCAACGGGCGATCTGGCAGAACGACGTCGCTGGCGTGACCCCGACGGCGATCGAGGAAGTCGTGCGCCTTGCCAGTCCGGTCACCTATATGCGTCGGTCTGCGCTTCAAGACACAACGCTGGGCGGCGTCGAGATCGCCGAGGGCGACAAGCTCGCCATGTTCTATCTGGCTGCCAACCGGGACCCCGTCATGTTCGAGGACCCTCTGCGCTTCGACGTTCGCCGCGATCCGAACCGCCACATCGGTTTCGGGGGACCCGGCCCACACTTCTGTCTCGGTGCCCATCTGGCCCGCCGCGAGATCGGTGTGCTGTATCGCGAGCTGTTCGATGCGTTGCCCGACATCGAGGCGACCGGCGCACCCGACATCCTTCAGGCGAGCTTCATCCACGGGATCAAGCACCTAGACGCGAGCTTCACCCCGCGCTCAGTCTCCGTCTGACTCCCACGATTCGGGGTCGACAGGCTCGAAGAACCGCATCACGATCTGTTCGAAGACGAGGCTGAACAATGACCACGGTTCGTCCGCAGGTTGGCCGGGGTGCACCAGGTCCTGCAGATGTGGTGCGGTGAGCATGAAGTACCGAGGAGCGAGCCCCTCGGCGAGGGCGGACGCGGCGATCTCGGCCAGGTCGAACGCCGCGTCGCCGTACTGCTCGCGGGGCTGAATGCCGACGATCTCGGCGATCGGCCGGTAGACGGTCTCGATCGTCTCCTGGCGGAACGCGGCTTCGGACTCGGCCACCCATTCGGCGAGCTCGGGATCACGCGTCTGTTCGGTCGCGCTGTTGAGCACCGCTCGAAGAGCTACGACGAGCTGCCACGACCGCGAGTTGGCGACGGCTAGCGCATTCGCCCCGCCTGTCACCCGCCCGAGCTCGCGAAGCAATGCCTGACCAGACAGGCTCGCACCCGACGCTGCAAGCACATCGTGTGCTGACTGATGGGTCAGCTCGATTGTCTCGCGTCGCTCCGCGACGGCGCGCTTGAGGACCGTCCGCTGGAACAACTCCTGGGGGCTGAAGCGTTCGTCGGTGTTCCATCCGGCGTATGCCGATGACCGCGAGACATCCGAGTCACGGACGGCCTGTTCGAGGTTGATCGCATCGAGACCGAGCGACAAGCCATTGCTCAGCAGGAGGTCGAGACCGGCCTCGATCGTCCGGTCGACAGTCTCCTGCGCGCTCAGTCGCGGTCGGCGAGCCACAGGACGATCTTTCCGCAGTCGCACCAGCTCCATGCGGTTCGAGCTCCGAATCGTCAACAAAGAGTCATGTTTCGGATTTCATGTCCGAAGTCCAATACGGTACGGTTTGGAGCGGCGGGACTCCGTGGACAGAGCGGGACCCCGGCGGGTAGTCCGGCTCTTCATCCGGCGGAATACCCAGGAATGCTGCCATGGAGCGGGAACCATGGCAGCATTCCTCGCGTCGATCCACATGCTCTGTGCATCGATTCCGTCGAGTATGCGGGAGGCCCAAACGTGAGTGACGCGATCGAGGTGACCGATCTCCACAAGTCTTACGGGGACCATCACGCCGTCCGTGGCGTCGACCTTCACGTCGCCGAAGGCGAGATCCTTGCGTTTCTCGGACCGAACGGTGCAGGCAAGACCACCACGATCGAGATTCTCGAAGGCTTCCGGGATCGAACGAGCGGCAATGTCCGTGTGCTCGGCGAAGACCCGCAAGACGCCCCCCTGCCGTGGCGCGAACGAATCGGCATCGTGCTGCAAGAGTCCGAACCCGTCCCCGAACTCACGGCAGCCGAAGCCGTCCGAATGCAGGCCGGCTACTACCAGAATCCAAGAGATCCCGACAAGACACTCGAGCTCGTGGGGTTGTCGGACTCGGCCGACCATCGGACACGCAAGTTGTCCGGCGGCCAGAAGCGACGACTCGACCTTGCGCTCGCCCTCGTCGGCAACCCCTCGCTCGTGTTTCTCGACGAGCCCACCACGGGCTTCGACCCCTCGGCCAGGCGGGAGAGCTGGGGAATGATCGAGGCGCTTCGTCATCTCGGGAGCACCGTGTTGCTGACCACTCACTACATGGACGAGGCAGAGCAACTCGCTGACCGCATTGTCGTCATCGCCGCTGGGCAGATCGTTGCCGAGGGCACCGCCGAAGAACTCGCGGCGTCGGTCAACGCGATGACTCGGATCACCTGGCAACCATCGCCCGACGACCCCCGACCGCCCGGCCGGTTCGGTTGGTCACCAGACGAGCACGGTGGCGCCATGATCGAGACGAACGACGTGCTGATGACGCTCCATGCACTCACCTCGTGGGCCACGGAGCTCGCGATCGACCTGCCGAAGCTCAACGTCGCTCGACCATCGCTCGAAGACGTCTACCTACTACTCACCACCGAGACCAACGAAGGTGGTGGGTCATGAGCGGTCTGTCAGGACTCATTCGCCAGGCCAAGTTCGATCTACTGATTTTCCGCCGCAACCCAGCCGCCACGTTCTTCACGATCGTGCTCCCGTTGATCTTTCTGTTCATCTTCACGGCGATCTTCGGCAACGAGGAGATTCGGCCCGGGGTGCGGGCGGCGACGTTCTACGTTCCCGGCATCCTCGGTCTCGCCATCATCTCCGCAACCGCGACCAACCTCGCGATCACGATGACGACACGACGCGAACGTGGCGTGCTCAAGCGGGTGCGAGGCACCCCGATCCCGGCGTGGACCTTCGTGGCCTCGCAAGCGGTCGCCGGTCTCGTGCTCTGCCTGATCATGACCGTGCTGATCGTGCTCATCGGTTGGCTCGTCTTCGAGGTCAGCCTGTCGATGTCATCTGTGCCGAGCCTGATCATCACGGTGCTGATTGGGGCGATGTCGTTCGCCGCGATCGGCCTCGCGCTCACCTCGATCATTCCGTCCGAGGACGCCGCACCGGCGGTCACCAACGCCGTCTTCTTGCCGCTCTATTTCATCAGCGACATCTTCATCGTCGGCGAAGACACCCCTGGCTTCATTCAGACGATCGGCAACATCTTTCCGGTGAAGCACCTCGCGAACGCGTTGCAAGAGAGCTTCGACCCGTTCGTCGACGGAACGCCATGGCCCGTCACCAACTGGCTCGTGATTCTCGGATGGGGTCTCGTGTGCGCGGCGATCACGCTCAAGACGTTCCGGTGGACGCCCCGACGCTGAGACCTCTATCGGCGGCGACCGAGTAGGTCGCCGCCAGCTCAGGCGGTGCTGCCGACGGCGACGAAGAACAGCACGCCGAGTACCGCGAGCACGGTGAACACGAGGCCGATGATAAGGGCCGCCATCGCCTGGCCACGCTTCGATGGGTCACGGCGTCCGGCATCGATCGCGTTCTTCTCCTGCCAGCCGAGGAACGCTCCGACCGGCGCCGTGAGGCAGCAGAAGAAGCCAACGATCGACAGCACCAGCGCAACGGTGGCCTGGCTCGACTCGGTGTAGGTCGCCGGTGCGTAGCCGCCTGCGGGAGCGCCGAAGCCACCGGGCGTGGCATCGGACGGTATACCGCCTGGAAAGCCAGTCGACATACCCGGGCTCGACGCCGGTGGCATCCCCCCGGTCGGGGCACCACCCAGTGGCGGCATGTTCGTTGGGGGCTGATTCGTGGGCGGGAGGCCTGCGCCCGGCAGGTCCTGAGCAGGTCCCGTGGAGCCGCCCATCACGGGCATGTCCGAGCCGGCAGTCGACCCGCCGCCCATCACGGGCATGTCCGAGCCGGGCATGGCCCCGCCGACCTCGGGCATCTCCGAGCCTGGCGTCGATCCGCCCATGACGGGCATGTCACTACCCGGCGCGCTGCTTCCGAAGTCGGGCGTGTCGGGCATCGTCGGCGTTTCGGGCTGAACCGGTCGTGGCCCTTCGGTCCATGCGCTGCCGTTCCAGTAGCGCTCTGTACCGGGCGGATCGCCCTCTGCGTGATACCAACCGGGAGGTGCGCCGCCTGTCGACATGTGATTTCCTCTCTTCGTTCAGCCGTCGTTGCGTCGGATGAACACTGGGCGATCGTCGCTCGATCGCTCTGCGTCGAAACGGTAGCCCATACCGTCGAACTCGATGAGGGACTTGCGGGTCGTGATCCGATTCGTGATCATCCAGGCACTCATCGCTCCACGCGCCCGCTTGGCGAAGAAGCTCACGACTTTGTAGTCGCCGTCGCCCTTCGCATCGAGGAAGTTCGGCGTGACGATCGGCGCGTCGAGCTTCTCCTCTCGCACAGAACCGAAGTACTCGTTCGAGGCGAGGTTGATCAAAACGTTGGCTCCTGGGCTCGCGTCGATCGCCTGGTTGAGATTCTCCGTGATGGTGTCGCCCCAGTAGCTGTAGAGAGTCGATCCGGCTCCGGTCTCCAGCTTTGACCCCATCTCGAGGCGGTACGGCTGCATCAGATCGAGCGGACGGAGCACGCCATACAGACCAGACAAGATCCGAAGCGTCTTCTGGGCGTGGGTGAAGTCGCGCTCGGAGAAACTGTTTGGGGCATCCATCCCTGCATAGACATCGCCGTCGAAGGCGAGCAGAGCTGGCCGAGCATTGTCGGGAGTGAACGGTCGTTGCCAGTCCTGGAACCGGGTGAAGTTGAGCTCGGCAAGCGATGACGAGATATGCATCATCGAGGCCAGCTCATCTGGTGACTTCTCGGCCATGACGCCGACGAGCTCGGCGGCGTGGTCGAGGAGTTCGGGTTCGGAGAATTTCTTCGTGGCGAGCGGTGTCTCGTAGTCGAGCGACTTCGCCGGGGAGATGACGGTCAGCACGCCTTCAGTTCTACCGCGTTCGGCGATAGCCGCCCGGGTCAGAGCAGGAAGAACAGCGCGATGGCGATCGCGATGATCACGACGACGAGCGAGGTGAATCCGGCCACGCCGAGGACGATCCACGGTGCCCGGCGCCCACTGCCCTTCGGCCGGCCAGGCGTGACATTTGGTCCGGTCCCCTCGTTCACGTCATCACCGTACTGGACTAGTAAGGAGAGGGTCTGACCCCAGGATTACCTGGACAAGTACGAGAGGGTCTGACCCCGGGCTACAGGCCTTGGTACTCGGGGCGGCGGCCGGTGGTTCGGCCCCACTCCTCGATCGCCCGTCCCATGTCGGTCGACGGCTCGGCGTCGACGAACGGCCAGACTTCGCTCGCAATACGCCGCCAGTTCTGTGTGGCGTTGAGCTGGCCAAAGAGCGCCATGACGCCGAGGTTGATTCGCTGGAGCACCACGAAGCTGGCCGGCACATTGAGGACCTTCTTCAGCTCGCCGTGATCGCCACCGGTCTCGAAGATCGCCTTTACTCCGGCGGCCGAGTAGTCGTCGTCGAAGGTGAACTCTTCGTCGCGCAGGACGAAGTCGTAGAAGTAGCTGAAGTACTCCCCGATCAGCTCGTTCGAGAACGGCGCGTCCTTCGCGAGCAGCCCCGCCTCTTCGATGTCGTTGCGGAACTGGGCGAAGTCCGGTTCGATCACCATGTTGACGATGAGCGACTCGAACAGTTCCGTGTCGTCCGGCGTGAAGTGCTTCACAAGACCGAAGTCGAGGAAGGTGATTCGTCCTTCTTCGTGAAAGAGGTAGTTGCCAGGGTGCGGGTCGCCGTTGAACGCGGCGAGCCGGTAGATCGACCCGAAAGTGAACCGGAAGAGAGTCTCGGCGATCTGATCGCGTTGCGCCTGTGGCCAACCGAGCACTTCGTCGAACTTTGCGCCTACGACGAGCTCCGACGTCATGACTCGTCTCGTCGAGTACTCCGGAAGAACCGACGGAACGTTGATGTAGGGGTGCCCGTCGAAGTGATCGGCGAAGTACTGCTGATTGCGAGCCTCGAGTTCGTAGTCGAGCTCCTCGGAGAGCCGATCCCGCAGCTCGTCGGTGATGGTCGACGTGTCGATTCCCGGGAAGAGCACTCGCAAGCCCGCGAACAGTGCGTCGTTGGTTCGCAGATCCGCCTCGATGGCGTCACCGACCCCGGGGTACTGGACCTTGACGGCCACCGCCTGCCCGTCGTGTGTCATCGCCCGATGAACCTGCCCGATCGACGCCGAGGCGATCGGCACCGGGTCCCATTCGGCGAACACCTGCTCGGGCGGTCGACCGAGCTCCTCTTCGATCATCGTCGCAGCGAGTTCGGGCGCCATCGGCGGTGCGTCGGACTGGAGCTGGGTGAGCGTGAGGCGAACGTTCTCTGGCAAGCCGAGGTCGAGATAGCTGGCCATCTGGCCGACCTTCATCATGGCGCCCTTGAGATTGCCGAGCGATGCGACGACGTCCTCGGTGGTCTTCATCTGGAGCTCGGCGTCGAGCGCTTCGCGACGCTCCGCGGAAGCGAAGGTCTTGCGCGCCTGAGTGGCCGCCCATCGGCCGCCACTGCGAGCACCGATGCCGGCGACCGTTGCGTTGCGGCCGAGCGCGGACGCAGTCGACCCATCGAGCCGCGATCGCACGAGCCACACCAGTCCAGCGAGGCCGGACAGCGCGCCGAGGCGGAACGTCCACGTCTTCATCGGATCAGGCACCCAGCAGGCGACGGATGTCGCCCCGCAGCTCGCCGATGCCCGTGCCTTTCGCAGCCGACACCCATCGCACCTCGTCTTGGCGCACGCCGGAGTGCACGGCGAGGTCTCGTTTGCGCACGCCGAGTTTGGACGGCTTCACCTTGTCGTGTTTGGTCGCCACGATGTGGATCGGTACCTCGATGTGGTGGAACCAGTCGATCGACTGCTTGTCGAGATCCGTCGGCCCGACAAGCCCATCGATGAGCAACAACACCGCGACGAGCGACTCCCGTTCGAGCAGGTAGGCCTCGATCATGCGGGCCCACTTCTCCCGGGCGTGCTCGGGTGCCTTGGCAAAGCCGTAGCCGGGAAGGTCGACGATCCATTTACCCGAGTCCTCGGGAGCAAGCTCGAAGGCGTTGAGGAGCTGCGTCGCTCCTGGGGTCTTCGACGTCTTGGCAAGGTTCTTGCGGTTGGCGACAGCGTTGAGCAGCGAGCTCTTGCCAACATTCGATCGACCGGCAAAGGCAATCTCGATGTCGGCCTCGGGGAGCTGGCTGTGTTTCGCCGCCGAGGTCACGAAGCGGAACTGGAGGGGCCCGGACACCTGCACGAGTCTACGAGTGGGCGATGATGGGCCGATGACCGACGCCGACCCCATTGCGCATCTCGATCAGCTCGGCCTCACCTATGAAGTGGTCGAATGCGATCCCGACCTGGCCGACACGGCAGCCTTCTGCGACGCGTACGGCTATGCGCCTGAGGACTCGGCCAATGCGATCGTCGTTGCCGGTAAGGCCGAACCGCCCGTATTCGCAATGTGTCTCGTGCTGGCCCACACCCGACTCGACGTCAACAAGGTGGTACGCAAGAAACTGGGCACGCGCAAGGCGTCGTTCGCATCGGGCGATCAAACGATCGAGCTCACCGGGATGATGATTGGCGGAGTCACACCGTTCGGGACGACCACCGAACTACCACTATGGATCGACAGCCGAGTCATGGAACGCGAGAACCTGATCATCGGCGGCGGCAGCCGGGACAAGAAGCTTCTCGTGCCACCGGCGACGCTCGCTGGCCACCCGAGCGCCGAAGTGGTCGACGACCTCGCAAAGGTCATCGACATTTCGCCTCCCGACTGACAACCAGACGCCAGACACGGCCAGCCACAACCACGTACCATCGCGGCGGGGGACGCGATGACGTCCTTCGTTCATGACAGCTGGTGCGGGACATGGCAACACGAGGGAAGAAAACGAGAGACGCACGTCTACGCTCGCTGCTGCCGGCCTTCGCGGTCGAACTGGCCTCCGACGCTGGCAATCGTCATCAACTCGTCGAGGGCTCGATGCTGTCGGCCGATATCTCCGGTTTCACGGCGCTCTCCGAACGTCTGGCAGGCAAGGGCAAGGCGGGTGCCGAGGAGATAACGGAGCTGATCAACGAGTGCTTCACGGCGCTCATCGCCGCGGCGACTCATCACGGCGGCGAGATCATCAAGTTCGGTGGCGACGCAATCCTCGTCCTATTCCGGTCCGAAGATCACGAGCTCCGCGCTGGGGCGGCGTCTATCGATATGCAGGTCGCACTTGCGTCGCTTGCGGCAGCCCGCCGCGCCAAACTCACGATGACCGTCGGCGCCGCGACCGGACCGTTCGACGCCTTCTTGGTCGGGTCGGATCATCGTGAACTCCTGATCGTCGGTCCGAGAGCGTCACGTGTGATCGGCCTCGAAGGACGTGCTGAAAAGGGTCAGACCCTGGTCGATGACGCGATTGCGGACGCCTTGCGGCCACATGTCGACCCGGTCGCCGACGGCGATGGCTGGAAGGTTTCGGGCAGTATCGAGCTCGACGCCATCGATCCGCCGGCGATCGCGTCGGGGACTGATCTGCACGTCCTGGTCCCCGAGGCTGTGGCCACGCACTTCAGCGGGTTCGCCGAACTGGGAGGCGAGCACCGGCTCGTAACCACCGGATTCCTGGCGGTCGCGGGGCTCGACGAATCGTCGGACTCCGATCCAGAGGGCGTCGCCGAGGCTCTCGGCGAGTTGGTCGACACGCTCACCAAGGTCTGCCGTCAACACGGCGTGACCGTGCTCCACAGCGATGTCGCGCCCGACGGCGCGAAGTTCGTGCTGTGCGCAGGTGCACCGGTGACGCTCGGGAACACCGCCGACGCGATGCTCACCGCCGCCCTGGCGTTGGCCCGAGTCAGGACGAGGTTCGACCTTCGTCTCGGCGTGCAGTACGGCCGAGTGTTCGCTGGCTTCCTCGGATCGGCCGAGCGGCGGACGTACACGTTGATGGGAGATCCGGTGAACACCGCGGCCCGGATGCTCGGGCAGGCTCGCCCCGGCGAGGTCGTCGCCGTCGATGACGTCTTGGCGGCCACCCGGATGGTGTTCGACGGCGACGCTCTTCCGCTATTCACGGTGAAGGGAAAGACCGAGCCAATCAACGCCACCGTCGTCTACGGCGCTACCGAGTGGGCGCAGCGCCCCCGCAGCGACGCTCCTCACATCGGTCGAACGGCGGAGCGTGAGGCGCTTCTCGGCGTTCTGCACAACGACACGCCGTTGATGGAGATCGTGGCCCCGGCAGGCACGGGCAAGAGTCGCCTCCTCGAAGAACTCCGGTTCGAGGCGTCACGACATCTTCATCCGGTGGTCTCCACTCGGTGTACGCCGTATTCCGCCGCCACGCCCTATGCCTTGCTCCAATCCATCGTGCGTCTAGCCGCCGACATCGACCACGCTGCTGATCCCGAAATCGCGGGCGAGTTGCTCGCTAAATCGGTTCGCCATCACGACCCGGGCCTGATGGCGATGCTCCCCGTCCTCGCCATCCCGGCCGGCGCAGAGGTGCCCGAGACCGACGAGGCCTCAGCCATCGACCCGAAGTTCCTACGCGAACGGATCCACGAGGAGACGGCACGCTTTCTGCGCGCCGCACTGCCGAGCGGCACGCTCCTCGTCGTCGAAGACATGCACTGGGTCGACGAGGCATCGAGCGACTTCCTGGAGTTCGCACTCGATCACCCAATCGCTCGTCATTGGTCGATGGTGTTGTCGTCCCGTCCAAACGGAAACTGGACGCTCGACCCGGACAGCCGGACCACGATCGAACTCGACCCACTCTCCGACGACGATGTTCGAACGCTCGTGCTGGCGTCCGTCGAGACCGATCTGACCGACCGCACGCTCGACACGATCATGGCCCGCTCAGCGGGCAACCCGCTCTTTGCGATCGAGCTCGCCAAGCTGGTCGAGGGCGGCACCGCGGACGCCCTGCCGGACACCGTCGAGCAACTCATCGCGACTCGGCTCGATGAGCTCGACCCCGATCCCCGGCGCACGCTACGCGTCGCGTCGGTGTTCGGACAGGCCTTCACGGCATCTGACCTCGACGCCGTGTTCGAAGGCGCGACGACCCACCTCGAGTCGCTCACCGAATATCTCGAACGAGAAGGTGAACATCTCGAGTTCGTCCACGCACTCTTTCGAGAGGTCGCTTACGAAGGGCTGCCGTTCGCTCAGCGCCAGCGATTCCACGAACGCGTCGGCACTCACCTCGAGACGTCGACCGAGGATCGCACCGGCATCGCCGGTCTGCTCGCCGAACACTTCTCGCTGGCCCGCGAGCACGAGCGCGCCTGGACCTATGGCACGGTCGCGGGGCGTGCTGCGCGGGCCCAGGCGGCCACCGCCGAAGCAGCGGTCGCTCTTGGTCGAGCGGTCGCGGCCGGCCGCACCTTGCGATCGCTCGACAAGGAACTCCTTGCCGAGGTCGCGCTCGAACTCGGCGAGGTCGAGTTCCTCCTCGGCGACTTCAACGCAGCGCGTGTGGGGTACGACCTCGCGCGCAAGTCGACCTCACTCCCCCATCGACAGGCGGCGGCGCTCGGTGGGATCGGAGAGATCAACGAGCGGCAGGGCCGCCTCGATCTGGCGAAGCGCTGGCTGACCCGAGCCCAACAGACGCTCGACGACGCCCCCACGACCCCCGACGTCCTCCGGGCTCGGAGCAAGATCCACTTCCTGCGGGCAGGCACATTGCATCGACAGGGCGATCCGCAGGGATGCATCATCGAAGGCCGCAAGGCGCTCGGGAACGCCGAAGACGCCGATGATGTTGCGGGTATGGCGTCGGCGCTCCAACGTTTGCACTTGGCGACCGTCTTCTTGGGTCGTCCCGACCGGATCGAGTACGGCCCGCGCGCGTTGGAGCTGTTCGAGAGTCTCGGCCAGTACGAGCGAGTGTCGGGCGCCCACAACAACCTCGGCATCGAGCACTACTTCAACGGTCGCTGGACCGAAGCGGCAGAGAGCTACGAGCTCGCCACCGAGGCTGGGGTTCGCGCCGGGTCGATGGTCGACAGCATGCTCGGCCAACTGAACTCAGGAGAGATCCTCTCCGAGCAGGGTCATTGGGACGAGGCGCTCGATCGTCTGCATCGGGCGCGGCGAAATTGGGAAGCGGGCCGCTATCCGATCGGGTTGTGTGCGGCCAAGCTCTATCTCGGCACGACCTATGACCGGATGGGCGACACCGAGAACGCACGACGAAACCTCACCGAAGCGCTTGACGACATCGTCTCGTTCGGGTTCAGCGAACTCGAAGACGACGCACGACTCCGGCTGCTCTTCTTCGAGGTCGACCAGGGCATGCACCATGCCGATGAAGTCGTTGAGAGATGGACTGCCGAACAGGCAACGTCGGCGCATCGCGCCCGGCTCCTACGGATCGCCGCGACGGCCCTGATGCGAGAGGGACGGCTCGATGAGGCGAGAACGCTGCTCCACGACGAGCTGCCGACAGTAAGCGGTATCGAACGTGCACTCGTCCTGCGGCTCCTCACGCATGCGTCGGGCGCTCACGCAGACCCGGCGTGGTCACACGAGTCCGAGGAAATCCTCGCAACGTTCGGTGTTGTCCGGCTCGAGTCGTTGCCCAGCCTCGGCTGAGCAACAACTCGCCGGCCAACACTCAGGTCTCGCAGCGGACGAGGTCGTCGCTGCCGCCGTTGCCGCGGCAACGGTCGGTGCCGCTGCCGCCGTCGATGTCATCGTCACCGCTGCCTCCGCGAAGATCGTCGTTGCCGCCATTTCCAAAGAGCTCGTCTTCGCCGGCAGCACCAAGAGCGAGGTCGGCACCTGCGCCGCCAACGAGGAGGTCGTCGTCATTCTGGCCTCGAAGCTGATCGTCTCCGTTCCCACCGAACAACTCGTCGTCGCCATCCCCTCCCCAGAGTCGATCGTCGTTCCGGTTGCCGTACAGCAGGTCGTCGCCGTCATCTCCGTTCAGCTGATCGTTACCCCGACGACCGCGGAGGACATCGTCGCCGTTTCCGCCGCGAATGACGTCGGCGCCGCGCCCGCCAGAGATCACGTCGTCGCCGTTGCCGCCGACGATCGTGTCATTTCCGCGCCCGCCGAAGATCACGTCGTCACCGTTGCCG
>JAHDDK010000034.1:0-13452 GCA_020629375.1 Acidimicrobiales bacterium
TCGTTCAGCGAGCGGCGGCTTCGGAAGCCAGAGGATCGGATCTGTTTAGTGCGACGTCATCGCAAGATCTCGATCACCTCCGAAGCCGGGGTCTCGGGGATATGGCGCTCGGCGCCCGGTAGGACGACGCACGCCAACGCATCGACCGAAAGGTCGAATGATTGGGTATTCAGTTCTGCTGAATAGCTCGTGTGTTTCATCGTTCTGCCTCGTGTGCCGCGGCGGGGTCGCCGGAGCAGAAGTGACGTTGTACCGACTTGTTCGACGCATGTCAACAGCGCCCTTCGAGAAAATGACACCGCCCGAACCGTTTTCGAGCGAGGGTTCTCAGAGCAGAGCGCACGCTCAAAAAACCCTGAAAAATCAGAGTCTGGAAGGTCGGATTCTGCAATCAAAGAAGTCGACAATTTCGAGGCTTCGGGCGGGGCCAAGAAAAACTTTCTCCGACGCGAGGTCTGGACCGCGCATGTGCGCAACATGCGCTGTCCTCGCTCGACCGGCGCCGCGTGGGACCGACGGGAACCAGATGTTGCGCGAGCAACGTAGAACACTCATGAGACGCATCATCGCTCTCATCGGGTCCGCCTTCGTTCTGTTTGGTGTCGGTTCGTGTGGAAGTGGCTCTGAGGTCGAGCGAGTCAGTGAGCCGATCGAGCTGGACCTGTCGCAGTCGTTTTCCGAACAGGACATTTCGATGATCCGGGCAGCGCTCGACGCTGCCCGATCTCAATGGGATTCCAAAGGTCCCGGGCCGTACACGATGCGGGTCTTCGTCGGAACGTTCTCCGAGGTGAAGACGATCGTCGACGCCGATGGACAACTCGAATCCGAGACGATTGTGAACGGCACAGCCGCCGACGTCGAGGTGCTGCCAAGAACGGTGAGCGAAGCGTTTGACGTACTCGACCGACTCATCTCGGACTACGAGGATGGCCGGTGGCAGGTGCCCGAACCAGGGGAGTGTGGCGTCCATCTCAACGTGCGCTTCGACCCGGATCTCGGATACCCGAGCTCGTATGACCAGCTCGGCCCCTGCGACGACGGCGTCGGCGTCGAGATCGCTGTCGAGCGCGATTTGGAGTAGCTCGACGCGCCCCGTGGCGTGATTCGGGCCATCGACAACGAAGAAATCTGGATTTCTCCGAAGAAACCCGGACGACCTTACGTACCACCTCTCGAAACCACGAACCCCGAACCAGGGGAGAAGGCGAGAGAGGCCGTGAATCACCAACGACCGTTCACGCATGAGCACGAGTCGACCGGACGAGACGAACCCCCGGAGCGTCCACGATCCAGTTCCACTGCCGATGTTCGGCGCGCCCGACGGAAGACGATCTCGGCCTTGGCGTTGCTCGCAGCTGTCTTGCTGTTGTTCTCGGGCGTCGCAGAGGCGCAGACGCGTCCGGGACAGCCTCCTGCGGGCGGAAATGTCACCGTCTGGCTGAACAATCTCGCCTTCAATTGGGGTGATTCGTCGGGAACGGTGACCACATACGAGGTGCAGTATCGCATCGGTCCAGGAGGCTGGTCAGAACCCGAGATGGCCAAGCAGCTGACCAGCACCAACAAGTCCTCCCACCGCCTACCGGTGACGTATGCGATGCGCGGTGAGGTCGTGTGCCTCCGGGCGAGAGCGCTTGGTGGCCCGGGTGTGAATCCGTCAATGTGGAGCGAGCCGGTTGCCTGTGGGCGTGCGCTGCTGCTGCCGCCGGAGCCGGCCACGCTCACGGCCACGTCGTCAGATGTATTCGCCAACTGGCCCAACGCGTCCAAGGCGACTCGCTATGAGTTGCAGTACCAGATCGATGGGGGCACGTATTCGGGGGTGATCCGTGCGAACAACTATCTCGACGGCTCTTCGCACCGGTTGACCGCCACTTCAGCGATGCAAGGCAAGAAGCTCTGCATGCGTGTCCGGTCGGTTCGCGACCTGCCGAATGGCCAGCGCGGCTACTCGAAGTGGCGTACAAGCTCGACCTGCCCGACCGTTCCGCGTCCGGTGGCGGCGACGCCCCCAGGGCAGCCTCCCGCTGGAGCGAATGTCACGGTGTGGCTCAATAATCTCGTGTTCAACTGGGGCGATTCCACCGGCGACGTGACGACTTACGAGGTGCAGCACAAAATCGGCAGCGGAAACTGGACGGGCCTGAAAACAGTGGTACCGATCTCATCGAGCGACAAGTCCTCGCACAAGCTCGCTGTCACCGACGCCATGCGTGGCGAACAGGTATGCCTGCGAGTCCGCGCGCTCGGTGGACCTGGTTCGACGCCCTCGACGTGGCGCGGGTACTCGTGCCCGCGAGCGCTGCTGCTGCCGCCGAACCCGGCCACCCTGTCGGCGACGTCACAAGACATCTACGTCGATTGGCCAACGTCATCGAAGGCCACCCGCTACGAGCTTCAGTACCAGATCGACGGCGGTGGGTTCTCCGGTGTGATTCGTGCCAACAACTACCGGGATGGATCGTCGCATCGCCTGACTGTCCAGTCGAACATGCACGGGGCAAAGGTCTGTGTGCGGGTGCGTTCGGTCCTCGATCTCCCCAGCGGCCAGCCGGGCCATTCGAATTGGCGTAGCGGATCGTCCTGTCCGACGATCCCTCGACCCGCTGGCCCCACGACCCCGGGCGCAAGCAACACAGTGAACGTGCTGATGAACACGGCCACGTTCCACTGGGGCGATTCACAGAACAAAACAGGCTACGTCGCGCAGGTGAAGGGGGCTGATGATAAGTGGGGTCCGGACATCGAGCTCGCCGCGAACACGACGTCGATCGTGGTGCCCTACAGAGGTGCTGTTGTCCGAGGTGAACGGGTCTGTGTTCGTGTACGTGCGGTGAACGGACCTCAGGGGACCACCTCAACGTGGCGCGAGTTGCCGTCAGGAAGCTTGTGCCCGCAGGTGCCACTCGTACCCCCGAGCCCGGTCGAGGTGGTCTCGGTCACCGCCCACCAGCTCGTCTTTGATTGGTCAGGTTCCCAGGCGGACGCCACTGGGTATGACGTTCAATACAAGGTCGGCAGCGGCAACTGGACCGGTACGTCACCCGTCGTGCGGGTCAACGGCGATGAGTCTTCCCACAAGATGACGCCGACGGACTCGATGGGAGGCCAGAGGGTCTGTTTCCGCTTCCGTACGGTCAAGGAGTTCCCGAACGGCTTCCGTGCTTTGTCGACATGGCGAAACGCAGAAACTTGTCCGCCCGTGCCTGTCCGAGAGGACATCGAGAGCCGCACGATTGAGGACCTCATCAATCTCGGGGCTACCCGAGCCTTGGCCACAGCCTCGGTCAGCGGTGATTGGTCGGCCATCCCGGGAGGGAACCCGGCTGATTGGACTGCGGATGAGCGCCGAATCTTTGTCACGACGCTTGGTTTCGACCTTGCGACTGACGCCCTGGCCGAATCCGAGATCGATGATCTGATCGATGCTGCTCCCGATTGGGCAGTCGCAGCGGTGTTCGGTGAGGGGCAGAAGTTCACTGCGGACATCGAGGTGCTCCGCGGTCTTTCCAACCCGCTGTCACCAGCATCCGCAACGATCGGCCTTTCGGGTGAGGTCACGTCAGAGTTGACCGAGCCGCAGATTGGCATTGGGTTTGCACGAACTCAAGTTGCGACGATTGAGGTTGTCGCAAGGGCAAAGGCGAGTGCTGGTCTTGCGAAGACGGGCGTACAGGCCTACTACAAGCAACTCAACCGCCTCGATTGGGGTGCAGAGCAGCTCAACCGGCTCACGTGGTTCAGGGATCGCGACGTGCTCGCCAAGACCCTCGAGAAGTCACGATTGCTCCGCAACCTTGTGCCCGGCCCGCTCGATCGCTTCCGCAACCCGTTGCCGTTCGATGCAGCATGGGACAGCTACGTCGGTATGCAGCTGTCGTACTCGGCCACGCTCAGCCCGGCGCAGGCGTCTGCGCTCGACGCAGGTCGGACTGATCAGCTCCCCAGCTTGTACGACCCGAACAGCTTCGAGGTTGGCAACATGATCATGATTCGTGGCGGTGAGCTCGAAGGGAGCCTGTACGAGGCCAAGTTCAAGGTTGGCAAGGTCCCCGTCGCCCTCGCACAGGAGACGAACAACGTCGATGCGGTTGGCTTTTCGATAACTCGCCTCGAGGGAACGACCTTCGCCTTGATGGTCGGCCCGATCAGCGAACTGGAGCAGATTTTCAGGTTTGGACCGTTCAAGAGTATGCAGATCGCATCCGAGCGACGGTTCACCGACTCCCGTATGGACTATGCCGAGATCGACCTCCAGACCTCAGCTGGCTATCGTGCGTACAAGCTTTTCGCCTCGGATTTCATGTTGCCTGAGAGCGAGGCTGCCGGCGTGCGGTTGGCTCGGGTGAATGAGTTCAGCAGCGAGTCGAGACTCGCCGCCGAGTTAGCGCTCGGCCGCTTCACCGGATCGTGGACTCTGATGTCGGGTTCGTCCGCATCGTCTGAACTCCACTTTCGCGATGGCGAGCGGATCCGCCGCAACGTGATGACCTACGGCGGTTCGCAGTCCGAGTTCGTTGCTCCGGTGTCCGGCAACGGCGAACCGGACTGGAACAACATGTCGGTCGCATTCGTCTACCAGGACCACGAGACCGACGGGTACCCGCCGATCCTCGAAAAGGTCTTCGGCATCCCGCAGCCTCGGACATCTTCGGATCGCGTCGACATCCAACTCACACTCGATCGGCGTTCGGTCGATGCGTTCCGCTCGGCGGGCCGTCAGTGGTTGAACAAGCACGGGCAAGACGCGCCCGTAGGTTTCGCACGCAAGCTCGCGGAGACGTCGAGTACCCGTGAAGCGGTCGACTTGATTCTGCTCGAGTTCATGAACGACAGCGCCAACAACGGCGCCGTCATCTCGAAGCTGGCCTTCGTCGTCGGTACCTACGAGGCTCCGTACCGCTCGATTCCGATCACGGTCGACTACGGGGATGGAACGGGTAGCCGCATCAGTGGCGGGACGACGATCGTGCATCCGCCATCGACGGGTGGTGGGGGTGGTACAACCACGCCTCCTCCGGAGCCCCGAGAGATCGTCGCCGAACTCGTTCGGGTGACCTTCGACGGCGATGGATTCGTGATGTTCACCAACAACACGAAACAGTGGGTAGAAAATGCGTGCTTCAGTCAGTTGACTCGCGCGGGGATTCACGCCCGGCCGGCCGAGTGGCACACGGAGGTGAAGTTGTCGCCGAATACGACAACCACCCTGTCGTGCGACGAGCTCCAGCGACTGCTGCTCAACGGCGGAACGGTTCCGTCTCCCGAGCCGACACCTGCGCCGACGCCGACGCCGACACCTGCGCCTACGCCCACTCCGACGCCGTCGACAGGCGGTGTGCTGGTGACCTCGCAGACCAAGGCGCCGGGCAGCCAAGACGGGTTCGTGCTGTACACCGATGGCACTCGCCAGTGGGTGAACGTGAGCTGCTATTCGCAGCTCGTCGCTGCCGGTGTCTCTTCACGGCCTGCAGATTGGACGACGGAAATCAAGATACGCACGACGGCGTCGATCAGTAACAGCTGCGACCGGCTTAAGACGCTGTTGGGATCGGGCTCGCCTGCCCCGACGCCTCAGTCGACGCCCGACCCGGGCATGGAGCTGGTGAAGACCACGAACAACGGTGATGGCTTCATCGTCTTCGACAACGGCACCAAGCAGTGGGTGAACCACGGCTGCTTCAGCCAGCTGATCCAGGCTGGAGTGACGGCACGGATGGTGCCGTGGGACGACATCAGGAACCACGGCAGCGCCACCTCGCTCGAATGCGACGACCTGCAGGCTCGCATGACCTAACCGAGGTTCATGCCCTGCGACAGATGTCCGGGCTGGCGGTGACCGTTGGCGATCACCGCCGGCTCGGCGCTTTTTCACACCACCTGGCGCGGAGAGCGCGACGACTGACGTGACACACGGCACGGCAGATCCACACGAGAGAGCGACGGATTTCTTGTCTCTCCATCGATGAACTCCGGAAGCAGGGCGGCGGAACCCTCGGGCATCAGCGGGATGTCCGAGGGGTCGCTCTCGAGTCGGAGGGAGACCGATGAAGAAGCACTGGTGGGTGATGATGGCGGCGGCCGTGTTGTTGGTTATTGCGGGATGCAGTTCGGACGGAGCGGACGCCGAGGTCGACGCTTCGGCCGACGCGACGACAACGACCGAAGCCGATGTCGTCAAGACCGACGAGACCGAGGCCCCCGAGCCCGACGCAGATGAACAGGATGTGGCCCCGGAGTTCGCCGCCGACGCACCGCTCCTCGACGGATTCTTCGAGCCGATCGAGCCCGGTACGTGGCGACACGAGGATCTCGGGATCCCGATGAGCCTCGACGTCGCAGATGGCTGGGAGGTGCACCCGAATGAACGTGGTCTTCTCGCATTGGCGACCAGCTCCTCGCAGGGTCCCGGCGACAACGACGTGGCCTTCGTGCGAGTCCACGGCCTCGCCGACCCCGCCAACTACGGCGAGTTCACCGAAGACCAGGAGCCGTGGGACGCCAAGGATCTCGATGGCTGGCTCGACGCCATGCCCGAAGGCCTTGTTGCTGAGGGGCCGGAGAGGACGACGGTCGGCGGGCGTGACGCCACGAAGTTCGTCGTGGCCCTCGACGATCGAAGCCTGTGTGGCGACAACCGGTTCTGCGTCGGATTCACCGGCAACGAAGCGCTCGGTTTCTACCTCTCGTTCGAGGTTGGCGTCGAGTACGTCGTCTACTGGGTCGACATGGGCGAGTTCGATCCTCTCGCCATCGTGGTTGCCGACGCCGGCACAGTCTCGGGCCAGCGTGAACGGGGCGAAGCGGTTGTCTCATCGATTGCCTTCGGCGAACCTGGCGCGAATCCCGCGCCGCTCGTCGATGCGCCGTGGGAGGTCGGTTTCGCTGGCGAGGCCGCCGCGGGCGTGATCGAGCTTCCGGTTGCTGGCGGCATTGCGTTCGACACTGCCGAAGAGTTCTTCGCCTTCAACGCGGGTCCCGGCCACGCAGGTATCGGGCCGCTTTCGCCAGCACCGGCGGCGATCGAGTTCCTCACACCGATGTCCGGTGGAGGCGTCGACGCGATCGCGACCGTCGACGACCTCGTGATTGCGATCGGCGGTCTCGGCATCGAAGCCATCCCTGGGGGCACAGTGGAGCTGCGCATCGGAACGGCCACGATCGTGGACGTGGCGACCGATCGCGTGATCTCGGGGCCGCCTCCGGAGGAGCCCACGGTCGAAGACATCGGCATCCTCACCGGCGAAGACCAGATGTTCGGGTGGCAACCGCCGCAGCTCGGGCGCCTCTGGGTCGTCGAGAGCGAACGGGGCCTTGTCGCCATTAGTGCTGAGTCGTACGAGGGTGACGACGGTTTCTTCGACGAGATGGTTGCGCTCGCGGAGTCGCTTGCGCCGTCGCTGCGATTCGTGGATGAACCCGACGGGTCTGTGCCGGTCAGGTTCGACGATGCATTGATCAACGAGATGGTTGAAGCGGGTCGACTGCTCCCTGCAGGGGAGTACGTCAGCACGAATCTGTCGAACAACGTCCATCTGCAGCTTGACGTGGATGCATCGGTGAGCGATGTGATCCCCGAGCTGATTGGTCTTGGCCCACTCGAACTCGTGGCGAATGAGGGGATTGCGATCTTCACCGCAGTCGGTGTGCCGGGCTCCGCTGCGGCGACGCTCCCGATGCCCGACGACCTCGAGGCGTACTTCTCGAGCCGAGACGACATCGTGATCGGCGACACCGGGATGGTGACTGCGAGCGGTGTCGAGGCCCGATGGTGGGATCTCAATACGGCTCCGGGTGCTGGCGATTCGTCGGGCTGTCGGTTCGGATCGTGCGCCCCAATCCTGATCAACGACACGGTCGGAGAAATCGTGGTCGGCGACGAGTGGGACATGCGCGTGATCGAGATTCCCGACCCGGACGGGACCGTATTCGTGCTTGCCCAGAGCGAGCCCGAAGGCGCAGCAGCGACGAAAGCGCTGGCGCTCACCTTCGCCGAAGGCATCGAGGTGCTGCCGCAGGTGGCCGAGGTCGAGCCCGGCGATCCGAACGATCTCGCTGCACGAGAGATGGGTGCGCCGATCGAGCCGGGCACGTACTACGCCGAGGACCTGTTGCCGATGCCGATCGAGATCTCGGTCGTCGACGGGTTGGCGCTCGGCCTCAACCTCGACTCGGCGATCGCGTTCGAGCCGCAAGGGCAGGGGCCGGCCGATCCCTTCCGGGGGTTCGCAATCGTCGAACCCGTCAACGGCCTCGCCGACCCGGCCGACATCGGTGGACCCGATGGGCCGCCCGAGTCGTTTGTCGAGGTCCCGGACGATCTCGCAACATGGGTTGATCAGATTCCACAGATCGAGCTGCTCGACAGCGGCTCGACCTCGATCGGCGGTATCGAGTCACCGTGGGTTGAGGTGGCGGTGGTCGCTGCAGCGGATCGACGTGGCGACTGCGGTCAACCGTGTCTGGTGATGTGGGACTGGTCGTTCGGCCCGTGGATCCTCGACGAGCCGACGATTCAACGCATCCACACCGTCGCTCATCCTGCTGGCACGGTGTTTGTCGTGCTCGAGGCGCCCGCTGACGGTCTCGACGAGTGGGCCGCCGAGATGCAGCCGATGATCGAGAGCATCGCCTTCGGCTGAGCCGCACAACCAACACAACCCAACCGACTGTCCGGCGTCGCCGGCAGTGTCGTGAACCGGCCCGTCGTCCCCTCCGAGGCGGGCCGGTTCCGCGCGCCACGTCAACCGATCGAGCGACCCAACTAGGGGGGCGACCTGGCTAGATGCCGAGGGCGCCTTGGGTGGGCGTCGCCGATTGGACCGAACGGCCGCGGTTTCGGCGGTTGGAGTGATTCTGGTTGTGTCGACCGGGTGCTCTCGGGGGAGTTGGTCGTTGTGAAGCGATTTCGTCTTCGGTGGCGGGCCGCGTGTGCCAGGTCATCGACGGCCGGTCGGGCGAGTTCGCTTGCGAACTCGGTAAGGGCTTGCCCCGGAGGGGCAAACCGACGTCGTGAGGGTCGGGTGGGCCGGTTGTGTAGTAGTCGGTGGGCCCGCGTTTCGCCGAGTTGTACGGGATGACGTGATGGGCCTGACAGAACTCCGGGGACGCGCCACAGAGGACACAGCCTTGGTCGCGGGCGATCAATGCCGCGTATTGGGCAGGGGTGGCGTTGCGTTTCATCTGGCCGTGCCAGAGGGTGTGGCCCTTCTGGTTGAACACGGTGAGGGCGAGGATGCCGTTGCACAGGTACCGATCGAGCACCGATTGCGGGAGGTAGCCGTCACCATCGACCATCGCCGCACGAATCCCCGACTCTGCCGTTTCGTCGACGGTGAGGGTGATGTGAATCATTGACCGCACCGAGACCGGTCCTTGGCCGCCGTTGACGATCAACTGGTGGTACGCGTCGTAGAGGCGTTGGTTGAAGCTGCGGGGGTGGTTGAGGGGGTCGATCTCGCGGCCACCATCAGCCTCATACAGTTTCCGCGCCAGTGCTCTGGCTTTCTTGCGGATCTCGGTGATCGACTCGGTATCGCCGATGAGGGTGATGGTTTCGCAGCCGCTGGCGTCGTCGTGGCCGGTTTGTACTTTGCGGTTGTTGCGTTGCCGGTCGTGTCGGGTTTGGGTGTTGTTGGGGTCGTCTCGGCGTTCCATCCACCGGGTCACCGTTTTCTTGGCCTGATCCGGTGACGTGTTCTTGAGGTCTTCGACCAACTCTTTGTCGTTGGCGGCGTCGCCTCCGGTTTTCTCGGATGCCTCGGCCAGCGCGTCCAACGATTCTTCGGGAAGGTCCCCGTTCTTGACGTCTTTGGCCAGATTCGGGTTGGCGGTGACGGTGGCGGCACGTTTCTTGGCCCGGTTCGCTGAGGCTTTGGTCCTTGTGCCGCCTGCGGTGGAGGTGTTGCGAATGTCGTGATCGGATGCGCCGGACTCTTTCAAGCGGGCGGTGAGTTCGAGTTCGATGCCGGCGAAGTGCTGTTGGGCTTTCTGTGCCCAGGCGATTCCGGCACGCGTGGACAGGCCGGAGATGACGGCTCCGAATCCGTTGAGGAGCTCGTCGAGCTCAGCATCAGACAATGCGTGATGCTCGTCCCCGGGTGGGGTCTCGTGGTGGGGTGGTGCCCCGACTCCGACCATGAAACTCAACCTAGCCAGGGGGTATGACAGTCACCGGAGAGTGAGGTGAAGGCGACGCCCTTGCCGAGTTCGTTTGGAACTCGTCCTCCAATCCCGACGAGGTGGTCAGGTGGAGATGTCGGCCCCCGCAGCGTCCATCTCGGTCCACACGGTGTCGAGGACTCGGGCGGCGCTGACCGCCACGGGCCAGCCGGCGTAGTGGGCGACGTGAGAGATCATCGCCTCGAGCTTCTCTCGCGGAATCCCGAGGTTGCGGGCCGCCCGAAAGTGCAACAGCTGCTCACGCTCACGAGCCAGAGCCACGAGCACCGTGCACGTGATCAGCGATCGCTCCTGCAACTCGAGCTCGGGGCCCTGCCACACGTCGCCGAAGAGATGTCCGAAGGTGTGCCGGCTCAGCTCGTCGGGCATCGGTGGCGAACCTTCGAGCCCGGCGAACAACTGCGCGGCGAGCCCGAGTCCTTTGATGAGTCGTTCTTCGTCGGGGTTCGTGTTCTCGTCGGTCATCTCGTGTCTCCATCTCGAGGGGCACTTCGCAGCATTGCACTTCGTCGGTCGATGCCGCCCACGACCTCGACGCACGCCGCCTGCGGTCAGAGTCCGATGAACGTGCGGATGGCGTCGCCGAACAGGACGAGGGCGCCGATGCCGGTCATGATCACGGTTTGCCAGCCGAATCGGGAGTCGAGTTTCGATTCGAGTGTGTCGAATCGGCTGTCCATGCGATCGAGCCGGTTGTCGACCTGGTCGAAACGCCGGTCGACGTCCTCGAAACGGCGGTCCATGTCTGCATGTACCGCTGCGAATCGCCGGTCGATGTCGCTTTGGACGGCTTCGAATTGGCGGTCGACCTGGACGAAGCGCCGGTTCATGTCCGCGGCGAGTGCGTCGATGCGGAGGTCGGTTTGGGTGAAGCGTCGGTCCATGTCGGCGGCGAGCCCGTCGATGCGGAGGCCGACACCGTCGAATCGCTGGGAGAGTGCGGTGAGGCGTTCGCTGTAGGCGCTGATCGCTGTGGCCGCGTTCATTTGGTCGACACTAACAGTTGCGATCTTCACGTCGAGCTCGTGGCGGAGCCGGTCGAAGTCGTCGTTTGTGATGGCCATCGCGAGGTTCCCTTGCCGGTGTGGGTGCGGAGGATCCGATCCTCGAGAACCAGCACAGGGCCGGTGCGGGCGAAGGTATCGGCGGGCTCTGACAGGGACGGCAGGGCCGCCGGCCAACGGATCTACGCGGCAAAGGGATCGAACGAGTGGAGCATCGCCTCCACGAAGAACTTCGGGCTGTCCTCTGGCCCGAGTGCGAGGAACTAGACAGTCTTGCCGATCGGGAACGAGCTGCCGCCCGAATCGCGGGCCAACACGCCGAGTGTGGAGAGCTGCTCTCCCGCGCCGTTGGTCGAAGCGTTGATGGCCTCCGGGGCTGTCGATCTTGCCGCCACAGACCGACTGGTCTTCGAGGTACTCACCGATCGCCGTGCCGTGTGTTTGGTCGACGCCACCACGCTCACGTATGCGGGGCCGGCTTTGAACGCTGGACTTGGATCGAGGGAGCAAGATCCGACCCTGACGACATGACACTGCGGGTGACAGTTCTCCTACCCCTTCTTCTTCTTCTTCTTCTTCTTCTCACAATGGCGCTCCTCAGCTCGTGCGGGAACGAACGAGAGCCAAGCTCGTCCATGAATGAGCCGGAATCCATCGCGGCTGCAGATGCGAACAACGACGCCGATGCAGAAGGCGATGTCGATCCAGGCCGTGAGGCCGTCGAGCCCGCGGCAGCGATCGACGACCCCACCGCACCCATCTACGAGAGCCTCGACCTTGCGACGCCGGAATCGACGGCCACCGAGTTCCTCGCTGCGTACACTGCGCGGGACTTTCTGCGGGCATGGTTCATCTTCGATTCGCAAGCCCAGCAGACCATCGAGGCGGAGACATTCGCAGGAAATCGGGGCTGATTCCGTCAAGGCCTTGCTGCATCATTGGCTGGGTTCGGCGATGAACACCCGATCGACAACGCACCGGCGGTCTGGGCAAAGTGGATGCCCGAGGCCGCCGACAATGGGCACCTCTACATCGATCTGGCCGGAGCGTCCATCGTTCGAACGGAAGGGACGGAGAGCTCGGCCGTCGTCCACCTTGGGCGCAGGGACACCTCGATCGCCAGCCTCGAGTTCAGAACGAGTCCCAGTGGGCGGTGGCGGGTCCGGCACGTGGTGGCGCCCGGTTTCGATATCGACGACGACAGCGCGGTATTCGTGGTGGGCCAATGCTGGGCCCTTCGTGTGTACCCGAACGTTGAGTGCCCAAGCGATTTGTCCCCAACCGATGCCCTTTCCCCTGAGGTCAGCGCGGAGATCGAACGGCTCCGCGAAGAGGCGGGCGACGACATCAACAAACAGATCACCAATACACAGCTCATCCAGGCCTTGATCAACGAGGCTTCGCCGAGTGACGCGACCCTGTGCTCCGCGATGCAAGGCAACGCAACAATCGAGTTCGAGCGTGCTACCGAAGAGGTGATTGGGCGTGCGCAAGAACTGTTATCCACCACGTGTCCGGGGGCGGTCGAACTGCTCTCCAGCGTGCGAGTGCCCGAGATCTCCATCTGATCGATCTCTCGGAACCCGTTACCGCAACCGGCGGGGAGGAGGTCCCGTGGACTGATTGGCGCGGGGACACCTGGCCCGCGCGCACGGTCGAGCTTGCCGGGGTTGATGGCGAGACGGTTCATGTCCTGATGGTCATGTCGGCGAGCGGTCGTTGGCGTGTGGTCAGTGTTGCGAATGACAGCAACGACCTCACCAGGACTCAGGGGAACGGGTTCACGCCCGTGTTCAATCCGTAGAGGTACGGCTTGCTCACGAAGGTCATATCGAGCTCCGTTCGGCGGCGTTGCTCTGATCACGCCGTCCCCCGTGAGCCTCAGGCGGTGGCCAGTCGTTCGAGGTTGGCGAGGGTGTGTTCCATGCCTTCGGTGACGTTGGCTGCTCGGTCGTGGACGCCGGCTTTGCGTTGGGCCCGGCGGATGAACCACGGCGATGGCTTGTCTTGGCGTACCGATTCGACGACTCGGGTGCCGTGAGCGGTTGGGTGGAATTCGTAGCGCCAGGTCGGACCGAAACCCATTGGCACTTTGAACTCGAACACGGCACCGCGTTCGGCGGCGGTGACCTTGGGCTTGGTGCTCCATTTGCTGTCGCCGAGTTCGTTGGTGCCTTTGAAGCGGGCGCCGACGGCGGGGCCGTCGCTCTTGCCGACCCATTGGGCGCTGCGGCACTCGGGGCTGAGCTCGCCGATGCGGGTG